>JAGGDU010000024.1:0-33225 GCA_018457135.1 Trichodesmium erythraeum GBRTRLIN201 | reverse complement strand
ATTATTTCTGATGAGGTTTGAATATTTCTCTGTCAACATTTGACTAGATAATTTTAGTGATGTTGGGTTTGGCTAACTCAACCCCACCTACAAAATTGCGGAAGCGTTTTTGGGAATTATTTCTGATGAGGTTTGAATATTTCTCTGTCAACATTTGACTAGATAATTTTAGTGATGTTGGGTTTGGCTAACTCAACCCCACCTACAAAATTGCGGAAGCGTTTTTGGGAATTATTTCTGATGAGGTTTGAATATTTCTCTGTCAACATTTGACTAGAGAATTTTCGTGATGTTGGGTTTGGTAAACTAAACCCCACCTACAAATTTGCGGAAGTAAATTAAAAGACTACGCAAAGTTACAAATTTCTTCTTATGTTATCTAGGCTCCGCTGCCAAAACTCAGCCAAACTGTACTGGAAATATTTCAACTAGAAATTAATTATTATATTCCTAAAAATGATTCTTGGTTTGCCAAAATGAACTTAGAATTAACTTGATATAATGGTGTATTGAAAATATTAATAGTACTTATTTTTGTTGGTGCGATACTGATAGAAATGTCATCAAAAAAAAGAAAATAAAGAGTAATAGTAAAAATATTGAAATATCTAAAAAATACACTCAAGTTAAACAGGAGTTATTATTAGTAATTAAAATGGGATTAAAACTAAAATTGGGATATAAATCTGTGGAAAGTTTATCAGCTATTTCAAAAATAGATAGTCTGAAATTGTTAGAGAGAATAGTATTCCAAATTCCCCAAATTTCTCAAAATATGAGTTGCAAAAACTATATAATCAATAGTTAAAAAACATTGAATATTAGCCATTTGTTTACTGATATGATGAGATAACTTAAATATCTAATATAGTAAAAGTGATACATTTAATCAACCTGTTTCCTGATTACTAGAAATTCTACCTGAAGACTGAAAGATCAAAGCCGCTTTAAGGCAGGAAGTAAGAGGCATTATCCTAAAGTAATATAACTTAGATGAGTTCGAGCTTTTTTTTAACAAGTCCAGTGATTTTAAATAAGATTTAAGATTGTTAAATCTAGGTTTAAGGGATTTTCACCCAAAAAAAGCAATTGCTTGAGTACTATAAACTATCAAAGGATTGAAATATAAAGCTTACAGCTTTTTTTTTGGAAAAAAGTACTAGCTTTCTAGTGGCTTAAGCTCAGAGGTTATCATATTTTATGTAAGCAAATTGCAAAACTTTGATTATAACACAAAAAATCTGGAAATTTACAATCATTAATCAGGTTGGAAATTAAGGTTTAGTCATATAAAAAATGCAAAATTAAATTTTAAACAACTGATATCACAAAATCAGATATAGTTATAGTAGAATGATATAAATTATTTTCACTTAATATCAAAAATAGGATGATTTAGGCGGCCATTTGTCGAGACTTACAAAAACTTGAATTAAGCTATAAAAAAAACGTTGTACAGTAGCTAGGGAGCGATACCAAGAGTGCAAAAATTAAGAGGAGAATACTAGAAAAATGTGAAAGATATAAATCCAGAAAACTTAGTATTTTTTAGATTAAATAAGTGTAATACTAGGTAAAAAAAGAACTTATGAAAATTTGGAGGGACTAGGATACATGAAATAAAGCTATTTTATCCAGGCTAAAAAAATAAACACATTAATTGGTATTGGTACAGAAATGTTGAATGCGGTAATAAAAGTTTACATATAAGCTTAACCTAGTCTATAGGTAACATTTTCATCTTATCCAATTCAAAAATAATAACGTATATAGAATAGAGAAATAAAAATGCCAGCACCCAACCACCTTAGTCAAAAACAACGTCAAAATTTACTGAAAATTTTTAGAGAAAGTGAAAGTCCTTTAATTAGGAACAGAGTAATGATTTTGTTATTGATGAATGACGGAAAGACTTATGAAGAAATCAGTGATTTTTTACAAATATCTTATCCTACAGTAGCATATTGGGCTATGCAAGCAGACCCAGATCAACCGGAAAGTTTTACAGATGGAAGGTCCAAAGGAAATTATAGAAAAGCTACAGAACAATATATCAATTTGCTATTAAAAATAGTTGATAATAAACCATCGAAATACGGGTATCAATTTGGTAGTTGGACAGCAGAAAAATTAGTAAATCACCTGGAAAAAGAAACTGGCATTAAGTTGAGTAGTTCTCAAGTAAGGAGGATTTTAAAACAAAAAAAAGCAGATTTATTATCTGAGCAAAACAAAGCCAAGAATAGCGACAAAAATCAAAAAGAAAAAAAAATGACTTGAGTTTTAATAAGAAAAAGCATTCCTTTTATTTTAATTGTTTGACCAGAGATTTTTTTTAGTCATTCCAACTTAATTATCCAAGATTTTTATATTACTCTTGAGCACTAATATAGCAGTAAGCTCTGGCATATTTACAGTCCCAACCCTCTAAAGACAGTCCAAAGCCTCTAAAGTAAGTCCTTATAACAAAAATTGTAAATACACCAGCGCACTTTGCTATATCATCTATCCTTGCTATTTACAGTAGATGAGCTATTAAATGACGTACAGGATAAATAATAAAAACATTGTAGTGAAAATTTTGCCCCTGGTTATTGTACCTAACCGGCAGCAACAAACCCCTGTATTTTTAAGGGGCAATAATATATTTTTCCTCAGTTATCTAGTCATTCCATTAATCTTTGTGTTACAAACTAACTATTTATTAACATAATTTTAAATGATAACTTCTACATTTATTTAAATATATTCATGTTTAAACGAGGAAAATAAACTATATTTAGTATTTGAGTTTAGGTTATAAATTTTGTGTTTTAGGGGATCTAGAGAACTTAGTAAAGAGCAGCAATATCGAGATAGTCTTAAGGGTTAAGACTATATAAACACCCTTGGGTAATTTCTGTCATTATATTGTGAACTACCCAACCTTAAAGGTACAGTAACTAATTACCTGGAGTTGATATTACTAATCTTTCCAACATTTCTCTGTGCTTCGATACAGGAGCAAGAGTATTTGCTGCTATCATCCCACTTACTGCCACTGCAGGTAAACCAATACCAGGAAAAGTAGAGTCACCACAACATAATAACCCCGGTAATGCTATAGGTCCAGGGAATAACCCCTCCCCAGCACGAATTGCCGGACCATAAGACCCCCGATGACGACGAAGAAAACGTTCGTGAGTTATGGGAGTTCCTACTAATTTAACTTCACAACGGGAACGAATATCAGGTATTATTCTCTCTAACCCTCGCCACATTACCTCAGCTCTTTCCTGCTTTTGTTGTGCATATTCTTGACTCTTTCTATCCATACCCTGCCATAGTTGATATGGTTCATTTCCTGGAGTATAAACATGAATAACGTGCTTTTTTGGGGGTGCAAGAGTAGAGTCTATTAAGGATGGAATAGATACTAATACAACATTTTGGGGCGCATCTATTTGATCCCAATGATTGACAATAATATGATGACAGGATAGATCTGGTTTGATATCTGTAGCATCAATACCTAAATGTAAGTGCATAAAACTATTACATTCTGGTGTTGCTTGTCGTTCTTCCCGCCAAGATGTTGAAACAGCATCCTCTGAAAGTAATTTCAAAGTATCCCAGACAGAAGCATTTGAAACTACTGCTTGCTTTGCCCGAATTTCCTCTCCATTCTGCAACAATACCCCAACAGCACGCCCACCTCTAATTACTATCTCTTCCACATGAGCATTTAACATTAGTTGACCGCCATGACGTTTTAACCCCCTCACTAAAGCATCAACTATTGCTCCACTACCACCTATAGGATAGTCAAGTACAACTCCCGGTCGATACCATTCAGCAAACATAAATGCAACTTCAGCAGCACTGGTACCATTTGCTGGCAAGCCTGAAAGTAGGAAGCAAAGCAAATCAAACCAATTTCGGATAAAAGGGTCTGTGACAACCTCTTCAAGAATTTCGGAAAACGCTCCCGTTAACTTAGCAATGTTAAAAGTGTGCTTTGCCATAGTAGGTAGAAATTGCCCCATTGTCATTATTGCTCCTAGGTCAAAACGGACAGAAGCAGGAGGAAGAGCGATCGCTGCTTCTGCTAGTGGAGCCATAATTTTTTGTAGTTTACGCCACTCTGCTACAGCACCTTCACCTCTCAGCTTTTGGAGAACATCACAAAATTGGTCTGCACCCACTGATGTATTAAAGTTACCTTCTGGTAAACAACAACCCCAAGTCTTATAAGTTACACAGGGTACTGACTCACCGATAGCATCCAAAACTTGTGCTAGTGGGTTAGTAGAAGGGCGATAGGAAAGACCAGAATGTAAAGATGGTCCTGAGTCAAATTTAAATCCCTGACGCTCAAAACTATGAGCAGCACCTCCAGCAATAGAATGACTTTCGCAAACTACGACATCAAAACCATAGTGCGCTAGTAAAGCAGCACAGCTTAAACCACCAATTCCACTACCAATTACAATTACATCTGTTTGAGACATTTTATTTGGTTAATTATTTTATTTGGTTAATTATTTAATTTAGCGTTTTATTGATCAGGATAACAGCAAAAGTCTAAAATTTGTAGAAAATGTGCTAAACCTTAGTCCAATAATATAGACGGGTGGGTTAGTAATCTTGGATAGTTAACTTTCTACAGTTGAAAACTAGTATTTTTGTACACAGTATGGTAGAGTAGTAATAAAAATAACACTCCACCTCAAGTGTCAGAATTAATCCAACAGTGGAAAAGGTTGTATTCAAAATCTCTATCCATGAGCACTGATGTTTTTCAATTTTGATGACAGAATGTTCCACCAACAGCATTTTAAAATAAAGGTAAAGGTTGATTGAAATCATAACCAGGAAACACCCGTGCTATTTGCGATTTACTGAAACCAAAGTGCTGTTGAAAAATACTAGCGATCGGATTTCGGAAATCTGTCGTTACAGTTAAATCACGTTTTTGGAATAATTCTGATTCATCTAAACCAGGCCATTCTCCATAAACCTGACCCCCACGCAAGCCACCACCTAAGATCCACATCACATTACCATGACCATGATCGGTGCCACCATTACCATTTTCTTTAACTGTGCGACCAAACTCTGATATTACTAAAATCACGGTATTTGAGTAAAGTGAACCCAATTCCTGAACTAGAGTAGCTAAACCTTCCCCAAGAGGTTTTAATCGTCTTGCTAACACACCTTGACTGTTGCCTTGGTTAACGTGAGTATCCCAACTACCCAGAGCCAAAAACCCTAATTGCGTTCTGGAATCACCAACCATAATTTGAGCCAAATTTTTAGCATCACTTGCAAAGCCTGTTGGCGGTGGTGCGCCACCCGAAGATTCTACCATTTCTTTCTCCAAGTCAGCTAATAATAAGTCCCTTGCTTGACGACCTTCTTGGTAAACTATACTCAGTTCATCATTGCCGTTATAAAGGCGATCGAATGCTGCATAAACTTTGGGGCGATCTATTGGCAAACTGCGGGTAGACTTTTTACCTGTGGGGAGACTGGCAACTGGCATTTCACCCATGAGAATGCGAGGTGGTGTATTGCCTAAGTTTACTGCTTGAGTAGGTCTATCTTTTGGGATGTTTGCTAACAGACGATTCATCCATCCATCAAGTATTTTTTTGTTACCTGGTATGCCTGTTTCCATATAATATTGAGCATCAAAATGAGAGCGAGTATCGTTGTTTAAACCACAAGCGTGAATAAAAGCTAAACTACGATTTTGCCAGAAAGGCATGATGCTTCCTAAAGCTGGATGTAAACCAAATTGACCGTCTAAATTTATTGCTCCATTTTCTTCTCCTGGGGCGGGAATGGCTATTTTGGGTCGCACATCATAATAAGCGTCTTCTTGATAGGGAATAACTACATTTAACCCATCGACTCCTCCTCGGAGAAAAACAACTATTAATTTTTGACGATTATTGGTTTGAGCTAATCCTTTTGCCACCCAAGCATGACTACCAATAGAGATAATTCCTGAAGCAGATAATAAACTAGCTAATTGTAAAAATTTTCTTCTTTTCATACTTCCTCCAAAATATTAAATATTGTCAAGTTTATTTTCAAATTTTAGGTATTTTTTGCTTCTAAAAATAGCGGTATCTATAGTTAATTTTTAATTTTTAATATCATCACAACTGGAAGATAATTCTCCTTGTAATTAAAAGTTGAATCTTGAGCTAAAAATCAGGTCTCAAGCCTCCCATTTCAAGAGGATAAAAAAATTAACTTCACTATTTCAAGCTATATCTTCAGTCATAGGTATTGATAACTAATAACTGATAACTAAAATGACAGATTAATCAGTAGAAAAATTGACCATAACTTTTAATTTATTTTTTCATCATTTCTGGACTACCTAAAATTAATGCTGCCTGTAAATTATCTGGACTATTGTTAATAACGGCTTGAGTTTGGGTAGAAAATCTATTTCCTAAAGTTGCCCTAAGTTGCTGATAATTTACCAGTTTAGGCTTTCCTTGATTCAACTGACCACGGGATATAATTGTAGCAAAACTAATCCGACGCATTATAGCATCAGGATTTAACCATGCTTCTTGAGTGTTTTTATAGCCGTCAGGAGTCTTACAGCCATAAAGGTTCATTCCTAATTGACCTAAAATTCTTTTAATTCTGCCGAATCTTGGGTTTTCGGTACCCGTTGATCTAGCAGCAGAAATAATATATTGATAAGGGTTTTTAAACTTACTATCATAATATTTTTCATTCCAAAACTCAGAACTATTAAATAAGGTTTCTAATACATAACGAATATTGCCATTAGTTTCTTGAAATCTTTGATCTAGTTTATTAACTAAGCTACTGGGAGGTACATCGGCAACAAAATATTGAGCTAATTTATAACTAATAAAATGGGCAGTAGATGGATGTTTTGCTAAAATATCTAAAGCCTTTTCTCCCTCTTCTACTCCACCACCTTTAATGGGTACTCCTAGGAATATTTTGTCACTATTATCATGGCGATTTTGATAAAACTTAAACCCACTACCATCTTCACTAAGGTACTTTATTCCCCAACCTGTAAAAATTCTTGCTAAAGTTATTATCTCTTGTTGTGTATAACCTCCATTAATTCCCATACTATGAAGCTCCATAAGCTCACGGGCATAGTTTTCATTTAAGCCTTTAAATTTGCCACGGGCACCTTTACTACCAGGGGCAGTATTTAGCCAATTATCTAAATAAAATAGCATTGCTGGATGATGGGCTGTTGCTCCTAATAAATTACGAAAATTACCAAGTGCATAAGGTCGAATAGCGTCTCTTTCGTAAGTCCCTACCCAGAGGCGAGTTAAGTAACCTTTACCTACAGAAATATTGAAGTGGTTAAACCAAAAATCTACCATTACTTCTTGTAGTTGTTTGTTGCTCAATATTCCTTGAAGTAAACGTGCATTTTCTGATTCCCGTAAAATTTTTCTGATATTTTTATTTCTTATTTCTATTCGTTGTTTTTGAGTCAAATTTTTATCTCTTTTTTTAACTGGAGAGACAGTTTTTTGATATAATTCTGTTGGTGATAAGTAGAAATTGGTTAACTTAGCCATTTTTTGTGTAAGTTGAGGAGATTCTCTAATAGTTTCTGGTCTCAGTTGAGATTTAATATAATTATCAATTCCTATAGACTCAACTCGTTCTATATCTCCTGGCCTAGGGCCCAAAGTCAGACGATTTAAAACATGGATTGTTTTGGTAGTAATAGATTGACTATAGGCGTAGCTAGGACTTGATATACCTAGGCAGATAATTAAGCTTAATAGCAAAGATATAATCCAGTATCTAAAGGTTTTTGGTATCAACTATTCCTCCTGAAATACTCTAATTTTTTTGACTTGTATTATTTAACTTTTATATATTTTATAGCAGTTTTAATTCTAATTTTTTTTGCTTTTAGTCAACATTATTTACAATACAGCATATTTAAAGGATATAAATTACAAATATTAACAATAAAATGTTTGTTATGTCGGCTTTTTACCTGCGTATGTCTGCCTCACCAAGGTTGAATTTACTATATCATTCACAAAACAATTAAGTAATACCAATTCACCTTAGGGATGTCAGAAATAGTTTCCAATTTCAAATGTAAAATAATAATTTGCTTAAGCTATTGTTTAATCAAAATTTTTAGTCAATTAAATTGAGCCTTGTAACTTATTTTTTTTTTAATTCTGACTTTAGTCAAACAGTATAAGTTGGCGTTAAAATCTGTCGCTATATAACAAAATGTCAATACTACTCAAGTCAACTTTTTAAATAAGCTTGGACTTAGTATACAAATCTTAATATAGTTCAGTTTTTTCATACCTATCTAACTTATAACTCCAATATTTTAATTTTACCACTACAATATTTATTACAGTATTTCTAAAAAAGTTTTGAGCCTATAAAATCTTAATGTATGGCTTTTGACTCTGCCCTTTGGTCGGAATAAAAATGTTAGTTGACTTGCATAAAATTATATAACTCATTTATTTGTGCCATAACCTATGTCTAGCTTTGCCTCAATCTAATAAACTCTAATTAGGGAGCTTTCCAAATATTAATCTTCCGGTCCCAACCACCACTAACGATGATTTGCCCATTAGGACTAATTGCTACGACACTAATATAACTGTTGTGTCCCCTTAAACTTCCTTTTAATTTACCTGTACTCAGTTCCCAAAATTTGATTGTTTTATCCCAACTACCACTAATTAAAGTTTTTCCATCAGGAGTAATAACTATTGACCAAACTCCATCTAAATGTTCTTTTAAATTATGGATTAATTTACCTGTCTGTAAGTTCCAAATATTAATTGTGCCATTACTACTACTACTAGCTAAGATTTGACTATCAGGACTAAAAACTACAGACAAAATTGAAACAGAATTAGTATTAATAGTACGAACAAGTTGTCCTGTCTGCAAATTCCACAATTTAATCTGATTATCCTTGCTACCACTAGCTAAAAATTGCCCATCTGGACTAATGGCGATCCCATTGACTATCTCAGAATGTCCGGCTATTGTTTGCAGCAACTCCCCGCTAGCCAAATTCCAAATTTTAATAGTCCCATCCCAACTCCCACTAGCAAAAATCTTACTATTGGGAGCGATCGCAACTCCATCTACCACATCAGTATGTCCTGTGAGAGTTTGCACCAAGCTAATATCATTGATATTTTTATTTTTAGGTAGTTTCCATATTTTAATAGTTTTGTCATCACTTCCACTAATAACAAATTGTTCATCAGGAGTTACTGCAACTGAGTTTACTGACTCTGGATGTGCTTTCCAGATAGCTATAATTTCTCTATTCTCGATATCCCAAACTGAAATCATACCATTACTGCTTCCCATAACGATGTAAGCATTTAGAACAACTATTGAATTAACTATTCCACTAATTTCATCAGTAATTGCTTTTGCGAGAGTAAAGTCCAGGACAGTTTCAGTATCGTCCTCTCTGGTAGCAGTATTTGTAGCAACAGGATTTGTTGTTTCTGTTGGACTTGCTGGAGCTTGGATATTTTCAGGTATTTGAGAAACAATGGGCAATGAAACTCCTTGTCGCCAGTCCCAAAAAGTATTAATTTCAATCCCTCCTGAGACAATGACATCAGAGTTTTCTTGCAATTTGACAATACCATTAATAGCTACTAAGCGACCTTCTTCATTAAGTACAGGTCCACCACTCATCCCCGCTCTGACTAAATTATCATATAGTAAACTATAACCAGCAACAGGTTGCTGACGACCTTTCACCACTCCTGGGGTGCTCAGAAAAATTCGTTGCTTGAGATTGCTACCAGAACGAGGCCATCCCCCCACAAATACCTTAGTTCCAGAAACTAATTTAGTGGAGTCTCCTGTTTCGGCAATGGGGTAGTTTTGAGAACTGCTAAATGGTATGATGGCTAAGTCTATATTTGGCAATTGCTTGATTAAGGTATAGTAAACAGGGTGCATTTTTCCATCAGGTGTACGTACTTGGTAATCTCCTACTGTATTAACAACGTGCCAGTTGGTGAGTACATAATATGTGTCTCCTTGTTTTTCAACAATTACTCCTGAGCCACTTCTGTTTCTTCCGTCAATTCTAACTGTAATTTCGGCTGCAATTTTATTAATTTCTGATGCTGTTGATCCCAGAGCAATTTTTTGTGTTATTAGTGAATTAGTGATGGTAATAGCAACAATAAAATTCCTGATATTGGTTGTGTTTATATTGAGTAAGTTGCTAATAATAATTATGACAATTGTTTTCTTTAAATTCATTTTTTTTTAGTCATACAGCAATCCTATTTTTACTTTTTCCAAAATCTTGGCGCTTTCGGGAAATAGGGGATAGGTTTGGAAGAAATTGGCAAAAGTTTTGCAGTTTATTTCTTTTTAAATTTTCACAATCATTTGATAGGATTGCTATGGGTAATTTTTTAAGCTAGATGTTTAATCCTATATTTTCAAATCCAAAATATAGCTCAAATGCTATCTATACATAATTAATTCCTCCTCAAATATTCAGGATAAAGGATATGAGAACTATTCTATCGCAGTGAGTCCTGGCATATTTACAGTTCAAACCCTCTAAAGATACTCCAAACCCTTTACAGTAAGTCTTTATTAAAAAGCTTTAAATATACCAGATAACTTCGCTATAAATTGTTTTAGGGAGTACATAAGGACTTTCTATACACAGTTCCTAGTTCGTAGCAGGGCAAGCTCATCTAAAATTTTATTGACAAATCAATATTTTTGTCACCTGCTTGCAATACAAGCTTTTCAAGGAATTATAAATATCACAGAATTTTCATATTATCGGTTTTCGCGGTTTAACAATTGGAATGTATTTTCGTCACTAAATTAATCCCAAAACCTTTCAGAGCAATAGGTTCAGAAAATATACTATTTGTTAATGATTGTTAAGATGAGCTGACCCTATAGCTCGTAGTAATTTGGGAAACAGGAAGTAAAAAAAACAAAAATTTTCTAATTGTAATATAATAGTATAAATAAAGTGCTAAATCTTATAAATTCTTAACAATGATAGAGATCAAACATGGGATGTATCAAATTAGACCAGCAGCTAGCCAAGAGTTACACTTGCTAATTGTGGAAGACGTTATGGAAGATGTGGAGTTAATCATACAGATCTTAAAATCTGATGGTATAAAGTTTACTTACGATTATGATATTGCAAAAAGTTATCTAGACTATCGACAATTGCTTAAAGATAATGTATATGATGCAATATTATCAGATTATCATGTAGTTCATTCTGATATCTTTGAAGTGCTAGGATTACTACAACAATCAGAGCAAGAAATTCCTTTAATTTTAATTGCAGAGGAGTTAGAAGAAAAGGAAGCTTTGAAAGTTTTAAAAGCTGGAGTTAATAGCTATGTTTTAAAAAATAAATTATTTACTTTATCAATTATTTTAGAGCGGGCGATCGCTGAATATAAATTAAAAAAAGAACAGCAACTGACAATTAAAAAATTAGAACAACAAGTTCAACAGAAAGCCAAAGAAACTGCTATTACTAGTCAACTAGAGCCGATCAAAATGCTTAAAGATATGCATAATATTACTGAGGGCAAACAAGCAAGAAAAGCAAAGCTAGAAAATGAACGAAGATTGCGTGCTCTGATAGAAAATACTACAGATTTAACATGGATTATTGATGCTCATGGAACTTCTAGTTATGTCAGTCCATCAGTAATGAAAACTTTGGGGTATGTACCAGAAGAAGTTGTGAGCCAAAGTATATTCGATCTAATTCACATTAATGATTTATTATTAGTGACTTGCACTATCAATAAAGCAATTAAAAATCCCAATATAAGTCAAACAGCTATTAAATACCGAGTTAAGAATAGTTCGGGTTCTTGGTGTTTCTTTGAAGGTATTTTAACTAACTTTTTAGACGATCCAGGAGTTAGAGGCATCATTATCAACAGTCACGATATTACTCAACGTAAGCTAACTGAAGAACGATGGAAATATAACGTATTCCACGATGCACTAACTCATCTCCCTAACCATGACCTGTTTATAGATCGTTTGGAGGAAAAAATCAAGGAAACTAAGTGTCGAAAAAAACTTTTGTTTGCAGTCCTACTGGTAGATATTGATAGATTTAAAGTTTTGAATAATCGTTTTGGTCATCAAATAACAAACAAACTGATAGTTATGATAGCCAAGAAGTTAAAAACATTGTTGAATCATGGAAATACAGTTGCTCGTTTGAGTCCAGATGAATTTGGAATTTTGTTAGAAAATATTTCAGATATTAGCGATGCTACGTATATTGCTGATCAAATCAACAAACAGCTAACTTTACCAATTATTTTAGATGGAAATGAGATATTTATTAATCCTAGTATCGGTATTGCTGTCGGTTCCAGAAATATCAGTTCAGCAGAACATATTTTGCAAGATGCAGAAATAGCGATGTACCATGCCAAAAATTTAAGTAGAGGGTCTCATCAAGTTTTTTGTAATTCTATGCGGAGTCAATTTTTACAGCGTGTTCAGTTAGAGAATGATTTACAAAGTGCTCTCAACAATATTCAGAGTCAATCACTTAGAAAGCAATCTGAGTTTATACTTTATTATCAACCAATTGTTTCCCTAGCTACAAATGAGATTACTGGTTTTGAAGCACTGGTACGTTGGCAACATCCAAAACTTGGTTTCATTTCTCCTGATGAATTTATTCCTCTTGCAGAGGAAACAGGATTAATTATACCTCTCGGTTTGTGGATATTAAGAGAAGCTTGTTTCCAATTACGTAAATGGCAAAATCAATTGCCGAATAATTATCATTTAAACATTAATGTTAATCTTTCTGCGAAGCAGTTTGCTCAAGTAGATTTAATTGATCAAATAGACAAAATTCTGCTAGAAACTCAGCTTGATGGTAAGAGTTTAAAACTGGAAATTACTGAAAGTACTTTGATCGAAAATAATGAGTCTATCAGAGGAAAAATGTCTCGGTTAAGAGCGAGGAATATTGATTTATATATTGATGATTTTGGCACGGGATATTCTTCTTTCAATTATTTATACAACTTTCCAATGAATACTTTAAAAATTGACCGTTCGTTTATCAATAGAATAGGCCTTACTAATTTAGTAAATAATAAGTCAATTAAAACAATAGAAATTCTTCGTTCAATTATTACTTTATCTCATAATTTGGGTATAAACGTTGTTGCTGAGGGGGTAGAAACTCCAGAGCAAGCACTTCAGCTTCAAGCTTTAAAGTGTGAATATGCTCAAGGTTATTTATTTTCTAAACCCCTTGATATGACTGCAGCAACAGGTTTAGTCGCTCAGATAAATAACCAGAAATAAGTAATCTCTTTTCTTCATAATCAGGACTTAGGTAAAAGCAATATATGTTGTAGGATTTAATAATTATAATTTTTCTTTATTTGGACTGCATATGTGTGACCAAGTTTTGTTAGAGAGTTGATTTTGTTAGAGAATTGAATTGCTCTACCAAGTCTTAGAAATAGCCTTTCTGCAAAAATATTTTACCTG
This sequence comes from Trichodesmium erythraeum GBRTRLIN201, assembly GCA_018457135.1. Classification (GTDB taxonomy): domain Bacteria; phylum Cyanobacteriota; class Cyanobacteriia; order Cyanobacteriales; family Microcoleaceae; genus Trichodesmium; species Trichodesmium erythraeum. Next base: position 19,656 of record JAGGDU010000024.1, on the reverse strand, counting down.
GAGTATTTGCTTGGTGAATATTAGTAATAATTAACATTCGATTATGTAGCAGCTATTTCCCCACTATAATAATGTCCTGCTCACTTCATACATACTACAATACATCCTTTTGTATTTATCGGGTTATTCTTTTATCTTCAAAATAGCAGCTCCCGTATCAATATATTTTCCTTATTGCTTATTATTTGCCCGGAGAACTATAAATTAAAAAACTGCTTAGAACCAGGTCAATAAATTTGTAAAAAAACAAGTTTCATGTCTTATCTTGCCTAGTTCTAGCAAATAGTTACCAACCCACTAAATCCTTTGTAATGACTTAATAATAAGTTATATTGTTATCCAAATACCTTCATTATGACTAGAATAATTTGCTTTCTCAATTATATCAAGAACTAGACCAGCTTCGATTAATGGGAATGGTTTAGTGTCTTCAGTCTTAATACAATCTAATAAATTATCAATCAATCCATTAAACCAATTTGCATGACCAGGATTGTCAAAATGTGTAGGTACAAAAATCTGTTGAACAGGCTGATTTTTCACGCTTAAAAATATATCGTTATTTTCGATACTAATTTCTCCTTCTGTTCCCTGAATTCTGTAATAAGCTTTTGGTGTTGATCCTAAAGAGCTAACACTAATGTTAATTAATTTTTCCTCCCAATCTAAACAAAAAACAGCTAAGTCTTCTAATTTATTATGTGTTTGATTGAGATTTTTAATATGTGCAGATATGCGTTGAGGAGAACCTCCAAATAGAGTTTGAGCAACAGAAATTGCATCTAAACCATGGTCAATCATAATACCATCACCAGATAGTTCTTGATTTTCTTCCAAGCCTGGTTTGTACTGGGATACCTCACTTTGCAAATCTGCACCAAATATATTAAAAGACGCAAATAAAGGTTTGCCTATTTTACCCGAGTTAATTAAGTAAGCAGCATGTACTATTGAAGGAGCAAATTTATAATTATGACATGGATATAAAATACGTTTTCTGTTATTTGCTATATTTACTAATTCAGAGTATTCATCTTTCTTTAATACTAATGGTTTCTCGCATAAGACGTGTTTATCTGCTTCTAATGCTTGTTTAGCACTTTGGAGATGAAAAGCATTAGGCAAACAAATATCAACTATATCTATTTCATCAGAGTTTTCTTCTAGTAAATCATCAAATTTCTCATAAACTCGGATGTTTGGGTATTGTCGCAGTGCAGCTGCACGTCTTGCTGTTACAGGATCTACTACTGCTGTGAGATGAATATCAGAACGATTCTTGTAAGCTGGTAAGTGGCTTTTCTCAGCACTAAATCCAAAACCAACAATAGCTATTTTCACAATCTAAGATCCTCTTAACTATATGAGTTTTTAACATTTTTTAACAAAAGTTATAATTTTTGTCAAGTCTAGTTCAATAATTAGTTAAGCTTATAGGTCTATAAATTTGATTACTAGAAATATAGAAGCTTTCAGTTATTAAATAGTCTTGCAAACAAAATAAATTTCTGATCAGAGTTTTCCTATTTTTTTTATCTAAGCTAATCTTAAAAAACCAGATGATTTTAACATGATTTGATTTTATCAAATAAATTAAGCCTGATGAAAATTATAATTTCCCACACCGGAATGTGAGATTTTTACTACTTACTTAAAAAGCCCTGCTTTTACACCTGTTCCGAGATTAATTTTTATCCCATAAATTTTCTGATTTCATGAGGTAATGGATAAGATAGTTAATAGATATGTTCAGGGAAATTATGTACCAATTGTACCTGAATTATTTTGGCGTTAAAAACTATAAATTTAAATGTAAAACCAATCTAAATATAACTAAAAAAACATTTAAAATTAATCTATTTTTGATAAAATTAAATAGTTAATAAATAATTTAATTTTTATTATTAAGAATCTCAAATAATTACTATAATTATCTCCATAATTTTCAATTTATCTTTTGGTTTAAGAGGTAAAATTGCTGATTTTAGAGAGAATTGTTCCCTAGCAAGATGTAATGTTAGTGATTATGGAGTTTGGATGAAAAAAATATTGATGAAGCAGCTAATATCCAACATCCATTAATGCTTAATATTGCAAAAAAAAATGATTATATTTATCCATAAATTAAAACTCATTTCAAAGTATAATTAAGGGATTTTCCACTAGTATAAATACATTTTTATCCAAATATTAATTATGTTTTACATCGGATAGGTGGAAAAGATTATGACTTAGAAGCAGCTAATCTTGCTCATAGTCGCATTATGAATTTTTCTAAAATATTTTGGTTAGATTTTTTGTCAGGAAAAAGAAAGACTAAATCTTGAAGACCAAAGTTGGAGTAAATTTTGAAAAAATGACTAAGGTTAGCTGATCAACTTTTTCCTTCTTGGGTTATGCTATAAAACATAACATTTAATTTTCCTTGGAGACTAATTTTTTATTCCAAGATCATGAGTTCATGATTCATAGTTGAGTGGTGAAGTTCCCACCCAGGAAGCTAGCTGATAGCTTTTAGCTGAATACTTCAAATAACCGAAGTTAAGGTAGATAATAAATTGTAAAGGGAATATAGGTAAGCAAACTAATTAATGAGTCTGACAATGAACAATATATAAAAACCATTTATAATCATAATTTCCAGGACTTCCCAAGTATACTTGCAGAACTTTTTTCTTAAAATCCATTACTGGCACTCAATAAGTATATATAAGTTTATAAAATGTTTGTAGTGTTATACATATAGATTATAGTCCATGAAAATTTTATCATTAACTTCTATTTTTACTGCCACAATAATTGGTTTTTTAAATCTCTCTATCAGTAACCTTTCTGCTAAGGCTCAAACTCCTAATTTTTTTTGTGGTAAAATTGGGAATACTCCAGCTACAATAGCTAATAAACAAGGTAATAATATTCCGATTATTCTCTGGAGCGCTAATAATTATTTTGCTCAATCAGGAGAAGATACTCTTACCAGATGTACCAGAGTATCTGGAATTTTATCTACTCAAAAACAAAATGGATATAGGAATATTACTGTTAGTATATACAAACAGGGACAACCCATTATTTGTGCTGCTATAGGTGGTTCTTGTCGATTATTATATCAAGTTCCTCATGGTCAAAATCCTCAACAAGCTCAACAAGAATTATTGAAAAGAATTGTTGATCCTAAACCAAATTTACTACCCATTAATATTCATTAATATAACAAATAGTACCTATTTTATTCATTAATTGTATACTTAGGTAATATTTCAGTTATTAAGTCATTAATACTAGATAAGTTACCTTCAATGTAATTAGATTGCATTGCAATATTAATTATTCTTCTGATGCTAGGCATCTTACATACTTCCCTACTTTCAAAATGGTACAAGAAGTAAAAAGGTAAGAGAGAATCAGGAATAAATATTGAATAAAAAAAGACAAGAATGATAGCTATAAAGGCTCTGTAATGTTTTAACTAACCATGAAGTGAAGATATTTTATTCCTAAAAACCCTAATCCCTACTACCTACTATTCTGACAAAATTCTTCTACCCTCATAAAATAGTTTGGTCTTTTTAATAAAAACCTACATCCTTTACTCAAAAGCTCCTCTAAATTTTCCAAATAAATCAACCAAATTTGACCGTTACTATCAGCTACAGCAATTTTTTTTCCATCTGAACTAAAGGCTATATCAATTACATTTTCGGAAAATTCAAATTGGTTAATTTGTCGCCCTGATAAATTCCAAAGTCTTACAATACTATCAATTCCAACAGTAGCTATTAATCTTCCATCAGGACTAAAATTAACTAGCTTAGTATCTAAATGTAAACTTTGAAAATTATTGACTAATCTCCCAGTATAAGTCTGCCACATTTCTACTATTCCATTTGACGTTGCTGTTAGTAATATCTGAGGTTTATTAATGCTAAAATTCATACTAATAGCTTCTACATCTAGGATTTTAAATTTATTTTCAGATAAATTCCATAATCTAATAGTAGATTTCCCATCTAATGTAGCTAGAAAATTATCATTAGGGCTAAAATGAATGTTTCTAATTAAACCATGATCATCCAAAACTTGATCAGATGATATATTTATCGGCAGCGATGATAAGTTCCAAATTTGTACAGGAATATTTATGCCAGCAGTTGCTAAATACTTACCATTAGCACTAAAACTAATACTATTAACTTCAGTTTGAGATATTTCTAATACATATAATTTTATCCCTAAATTTTTCTTTAATAGACTCCATATTTTTACTGTGCCGTTACTACCAGCAGTTGCTAAATATTTATTATCAGGATGAAAAATTAGACTATTAATTGATTTTTGTTCTGTTTCCCATTCTGTAATTTTTTTGCCTTCCAGATTCCAAATAATTACTTTTCCATCTACTCCTGCTGAAGCTAAAAATTCTTGATTTGGACTAAATTTTACACTGGTAACTGCACCATTATGCCCTTGCAAAATAATTTTTCTTTTCTGAAGTATACTATCTTGAAATTGTTCTTGTTCGTCAAGTTTATCAAGAATCATTTGTAAAGCTAATATTGGTCGAGTCCCAGGATATTCTGCTAGAGGAGTATTGTTATTTACTAAAGATTTTAATCTTTTTCCTGCAGATATAGCTTTGGGTAAAGCTTCTAATAATTCCTGATTTGTTGCTGACTTTTCGATAGCTAATAATAAAGCGTCAGTGCCAATTTGTTCAATTTCATGACTAGATTGTGCTAGTTTAAATTTTTGATAGGCTAATATAGAAAAACCTATGGATAAAATCAAAGATATGCTAAAAATAGTGGAGCCTATTTGAATCCAAAGTTGAGCTTTTTGTTGTGCTTTTACAACTTCTGCTTGAGCTTTTTTAGTTTCAATTTTTGTTAATTCTAGAGCTTGTGTCTGAGCATCTAATACTAATTTTTGGCTAGTAGTCAAAAATTGGAAATCTTGATTTCTTAAACTTTTTCCTGTTGCCCAAACTAAAGCTGATTGTAAATGTTTTCCTTGCAATAGATATGATTTATCTGCACAGTTAGAATTAATCCATGCTTTAATTTCTTCTGAATAGGGAGGTAATTTTTCCAATTCTTCAAGAATCATATTTTCATGAAAAACAGTCCTATATATTAGATTAGCAACTATTAACTTATTATCTCGTTTAACTACTAATCCAGATAACCTAAGTTCCATTTGTTCTGAACTATTATCTGCTATTATTCCAGTCAAGTTATTCTGTAAAATTTCTTGATATAACCCTAATCTTCTGACTATTCGTTTATTCTTTCTTAAAATGCGGTTGCGAATAGTCTTTAAATGTTCTGGCATGTCTTGTGCTTCCCAATTATGAACAATTTTTGACCTAACAATTCCTGCTACTTCTTCCGCTGGGTTAATAATTAACTCTCCATTTTCAATTAAGAGTTTACAGACTTTTTGAGTTAAAAATGGTTGCCCTCCAGTCCAAAGTAAAACCTCTTTTAAAACTGCTTCTGGTTTCTGACAAATTCCCACTAGTCCATCTATTAATGAGAAAGCTTCATCTAATTGAAAGCCAGTTAATTCAATTGCTCTTCCAATATTAAAAGGTGTACTACTTTTATCCTGACATAAATCTTGAGGTGTACTAACTCCTAACAAAGCAAAAGTTAGACGATTATATTCATTATTATGAGCACGTTTGTTGTAACAAGCTCGAATAAATCCTAAAAAATCATCGACTGGAAAATCTAGGGCTAGAATACTATCAATTTCATCAATAAAAATTACAATATTCTGATTTATTTTTGTTAGTAATACAGTGTTAATAAATTCACTTAATCTTTGCACGGGGGCAAGATAATCTCGCTCTCGCCACCAAGTACGAATATTTACATATTCTGACAGATTAAAATTATTTTCTAATATCCGCAGAATACCTGCATACCACTGTTCGATGGTTACTCCCCGATTACCTATTTCTGAAATGTCGATTGCTGCACAACAAATACCTTGTTTTTGTAATCTTTGAATTGTTCTAACTTGCAAACTAGATTTTCCCATTTGACGAGAATTAAGAACATAACAAAACTCACCTGCTTTCAGACCTTCATAAAAGTATTCATCTGCTCGTCTTTGAACATAATTCGGTGCATTTATAGGAAGACAACCACCAACTTGATAATAAGATTTTTGCCTTGAAGTGTTCATATTATAGAAGTATTTATTGCCTAAATGAATAGTTATTTATATGATACTAATTAATAATAGTTTTGATAGTAAATTCTGATGATTGATAAACCAATATATTTTAGTAATAGATTCTTTTTTAAAGTTCTGGAATTTGAAAGGCTTATGATTTTGCTTCTATACCAGAATAGTTTTGGTTTTATCTAAATCCTATTACATTTAACCTTTGCCAATAACTTTTGATAAAAAGCAGCGATCGCTTTTTTCTGCTTGACTAAATTTATAAGTAAATATTTATAGAATTATTTAATTAACATATTGTATATTCTAGCTAACTTTTGTAAAGATTATGTAATAATTTGATAGTTGAAATACATTCATGCTTGACCTACCGTAATATTATCTGAGGCTAGCAAATATATATTAAGGGTTACCCCTGAAAAAGTCTGTCATTTTGTATATACTGATTAAGCTTAATTTATTTAGATAACTTGATTTATTTAAACCGATATGATAAAGTATTTGAAAGTAAATATATAAACCATTAAACCGTTAACACAATTGATGTAGATAAAAAATAATTTTAAGTTGTAACGGTTGATATGGACTTTACAGGGTCATCTACGTGAGGAAAGTGATCGATTATTTCCACTAGTGAAAGTTAGTCTTATTACTTTCTAATGTTGAATTGTTGATATTTCATACCCCTGATAAAGTAGAAAAAGATGCCTAAAAAAGCCTATCTCAAATCCTACTTGAGTGAGACAGAAATCAAAAACCGCTATCTCCAAATTAGAGATAGGGTTGAATCTCGGCGCTGGCACCTGCTGTGGTTAGTGTCTCAAAACTGGACTATTAAAGAAGCAGCTCAAGCTTTGGGTCTTAACTATGATTATGCTAAGGATATAGTTAAAAACTATAATCAAAAAGGGCCCGAGGGTATTTTGAACCGACGGAAAACCCGAAAGTTTTACCCTTCTCATGCTTTACTGACTCAAGAACAACAAGAACAATTACGCATAGTACTGAAAAGTCCACCTCAAGACCAAGCAGTATGGACAGGGCCAAAAGTAGCAGAATGGATTGCTAAGACAATTGGACGCGATCGCGTTTCTCCCCAGCGTGGCTGGGAATATATGAAAAAATGTAGTTCAAATGTCTGATATAGGCTTAAAGAGTCAGCTATCAACTATCAGCTGAGTCCCAAACTATTAAACCTCTCTAAAAATACCGATTTTAAGGATATATTAAGGACTTAAGAACCTGTTGGAGGAGAAGTATAATGGTTGTAAAGGATTTCAATTCTATCAATGTCTAATATTGTATTGCTATGAATAAATATTAACAGAATAAACATTAACGAAAAATTTGGTTTGCAGCTTTGCCCATAAGGGAGTGACTTTTTAGTTGTTTTTTTTGAATATATATCTTGTCCTAAATTTTCATTAATTAGTTGCCCTAGGAGAGTCCGAAACAAAAAACGGACGCGAAGACTAGCACAAACCACCCCAACCAACCCCCAAGAGGGTTGGCAAATTTCCAATGCTTTTCAGTTATATCACTAGGCGTTTTCGGCTATTGTCGAGATGAAACCCTAGGCTACATGAAATGCGGTAAGGATATAGTTTAAAGATGGTCACACTAGCTATTTTCTAATCCCTGCAATTTCTTTTTTGCCCAGTGGCGTAGTTGTTCGTCTGGGTCGTTTGCGACTCTGTCTTGTAATAGTGGGAGAATTTGCGGATGGTCTGGATATTGTTTGACTATTGCCGCTAGTACAATTTGTCGAGGGTTCTTATCCAAATATTCTTCACGTTGAAAGGGGTCATTGAGAGCGATGTGATAAAACAGCTCAAAAATTCCCGGTTCATGTTTCCAACCAGTAACTATTTGTCGCACTGCTTCACCTCGCACAGTGGAACTATGATCAGAGCTCACCCTTTCCTTGAGTAAATCTAAAATTCCCGGTTCATGTTTCCAACCAGTAACTATTTGTCGCAGTGCTTCACCTCGCACAGTGGAACTATGATCAGAGCTCATCCTTTCCTTGAGTAAATCTAAAATTCCCGGTTCATCTTTCCAACCCGCAGCTATTTGTCGCAGTGCTTCACGTCGCACAGTAGAACTATGATCAGAGCTCACCCTTTCCTTGAGTAAATCTAAAATTCCCGGTTCATCTTTCCAACCAGTAACTATTTGTCGCAGTGCTTCACGTCGCACAGTAGAACTATGATCAGAGCTCACCCTTTCCTTGAGTAAATCTAAAATTCCCGGTTCATCTTTCCAACCAGTAACTATTTGTCGCAGTGCTTCATGTCGCACAGTGGAACTATTATCAGAGTCTACCCATTGTTTGAGTAAACCAAAAGTTCCCCGCTGATGTTTCCAACCAGTAGCTATTTGTCGCACCGCTTCACGTCGCACATCCCAATTTTTATCAGACTCTACCCTTTGTTTGAGTAAATCAAAAATTCCTGGCTGATGTTTCCAACCAGCAGCTATTTGTCGCGCTGCTTCACGTCGTACATTTGGGTCATCATCAGACTCTACCCTTTGTTTGAGTAAATCAAAAATTATCGGCTGATATTTCCAACCAGTAGCTATTTGTCGCAGGGCTTCAACCCTCACATACCAGTCATCATCAGATACCAGCCTTTGTTTGAGTAAATCAAAAATTCCCGGCTGATGTTTCCAACCAGTAGCTATTTGTCGCACTGCTTCACGTCGCACATCCCAATTTTTATCAGATACTACCCTTTGTTTGAGCAAATCAAAAATTCCCGGCTGATGTTTCCAACCAGTAGCTATTTGTCGCACTGCTTCACGTCGCACATCTGGGTCATCATCAGAGACTACCCATTGTTTAAGTAAATCAAAAATTCCCGGCTGATGTTTCCAACCAGTAGCTATTTGTCGCACTGCTTCACGTCGCACATCCCAATTCTCATCAGACTCTACTCTTTGTTTGAGTAAATCAAAAATTTCCGGCTGATGTTTCCAACCAGTAGCTATTTGTCGCAGGGCTTCACGTCGCACATCCGAATTTTCATCAGAGAATACCCATTGTTTAAGTAAATCAAAAATTTCCGGCTGATGTTTCCAACCAGTAGCTATTTGTCGCACTGCTTCACGTCGCACATCCGAATTTTCATCAGAGAATACCCATTGTTTAAGTAAGTCAAAAATTTCCGGCTGATGCTTCCAACCAGTAGCTATTTGTCGCAGAGCTTCACGTCGCACATCCTGGTCATTCTCAGAGAATACCCATTGTTTAAGTAAGTCAAAAATTTCCGGCTGATGCTTCCAACCAGTAGCTATTTGTCGCAGAGCTTCACGTCGCACATCCTGGTCATTGTCAGAAGCTACCCTTTGTTTGAGCCAAGTATAGGTTAAACGCTCATCTCTCCAGGTTGTAGCTACTACTTGCACAGCTTGAGTACGAATTTCATAAACTAAGGCTGCATTTTTCTGATAAATTTCTTTAGAATAATTGTCATATTCTTCATAAGAATAACCAAGGTCATACCCAGTCAAGTGTTTTAATTTATTTAATAACCGATATCCGATATCACTAAAACTAATATTCTGATTATTTCTGACTTCAAACAAACACTTACCAGCTAAAAATAAATTCAGAAATTTTTTCTCTTCTCCATCTTGCTCCATTAAATAATAAATTATTTTTCTCGCAAACTTAGTATCTATCATCCCTACAATTAACCGCAAAACTTCATGCCATTTTTCATCCTGCCAGTGCTGACCAAAAACTTCTTCTATAAGTCTGTCTGGAGACATTTTCTGTTCTTTTTCAAACAGCCAAACAAAACTCCAAGCACAAAAATATTCTAAAAAAGTTCTATGCACAAAAGCATAATATTCTGCGCCAACAAAACACAAAATAAAATTGCGACTTCGCAACTGTTCCATCAGGGCTCTAGCCACAGTTTTTGGATCATTAATATCTTCACTTTTTAGATAAGCTCTGATAATCTTTTCTAAATCATTTCCATGAATCAAATTACCAGCTAAACCTGCCTTATTTTCCTGCATAAAAAAAGCTACCTGACGCAAAATTGCTTGCTTATCTTTATAGTCAATAGTCATGGGGTTAAGATTCGCATCAATTAATGCCCTTTCCATATCCCATTGCTGCAGTAAAATCCGGGAAGCTTGATGATAAAGTTCTGCTCTATCTCTGGGTAATTCTTGATGACGATTCAAAATAGCCATCATTGTTAATAACAAGGGATTTTCTGACAATTGCTTAATAGCTGAAGAATCTTTAATTGCCCGTTTTAACCTTTCTCTTTTCCGCTCCTTTTCTCGCTCATCTTGATAAGTCAAATCGTGCCAACGTTGAATAAAAGTTTCAATTTGTTCCGACTCCAAATCTTGCAATATAAAATGATAAAATTCTGCATCCCGGAGTTTTTGTGGCTTATAACCAATTACCCGAGAAGTAACAATAACTTGCACATTTTTATAGTCATTAGTAAACCTATGAATATCAGTAATTATCTGTTCTCTTTTGGCAAGCTCGAAAACTTCATCTAACCCATCAAACATCATAATTGCATTACCATTTTGCAATTTAGTATGAAGTTCTTCCTGAGGTAAATGGCAACTTACACCACTACCTTTTTCCAAAAAATCTAGAAAACTATTACATTTATTCTCATTATGGTTGCGTACATAAGTCCGCAGTTCAATTAATAGAGGAATTGGGTTTAAAGATAAATCTTTCAGAGGTAATTCTGCCCATTGCAAAGCGATATATTGTAATAAAGTAGATTTACCAGAACCGGGGTCTCCCAGAATAACTAAATATTTATAGTTGTTATATTCTATTAATTCTAAAACTGAGTGAGTCTGTTGCTCAAAATACCTACGCCGGACACTTTTCAGTTGTTCTTGAGAAAGTTCTGCTTCTAATTGTCTAGTGTCTCTTAATTTGGAGAGATATTCTTTAGGAATTTCATGTATTTGAGGCATAAATTCCTGAGATTCTCGGACATTTTGAGGAATAAACATTTTCCATAATTTCAATTCATTATAACTATAACCACTGGTCTCTAAACTTTCTAATTTGAGATTTCCATATTGTTCTAGGATTCCTTCTTGATATTTTTTTAAGTCAAATTCTGGTCTGATTTTAATGTCTTTGTTTACAATCTCTTCCAGATTTTTTGAATCTAATATTGACCGTAGTTCTTGGGAATTTCGGATAATATTTTTGACATTTCTCTGATGTTGCTTTGCTAGAAATTCCCAGTCAAAATTATCTGGTAAAGGTGGGTTTATTTGTTTCCATGAAATAGCCAGCTTGTGAGTATCTAAAATTTTGATTTTATTATCAAAAGCACTAATCAAAACCTCTAAAACAGATCCTTCTTTAATAAAAGATTTGAAATATTGAGAATACTTATTTAAGTCACTTTCACTCAATTCAGCATTTTCTAACTCTTGATATCCTAAGTCTAAAAAATCTTTAATTGCTTGTTTAGTAGCTTTTTTTAAAGGTTCTCCATTTGCTATTCCACCAAAAGCATCAGAGAAACTTTGCTTAAAAAAATCTTTAACATAGTCTTCGGCAGCGCCCTTAGCTAATACTCCGACAACTTCATTCGCAATACATTTAACCGCTTCACTACTTCCCCAAGTAATTAACCATTCAATCATAATTATTTAACATCATTGGTATAGTTATTATTAATTATAACCAAAAATATCTATTTGTAGTTACCCTTTAACATCAGTTTATTTAAGTAGTTCAGTGAGACTACTTGGACAAAAGAATTCATTAAACAGGTACATCTTAATCAGGTTAACTGAAATGGTTTATACATAATTTTTCTAGTCTGATGCTATATTTCTATTCAGTTCCTCTTTTTTTCAATATTTACTCTAATTTCAGTTTTTCTTATTCTCTATTACGTTTATAATAAACATTTATAACCTTTGGTATAACAAAACTGAAATAGTGTATGATAAGAGGTTAGATATTCCTAAGTATTTTTGATGATTTAAATTTTTATTTAAACATTTTATTGTAGCACATCTAGATTTATTTTGTGGGTAAGTTTCATGATTTAAGGTCTATTCCTCGACCCAACTCCAGGGAGGAGAGGGGAGAGATACTGTCCATACCCTAATAGGGAATGGGGTCTCAGGTCTAGGTCTTACTAGAATTTAAGCTAAGAGGTTTAACTACAATAATGAATGAAACATGATTTTTAGAGTTTTATAATATTATGTATAAAAATTTGGTATAGTGAAATTAATCAAATTTAATTAAATTATAGCTATTTTCAGTAAACTATAAATATGGAGATGTTGCATGAAAACTTCTTACAAGATGATCATTTTTTTGTAATTTATTTATTGGCCTTAAAACTGTTGTAAATTATTATAAAAATAGGTTACTTTAAATGTTAAATAACATATACTCCCATCACCAAAAAATCAGTAAATTAATAGGAGGAATATTATTATCAGCGATCACATTAACTAGCTGTACTCCCCAAAATCAGACCCTCATACTCTCAAGCGGCGTTGAAGGTGGAGCATACGAGCGTATTGGCAGACAAATAATACATTCAGCTAGTGATGTTGGGAAAATATCTATTGACGACAATATATCCCAGGGTTCACAGGAAAACCTACAACGCCTGCGCAATAGAGAAGCAGATATTGCCCTAGTTCAATTAGATGTAGCTAGCGAAGCTATGAAAGCTGGACAAATACAAGCAGTAGCTGTTCTTGCTAATGAATATTTGCACCTCATTACCCTATCTGACTCGGAAATAAAAACTTTTCAGGATCTCAAAGAAAAAAGAGTTAGCTTTAGTACTCCTGGCAGCGGTACTTACTTTACTGCTAAACGACTATTCAGTGCTACAAATTTAAAAATCATAGAAGAAGAACTTGATCTAGAACAAGGGTTTAATAAACTTAAACAAAGAGAAATAGATGCTTTAGTTTATGTCGGTCCCTTGGGAGGCAGTAAAAAAGTGAAAAGCCAACTAACGAGTCCTCCTAGTCTTAAATTAGTTCCCATAACGACTTCTTTTATTAACTATTTAACTATTCAATTTCCAGAGTCATACCAAAGTACAGTCTTTCCCAAAGGTAGTTATATGCCTCTATCACCAATACCGGAGAAAGATTTACCGACTATTTCTACTGCTGCTGCTTTAGTAACTCGCCCTGATGTTAGCAAAGAAAAAATTGCTCTTTTAACTTGGTCTTTGATTTCATCCTATCAAAAATACTCGTTATTTGATCCAGAATTTTCTCAGGACGACCCTGAGTCTTTGTTGAGTAATGGTTTACTATATCTCCATCCTGGTGCTAAACTATCATTTGAGCAAGGGGATCCTAGAAAAATTTGGATGCGTTACTTTGAGGAAAATCAAGACTTACAAGCTAGTTTTATTATTATTTTGTTTACAGGTATTCTCGGTTTTATGCTACGAATGTGGCGTCATAAACAGTGTAAAAAGCTGATTATAAATACCCATTTAGCTCTCAATGAAATAAGTATGTCTGCACAAACAAATCCTAGTAAAGCTCTTAAAGAGGTGGAAGAGTTAAGACACCAACATCGGTTAATGTTGGTTGAAGGAAATTTGTCTAGAGAAGCTTATGAAAAACTAGAGCATATGACACAAGATCTTGCTAATAAGTCTCGAAAACTACAAGAAAAACAACATCGAAAAGATATTCAAAATACAATAGCATTAATTGATGAGTTTCAAAGTCTTTCAGGAATATGCCAAGAAAAAATGAGAGAAAGACTGGAAACTGCAGCTAATAAATATAGGGAAATGTTATTATTAAATCAAATTGATATTCAGACTTACATTCATCTAAACCAGCAGGTTCGTTCCTATCTCAACCAAAATAATAATCATTATTATCAGGTTAATAATAATCGTCATTTTCCTATAGGTTCAGAGGATAATTGATTTGTCAAGTTTGTTGTTGTTTATGGTTCGGGTTTAGCTCTTTTTGTTAATTAATTACAATAGCAAAATTTGGTGTATAACTTTGGTTTATAACTATTGAGTTATATTTGAGATTATTTAAATGACCATTAGCACTTCCAAATACGTTAAGAAAAAATAGTTGCTACACTTTTGAAACGATAAACAGAAAATATCAATTCGCATTTGTGGCCGTTATTTTTTCTGTGACTAAAAGTTTAGTCCAAAAACTGGTAAAACAATACAAATAAAAATAACTCTTTTAGGGTAAGTATATCTCAAGATGTTAAGTTTTATTAACAAATTCAATATTTATGCTCAAACCCTTATGTTCTCGTTGCCAAAAATACACTACGAGGGTTTCAGAAGCTTCCTGAACCTGCCTTTTCTTCTTGGATATTTCCTGTTGCTAAAAATTTAATTGTGATATGATGTAGTCCAAAAACTAGTTGAGGATTTGCTTATGACTATATCACTTCCCCCTAAAAATTCAGAAAGAAACCAAAATGTAGAGCAAATTGACTATTCAATTTTACAAAATATTACTCCTGTAGCTAATGAAATTGACAGTAACCCACGAGAATTAGAAAAGGCTTTAATGAGTTTGGGAAAATCAGGTTTATTAGGACTACGAGTTCCTAAAAAATGGGGGGGTTTAGAATTAAATCAACAAGATTATTTTAATTATCAATTACTTTTAGCAAGACATTCTGGTGCGTTATCTTTTCTCCAAACCCAACATCAAAGTGCAGCGGCAATGTTAGCATCAAGTCAAAATTATCAATTACAAAAACAATATTTACCCCATTTGAGCTACGGCAAAATATTATTAGGAATAGCCTTTTCTCAACTTCGACGCTCTGGGGAAGCACCTGTGAAAGCTGTTCCAACTACGGATGGATATTATATAGAAGGAGTTGTACCTTGGATAACTGGTTGGGGTATATTTCAAGAGTTTATTATTGCAGCAAAATTACCTGATGGTCAAGCAATTTTTGGTATGATGCCTTTTGTTGAAAATAATCAATTAAATGGCAATATTACTTTCTCAAAACCTATGCAGTTGTGTGCTATTAATTCAACTAATACTGTTAGTGCTACAGTTAAGAATTGGTTTTTACCTAATTCACGTTTAGTTTCTATTAAACCTAAAAATTATATTCAAGAAAACGATATAAAAAAAATATTATACTTTACTTCGTTTGCTTTAGGATGTGCTTTGGCAGGTATAGATGTTATGATAGAAGTGTCAAAAAATAAATCTCTAGCTTTTATTACAGATACTATAAGTTCTCTGACAGCAGAGGTTAATCAATGTCGAAGTTCTATAGAATTAGCTAATAAAAATCCTGACATAGATTTTGCTACAAAACTTAATCTTAGAGCAAAAGCTATTAATTTAGCTCAACGTTGTGCTACTGCTGCTGTTACTGTTTCTAGTGGAGCAGCAAATGATAAAAATAATGCGGCGCAACGGGTTTATCGAGAGGCTCTAGTATATACAGTTTCTGCTCAAACTACAGATATTATGGAAGCTACTCTCAAAACTTTAATTCCTAGATTTTAACTAATACTAATTTTCTAAAGTCTGACTACAGATAATGTTTTAAGAATAAAATTATATCTTTTATAAACTTTAACTTACTGGCAACGGAAAGTACTGTAATAATTATGGAAATTTTATGCTATAGTCTAAAAGGTTTACCTATAATTACTAACTTTAAATAGGATTTTTCATTTTACGGAGCACTCCAAAAATGTTAATTCCTATTTTTATTGTACAATTTTATATTTTCCGTAAGTCAAGATGTGCTTTTTAAACTGAAAATAATATGACAGAAGAAAAGATGCTTGGTTTATCACGAGTATTTGAGTGTGAAAATTCTCATCCTAGAGGTGATATTGTTTTTGTTCATGGGTTAGCTGGCCACCCCTGGGGGACATGGCATCCTCAAGGTAAAAAAAATAATCAAAATTTGGACTTTTGGCCTTTTTGGTTGGGGCAAGATTTACAGAAAGATGAAATAGCTGTTAAT
Source organism: Trichodesmium erythraeum GBRTRLIN201 (assembly GCA_018457135.1). GTDB lineage: Bacteria > Cyanobacteriota > Cyanobacteriia > Cyanobacteriales > Microcoleaceae > Trichodesmium > Trichodesmium erythraeum. The sequence continues at coordinate 3,464 of JAGGDU010000024.1, read as the reverse complement.
GTCTGGACTTTTGGATATGATGCGCCTCGCTTTGGATATGTTGGTGAGGGCATGCCGCGTTTTGACTTAGCAAGTAATCTATGGGAATATCTAGATGTTAATGATATAGGCGATGGCCCTTTAATATTTATCACTCACAGTATGGGTGGTCTGGTTGTTAAAGATTTAATTCGCACTGCTCAAAATTTTGATGAGAAAAAAGCTATTATCCAACAGACTCAAGGAATAGTTTTTTTGTCTACTCCCCATCAAGGTTCACATCTGGCTAATTTAATTGATAATTTTAATGTCTTGACAAAAGCGACGGTTAATGTTAAGGAGTTGAAAGCCCATGGGCCTCAGTTACGGGACCTGAACGAATGGTATCGACAAAATATTGAAAATTTGAATATTAAAACTCATGTCCTTTATGAAACTAAGCCTATGGCTGGGGTTTTGGTTGTAGATGAGGATAGTGCTAACCCAGGAATTAAGGATGTTAAACCTGTTGCTGTTGAAGCAGATCATAATTCTATTGCTAAACCTCGAAAAAATGATTTGGTTTATCTTTCCGTAAAAAAGTTTGTAAAAAAATATTTGGTGCCTCCACCTACACGACAAAAGTTAGAATCAATATATTTGAGGCCCCCCCACTCCCAAAATATTATGTAGACCGCCCCGAATACAGTGACAATTTAAAGGCTAATCTACTGATAGATTCATTAGATAGGCCTGCTATTGTCGTGACTGCTATCCACGGTTTGGGTGCTGTGGGTAAGTCTACTCTGGCAACCGCTTTGGCTTATGATGGGGATGTACAATCTCGTTTTTGTGATGGTATTCTCTGGGTGACTTTGGGCCAAGAGCCTAATATTTTGCCTATGCTTGGTCGTTGGGTCCAGAAGTTGGGTGACTATGATTTTAAACCGACAAGTGTGGAGGTGACTGTTAATCATCTGCGGATTTTGCTTTCTGATAAGGCTGTGCTTTTGGTGGTGGATGATGCTTGGAATTCGGACCATGCTCAAATATTTAATCTGGGTGGTCCCCGTTGTCAGGTTTTGGTGACTACTCGGGAAAGGGCGATCGCTGAGGCTTTGAGTGCTAAGACTTATAGTCTGGATGTGATGACCTTGGAGCAGTCGATGTTGTTGTTGAGTGGGAGGTTGGGCCGTGAGATTTGGGGAGAGGAGGCTCGGCAGGCGGAGGCTTTGGTTCAGGAGTTGGGATATTTGCCTTTGGCTTTGGAGTTGGCGGCGGCTCAAGTTGAGGATGGTCTGTCTTGGGGTGTGCTGTTGGAGGATATTCAAGGAGAAGTTGCTCGGTTGAGAACGTTGGATCGACCGGGGGCGAGGGATGTTGTTGATGAGGCTAGTTTAAAACGGTTGAGTTTGACTGCTTCGTTGAATTTGAGTCTTAAGAGACTGGAGCCGGAAACTAGGGAGGGTTTGATTTGGTTGGGGATATTGCCGGAGGATGTGAATATTACTCAGGGGATGACGGCTGTACTCTGGGATATGGATGATGAGCGGGATGCCAGGGATGAGTTGGGGTATTTGCGGAGTAAGGCGTTGTTGTTGGATGGTGTGGCTTTGTCTGATGGTAAGAAGAGTTATCGTTTACATGATTTATTTCATCATTTGGCTCGGAATTTGTTGAGTGCTCCCCTAAAGCCAAGGGGTAGGGGTGCTCTGGCGGGGTTGGGTATTGGTCTGGCTGAGGCTCACGGAATATTTTTGGAGAAATATAGGAGGTTAACTGATAATTATCTTTGGCATACTTTGCCTGATGATGGTTATATTCATCAGCATCTGGTCTGGCATTTTGAAAGGGCGGGGATGATAGGGGATATTCATGGGTTATTGGGGGAGGAGTCGAAAAGTGGGGCTAATGGTTGGTATGAAACCTGCGATGGTTTGGGGCGAATTGGGATTTTTATTACTGATGTGGCTCGTGCTTGGGAGTTAGCAGAGGTTGACTGGGATGAAGGTCGGTTGGCTCAAGTTGTTGGTTGGCAGTGTCGTTATGCTTTGATCACTGCTTCTATTAATAGTTTGGCAGCGAATTTACGAAGGGAGTTATTGGTGGCTTTGGTTAAAAACAATGTATGGAGTCCTGAGCAAGGGTTGGCTTATGCATTACAAAAGCCAGATCTACTGGATAAAGTAAAATCTCTGGTAATGTTAGTTGATTATTTGCCAGAAAACTTCAAAAAACAGGCGCTTTCAGAAGCACTGGCTGCTGCTCGACAGACTCAGGATGAAGACGATCGCGCCAAAGCTCTCAGTGTTTTGGCTAAGAAATTGACACCAGAGTTATTACCAGAAGCTCTGGCTGCTGCTCGACATATTCAGTATGAAGACGATCGCGCCAAAGCTCTCAGTGCTTTGACTGATAAGTTACCAGAGTTATTACCAGAAGCTCTGGCTGCTGCTCGACATATTCAGGATGAAGACGATCGCGCCCATGCTCTCAGTGCTTTGGCTGAGAACTTGACACCAGAATTATTACAAAAAGCTCTGGATGCTGCTCGACGTATTCAGTCTGCATGCTATCGCGCCCAAGTTCTCAGTGCTTTGGCTGAGAAATTGATGCCAGAATTATTACCAGAAGCTCTGGCTGCTGCTCGACAGATTCAGGATGAAGACGATCGCGCCCATGCTCTCAGTGCTTTGGCTGATAAATTGACACCAGAATTATTACCAGAAGCACTGGCTGCTGCTCGACAGATTCAGGATGAAGACGATCGCGCCCATGCTCTCAGTGCTTTGGCTGATAAATTGACACCAGAATTATTACCAGAAGCACTGGCTGCTGCTCGACATATTCAGGATAAATACGATCGCGCCCAAGTTCTCAGTGCTTTGGCTGATAAATTCCCAGAATTATTACCAGAAGCACTGGCTGCTGCTCGACATATTCAGGATAAATACGATCGCGCCCAAGTTCTCAGTGCTTTGGCTGATAAATTCCCAGAATTATTACCAGAAGCACTGGCTGCTGCTCGACATATTCAGGGTGAAACACATCGCGCCCAAGTTCTCAGTGCTTTGGCTAAGAAACTGACACCAGAATTATTACCAGAAGCTCTGGCTGCTGCTCGACATATTCAGCATGATAAATATCGCGCCCAAGTTCTCAGTGCTTTGGCTGAGAAATTCCCAGAATTATTACCAGAAGCTCTGGCTGCTGCTCGACATATTCAGTCTGAGCGGGGTCGCGCCCTAGTTCTCAGTGCTTTGGCTGAGAAATTACCAGAATTATTACCAGAAGCTCTGGCTGCTGCTCGACATATTCAGGATGAATACTATCGCGCCCAAGTTCTCAGTGCTTTGGCTGAGAAATTCCCAGAATTATTACCAGAAGCTCTGGCTGCTGCTCGACATATTCAGTCTGAGCGGGGTCGCGCCCACGTTCTCAGTGCTTTGGCTGAGAAATTCCCAGAATTATTACCAGAAGCTCTGGCTGCTGCTCGACATATTCAG
>JAGGDU010000023.1 GCA_018457135.1 Trichodesmium erythraeum GBRTRLIN201 | reverse complement strand
ATTTCTATTTTTTATTACTCTATCACAATTTATTTATTTTTCGGAGATGTCTATTTAAAAGTTTATGTAACAACTACTCTTACTTTTCAGTTGATTTGAAAAGACCATTAGCAATATACTATTTGACTGAGCGCCAAACCAATTCAACTCAGTTATCATCTAGACTATAGCATTTCCCATAGCCATAAGGTAAATTAGGACGGATAATTTTTATAGAGATCGCAAAACTGATAAAACCTTATTCTATAGACTTTAGAAAAAAAATTGTAGCAATTTGTTGCTGCGGAAAAAATGTCTATAAGCAAGCTCTTTCCTAGGTTTGGAGTTAGCCAAAATTTTCTTCAAACCTTAACCAAAAAATATCAAGAAACTGGGGATATTAAACCTTTACCTCAAGGAGGAAGTCTTCCTTATCAGCTTAATAGTGAATAATTAGTAATCTTATACCAATTCTCTATGAAGCTGCGCTTAATATAAGTTAATAATATATAATAGTGAAGAAAATTATAGAGCGATCGCTAATACCAATTCTCTATGAAGAAGTTACGCTTAATATTGCTTCTATTAGATAATTCCATTTAGTCAAAGATGCCAAAGTTAACTCGTCAATTTTCAGGAGAATCTCCGAAACTTTTTGCTGTAATTGTTGAATAATTTGGCAATTAACCCAAATTGTAACTTCCCCTTTAATTGTTACCAAAAACGTTCAATAGGGTTAAGTTCAAGACTATGGGAAAGTTGGAATATTGGTATTATGAATTCCTTGAAATCTACGTTTTTATGAAAAGTCCCATTGTCGAGCTGAAGAAAATTGATACTGCCATTAAATTCCTCAGATAATTGGTTGATAAATTCCTGAAAACATTGACCATCTAGGTGAGAAAATTCATAAAAATAGCAATCTTGAGTTTTTATCTCTATTGCCCCATAAAGATAGAAATTTTTTCGTTTCCACTGAGTGGATCCTAATGGCTTTACTCCCTTTACAGTTATCCTTTTACCAGGAATTGTTTTTAATCCTAAACGGGTTTCATTTTGGGAAAAGTAGCGAATTTTTTCACCTTTCCCGAATAGTTCATATAATAATACCTTCAATCCTAATTTCAGTTTTTTTTTAATTTTCTTCAGCTAAAACATCCTTTTTAATACTATAAGAACGAGGTGTTTTCGGTTGAGCTTTTAATTTATATCAAAAGATTTTATGAACGGTTTTATCGGCTAGTTGAACTTGATATTTTTCTATTAACCACTTTGGAATTTCTCCTAAACTATTGAACCCAATTGTTTCTGATAATTTGGCTTGTAAACCTGCTAAAATTTCGGGAGAAATTTTTGAAGTTTTTCCGGGTACATTTTTGACTTCTAACAGCTTTTTTAGTCCTCCAGCTCGATAAAGTGTGAGCCAGCGTGTAATCGTTGACTCATGGCGACCTAGTACCTTGGCTAGTTCTGCGCGAGTCAATACTTGATTGGTTTTTAGACAGTAAATCATTTAAATCAAGCGTTATTGTAAAATATGTGTGCTATTTAAGTAAATATTGACGATTTATAACAAAATTAAAATTCATATTTTTAACTAAAATAATCCTGTACTTTTTATCTAATAATCAAACAATTTTAGCAAATAAAATTAATATTTTATAACCTTATTTTAATAGATATTAAAAGTAATATTTATCCTAAAAGAGCTAATTATAGTATTGACAATTTCATTTTGACAGTACGCTATATATAGCGTATCTGCGTAAGTCCTGATGATAACAGGGAAGGAAAAACTAAAAACCATTATCTCAGAGAAATACTAAGTGAAATAATAAGCTGGGGAGTCAAACCTAGAATTGTAACAGGAGATACTTGGTGTTCAGGAGTAGAAAACTTGAAATTTCTCAAAAACCAGAAATTGGGTTTTCTATTGGGAATTGAATAAAATAGAACTGTTTCAAATGAACCACACAACTATTGTCAGGCAAATACTCTGGCTATTTCTGAAGCAGGATTAATTACTCATCTCAAAGAATTTGGATTTTAAAAATTGTTGAGGAAAGATTTCGGAAAAGAAGCGGGGAAAACGCATCTAATTTTTTTGACAAATGACCAATACTGAGCTCCGAAGACACACTATGCGATCGTCTTTGATGCATCAAGTTTTCCGACTCAAATGTTTATGGGGTGACAAGTAAGCTTAATTGTAGATATAGTAATAATTTAAGACAATAAGTTGAATAATAATTAAATTTAAAAAGAATGGGGTTTTGAATTTGGGAGGTGGCGATCGCGAGCTTCACTTTTATCCACCATCTGAGTTGATTATTTATTCATTTAAAAAGTTTTGGAAATAGTTAAAAATATGATAAAAAGGGGTTAGTAATTACAAATAAAAATCAATAAAAGTGAATATATTAGGCTTTTATCAAAATCATATTAAGCAAAAGTTGAGTTCATCTCAAGTAGTAACATTGCAAATATTATTATACTTAGTATCTGTACATAAAACTGTACAAATATCAAAATTAAGTAATTATTTTCCCCTACCAATAAAATTAGAAAGTAAACGAAAACTTATGGGAAATATTTTTAGCTTTAAAAGAATTTAGCTTACCTTTATTTTGGTTTCCTTTAGTTCAAATAATAAGAGAAAATTTATTCAGCTTTAGTTCAGAATTAGTATTAATTTTAGATAGGACTCAGTGGCAAAATACTAATATATTAATGATTAGTTTAGGTTTGGAAAAGAGGGCTTTGCCTATATATTGGAAGATTTTAACTCATAAAGGAGCTAGTAATTTAACTGAACAAAAAGCAGTAATCCGTCCAGTGCTCAGGTTATTAAAAGGCCAGAAAGTAATTCTGACAGCAGATAGATAATTCCACAGTGTTTTTCTATCTCATTGGTTGAAAAAATATCAAAAACAAGATGTATATTTTGTTTTGAGACAACAAAAATTAACCATGATAAAACGAGGCAGAAAATATTGTAAAATCTCAGAATTAAAAATAAATATCGGTGAAACTAAACTGTTATTGAATCAAAAAATTACCAAGATTTTGAAGGTAGGTACATATAATTTACTAGTATATAAAAATATTAATTACGTCAAAAATCTGTTGTAGAGAAATGGTATATTCTCACCAATTTATCATATACTGGAAAAGTTAAAAAAATATATAGCCAGAGAATGGGAATAGAAGCAATGTTTAAGGATTATAAAAGCGGTGCTTATAACCTAGAAGCAGCTAAGGCCAATGAAAACAGACTGAACAATCTAATTTTATTAATAGCTATTTCTTATGCAATTAGTTCATTTTAAGGAAAAAAAATTAAAAATAAAGGGCTTCAAGAATATATATCAAGAACTAATAAAAGAGGTATAAAAGAAAGAAGAAATAGTAGTTTTTTTGTGGGATTATCTAGGATTTATTGGGCAATAAATGATAATTTTTTCTGGGAATTAGTAGAATATTTAATGAGGCTTAAGCCTCATAAATTTCTCTATTATCATAGGGGAATAAAAGCGATGAATACAGTGGTTAATTAGACTGTAATTTTTGATTAACTATCAATTAATAAAAGTGATTTTTTTCATAATATTATTCTCTAGTATAACTTGAATAATGATTCAACAATTTTAGGGGGTGCAGTGCGAGCACTCTGCCCTGGCACTGCACCCCTTTCCCAGTCCAATAAGGATTTTCTTTTAGTTGAAGTATTCCTCAGTTCCTGAACGCAAATTCATTTCTATATATAGCTTTCAACTAGCTTGTCACCCCATGAGTTTCCGACTCAAATCATACTATATAAGTCTTTACAGGGCATAAAAATGCAACATCAATACATCTAAGCTTACATCTTATATCACATCCACAAACACTATTTTCCTGTGATCAATAGCAATATAACTCTGTTCCACGATACACCGTTGTGCAACCCTCTCCCCATTTCATGTCGCTCCATGAAGCACTTTAGCCCTTTAAATTTATTCAATTACAATTGTTTTAGCTTTGTTGCTGATGTCACAGTTCGCCATCACTTTTTTTGAGGGTACTCAAATAATAACATCAGGACTTACGCAAAGGCGCTATATATATAGTTATTTTAAATAAGAATGAGACACTATTTGGCACAATAATTACGCATAATTTAATCAAGAGATGTATTGATAGGTGAATACATTCTAGCTCTTTTTAATTCACTAAAATCATATTCTTAGTCATTTAAATCAGGAGAGTATTTTGGCAAAAATAGTAATTGATTACCCCCTGCTTCTACTAATTCTCTAATAACCTTTTTTCGTAATTAATGGTGAATTATCCGTGCAGCAGTACACTGGGAATTTTTAATGATGGTAATAAATGTTCTCTAACTATTATTCAAATACTACGGCATTTAGGTTTCCTTTAAATATAATTTGTGCTCTTAAATCTTTTTCCTTTTTTATTCTCCCTGCTACTAAATTTTCTCTTTTACCTCGTTTTCCCTCTTGCTCACCATAAATTTTTTCCCTTTTTTTGACCAGGCATAAATACAGTCTCAATTGTATTAAAATCCTGATACATCAATAAATACAACGCTTTTATTTCCAATTTTTTGAATTAAATTTCGTAGTTTCTAATAATATTTTATTCTTTATTCTCTATTTCTTTCCCTATAACGAAGTTGTTTTTTTTCAAGGAAAATTCATTCTTTTAAAAGCATAAAATATAGCTGGTTGATTAACTCCAATTTTTTTTAGCTTTGTATGCCAATTTAAACTCTAGATTTGGTTTTACATCTTTTTCTAATTCTTTCCAATCTAATTTTATTCGACGACGCTTTACCTTAGTTGCTTCCAATTTTGGGCGAGATGACCATCTATAAGTGATTAGACAAAATTAATTGTATATTTTTAACAAAAGTATTAGATAATAAT
>JAGGDU010000022.1 GCA_018457135.1 Trichodesmium erythraeum GBRTRLIN201 | reverse complement strand
ATCAGGTATACATTATACCCTTTTTTTTACTATTTTTTCACTAAAGTCCCGTTAAGTTAAGTAGGCAAAGAAATCCCTTAACTATGTGAAATTTTTTCAAGTAACTACAAGCTCTTCTGGACAGTGTATTTGAGAGTAAATTTACATTTTGTTGTATAGCAACAAGTTTTAATGCCTACCTACTTATGCTGAGGTTTTGCAAGTTTTTCCAGTCAACCCCAAATTACTAAAAGCTAGATAATATTAATACTCTCAGCTAAGTTTACAAATCAGTTCTTATAAAGTTAATAATTAAAATTACTCTAAATATTGATAGATAACTATTGAATTATTCATTCTCATATTTACTGTAAAAAAATTACCTACAGAATCCTATAAAGTATTTAATTACTATTAACATTAAGAAGTTATTAGAGTTTATCCATAAAACGAATTCAAAAAGTTAGGAGCAAGATTATAAACCTAAATTCTGTTACTTTTTGTAATTATTATTATTACAATCTTGCCTGCGCATTCGCACTTGAATTTCTTCCATAATTATACGATTAGCTGCCATTAAATCTGCGATTAAACCTAATATCCATAACTGAAATCCAACCAAGACTAATATTGTTGCTAAAATCAAAGTAGGTACTCTGGTTTTTTCATATCCACTAAAAAAGAAAAATAACCAACGAATACCAGAAATTACTCCCAAACTCAAGGGTAAACTTCCTAACATCAGGAAAAAACGTAGGGGTTTGTAAAGTAAGAAAATTCTCAGTATAGTAAATAGAGAACGCAATACATAAGAAGGGGTACTTCTAACTAGTCTGGAAGGTCTTAATACACTATTTGTTCTGATAGGAATTGACGTTATTGTTATACCTTTTTGCCCTGCTTGAATAATTGTTTCTAGAGTATAAGTATAGGAGTTAAATACATTAAGTTGCATGGCGGCTTCACGACTAAAAGCTCGAAAACCACTGGGTGCATCTGGAATATTTGTATTGCTCGCTATTCTGACTACCCAACTCCCTAATTGTTGCAGTAATTTTTTAGTATAAGAAAAGTGCTTAGTTTCCCAGATTGGTCTTTGACCTACTACAATTTCTGCTTGGCGCAAAATAATAGGTTGAATTAAATAAGGAATATCATCGGCACAATATTGATTATCTGCATCAGTATTAATGATAATATCTGCTCCTGCTTTTAAACTAGCTTCTAAACCTGCCATAAATGCTTTGGCTAAACCTTGGTTTCTGGGAAAACTAATAATATGATCTACTTTATACTCTTTAGCAATTTCAACTGTTCGATCTTGACTACCATCGTTAATTATTAGCCATTCAATGATGTCTATTCCTGGTATTTCTCGAGGTAAAGCAGTTAGAGTTACTCCTAAACATTCTTCTTCGTTGTAGCAAGGTATTTGAATAATTAGTTTTGTCATTGGATAGATATTTTGCAGTGTTTACTTCAAGAAACTTAATAGAATCTAAAAATTTAAGTATTCAGTTTTGTCAAGAATTTAGTTGGTGACTTTTTACTTTATATTTATTCATATTTATTCATATTTATTTATGGATTTTAATTCTCTTTGGAGACTAATTCCTTTTTCGGTGTGATAATGAGTTAATAACTCATAACTGACGACGAAATACTTACTTAGCAATTCAAAGATTATAATTTTGAAATAGATTATCACTATTTGGTATTTAAAGACAAAATTAACTCTTGATTATTGACTCTTGGCTCTTGGCTCTTAACTTTTAACTCTTGACTTTTGACTCTTTTACTTTCACAGACTTTTTTTGACTTTACCTGTTAGTTTTGCTTCCTCCACTTCCTACTCTAGTAACTTTTATAAAATTTTATAATTTAAGCAAAAAAGCTTTACCTAGATGTACTAATACTCCATGAAGTTTATATAAATATTAATTTTAGATATATACAATACTTAATGAGCCTAAATAGGCTTAGAGATAGTTGACATAAGTTATAGTTACTTTAAATAAGAATGAGACACTATCTGGCACAATAATTACGAATAATTTTATCAATAGATGTATTGATAGGTGAATACATTCTAGCTCTTTTTAATGCACTAAAATCATGTTCTTAGCCATTTAAATCAGGAGAGTATTTTGGCAAAAATATTAATTGGTGACCCCCTGCTTCTACTAATTATCTAATAAAGTTTTTTCGTAATTAATGGTGAATTATCCATGCAGCAGTACACTGGAAATTTTTAATGATGGTAATAAATGTTGATCATATCATTATTAAAATTCCACTGTATTTAGGGTTCCTTTAAATATAATTGGTGCTATTAAATCTTTTTCCTTTTTTCTTCTCCCGGCTACTAAATTTTCTCTTTTACCTCGTTTTCCCTCTTGCTAACCATAAACTTTTTTCCCTTTTTTTGACTAGGCATAAATACAGTCTTGATTATCTTCAAATCCTGATTCATAAATAAATACAAGGCTTTTACTTCCCAATCTTTTGATAAAATTTCGAGGGAAAGCTGATAATATTTTATCCTTTATTCTCTATTTCTTTCTCTATAACAAAGTTGTTTTTTTTTAAGGAAAATTCATTATTTTTAAAACATAAAATATAGCTGCTTGATTAACTCCAAATTTTTTAGCTCTGTCTGACAATGAGCGACTCTGGATTTGATTTTACATCTTTTTCTAATTCTTTCTAATCTAATTTTCTTTGACTAATTGTTACCTTAGTTGCTGACAATTTTGGGCGAGATAACTATCTATATATTGAAGCTATTCCTATCCCAAATGTATGAGCTACTTTGGTAATTGTACCGCCATTTTATACACAATTTATTACTTTTTATCTGAAGTCTAAACTGTAAGGAATAGTTCAAAATAGTTTCTAGTTGACTTGATTTTATTATACTCAATTTTTGTTTCAATTTTAATTAAAACGACTATAAAAGTATTTGATAGTAAATAGTAAATTTATCAATATTATAAAAAAAAGCCTGTTTTGGTCTGAAAGAAGAAGGGAATTAAATCGGTTATATTACAAGAGTTAACAGTAAATTACTGTATTAATTAACTCTGAAATTATACAAACTTACCATCTAATATTTTTACTAACTATAAATTTTTCTTTAAAAGTTTTTTTATCAAGGTAACCATCAATTGTAAATAAATAAAAAATATCTACCTCATAGCAAATATCAAAATTATTGCTAAATCTTCTTGAGAGTAAGTAAGGGCATTCCATACAAGTTTAGTAGTAAATTAGACTTCTTGGAAATAAGAGTAATTAGATTTTTTCCCTAGAATAGTTAAAAATATTGCTGAACTTTACTTATTTATTTATTACTTAATTACTTAAGTCTTGAGCAAGGTATTACATTATTTTTAGGAATTACTATGAGAAATAGATAGCGGAGTCTAGCAAACAAAACTCTGAGGTAAAAAATATGCATCAACCACAAATTTCTAGTTACATCGGTCTAGTTCAGTCCTTATTAGTTTCACCTTCTGGTAATGAAAATAAAATCTTACAAGCTAATCAAGATTTACTAGATTTGGGATTAGTTCAAGTCATGAAAAAAATAGCAAAGTTTAATAGAAAAATAGATGGTTTGCATGCTCAATGGTTGGAAAATTTGGCAGCAATATTAGAGATAAATTTAAAAAATATTTCCCTATCTGTAGATGAAAAAAAATATATAATTTTCTTGATGCAGGTATTACAAATAATATCTGATAATGATGTAAAACTAGAAAATATTTATTCATTATTAGAATATAATCAGGATCTACTTAATAAAAATTTTCTCAAAGTTATACAAACTTGGGCTGGTGAAAATTTGCCAAAAATGGAGCAAAAATTAGCGCAAAATATCGCTCTAGATATTATTAGTTTTAGTAACCTAATTCTACAATTTCCTTTGGGAAATCAAAGTAATAATGTAGAAATAGCAATAGCAGGTTATGAAGTGGCTTTAAAAGTTTTAAGCTGTCAAGAATTTCCAGAAATTTGGGGAACTATTCACAATAATTTAGGTAGTAGCTACCAAAAACGTACTATTGGAAACTTAGAAGAAAATATAGAAGTAGCGATCGCTTGTTATGATAAAGCTCTTGAAGTTAGAACTAATTCTGCGTTGCCTGAAACATGGGCAACTACTCAAAATAATTTGGGGAATGCTTATCAACAACGTATTGCCGGAAGAAGAAAGGAAAATTTGGAAAATGCTATTAGTTGTTATCAGAAAGCTTTAACTGTGAGGCGTTTAGAGAAGTTGCCTCAAGAATGGGCAACTACTCAAAATAATCTGGGTAGTGCTTACCATGAACGTATTGCTGGAGAAAAAAAGGAAAATATTGAAGTGGCGATCGCTTGTTATATTTTTGCTCTTAAAGTACGGACTAAGGAACAGTTTCCCCTAGACTGGGCAACTACTCAAAATAATCTGGGAAATGTTTATCTAGATCGGATGATGGGAGATAAACAAAATAATCTCAAGCAGGCGATCGCTTGTTTTGTTAGAGCCCAAGAGGTTTATACTCAAGAAAGTTATCCTGTCTATTGGGAAATAATTTCTCATAATTTGAGTATGGTCTATGATGAACGGAGGTTAAGACAGGTAAGTTAATTACGGACTATTAGACATATTCAAAAATTGCTAAAGCTTTTGTCTCGTTTGACTTTAGCTTTTTTATAATTGCCAAGCATTTTTAGCTAGTTGTACACCATTATCAGTCTTTGAGGTACTTATTGTTAATAACTAAATGTTTTATTGCATCTTTTTTTCTTTTTATTAATTCAATTATTGAAATTTTCGACTAAAATTAATTTTCCTATTCTTAGTTTGAGTAAACCACATATTGTTAGAATTACTTTTTGATAATTACTATCTTTTAATCTGAATATAGCAATCCTAAGTAGGTTGCGGCAAAATTTCATACTGAAAAAGTTTTGGG
>JAGGDU010000021.1 GCA_018457135.1 Trichodesmium erythraeum GBRTRLIN201 | reverse complement strand
ACAAAGTTGGCAGTTTGACCAGAGTGCACATTAAACTTATCAAAGCTGTGAAATAGATTAGCACCACTACGAGTCCCACCTTTAATATTAAATTGTTGGCCCTGTGGAGTGACGGTAGTATTGGTCCCATCTTTAGCCGGGGTTATGGGCTGGGAGTTGGCGGGAGCAGTGGCTAATGTTCCTAATATTAAGCTCAGAGCTGTTACCCTATGGAGTCTTAGTGTATAAAAGCTTTTGTCTTTGTAGTATTGATTCATTGTTAAAAATCCCCATGATCTATTAAACCTTTAGTTTTCAACCAGGCTTATAGGCTGTAATACTATTTCTTCAAGGTAATGCTACAGTTGGAAAGCCCCAAAATAATTATCAATAACTATGTATAAAATTTAAGGCTACATCTTAAGCCAAAATAATTAATTATTTTAATCAGCAAGTATTATTGAGTTATTATATTATATTACATCTTTATGTAAATAAAACAATATTAGATAATTTTTAATATCAAAGGATTTGAGTATTATTTATGCAAAAAATCCTATGAAAGTTTTTGCAAAACTGTACCAATTAAATATCTCTGAAAAAAAAGTCTAAATCTTTTAATTTATCCTTATAAATTTGCTCACGTAAATAAACTACAGTACTCCTAATTAACTATTTAATTATACCAATGCTACCAGATGTGCTGATCTAATTAACACCAAAGTAATACTCTTATACTCAAGCTTTTAGCTGCGTTCGACACTTCATATAAGCTAATATTTTTAATGAGTTGATTTTATGAATTTTTAGGGCTCACTCAGGAATGGCTTTTGACTGTTGAATAGATTAATTTTGACTTGCATGCATTACTATACAAGCCAAGAGCGTGTTAATTATTCTGATCTGAAATACCAAAAATTGTACTAATATCCGAATATCTCCCGAGACCAGATCAATATTGGTAGCAAACATTAATAGATTTCATATTATTTTTACAGACCTAGCATAGAACCTTCTTACCTTTAAATACTTTCCATGCCAGGTTTCTACTTACTCTCAATACAATAAAAAACTTTTAATAATCCCTTATACCGTAACTGCTTCCCTTTGTTTGCTTGATTTTACCCTCGTTTCAGAGATTTTGTAAATAACCAGAAAGGAATAAAAATACCTACTATGACCATTACTAATACAAATAAGAATACAACCCCCCGCACTTTTGCAGGTAGCTTTGGTCCAACCCAGGGAAATGTGTAAGATTCTGGTTGAGATTTGATATCACGGCCCTCATCGGGAGACTTAACGATGACTTGAACGTTATGTGCGGAACCGCGATCTGAACTTGTTGGTTGAACATAGGTAATTTCATACTCGTTAAGCATGGCGTTGAGGAAGTCAGTTAAAGCATTAGCCACATCATTAGCGCTAGCAGAAAATTCGTGGACTCCTCTAGTAATTTCAGCAATTCTGACCAAGGACTGTTGATCGACAAATTCTTCGCTAATTTGTTTTAATCTTTTGTAGTTAGTTATATCTGCAACCGGTAAATCATCTTTCAACAAATATAGATTTTCGATATTGGGCTCATCCTTTAAATTGTACTCTTGCTTTAATTCTTGGGCGGTTTTACCGTAACCTATAGTATTTACAGTAATATGAGAATTTTCTTCTAATGCTGGGATAAGTTGGGTTTCAAAATGTTCTCTCTCTGCCTCTGCTTCTGTTTGATATCTTTTTCTTTTTTGTGAATTTGCATAGATGCTGTGATAGCCATCAGAAAGCAAAATAATTGATAACCTTGGTTCCGGTTCTTTTGAATCTGTTGTTTCCAGCGAATCTGCTTTTGGAGGGTTAAAACGAGGCTCATTTTCGTCCCCTAAAAATCTTACTGCTGCCATCAAAGGATCGTAAATATTTGTCGCTCCACAAATATCTTTTGGAGCTGTTTCTTGTAGTTCCTTCAGAATATTTTCAATTTCGTCACTTCCTGCTGGTTTAAACTCATTGAGTGTTTTCCTGCTGACTTTTTTTCCCACACAACTTCCCCCACTTTCACTAAAAGGTACGATCGCTATTTTAGTTTTTTGGCTCCGTCCAGCCACATCCTTACTAAATTTTTGAATCGCTTCAATGGCTCCCTTTAATTTACTTTTACCTGAGCATTGAGAAGATCTTTCATCCCAACTACCCCTTTCCTCGCATCGCTTCATGCTACCGCTAAAATCTAATAAGACAATTACCCAAGCTGGAGGTAGTTTTTCTGGGGCAGGGGTTGTCCATTTTTTATTACCTAATCCTAGTTCTTGGCACTCTTGGTCTTGGGAACAAACTCTCAAAGTAATACTTTTTTCTGGTAATCGCATTACGGCTTTATTATTGCGATCAAATGCTTGAAAGCGTAAGGCTACACTCCCGTCATCTTTATCTGGTTTTGCTTGAATAATTTCTACTCTTTCGACTTGAGCAAAACTAGGATGACTCCCAGAAAACAATAATAGCAAAGATAGACTAACCTTGGGGGTCCAAAAAGCGATTGTAGTAAATAAATCTAAAAAGTTTTTGATCATTATAATTTCCCTGTGGAACATGAAATGTAATCATATCATTATGTTTTAATTTAATCGGCCCTGGGGTTGTTAAACGTAGACCTCTATACTCTATTATTCCATAAAATTTAGGTTGGGGAAATAATAAAGTTTGACCGGGTTTTAACTTTAGTTCGGCCACATTTTCTGGCAATTCTGGAAGATAAATATGTACGTCTTGTCCAGAACCAATTTTTATTTTTCCTCTGGCGGGTAATTGAATAGATAATCCCTCTTCAATTCGATCGGCATAATCATCGCTAACAAATTTTAATGGGGGTTTTTTTGTCTTTTCGATGTGGGGATAATTAGTAGTTTGAGTTAGCAGCGACGAACCATAAAGATACTCAAAACCGGCACCTGCTCTGAGAGCGATCGTGTGACTGGGAGAGGTGGAAAAACTTAAGACTAAACCTAACAAACCTCCCAAAAAAGAAAATCCTATAGGTTCTTCCCAAGCTTTTAATGCTTCTGGAATTTCACCTCCAAAGTTTTGTCGCAACTTTTCAAATATTAATGCTGCAGCTAAGGCGGTCAAACTACTAGCAATAAAACTAGTCCAGAAACGCTGTTGATAACGGCGAGAATCTCCTGCTTCTATGCTACGCCATCGCCAAGTTAATCCTTCTCCTAGACCTACTGCTACTCCAATTAAAACCCACCCTATTATTCTAACAAAAAAGTCTGGTACTTGAAAAACATGATCCCGCAGTTGAGGGTGGAGCCAAAGTTGTACTATACCTCCAGAGGTAGTGCCGATCAATAAACCAAGTCCGGCAGCAATTGTTAAGGGGATAAAACCTGTTTTTAAGTTACGTTGGAATCTGGTGGGGTTGCTGAGAAAAAGATCTATGGCGACTATGCCTATTGCCAGGAAAATTGCCACGCAGGGAAATAGGCCTAGTTCGGGGATGTTTTTTAACCATTGAAGGTCGCTAATGATAACATGACCAAGGATCCACCCGGTGAGGGCGGATGCGATTCCTGATGATATGTAAAGGTAGGTTCTCATGTTTATTTTTTAAGGGTGAGTTTATTGGGAACTATTGTTTGGAATTAGCGATCGCTATTCTAGCAATTGTCTTTGGATATCTTGTTTTAACCTCTGATATGTTTCTTCACTATAATGAATTATGCCATCGCCTCCATTTTGGTATTCTCGAATAGAATTAACAAACTTTTCCACCTCTTGTGGGTTTCCTTTTTCTATAGCACCTGCATAATCTGTTATTCCTACAAAAGTATTTTTGATAGCATTGATAATCTGGCTGCGATCAAACTTTTCTTGTCTTAAGTTTTCATCTTCTAACAACTCTTCTATCAGTTTTTCTAAAGCTGGCTTAGTTTTGTTAGCAAAATTGAATCTTTCTTCATATTGTGTTTTTATTTCTTCTTTTAACCTTTGATATGTTTGTTTACCATAATTAATTATGCCATCACCTCCATTTTGGTATTGTTGAATAGAATTAACAAACTTTTCTACCTCTTTTGGCTTTCCTTCTTCTATGGTAGCTGTATAATCTGTTATTCCCACAAAAGTATTTTTGATAGCATTAATAATCTGGATGCGGTCAATATTTTTTTGTCTTAAACTGTTATCTTGCAACAACTCTTCTATCAGTTTTTCTAAAGCTGGCTTCGTTCTATTAGCAAAGTTGAACAGTAAAGTATTGTTTACTTCTTTTTCAATTCTTTCATCTGTTTCAAAATTATCATCTATGTATCCATACCCTTTTTCTCCTGTGTTGGCTTGATACCAATAGATAGCCTCTATCAATTGCTTTTTGTGATTTTCATTGCCTTGAATTGCGGAGCTATAATCAAGGTTCGGGTTGCCAATAATGGCTTTAATTTCCTTTATTACTTGATTGCGCATTATTTGTGGATCCGCTTGATTAAACTTTTCCGTTAGTTGATTTGTAAGTCTCTTGACAAGAGCCTCCATCACTGTAGCAGTTGTTGAAAATTCACTAGATGCCTTAGTCATAGGAGGAATTATTTCAACTTGTCTCGCAGCATTTAATCCTTCTTGATAACCAACTTGATAGCCCTTGTCATAGCCTTCTTGTTCTCCTGCTTCTCTTGCCTGTTCTAATGTTTCCCCATTTGAGTTTTTTAACCCTATTTTACCTTTACTTTGTAAACCTAGCATATAAGAAAACAAGTTAGTTAGCACAAGAATGAATATTGCCGCCAAAGATAAAGAATATCTTCTCAACAAGTTAATCAGATGCTCATCCCAAGTAACTTCTCTGTTTAGTGTCAAACCCCAAAGATCTGATTTATCTTTGTTTTTAAAAGCTTTCAGAAATAAATTTTTCGGTACCACCCCTTTACTGACTTGGTAAAAATAGGAAGCTAACTGATAGTCACCCAACCTCTCAAACAAATCCGCAAAAGGTTGATAATAGCTATAACGATAGTTGGGTCCCGGAAGCCCACTTTGCAAGTTTTTCCAAATCGAATCTCCACAAGCAAACGAAGGTTCCGACGGGCTATCATCAGAAGAGTTCAAATAGTTATCAATAGCTTCTAAATCATCTCTGACATTTTGCAAAAGTGAGGCGCGATATGACGACCAAAGACTTTTTTGTGCAGTTAATAACCAACTGAATGCTGGAATTGATATCTTCTTCTTCAATATTTGCTCCAGGACACTCTTCATGCTTCCATCAATTAATGGCTCTAGTTGTAAAATATGTTTTTTAAGTTGTCCTTGAAACTCAAGAGAAACTTTTTGCTTATTATCCCCTTTTCCCTTATTTTTGCCATCAATACCAAACCATTCTAGATACTCAGGCAAAGTATCTGGAATAATTATCGCCCTTAAAGTTAAAAGTCGCACCATTTGAGGGCTATAATTTCTCTGCTTAATCCTAGTATGGGCACCTTGATCATCAAAGATTGTTTGGCAATGGTCTGAAGTTACTTGCTCGTTCTGTAAAAGAGCTTGAATCCATTCCTGCTTAATTTGCGAACCACCTATCAAACCTTTTATTGCTAATTCAATAGAGGGTTCATCAACACTTGATAGATTATCAATTGAAGCATTCCCTATTCTTATTAGATCTTGATACGCTTTTTCATCAGCCGCTTGAATAACTAGAAATCTTCTTGCACGTTCCACAGCCTCCACATCATATGCCCAAGATACAAGTTGACCATTAGCTATCTTCTCAGCTACTGCATTAATTGTCTGTAGATCGGAAACTTGTCCTGGTTGAAGAATCAAAGCTCGTTGATAGTTGCTTGTCAAAGAATTTAGCTCTGAAGGTAAGGTTACTAGGGGTTTATTAGAAATATTGTGATAGTTCGGCTTGCCAATTTCCTTAATTTCCGATGGATTGAAAATTGGTAGTCGTCCGTATTTTTGCGAATAATTATCTATCGCATCTAATATTACCCAGAGTCGATCTACTCCCTGGCATAAAATATATCGATAAAAAGAGTTAAAAAGCCCGTAGTCATCCCTTCCTGGAGTCACTACCGCTACCACCGACCAAGCGGGATCTGCATTTTTGCCCCTAACCTCTCGTCCTACAAAAGTAGGTTTTTGACTATGACTATCCTTGGATACCTCAAACATTTTGTTAGCGATCGCTAGTTGGACAACATAGGGAATTTGCGGCAAGGTTGAGTTCATATATTCTCCTACCTTATACCCCCGCGATCTCCAACTGCTATCGGGCAATGTTTCTACATTTATACCAGTGCTGAATTCGTGTATATTATAAGTAGGCATTTGCTTTAATCCTTATCTAATTCTTGATTGCGTTTGCCAGTATAAAGCTAATAAATTTTCAAATATTAATCCTACCACTAAAGCATCAAACTATTATTAGTAAAGCCAGCCCCAAAATATTTTTTATTGTAACGGACTATTCCTATGGCAAGGAAGATTACTACCCAGGAAAATAGGGTGAATGCTATTTCTAATAAGATTTGAAGGTAGGTTATCATTATGTTTATTGATTTTCTGATGTGAAGATAGGTTATCATTATGTTTATTGATTTTCTGGGGAATTTTTATATTTGTTGGGGTTATTTGCCAATTCATTTTTTACCTGTTCCAGCAAAATATTAAACGTATTTTGAATTGTCCTATCTAAAGGTTTTTTAGGCTCATTAATTATCCCATCAGGTTCTCCTTGAATCTTGTTTTTTTGTTGGTATTTATAAATAGCAATAACTAAGGCGTTTTTACCCTCAGGTATCGCTTCTCGTGCCTTTTTATATTCAAAATTCTTCACATTACCAATAGTCTCGCGAATAGCTTGGTGAATCGCTTCTTGATCAAGTCCTAAATATCTCAACTCTGATATAATTCGACTGATTGCTTCGTAAGTTATCTCGTTAAACTTGTCCTTACTAGTAGCAATCTTTTTTTGATCTTCTGTCATTTCTGGTAAACAATTCTCTGGCCAATCTTGCCATTTCCAACTTAGAGATTCAGCTACGTTACACTTCAATAAATTAGCTGTATTATCATCAGGATTTATATATCCATTAGGCGGATTTTTTAGCTTTTCCTGTTTGTTCTGTTGGTATGAATAGATGGCTTTTACCCATTTTTTGCGAGCCTCTTTTCTTTTTTGCTTCCCTACTATCAAAAAATATAGTTTAGTAGTTGCTTGCTCATAATTAAGTGCTGAATCATTAGCAAGAATCTTCTGAATTTCTTGGACAAACTTTTGTTTTTCTAATTCCTCTTGCTTTGCCACTTCTAAAGAAGCTAGATCGGATGTGATTTTATCAATTGCTCTGATACTCTGAGGGAAATTGTCAAGTGCTATATTCATCTCTTTTTCTAATATATTCCTTGGAATAGAAGGACTTGGACTTGGACTTGGACTTGGACTTAGACTTAGATTTGGACTTGGACTTATATTTGGACTTGGACTTGGACTTGGTGTCGTATTCTTGATTTTGTTAATAGCATCTTCTTGTCCCTTTAAATAACCCTGACTATATGCTATTCGTAGCTGTTGTTCCCCTGGTTTTTGTGCTTGAGGTGTTTGATTTTGTCCTTTACCTATCAAATATCCGATTGTCAAAAAAACAATTGCTATAGTCAAACGCAAAGAATTTTTGATCAAGCAACGAATCAGATGTTCTTCCCAAGAAATTTCTCTCTTTAGTGTCAAACCCCAAAGATCTGATTTGTCTTCGTTGTTTTTAAGAGCTTTCAGAAATAAATTTTTCGGCACCACCCCCTTACTGACTTGGTAAAAATAGGAAGCTAACTCATAGTCACGCAACCTCTCAAACAAATCCGCAAAAGGTTGATAATAGCTACCACGATAGTTGGGTTTCCGCAGCTCACTTTGCAATTTTTTCCAAATCGAATCTCCACAAGCAAACGAAGGTTCCGACGGGCTATCATCAGATTTCAAATTGTGATCAATAGTTTCTAAATCATTTCTGACATT
The DNA here is from genome assembly GCA_018457135.1 of Trichodesmium erythraeum GBRTRLIN201. GTDB lineage: Bacteria > Cyanobacteriota > Cyanobacteriia > Cyanobacteriales > Microcoleaceae > Trichodesmium > Trichodesmium erythraeum. The sequence goes on along the minus strand of JAGGDU010000021.1, from coordinate 49,108 downwards.
TTTCACGAGCGAGGGGCGATACGACGACCAAAGGCTTTTTTGTGCAGTTAACAACCAACTGAATGCTGGAATTGATATCTTCTTCTTCAATATTTGCTCCAGGATACTTTTCATGCTTTCATCAATTAACGGCTTTAGTTGTAAAATATATCTTTGAAGTTTTCCTTGAAACGCAAGAGAAACTTTTTGCTTATTATCCTCTTTTCTCTTATTTTTGCCATCAATACCAAACCATTCGAGATACTCAGGTAAAGTCTCTGGAAGAATTATTGCCCTTAAAGTTAAAAGTCGCACCATTTGAGCACTAGAATTTCTCTGCTTAATCCCAGTATGGGCACCCCGATCATCAAAGATTATTTTCCAATGCTCTGAAGTTACTTGATCGTCCTGTAAAAGAGCTTGAATCCATTCCTGCTTAATTTGCGAACCGCTGCTCAAAGCTTTTATTGCTGTTTCAATGGCCGCTCCATCAACATGTGATGGAAGGGTGGCTTTGGGATTATTAATTGAAGCATTCCCTATTTTCCTTAGACCTTGATACGCTTTTTCATCAGCCGCTTGAATAACTAGAAATCTTTCTGCATCTTCCACCGCCTCCACATCGTATGCCCAAGATACAGGTTGACCATTAGCTATCTTCTCAGCCATTGCATTAATTGTCTGTAGATCAGACACTTTTCCTGGTTGAAGAATCAAAGGTAGTTGATGGTTACCTGCCAAAGCATTTAGCTCTGAAGGTAAGGTTACTAGGGGCTTATTAGAAATATTGTGATGGTTCGGCTTGCCAATTTCTTTAATTTCCAATGGATTGAAAATTGGTGGTTGTCCGTATTGTTGCCAATAACTATTGATCTCATCTAATATTACCCAGAGTCGATCTACTCCCTGACATAAAAAATATCGATAAAAAGAATTAAAACGCCCGTATTCATCTCCTCCTGGAGTGACTACCGCTACCACTGACCAACCGGGAGCTCCATTGTTGCCCCTAACCTCTCGTCCTACAAAAGTAGGTTTTTGACTATGACGATCCTTGGATACCTCAAACATTTTGTTAGCGATCGCTCGTTCAACAACTAAGGGAATTTGCGGCAAGGTTAAGTTCATATATTCTCCTACCTTATACCCCCGCGATCTCCAACTGCCATCGGGCAATTTTTCTACATTTATACCAGTGCTGAATTCGTGTATATTATAAGTATGCATTTGCTTTAATCCTTATCTAATTCTTGATTGCGTTTGCCAGTACAAAGCCAATAAATAGGCGAAACTAAACCAAAAGGCCGCCACATTTTAGGTTTTTCTAAAACCGATGAAACCCCACCCCGATCACGCTCTATTTGTATGGAATTAGGTCTGGGAAATCTATTTCCTAAAACTCCAAAAGCTGAAACGGCAAAATAGTCTATATTACCAGAACCCCCTCGTTCCCAAAACTCCAGCTTTCTGCAAGTTTCTCGGAAGCGAGCTTGAGCCACATATTTTGGTTTCTGTCGATTTATCCACAAATCGGCCAATTCGCACTTACTCAAAACCAGAGCAATTCTCCGCTTTTGAATTTGTGCCTCAGAGCGATCCAACTCTACCAAAAGCTTCTCGATCGCTCTAGCATATTCCCCATCTTTCTGATGGGCCGTTCCATCAATCAATAACAAAATTCCCGATGCCAACAAACAGTCTTCTAAATAGTCCTTAAATAAAGGCAAATCAGTTTGATTCAGCAACTCGCTGAAAAATTCTCCCGAATAATCCTTGCAACTTATATCTAAGTTAACCAAAGACTTCTTTCTATCCAATACCAACTCTTTTTTTAGAGTTATCCTCAAGCTATAATTCTTCAGAGTATAAACATTATCAAGCAACGGAGTTTGTTTCATGGGTTCCCCTTGTTCCAAAATATCCCGAGCTTTTTTGATTAACTCTTCTCCATCTTTATTTGAAGCAGTTACCGCCTCAACCAAACGGGTATTTTGAGAATTTGGCCACCTAGCCAAAGCGGCCATATAAGTAGTCTTACCAGCAGAGCGATCGCCTATCAGCCGCAGGACACCAGATAAATTTTGCTCTTGAGATTCTTCACCTTTATCTTTAAATAGAGATTTAAACACCAGATCGCATCCTCTTACCCGTACTTAACCAATATAAGGGCGAAATCAGCCCGTAGGGTCGCCACTGATGCGGCGATCGTAAAACAGAACGCAGACTCCCCTCCTCATCAGCACGATTCGGACGAGGATTGTTCCTTTCCAGAACCCCAAAAGTAGATATGGCATAAAATTGTAAATTATTCTTAGGAATCCTCTGGCGCAAAATTTTTCTAGTGCGGGGCAAATGTACTTCAAATAAGTCCAATTCCGGGTCCAGACGACCAGGCCAAATTTCTCCCCTTTCGCATTTACTCATTGCCACTGCCAGTCGCAAATTTTTTAGGCGATCGCGCCTGTCCATTAAATCCATAAATCTCCCTATCATCCTCCTGTAAAATTGGTCGTTGCCCAACTCCCATTTATGGAGGAGCAATAAACAGCCAACAATATCTGGAATTAAACATTCATTGAGAAATTCTTGATGTATTTCATTAGAAATTCCCGAGGCCAAATCGTCAAAAATTTCCCCTGGATAATCTCGAACCACTAAATTGATTTCCTCTGGTTTGCGCCACCTCCTCTTTTTTTCTATTTGAAAAGAATACAACGGTAAATCGTAAACAGTTTTAATTTTGAACCCATCTATCTCTGTCCTCCTTAAAGAATCTCCACTAAGAATAATATCTTCAGCTTGATTTACTAAATTTTGTGCCTCTTTTGTGATAGGAGTAACTTCAAAATTTTGGTTATGAGTATCCGGCCAATATGCCAGTCCTGCCAGATAAGTTGTTTTGCCAGAACTCCTCGGTCCGATAATACAAATATTTCCCATATTTCCTCCTCCATTAATTAGCTAAATAACTAGCTAAATAGATCCAGGGCAACTCCAGCAAACTACGATCATAGATACTGGTAATAAAACAGCGAACTGATAACCCAGGCCGACTCCTATTTATTTGTGCTATTTGGGATTTTACCAATCGAAAATAACTATTAACTACATAATTATGACGCTGAAGCCAATTCATCGAAGAACCATCTGGTCGATAAGCCAACCTTTCCGACTCCTCAGAGAGATTGCAATTTATTAGATCCGCCTTGTTCAGACAAATAACAATATGCTTGGCCTTAGGACAATCATCACAAAAAAATCTAGCCCAACTCTCAAAGCCATTACACCACTGCTTTTGAGTCACAAAATTTGTCACCTCCAGATTAGGCAACAATATTTCCCGATAAGGTGGCAAAATCAGCAAAACCCCCTCGCTTTGCCGGACAATTTCTTGAAAAGATTCCCATTCCTGGGGGTGTTCCCACTGCCAAGACCTACGAAAGATTTCCCCTGGAGAGTCGATCCAATCTACGGGAACTTCGTTTAAACCACTAGGCAACCGTACTTGGAGGTTTAGGGGACGATATTGGATGTTTTGAGTTTGTTTGGCCGTTCCATCGCTATTCAGGAGATTGGCCTTAAGGTTTTGATAAGTTTGGCCCACCATAGAAACCTGGACGTATTGCCCCTGGGGATTAACTAATTCTAGGGCTAAATGAGTTTTGCCTACCGCGCGATCGCCTATATAGACGACTCCCACCTTGATCCTCCCTGCTTTTAATTTAAAATTTTCATATTATATCAAATTGAACAAAGAAGCGAGGGGGCTCTCAACAGGAGTTAGGAGGCACGAAGAGTTCATTTCTACATTGAACATTTACCCAAGTACGTTCGTGATGCCTTCCATCTCAATGGAAAGGAACTCCATGAGGATGTCAAAAAGCATATTCAAGAATCTTCAGAAAAACGCAACTACGATCGCCAGGCAAAAATTGCAGCATCTCATCATTCCCCAGAATACTAAGCTTTTAGAGTTCATAAGATTTCCAAAACTCAAAACTTTAACGCGCTCAGTAATTTGAGGAATTTATTTAACATTTGCTGTTAATAGTCATTAGTGTTACCTAAGTTGATAAAGTTGATATCAGCCTATATTAGTAATAATAGGTTTCCATATCTGCCTTTAAAAAAAAATCTTAATAATCAGAAAATTTTAGAGTAATATTGTTAATTAATTAAGCATTTAACCTACTTAATTAACCGCTAATTTATCTCACAGTAAATCACAAATTATGGTGTTAGATAAAATTTGCTTAATTTCATAAAAAAAAATTCTCTTCAGCAAAGGCTGCAAATATTCCTGAATACTCTTTCCTCCTAACTCCCAATTAACCATCTAATTATACAAATTATGCCAGATTGAACATCAGGCAAAATAGTGACTTCAGCTAACTAACTAAACTAATTAAAATGCCGAAAATTTTTGATAAATTATTGAGAGAATATTCTTCTAAGTCTACAATTATAGTTTCAGACTCTAGCTCTAAAAATTGCCAAACCGTTCCTGTGGTGACAACACCATAAACTTTATTAATATTGTTGCCTTTTCTTTTATTAAAAAGTTGAGCTGCTAGCATTTCTGCAATGCATTGGGAAAATCCAGACTTAAGATTATCGTTTTTTGCTTCTACTAAAGTAATAACTGGTGCTTCAATAATAAGTTGTCTAGTAGAACGGCTAATAATAAAATCACAAAAACCGTTTAAACCTTGGTCAGGATTAACATTAAATTCTATTCCTGAAAAAATGCTAATTTGATTATTTAGCTGTTTCTTTATATCCACTAAAATGGGCGCTAAAATTAATTCTGAACGAGCTTTTTCTGAACCGATAGCAACTGCTAAAGGTATATATTCTTTCAAAAGTTCTTGTATTATTTTACTGGGAAAAATTTCAGGATAGTTGTTAAATTTTCCCTGAAATTCGACTAAATTTAGATTAAAGTTTGTTAGTAATTGCTCTAAGCTGAATTTACTATAAGACATTTGTTTATTTCAGGTTTCAGGTTTCAGGTGTTAGGTTTTAGGTTTCAGCTTTTAGGTTTCAGGTCTAAAAATTAATAAATTGATAACATCTTACTACCAAATTTATTAGTTTTAGCCACACCGTTAAATCTTCATAACTTTTTACTTCAATTATTTCTTAGGCGTTAGGTATTAGGTATTAGGTTTTAGGTTTCAGGTCTAAAAATTAATAAATTGATAACATCTTACTACCAAATTCATTAGTTTTAGCCACACCTTTAAATCTTCATAACTTTTTACCTCAATTATTTCTTAGGTGTTAGGTATTAGGTGTTATCTTTTAGGTTTCAGCTTTTATATTTCAGGTCTAAAAATTAATAAATTGATAACACCTTACTACCAAATTAATTAGTTTTAGCCAAACCGTTACATCTTCATAACTTTTTACTTCAATCATTTTCTATCTTTGCTCTTAAAACCTAAAACCACCAAGCCTACTAAAACTTAAAATATTTGTGAGTGCTAATAGTCAGTTAATAACTAATTTTTTAGCAATAGGCATCCGCCAACCTGTGCCAAAAGCGCGAGTACTAATTTTCAAACCTGGGGGTGCTTGTCTACGTTTAAATTCTGCCCTCATGACTAATTTTACTACCTTATTTACCACCTCTAAATCATGTCCTGCAGCAATAATTTTGTCTAAAGATTCGCACTTTTCTACTAACCTAAATAAAATATCATCTAAGACTTCATAAGCAGGTAAAGAATCCTCATCCTTTTGACCTTCTTTTAACTCAGCACTGGGAGCTTTTGTCAGTATATTTTTGGGAATAATATTTTGCTTTTCAGTCATTAGTAAGTTTTGGGATCCAGAGAATTTTTTATTGTTATTAACTGTCTGTTCATTCAACCACTGACATAAAGAATAAACCCGAGTTTTCGGCACATCTGAAATTACTGCTAATCCACCATTCATATCACCATAAAGAGTACAATAACCAACAGCCATTTCTGACTTATTGCCTGTAGATAAAAGTAAATAACCAAACTTATTAGAAATAGCCATTAATAAATTTCCACGAATCCGAGATTGAATATTCTCTTCAGCAATACCAAAATTTGTACCTGTAAATAAACTTGACAGACTATTATCATAATCCTTCATTAAATTCTCAATAGATATAATTTGTTTAGCAATACCCAAATTTTCTGCTAATTCTAAAGCATCTTTTACCGAATGCTCAGAACTGTAGGGAGAAGGCATCAAAATAGCAAAGACATTTTCTTTTCCTAATGCAGCAGTAGCGATCGCTGCAACTAAAGCTGAGTCTATTCCTCCACTTAAACCCAGAACAACTTTAGAAAAACCACACTTTTGTACATAATCTCTTAGGCCTAAAACCAAAGCAGACCAAATTTCTTCATCCTCACTTTCTGGCAAATTTATACTTTTAAAATCTACTGAAATGAAATCTTTTTTTGCTGAATTAAATTCTACAACTGCCAAACTTGTCTCAAAAGCTTGAGCACGATAAACCACATTTCCAGCACCATTAAAAACTACACTACAACCATCAAAAATTAAATCATCATTACCACCCACTTGATTGACATAAATAATTGGTATTTGATAACAATTTGTACTATGTTTTAACATTGCTTCTCGCAATTTTTGTTTTCCAGTTTGATAGGGAGAAGCTGACATATTAATCACAAAATCAACTTTTTGTGCTGCTAATTCTTTCATCGGGTCATAAGCATAATTTCGTTTTCCCCAAAAAGCCTCATCATTCCATAAGTCTTCGCAGATAGTTACACCTACTTTAGCTAAATTTTCTGAGCTGTTAGAATAATTTTCTAACGTGAAAAAATCCCTAGTTTTACCAGGTTCAAAATATCGGTCTTCATCAAATACATCATAAGTAGGTAAAAGTTGTTTATGAAATACTTGTTTGATTTCGCCATTGGTTAATAAAACTGCACTATTAAATAGTGATTTTTCTCCTGTATTAGCGGCTTGATAATTAAAGGTTACAGTTCCTACTAAAACGGCTATTTCTGATGGTAAATATTTGGCTAAATTTTCTAATTCTAGAACTGCAGCTTCAATTAAACTAGGATAAATTAATAAATCTCGTGGGGGATAACCTATTAATGATAATTCTGGAGTTATCATCAACTTAGCATCTAATTTTTTTGCTTTTTGTGCAGCATCCAAAATTAATTTGGCATTGCCTGAAATATCACCAATCACAGGATTAAGTTGAGCAATTGCAATTTTCATAATTTTTACTGAAAAGTTTGGTCTGAGCGATCGCTCTTCTAGGGCGACTTTGTAAATTCGTTTTTATTTTATTAATATGTTATCATATTATTAATTTATAAAACTATTAAAGGTACATTTAAGTACCGTATATATCCCATACTCGGCAAAAAATAAGATTATTAAAGTTGTTTGCTTATATCTATTTTCTTTATAAGAATAGTCTAGGTTGGTGCTAATTAAAATACAAATTATTTTAGAATAAAAATAACTTATATGAGCCACAAAAAATATTTATTACCAAACCTAAAAAACTCGAAAAAAGCAATCTCAAAATGGGAAATAACTGTACCTTAAAGTCAGCTATCAGCTATCAACTAGAAAAAAAATTAGTCTCAAAAAAGAATTAAAAGTCTGACACCGAAAAGATGATCAGCTAAACTTCATCTTTTTGGGCAGCATGAGCTAGGAAAAGCGCTCAAGCTGACTTCTAAAGTGCTGAATGGTTACAAATAATTTTATAACTGATAACTGAATTGGAAGCTAACTATTAATATTTGATTTGATATTTGATTGTGTAAAATACTATTCAGTGATGTTTTACGATCACAAATCTAATATAGCAATTAGTCATGGCTTGGCTTTAGTCAGAGAATCTAACGAAATATCAAACGAAAGATAATTGGAATTTGCTCAAAAAGCAAAATCTACCGTGCTTGGTAAAGAACTACAAAAGCTTGTGCAGAAAGTAATACCCAATTTTCCCAAGTCAATTTCGGAAATTGTTGCCTCAATAATATTAGGTGACATTACCTTCGTTGAATTAAGAAAATGGAAATCTCTTTACTAAATAAGACTATGTAAAAAATTAAAGATAGATGTAGTGAGAAAAACTTGGAAAAGAGATTGACATCTATATCTTCCCTCCTATCAAGAAACACTTACAGACTGAGTCAATGACATAATTGATGAAATTAACGAAAATTACTTCAATTATGTCAAACATACAAGCTAACAGATTTGACAATGAAAAACCTTGACATTAAGACAGTTCTGATTGATCCTACAAATATTAGTCGTAACATTGATGTCAGACAAGGTTTTGGGGATGATGTATTCAGTTTGCTTGATGCTTTTATAGTTATAGTAACAGCAATTTCATGGTATTCTAATGTATGTAGCACTTCCCAGTTTAATTGCAGGTATTGTGCACATGCTCGATGGGCTGTTTTAACTTTTTAGTTGCATTCAGTATTTTCACACTTATAGCGGTCGGCTTAGATATATGGCTTTCAAAAAATACTAGAATTTCAGTTGCCTAAGCTCATGCATAGATCAGATGAGTGTGCTCCGTGCCGAAAGCCGAAAAACCAGAAGACAATTCTTACTACACCGGAGCTGGTGACCAAACCATTTATCTGTGACGATCTGCTGACCTGCAACAACCCTCACCCCATTAAACCATAAATGTGCTAACCCTAATTAATAGTCAAGTTGTAATTGACTTGTTGGATAAATTTCGTCAATATTTATCCATACCTAATCAGATGGAAAAATATACACATTATCATAGGTTAAATAGCGATCGCCTAATCAAATACATTAGACAATTAGCCTTTTGGATTTTTTGCTTTTAGCAAATATTGAATTATCGATCATCCTACTCTCAAAGATGTTAATTTATAGCAGTCGCTATTACTATTAGAACATTCTCACGGTTTTCAAATTTAGTTACAAAAAAAATTTAATCTCGCATCTTGTGACTTCTGAGCTCAGCTATAAATATCTATTTCTGTGCTATAGTTACTTTAATGGCTGTGGCAACTTTACTTATACCTAATGAATTGAGCCATTTTTTTCATTCTGAGTTAAAATTTTTATCGTTGGAATTAGAATGAATTTGTTCTACTACGCTTACCAATGTTTCGTGCTTTATTCCTGCTTCTGAATAAATTAACCAGCGATCACTATATGGAGTTTACTGTAATTTTTTTGTCAAATATTTACTGGGATTAACCCTTGGAATTGAGCCTTCCATCCTAGATCTACGACTAGGAGTTTCACAAATTAACCTTAATTTCCAGTTATAAGTTGTACCTACTTTTAGTTCTGGTTGTTCCCTAGGAATTTTAATATTTATAATTCCCTGACTCTCAGGTAATAATGCTTTATTTTGATATACCTTTTTTTGACTAGAATCTTTTAGGATAAACTCTCCAACGATAGCTTTATTTTCTGGCACATAAATAAACATTTTTGGATGTGATACTAGGGTTACTTTTAATTCTGGTTTTTTGTTTTTTTTCGGAACTAGAGGAGTTATGGTTTTTTTCTTACCACTAAAGCATGGCGTTCCTCGTGTTCCTCCAGGGATACTATTTTCTGTACCTTCATCAGTCTTTGGAGTCACGTTTGCAAACGCACCTCTTGACAAAAAAACAGTAGATAATCCCAGAAATAATAATGTCAGAATAAAAGTTTTGGGTTTGAGGAAAGATAGTAATTTGATGTGATGAATACTCATAGTTAGATAAGGTTTGTATTTTTTCTACTTAAGACTTGCCAAAATAATCTTTTGGTAAGAGTAGGAGTCATAAGTCAGGAACCAGGAGTCAGGATAAATAGAAATTCTAGAGGAGCTGATAGGATACATTTGTCCCTTAATTTTCCTGCCATAGTTAACTTAAGATGCTAACTTTTTGGCTCCTCAGACTCCAAAAGCTATACTTTATTTCTCTCCAAAAAAAGTACCTACCTTTATCTTTCAAGACTTTTAGATTCAATCAGCACATTTCGATCAATTCAATCAGCAAATTAATAATTATGGTTTGCTTGGACAGTATTTTCCCTAAACACTTAAAACTTTTTATTTAATTTTTAGCTTATTAATATCAGTTTGTTACTCAACAGACAATTTAAGAAGAAATTATCAAATTTAAAAATTATTTTTTACCACTAACCAAATATATACTAATCGGTTTTGTCTTCCCTTTCAGACAAAAATTACCCCAAAATTCTACTTTAAATTTTCCATCTAGATATTTGAAAGTTTCCTCAGCAATCAAAACTCGACAAATTCTTCGATGATATTCCTTCTCAAAACTTTCTAACCGGGAAGCAATATTAACACTATCACCAATTACTCCATACTCTAAGCGATTTTTTCCTCCTAAACTACCAACTATTATGCTTCCTGTATAAATTCCTACCCGCATTTTTATTTCTGGATCACCCTGTTTTTGCCACTGACAATTAAACTTCAACAAATATTCTTCCATTTCTAAAGCACAGTTAACTGCATTTTGAGCATCCATAGCAATCTCTTCAACAGTATTACTAGGTACTGGTATACCAAATACTGCCATTATTCCATCTCCAGTAAATTTATTGACTATTCCATTATGATTAATCACAATATCTGTCATAGCACTCAGATATTGATTTAACCAGATCATTAAAACTTCCGATGTTTTTTTTTCTGAGATAGTGCTAAAATTTTTTAAGTCAGTAAATAAGATAGTTGCTGTAACTGTTTTTGCCGGTAAAATTCCAGAATTAATCAACTCTGAACGTTGTTGCCAAAGAGCATTAGCAATCTCTGGAGAAGTTTGCTGACCTAATAATTTCATCACCAGATTTTTCTGTTGCCATGATTCATGCATGTTATAAACTATAACTATCCCACCTGTAATAACCATTCCTGCTAATGGTGCTACCACAGGAATCCACTGCATATTTATAAAAATACCATAACTAATACCACCTAAAATACTAAAACTCAGAAAATTTATTAACATCCAAATCATAGGTTTCCTGATATACCTAGTCAGACTAGCACCAACAATTGACCAAGCTATAATCCATAGTATTTCTATTGATTCATTCCAGTATGAAAATAGCTTTCTATCATCAAGAACTGCACTAATAATTTGACTTGTAATATGTGCATAAAGCTCGACTCCTGCCATTCTTAAAAACTTTGAATTACCAAAACTATAAGGAGTCCAAAATAAGTCATTGCTACTAGGAGCTGTAGTCCCAATCAAAACAATTTTATTTTTGACTAATTTAGGGTCAAAATTATTATTTAAAACATTAGTTATGCTAACTTTGGGAGCAACAGATTTAGAATTACGATAATTTATTAAAATTTTATATCCTGTATCATCAATTCTTTGGTATCCCCCTGAATTTGATTTTAATTCTTTAAATAATACATCACCTAATTTATATTCATTATTTTTAGTGACAACCGGCAATATTCCATAATCTTTCAGGTAAGTAATAGCTAATTTTAAAGAAAAAGCTGTGAATGTTTTATTTTTATGAGAAGTAAATAATAAATAACGACGAATTACACCATTCGGATCAAGATTAATATTATTAAACCCAATTCTTTCTTCTGGTATTGTGGGAGGTGGCAATACTGTTTTATCAAGATCTCTGTGAAGATAAGTAATAGCAAAAATATTCGGTTTTTTCAATTGTTCCAATAATTCTGACTCACCAGGCGGATAAGGAATATCTCGATAAATATCTAGACCTATTACTTTAGGTTGATGCTTTTGTAGAGATACTAAAATTTTGGCCAAAGTTTTATCGGAGATTGGCCACTGCTGTAAAGACTGAATATCCTCTTCAGTTATCTCTACTATTAGAAGCCGAGGATCTGGCTCTTCCATTGACCGCAAACGCATCATCAAATCAAATACTGCTAGTTCTAGTGGTTGGAATACTCCTAAGTATCTGAAAAATAGTAAACCGAGGATAGTAAAGCTAGAAAGGGTAATTACTGGTATTGGTATCCTTAGAGAGTTAATTTTTTTATTGATGCATTGCCAAAAATGTATAAGTCCCATAATTTTAATAGCCATTAACCCTCTTGGAATCAGTTTTAAATAGTTGTTCTCGACACTTACAGCAGATTTTAAGATAGCTATGAACTACAAACATTAAACAAGAGCTCCCCGGTTCAGGGGACATTTTTTAATCAAATCTTTGTAGCGCGCACATTTTTCCCCCCATATTTGTACCCCACTCTTCATAAAATTTGCTGTACATACTAGTTCATATACATATAAATTAATGTTGAGAACAAAAGCATTAAGATTATTGAATTTCATCTCAGTTTACGGAACAACACACTTCAAAGCTTTTCCCAACTATCAGGCGAATTTTTACTTGTGTTTTTTTTAACACATATGTTAATGTTTTACTCATTAATTAGTCTAAAGCGGAAAGTCCGAGGTAAAAAACGAATGCACCAGATAAAAAGTTTAACTAGGATTAAAGTTTCGCACTCGCGACTTAAATTGCATTAAGCCTGTGGAGCGCGTAGCGTATGCTAAGTGCAAAACGTCAACCCGCCCTTGAGAGCAAACCTAACAGTGAATCCCCCTTGCACCTGACAGTCAGGAAGGATGTCAATTAGTCATGCCTAACACCATCTGGCATTATTGTGCCAGTGAGAATTGCTCCTTCTAAACTAGCTCCTTCCAGATTTGCTCCCCCCAGATTTGCTCCTTCTAAGTTTGCTCCTGATAAATTTGCTCCGACCAAATAGGTACCTCCAAGGTTTGCTCCAGCTAAATAAGCTCCTTCTAAATTAGCACCCTCCATATAAGCTCCTCCAAGATTTGCCCCTCCTAAGTAAGCTCCTCCCAAGTAAGCTCCTCCAAGGTTTGCTCCTCCAAGATTTGCTCCTCCTAACTTAGCTCCTGCAAGGTTTGCTATTTGTAGTTTTGCTTCCCCAAGATTGCCTCCTCCTAAATTGACCCCTCCTAGTCTAGCTCCTTCTAGATAGCAGTTTGGACACTCACGAGTTTCTAGCAAAAGTCTAATGTTTCGTTCTACTTGTTGGTTAATCATTATTTGGAATAATTAAAATTTAGGGTAACTATTTATAACTATAGTGAGTAATATCCTGAGACGGAAGTCAAAACTCAACATTCAACAGTATTAATTAGTAATAAGCAATTACCATAGATTAATACTATACTTGGGTGACACTTCAATTACGAAGAGTATTTAGGCGATCGCATATAGAAATCTACTGAATGATAAGTAATATAATTCCGATCGCGTCTTAGGGACAAAACCCTGTTCAAAAGCTCAAACATCAACAAATTATTCGAATATACACTAATTTATCAATGCTACTAGATTTGATATCATAGACACATAACTCTTGTTATAGTTCTCACAGCAGTTTTAATATTTGTCTTCCTCAAAGATCAGAAAGTGCATCAAACTTTACTGCTACAAAAGTAGCAGATAATTTTAGTGACGTTTGTGGCATAAATTTTTAGGATGACTCGCTTATTTAACTAGAGTTAGCACATCTATTTATTGTATAGTGGGTAGAGGGTTGTTGCAGGTCAGCAGGTCAACACCGATAAATCCCTTGGTCACCAGTTCCGCAGGAATTAAATATTTCTTTTTTCAAATTCTTGATAAGAAGTTTCATGTAATTTTCTATATGATTTTTCGGACATTTCTATTACACATAAATAGTTTTTATCATATTACATTGTCTCATTTATACTAGTGCTCCACCGCAGCTAGATCCACAACCTGCGGTACAACCGTAACAATAATTTGCTGTCTGTACTTGTTCAATTATGTCTAAACTATTACCTTCTAATAACTTAGCTACTGTAATTGTTTCACCTTTTGAAGTTTTAGCCGGAATATTTTCCATTTGATTAAAGTCACAGTCATAAACATTACCTAAATAATCAATTGATAACTCGTTCCGGCACATTAAATTTTCTATAGTTTCACCATTAAAATTTGCCTCTAAGAAGTCTAAATAAGGTTGATGTATCTTTAGGTTTTCTAGAAAAAGCCTAGTTCTACCTATAGGTAAATTAGTAATTGTAAATAGTTGATTAAATTTGACGTTGAAATGTTCTTTTAAATAACTTTTATAGTCTTGTTCTAAATTTTTTTGATTGGCAGGAAGTGCAAACTTATAACTATTCGGGACTGGAGGATTATAAACTAAATCTAATATCATACTTTGATTTTGTCCGTATCCTAATCTATTCAACCATTGCAATGCCCTAATAGACTTTTGATAAACACCATTGCCACGCATTTTATCTACATTATCTTCTAAATAACAAGGTAACGATGCAATAATTCTGAGTTTATTTTCAGCACAATACTGTGGAATATCTTCAAACCCTGGCACAAAATAAATTGTCAAATTAGAACGAACAATTACTTCTTTATTATTTTTTATTGCAGCTTCAACTAAGGGTTTAAAACCATAATTCATTTCTGGTGCGCCCCCGGTCAAATCAACTGTTTGAATTTGAGGAAATCTATTAATTAACTCAATTAATTGTTCACAAATTTCTTTACTAAGTTCTTCTGTTCTTTTTGGACTAGCTTCCACATGACAATGAGTACAAGCAAGATTACAACGTCTACCAATATTAATCTGTAAAACAGTAATTTTTTTCTTAGTTAAAGCCTTACCTAGTTTAGCTAAGAAAGGTATAAAAGCTGTTTTTCTCATTGCAATAAATTTTAATAACTAATTGAAAAAATAAAGAAGGGAATAAGTCATATGATCAATAAATATACAAATTTAACTCGAAATTCAACTTTATAAATTTGATTTATAATTTAAAGAGCCCTTCAACTCATACTATTTATAAAAACTTTTCAACCCATATCTTGAGTATGGGATGAGAGGTGGAAGAAGTCAAAAAAAGAAGAATTACTAATAATCATGAAAAAGGTTATAAGGTTATTCCGACTGTGCTAATTACTTAATAATTGAAGTAGAAACTAAATACAGCATTAATGGAAGGTAATTGGTATGAATCATCCGAAATATAGATAAAATACTAATATTATAGACATAAACTTGATGAAGTATTACCTGAGCTTTTTCTTATGAGTTTTTAGAAAATAAGTATTATTTTTCAGCACTAGAAAATTACCATTTTTCCTCTTTCAATTTATAATTTATATTGAATGCAAAAAATTCAATTTAAAGAGTAATCTTTCCCCACTGAATAGAATCAATAACACCTGAAAAAAATATCAACTTTCTAAGCTTTGTTCCACATAATCTTAATTTCATCTGGCATAAACTTAGCTATTTCTTGAATTCTCTGAGTTGATAATTCTTCTTTAACAGCAGAAAAAACTGCTTTAATTACTGTTTCAGCTGCTATTCCTTTAGGAACTCCAGCTTCTTGGCTAACTCGGAAAATAAAAGTCTTACCATCAAATATAAGTGGACGACGAACTTTACTAAGAAAAGCAACAAGTGGGTTGTTATCTTTCCAAAGTTCTCCTATTTCATCTGGGTCTGGTTTTTCACTACTAGAAGCTAAGTCTGAGGCGATCTGATTAGATGCTTCTGTTGTCATCAAATCACGCATTGTCCGAAATATAATAATACTAATATCTCTAGCATCGTAAATATCCGGTAATCTTGCTTGAGTCTGAACTTTTTGGAGAAAAGGTACAAATTTTTCATCTACAGGAACTTTTTGAGAATCAGTCATAATTATACCTTGAATTTTATTAGATTATTAGATGATATCATAAGTTAATATCAAATATTAAAAGTCTTACTATAATTTTATTAAAAATAGGGATTAGAGAAATCAAATTAAGCATAATAAATATATATTCTCTTAATGCCTATAATTATTAAAAAAATTTATATGAGGCACAAAAATTATGGTTTTAAGTAACAGGCAAAAGAGAATAAATATCCTTCTCATTAATATCATAACTACTATAGCTGATAGCTAAATAGTTAAATATAATAATAACGGAATAAGTTTCATTGTCCTAAATCTATTTTCTGTTGATTAGGAGGAGTTGTAAACCCAGTTTTATCAAGAATATAAACAACTCCAACGGATAAAATTGCCCCCACTATTAACCCAACTGCTATTAACATTAAAATAAATCTTTCTAGCATTAACTTAGTTTCAGGGTTATAAGCTTCTATAATTTCCATTTGATCGTTTTCTTCTGAATCAACTAAATTCTGATCACGAGATTTATAATTGGAATTAGGAATTCTATTCATTGGTACTTAGTTAAACTTTCAGTCAAAAAAAAGGAAGTAGGAAGTAGGAAAAATTATTGCTCCTTATTTAATTTTTCTGTATGGCAAAACCTTGCTTTTCCCTAACTATAAAAAAGTTAATTATGAATTCGCAATTCTTAGCCTATTTTTATCTACTTCTATAAATTATTATAGTAGGGGAACAAAATAACCCTACTATTCCCTTGAGCAAAATAATTACGATAGACTACTATCAAAATTAAGGTTAGGTTATAACTTTTTTATTCCCCAGGTCATGCTGTACAAATATAAGTAATAATTGTTTTTGGAGACTAATTTCTCTTCCAGCATGATAAGTAAGTTAGTAACTCATAGCGATAACTCAATAATTACTCAACAACAATCAGAATCAGAAGGAGTACAACAATTACTATTATTATTAATGTTTGTTGTTTGATAATCTAAGCCTTTAGTTTCTCTAGGATGCCGAATTGTGCCATCTTTACAGTCAAATATTTCTGCAACTTCTATGGGAATATTTGCATAAGGTTTAACAGGCAAAATATGGTGGTGGTAAGGACCATTTTTATCTGTATAAATCTGGAAAATTTTATCACAAACAGCCATTCTTTTACCTCTATATAAAGTATGACTGTCATCATCAATTACCTGTTTCCATGGACCTTTATAAATCACAGCTTGATTGCGTTCTAAAGATTCTCCCTCTTTACCTTTAAAAGCACGAACTGTCAGAGAGCGAAACTCTATTCCATCAATTACTTGCCAGGCTTTTTCCTCACGTTTAATAATTTCAATTCCATAAAAACCAGCCTCTTCAAACATTTCTAGAAAAACATCTTCTCGAAATGCCCCTGCAATACAGCCACTCCATAATTCCGGGTTATTCATAATTTTTATAGTGGGGTCTTCATCACAGACAATATCAGAAATAACTGCTCGACCTCCTCGTTTTAATACTCTATGAATTTCGTGAAATAGTTTATATTTATCTTGGGGGCGGACTAAGTTCAAAACACAGTTAGAAATTACGACATCAACACTATTATCTGGAATCAAAGGTTGTTCTTTTCGGAGAGAATTACACTTATATTCAAAAGCAGCTAAAGCATCAAGAGATTTAATCGGATTAGCAGTTAGCCAGTTTTGAATTAAGTCTAAATCTAAAGCCAAATCTTGGATTTTTGCCTTGACAAACTTAGTATTTTTGTATCCAGTTTTTGCAGCTATTTGATCTTGATACTTGCGAGCTAATGCTAACATATCATCATTAAAATCTACCCCTATTACTTGCCCCTCTGCACCAACTTTTTGAGCAATAATATAGCAATTTTTTCCAGCACCTGAGCCTAAATCTACAACTGTTTCTCCAGAGGATATATAGCGGGTAGTATCTCCACAACCATAATCTTTTTCAATAATTTCTAGAGGTAAAATATCAATATAGTTTTCCTCATATTCAGTTGGGCAACACAGCGAACTTTGTACATTTTTAGCCCCTTCTTTATAACGCTCTAAAACGGCACTTTCAATATTATAATTATCAGTCAATTTTTCGTTTGTAGTTGTATTAGTTATGGATAAATTATCTTCAAAGTTTTCCAAGTTCATAATATTTACTAAATAATTAAGCTGGAGAAGCAAACATTAAGCAAAAGTTGACAAATTCTAGTCTAAACCTTTTTTGTTATGCTTAAATTACATCAGTTTAAAAAAATACGCCTACATTAACTTTTTTCCTTTCCGTAAGGTTGGCATAGATAACAGGCAAGATAGAATGATATTTTAAGATTTAAAGAACAAAGGTAAATTTTTACTATTGAATTAACAAAGGTAATTATATCACACTAGCCACTTTTCCATTCCAAGCACTATTAAAGGAAATTACTGGAGCGATAGCTCACTCCAAATAATACCAAATCCAGTGATAGAAAGTAACTTTTTCACATTCCTCCCTAACTTTTCTGCTTTCTGTCCCTTGCCTTCATTTTAGTTGCTGCTGAAAACTCACACTTAAACCTATTTTTAGTGTTGAGAGGAAAACAAATAGCATATAAATTACTTTCCTCAATATATTAAGTTTTTTTGTTTTACTTAATTACTAAAAGTGCAGGTATAATCATCTAATTTGTCTATGTGCTTACAATAATTTGTGACTAATACCTTGAATAGTTTCTGTTTGAGTTTTTATGTTAAATGAACCTGTTTTCCCCACAGCTATTCACAAAAATAATAATCTATGGCTAACTATACCATCCTATAATCACTAGAAATTAGCATATAAAGTAATTAAATATTTTAACGATGAGTAATAAGCAAGAAATTGCTAAAATTATTTCAATATTACTAATACCAATTTTATCAAAAATTACTACAGTGCTTTTCTCAAAAGTGAGACCTAATAAATTAATGCTTTAACGATTTTTTTTGAATTTGCCATAATTTAAAAGTAGTTAATTAAGATAAAATTATTCTTTTTTCTCTTGGGAATAGTAAGTATTAATTATATTTCAGCTCCGTTTATATGCTAGGCAAATTTTTAACATTAGTATTTATTGGTTGCTGACTACAATAAAAATAATAATATTCCACAAATAATACTTAACTTTATGGCATCCATACTTTTTTTATATTCGAGGAAATTAAATATGCTTTATAATTTCTATTATTCAACTTTAACCGCGAAAAATTGGAAATTTTTCACCTTTTAAATAAGCATCAAAATTTTGTTTAAAATAAATCCAAGAATTCATATTCTCCTGATCTAAAAGAGACTTAGCAGCATTTTTAAATAAAGGAACACGAGTATTAATTTCATTTTGAATTAATAAAGGTAATTCTGTCAGACTGGACACCTTCCCACCCCAAGCACTGTAAATTAGATGACCGAGGCGATCGCCCATTTTCATCCACGGCAACCAAGGGCCAACTCTATCCCATGCCAACATCACCTTAGACACAGAAGTGGTCTCAGGATTTTGCAAATCTGCCGTAGGTACTGACAATTTAAATAGTTCGGTCGCTTGATAGAGAGGTTGAGGACTATATCTAGCAAACTTCGGGTCATCCGCGAGGGGGTTAGGATAGTTAGAAAATAAGTCAAACTTATAAGTCGTTAACTCCTCATTAACTAATGCTGGCATTGGCCTTTTAAATAACCCTTGTACCGGATTATTTGCTACATGAACTACAGGCAAAATTTCATCAGTCCAAGGATTTTTCCAAGTATCCAACTTTTCTCCTCTTTCAGGGTCAAGATAAAATGTTAGTTCCCTAGAAGTAAAATCCCAACCTCCCTCAGATTTCGGAATACATCTGGCCACACTCATCCCTACTATTTCAAAAAGATGCTGTTTCAGTTCCCCTGGAATAAAGGCATAAATTGAACCATACCAAGTTAGAAAAGATTGTTGAGCATCGGTACTAGCACGGACTTTCACCCAGTCTTTTGCCTCAAGTAGTTTTTTTGTGAGATTGACCATTTTTTCGCTTTTATAATTTTTTGTTTATAATAATACAGCAATTAAAATTAAGCTATTTAGCTATAAGCTTGATTTTTTTCCCTTTTATTGCCTGGTTTGATAATTAGTGACTCTAATTTATTAACTGAATAAATTGTATATATCTAGGACTTTCTAATTTAGTAAAGTTGTTGATAGACAAACTGAAAATTTATGAGGAAGCTCACGAGAAAAGTGATAAAATGAATATAAAAAGTATCTTTTTTTTAATAAATAATAATAAAAATAACATAAAAATATGATAAAGTAATACGTAATACTAAAAAATAATGCCTTTACCAATCGCAAATATAATTATCAGATAAGTTATCAAAGTAAATATTCAGCTATTATTTATTACCTTTCATCCTAAATTTTGACTTGTTTTTTTATGCTAAATACTTATTAATATAAAGATAAATTTTAAGTTTATATACTATGAACGAAATACAAGAAACACCAAAAAAAAAGCTAACACTAAACAAGCTAATCAAACCCCTCTTAATTATATTTGGAGTAGCTACTCTCTTAACTATTGCTCAGAAATTTTTTAATGCTCAACAACTATTGGAAAATGCCTTAAATTGGATTGATACACTTAGCCCCTGGGGCCCGATAGCTTTTATTACTATCTATATTTTGGCCACAGTTTTATTTCTACCTGGCTCACTACTAACCCTTGGTGCAGGTTTCCTTTTCGGCCCTCTTTTTGGTTCTATTTACGTCTCTATCGGTTCAACTATAGGTGCAACTTTTGCTTTCTTAGTCGGTCGCTATCTAGCACGGGGTTGGGTTTACAAACAAATTGAAGGAAATGAAGAATTTAAGGCCATTGACAAAGCTGTAGCCGATGAGGGATGGAAAATTGTTGGCCTAACCCGTTTGTCTCCCATTTTTCCTTTTAACTTGCTTAATTATGCTTTTGGCCTAACTCAAGTTTCTCTACAACACTATTTTTTTGCATCTTGGATCGGAATGATGCCAGGAACAGTAATGTATGTATATTTGGGATCCTTGGCTGGTAGTTTGGCAACTTTGGGTACAGAAGAGCGATCGCGCACCACCACAGAATGGGTTCTCTATGGAGTAGGTTTAATAGCCACAGTTGCTGTAACTTTTTACGTTACCAAAATCGCTAAAAAAGCCTTACAAAAGAAAATATCCTAGTGTATGTGTTGTAAAAATTAGTAATATTATTTTTTTGTTAAATTTTCTTGGCTTCAGGCTTTTTTTACAATATTTATAAGTATATTAATTTGTGTAATCAAATATTAAAGTATATTGCAGGATTCTTTTTGACTTTAGCACAGGTATCAAGAGTTATATTGCAGAAAATTTTTTGGGTTTTAAGAGTTAAAGGCCAAGTTATTATTCTTGATGGTAACCAAAAAAAACTTGCGACAAACTGAGTGGTTGACAGAAATCTTTAAGAAACCTTACATTAAGTCTTATACTAGAGGTACAATTGAAGCTTAATGAGGAGCGGCAGGATTTGATGCAGTTTTCACTCTCAATTGTCGCTATCTAGATATATCCTGGCTGTATCAGGTTAGTTGTGCCATTAAGCCACCTTTGGATATAGACCAAAATAGCATGCCACAAGTAAACCATAAATGTACAAAATCCGGGTAATGGTAGTGGTTATTTTTATGCTCCTAATTATTATTACAATTGGCACCTATGATAAATATTTGCTATAATTAGAAACTACTTGGACTTTACCGCTAATTTTTTACAGGTAAGTTATTATGTAAGCTGAGGGACAAAATTTATAGTACTTTCCATTGCCTGTAAGGTACAGCAAGAATAATTAGGAAAGCAAGCCTATTTTTGAAATGTTGAAGACTCATTAACTTCAGTGTAACGCCTGATAATTCTACTTAACAAGATAAATTAACAATTTATGACTCTTAAAGCTGTTTTGTTTGATTTTAATGGTGTAATTATTAATGATGATTTTCTGCACGAAAAATTAATAGCACAATTACTGCTTGAGGAAAATCTACTACTTAAAGCAGGAGAATATCAGAAGTTTTGTTTAGGAAGAAGCGATAAAGCTGGTTTGGAAGATCTATTGATTCATAGAGGTAGATATGTTAAGCAAGAGTATTTGGAGCGATTAATCAAACGCAAAACTCTAAGTTATCAACAACAGTTAGAAAGTCTTGAAAAGTTACCAATTTATTCAGATACAATAGATTTTATTTCTCAGCTTTCTCAGACTGATCTGAAAATCGCTTTGGTTACTGGTGCTGTCCGAGCGGATGTAGAATTAGTATTAAATAAAGCTAATTTAGTTGATTTTTTTAAAGTAACTATTACTGGAGATGATATCAAGGCAAGTAAACCAGAACCTGATTGTTACTTGTTAGCGGTAGATATTTTAAATCAACAATATATAGATATTAATCTAAAACCTTCAGAATGTTTAGTAATTGAGAATACTTTTCCCGGAATTAAAGCAGCTAAATTAGCAGGAATGCCTGTAGTTGCTGTTGCTCATACTTATCCATTCCATATGCTCCAACGTTTAGCTAATTGGTGTGTCGATTATCTTTCTGATTTAGAATTGGATAGAATACAAAAAGTTTATCAATAAGTTATACACAACAATACTATTGTCTCAAAAAAAACATACACATAGAATATATATATGTATACATGTAAGTAGGGCTTGCTGATTAATTCTCAAAGCATTGACATAAATTCTGCTCATAGCTAAATTAAGAAGTTTCAAAAAGTACCAGAAGTTAGGCGTTGCTCATTAGTCATGATCTACCCTGATGTAGGAAGAGTATAAAACTTTAGATAGTACATTAGAAGACAAATAGAATATTTGAAAATCTCAAGTTACTTAGACTAACAAAGGGTTTTGTATGGGATGGCAAGCCCAATAATGTAGGAGTCGATTATTTTCCCGTTTCACCCTGGTCATATAAGTTTTATTGACTCAGTGATACTCTCAAGGAATAAAGCAGGGCTATACAGAATAACCATCACTTACATACCAAAAGCTATGCTAATACCTAAATTATTAACCACAAATATTCAAAGGTTTTGCTGCTGTGTTTCGCGGAGCTACATGAAACGCGGTAGCGTTGCCTAAGCACATCGCCTAAAGTCCATAATAATATTCCTTGCCTAGCTTCTCATGATTGATTAGTTTCTAAATCCCAACTTTTTGTTTATTATGGCCTTAAAATATGTAACTCATAAATTTCAGTTATTTTAGGTGTCTCTTTCTCTTCGGGGGGATCTGGTAATTTTTACCTGCATCTTTTAATCCATTTGATCATGGTTGTATGATGAACCTCTGTTACTCTTTGGAAAACTCGTCAACCCATACCATTGGGATACATCTCTAGACACAGTTCTTTTATCTTTGGTAAATAGGGTTGACTCTTAGGGGACTCAAGGAATTGACGACCACAGCATTTAAGATTGGAAAAACTGTTGGCCATGTATTAGGCTATTTTTCCTAGTTTGGGTGGAGTTTTATGATTCTGTCATGTCGTACTTGTTGTTATTCCAGGATTTCAATCAGATATTCCACCAGTTGTGCTACCTGATAACTTTTAGTTGTTACTGCCAAGGAAAATAAAATACTCAAAGTATTTTTTTTAATATGGGCTACATAATTAAGTCCCATTATAAATAAGTAAATAACTACATCATTTTGTAAAGATATCAGTAATAACTATAACTTATTATTTAATACTATCTGTTCTGAGTACTATTCAGTTATTATTTAATAAATGTAAAATAATAGTTAAGGAAATACAGGATTTAAGGAATATATGTATAGAGAAACACTCTAATTATTAGTCTTGGCAAAAAAATAAGGCCTCAAGTTTCCTCTTTTAAGGGGATGAAAAAAAATATTCGCCATTATGTATTCTATGCCTCAGGCTTCAGTAGTTGTTACTGATAACTAGAAATGCCAATCTCCTAAGCAAAAACGGGTATTAAATTTATATGGAGGTTATATGACTCCCACAATGTTACGTCAGCTTTGGTCTATAATAGAAAACTCCCAAGCTACAATCTTAGTATCACTAGATGATGCTACCTTAGTTCAGTGGTTAATCAAACAGCTAAAAACAAGAACTGGCATAAACTGTAGAGATGCAGATTTAATGAATGAATATATTATCTCTCGATTATCCTTAATTCGGGATTTAGCTGAGGAACGTTTAGGAACTAAGACTTCACCATTATTATAATATCTATGTTGAGGTTGAAAGTCAAACTATAATAGACGAGACCTTGAAGGTAATTATAATAAGTAAACCTAATTAGCTATTTTTACTATGCTGAACTTTAAGTCAACAGCAAAAACTTAGAATAATAGTTGATTTAACTCACAGAAGCGATCGCCAAGTATGATAGCCCAAATTATATAGAGGTATCAAAGGTGCATAACTACATTTATTTGAACCAGGAAATATGACTAGGCAATTTTAAGAGCTACATCAAGTTAATATATTTTCAGATTATGGTAGCTTTAAGTAGGTTATTTTTCTCAAAACAAAAAAATCATAATTAACTATGAAAAAATGGCAGTCTATAATAGCAGCTTTGTTGATGATAATACCAATTACAGCTTGTGAAGTTGAAGGTACATCAGACCAAAAAGAAGTTACTCAGGAAAATAAACAAGTCACTAGTCGTTTAGATATTGTCAAAAATCGTGGTAAACTGATCTGTGGTGTAGAAGGTGGTATTCCTGGATTCAGTTTTGTAGACAAGAATGGTAACTACTCAGGAATAGATGTAGATATCTGTAAGGCGGTAGCGGCGGCATTATTCAATGATCCAAATCTAGTAGAGTATCGTAACTTAGATTCAACGGAGCGTTTTACTGCTCTTAACGGTGGGGAAGTAGATATGCTTTCTCGCAACACAACATGGACTGTTAGTCGAGATACTACTGTTGGTCTTGAGTTTGCCCCTACTACATTTTATGATGGTCAAGGCATGATGGTTCGTGCTAATAGTGGAGTTGAATCTTTAGAGGACTTGCAAGGCAAATCAATTTGTGTCGAAGCAGGGACAACTACAGAATTAAACTTAACAGATAATCTCCGCCAACGAAATGTGACAGCTGAGACATTAACGTTTCAACAAGCAGACCCAGCTTATGCAGCTTATGCTGAAGGGCGTTGTGATGGGATGACTTCTGATAAGTCTCAATTATTGAGTCGTCGTAGTACTCTACCAAGTCCAAATGATCATGTTATTCTACAGGTCACTATGTCCAAAGAGCCTTTAGGTCCAGTCACAAAAAATAATGATTCTGCTTGGTTTGACGTGGTTAAATGGGTGACTTATGCTTTAATAGAAGCTGAAGAGTTAGGTATTACTCAAGAAAATGTAGATGACTTGAAGCAAAATTCTGATAACCCTACTATAAGGCGCTTTTTAGGAGTAGATGGAGACCTGGGTGAAGGTTTGGGTTTAAGCAATGATTTTGCTTATAGAGTAATTAAGAATGTTGGAAACTACGCTGAAGTCTATGATCGTAACTTAGGAGAAGAATCTCAGTTTAAGTTACCTCGGGGTATGAATAATTTATGGACGAAGGGTGGTTTGCTTTATTCTCCTCCATTCCGTTAGATATCAAAAAAAGTAAAGATTTGGGAGTTAACCTAAGCTCAATTTCCCAAATCTTTAATAAGTTTAGCTGGTCTCTATAGATTTTGGATTAAGTTAGGAATTAATTAATGATCACTATGATAGATCATCTATTAATAAATTCAGGACTCAGAAGTTATTTTTGTCATAGCAATTTTGAACAACCACCCTCCAAAAATATTTGATCAATAATCAAGCAAGGCGGTATTTTAGAGTATTGCTAAACCACGAGATGAATATAAGTGGCTACCTAAAAATATAAAGAATAGGCAAGATACCTAGGCTATAAAACTATTAATAATAAAGCTATTAATAATAGTATTAAATTATCTTACGTTTATACAAATCCAGTTTGATAATCAATTATTTTGATTAATGTAGATGAGAATAAAAATTTATTGGCAGGACATTGAATAGAAATTATTTGCAGAAGTGGATATATTTTCTCTTAAAAACTTTGCTATTTTCTTGACTTTTTTATACTTAGCACTACCTCCGCGTTCAATCAGAATGCTACTTTCATCTGGCTATTGGCTAGAATAAATATTGGCCCTAGGTTTGATGGGTCTATTTTTTGTCTTGAACTACCGGACTGCTATTTATTAGTTTACTTATATTATAACATATAATTTAAAAAAAAACAACTAGAGATTCCCACGGTTATGGGCAATACTTTAAACTAAATTTTTCCCTAAAGCATTTGCTTTAACTTGATTCTAGTTGGTGACTCTTGACTTATAAAAAGAGTAATGCATAGCTTAGATATAATGAGAAATATTTACTATCTACACTACTTTTTGTTTAACTATTTATTATATCCCTAAAAGATGATTGACGACAAAAATCAAAAAATTCCCCTATGGCGAGATGATAGATTTTGGCGTGTTGCCTTGCAAGTTTTAGCTATCATAATTTTTGTTGTGGTTGTATTTATAATGATTAGTAACCTCAGCCGCAATTTAGCACAACAAGGCACAAGGTTTGGCTTCAGTTTTCTAGACAATGAAGCTGCATTTAGTATTAGTGAAAGTTTGATTCCTTACGAAGCAAGTGACCCCTATATTCAAGTATTATTAGCAGGTTTATTTAATTCTCTGCGAGTAATGATTTTAGGAATTTTCTTGACAACAATACTGGGAATAGTAGCAGGTATCGCTAGTTTTTCTGAGAATTGGTTACTCCGGAATTTGAATCGAGTTTATGTGGAAGTTGTTAGAAATACTCCCCTATTATTACAGTTATTTTTTTGGTATTTTGCCGTTTTTTTCAATCTACCATTACCTCAAGAAAAATTAGAATTACCAGGACCAATATTTATGAGTAAACGAGGAATAGCTATTCCTTGGCCGGAAAATACTGTTAATGTTTGGTTATGGTTAATAGTTTTATTTTTAGGAGCGATCGCTGCTATATTTATTTGGCAATGGCGGAATAAATTAATGACAGAAAAAGCAGCATCTGGTCAACCACAACTTATAGCTATAATTACCATAGGAATTATGGAGCTATTAATTATTATATTTGCTTTGGGTTGGCAAGCACCTATAGCAACAGAAACAGGAGGTACAAAAGGAGGATTAAATTTAACACTAGAAATCTCAGCTTTACTAGTAGGATTAGTATTTTATACGGGTGCTTTTATTGCTGAAATTGTTCGTTCTGGGATTCAAGCAGTGCCAAAAGGGCAATGGGAAGCAGCTAAATCTTTAGGATTAAAGCCTGGTTTAGTAATGAGGTTAGTTATTTTTCCTCAAGCATTACGGGTTATGATTCCATCATTAAATAGTCAATATATGAATTTAGCTAAAAACTCTAGTTTAGCAATAGCTATTGGTTATCCAGATTTATATGCTGTAGCTAATACTACTTATAATCAAACAGGTCGTCCTATAGAAGTATTTATTTTAATTATGGTGGTTTATCTTTCCATAAATTTGATAATTTCTCTATCTATGAATTTTTTGAATAAAAGTGTTCAATTAAAAGAAAGATAATCAAATTAAAAAGTCAATTAATCTATAATCTTTCTAAGGGCTATCCATAATCAGGAATTCCTAAAACTATTTTATGATAGGCAGATTGGTGGTGAGTATATAAGGTCTCTAAGACTTACAAAATAAGCATAATTAACATGATTTATAGAGCAAAAAGGTTATTCTATTTGTATTAATTATTTAATAGAAGTCTAGCTCTATACAAGCTACATTATTTACCTTCCGGTGAGCTAAAATAATTAGAGTTAGCTGAGAAAAATAAAAGTATTTACTTGAATATTACTAAGTGCTTTGTTTTGTGGGAAAAATGCACAATCTTTTGCCAATATTTTCCTCAAAAGCATCAATTTTGAAGAAGCTATTCAAGGCAGAAAAATTAAAAGAAAATACTTCCGAATATATTTTCTGTAGTTTCCATTTATCTGTGCTTTTATTTATTAATTCGATTCTGTTGACTTACCTCCTAACTTTACCGATAAATTTATTCAACAAGTCCTAATTATAATAGGTAAATAATAATACTACAGCACTTAAGGTAACTTTTGATTAAGTAAATAGTATGAATTCATAAAAATTGCTCTAATGAAATATATTTTATATCTCAAAATATCTATTAAATAGCAAATTCGTAAATCCTATATTTTATCAATTTATATGTTAATAAATAAGTTTATAAAGCATAGGTTGAGGGAGAAACTAAAAAGTAAAAGTTGAAGATTTTATAGGCTTAAAGCTTGGATGCTAATTTCAAAATATACTGCTACATTAACTTTTTTCTAGTTAGGAAATATGTAGATTTGGCAATACAGAAAAATTAAATAGAGAACAAGAGTTTTTCTTATTCCCTTTGATATAATGTTGATTTAATAAATGTTTGTTACATTTTCTTGAGTAGGGAACTCAGCCCTAACTCCGACCGTGGAGACTAACTAACTCTGAATATCTCCCAGAAAGGGAAACCAGAAGAATAGATAGGGATGTGGCATGTAATGTCCGTATAAAATTTATAAAATTAATACGCTTTTAGAGTGCTAATTATCAAAAAAGTTATTGGTAGAATGTTAATTACTTAATAATTGAAGTTTTACTCAAGTTAGGTATTCTTTTTTCACTCTTGGTATAATAACCATTACTGAAAATCTTGGGTTTCGGTTGCTCAAACTAGCCTACGCAATAACCTACTTTTTCATAATTATTAGTACTTTGACATTTTTAAGAGCAGGAAAATGCTTATGACTAATATTTTGGGGTAAAGAAAGTTTGTAATTATTACTTACTTGAAACCTAGATAGTTCAGGAAATAGCTTGATTAAATGTCAAACAATTATTATATAAAAGTTTGATAGTATTCAAATATAATTTTTTGCCAAAGTACCATTATGAATGTATGAAAAAAATTAATACAAATGAATTCTATGCTCCACCATTTCCAGAAAATAATGCCATCAAATGGCTCAGAGAAAATTTTTTTAGTACCTGGTACAACACCCTACTAAGCTTAATATTATTCAGCCTAATTTTATGGGGTGTAATTAACTTTATTTCCTGGGCAAAAACAGAAGCAGAATGGCAAGTTATAAAAGTTAACTTGCCATTATTAATGGTGGGTAGATATCCTAGAGACCAATATTGGCGCATCTGGGTAATAGTCGGAATAATTTCTAGTTTATTTGGTTTTTCTTGGGGAGTTATTGCTAGAAATTCAGCTCAACTATTTACGTTGCCAGTTTTAATTGGCATCGCTTTTTTACCTGTAATTATATTAATTATCCCAGTAAATGTATTTTTTAAACTATTACTATTAGGGATGGTAATTTTAGTTGTTGCTACAGCCTGGAGTGGAAAAAAATTAAGCATAAAAAATAGCAAATTAGGGAAATATCTATCTTTTTATTGGTTGATTGCTTTTATCTTAATTGTCTGGTTAATTGGGGGCGGTTTGGGTCTAAAGTCTGTTTCTACAAATGACTGGGGTGGTTTAATGCTAACTGTATTAATGGCTGTAGTTAGCATTTTTTTATCTTTTCCATTAGGGGTTTTATTAGCTTTGGGCAGACAAAGTACATTACCAGTAATTAGAATTTTTTCTATTGGTTATATTGAAATTATTCGTGGATTACCTTTAATTTCAATTCTATTTATGGGGCAAATTCTGATTCCTCTATTTTTGCCAGATGGAATGCGACCTGATAGAATTTTTCGGGCAATTTTAGGATTGACTTTATTTAGTGCTGCTTATTTAGCAGAGAATGTTAGGGGTGGTTTACAGTCGGTACTAAGAGGTCAAAGTGAAGCGGCAAAAGCATTAGGTTTAAATACTCCATTGAGTTTAGGATTAATTGTTTTACCTCAAGCTTTAAAAGTAGCTATTCCCTCTATTGTTGGTCAATTTATTAGTCTATTTCAGGATACTACTTTATTATCAATTGTGGGATTAGTAGAGTTGTTGGGTATTAGTCGCTCTATTTTAGCTCAACCTGAATTTTTAGGAGATTATGCTGAGGTTTATTTATTTGATGGTATCATTTTTTGGATTGTTTGTTATGCTATGTCAGTAGGTAGTCGGCAGTTGGAGAAAAAACTAAATACTACGAATTAATTATAGTTATTGGATATTAGTTGAAATCAAAACTATTACTTGTAAAAGATTTCAATTTTATTAATGTTTTTTCTTACTCGTTCTATTCTGGCTCTATTCTATTTTTCCTAACTATTCTGTACTCCCTACTTCCTAAAAATACTTTTTTGAATAAACCCTAAGCAGATATGATTAAAGTTGGGCTTTTTTTCTAAATCTAATCTATAGCTAATAAGAGAAAATGACACAAGCAGAAACACAAAAAACTGAAACACCAATGGATACTAATATAGGAATTATTGCTACAGATGTCCAGAAATGGTACAGCAATAATTTTCATGTTCTCCGTGGAGTAAGTCTCACGGTAAAACCTGGGGAAGTAGTAGTAATTATGGGGCCGAGTGGTTCTGGTAAATCGACTTTTATCCGTACTTTTAATGCTTTAGAGGAATTTCAAAAGGGTAGTATTATTGTTGATGGTATTAATTTATCCCACGATTTGAAAAATATTGAGGCTATTCGACGAGAAGTGGGGATGGTATTTCAGCAGTTTAATTTATTTCCTCACCTCACAGTTTTACAAAATGTTACTTTAGCTCCTATCTGGGTCCGTCGATGGCCAAAGGTGAAGGCGGAAGAGGTGGCAATGCAACTTTTGGAAAGAGTTGATATTTTGGAACAGGCGAAAAAATTTCCTGGTCAACTTTCGGGAGGTCAGCAACAAAGGGTGGCGATCGCTCGTGCTTTAGCGATGCAACCCAAAATTATGTTATTTGATGAACCAACTTCAGCATTAGACCCGGAGATGGTACGGGAAGTTTTGGATGTTATGCGTAGTTTAGCAGACTCGGGAATGACTATGGTAGTGGTGACTCATGAGGTAGGGTTTGCTAGGGAGGTAGCAGATCGAATTGTTTTGATGGCGGATGGGTTATTGGTAGAGGAGGCGACTCCAGATGAGTTTTTCCAAAACCCTAAGGAGGAGCGTACCCGCAAGTTTTTGTCACAGATATTGTAGGGAAGGTTGCTTAAGTTACTGAGGTACGGTTGTTTTTTTTGTTTTCTATTCGGTATTTCCGGAGTTACTAATATGTACAAGGGTAAATAACAGCTTGAAAAAAATCTATGATTATCTTTTATAATCTATGATTGTCTTGTAAAACTTATGATGATGACTAATAAATTCATTAAGATAGGTGCAGCAGCAGAACTATTAGGAGTGTCCATTGATACGCTCCGAAAATGGGAATTATCTGGAGAGCTGATACCAGACCGAAAAAGTCAAGCTGGAACTAGATTCTATGATTCCTCTAAACTTATCAATTTAGGAGATGGAGACAGTCCTACTATTTGTTATGCTAGAGTCAGTAGTCACGACCAAAAAGTAGATTTAGAAAGGCAACAGGCAATGCTAGAAACTTATTGTGCTGCCAAAGGGTGGATCTTTGAGGTAATTAAAGACTTAGGCTCTGGCATGAACTATCGCAAAAAGGGATTGCAAAAACTATTAGAAAAAATCTTAAGAAAGCAAACTAAGGGATTAGTATTAACCCATAAAGATAAATTGTTAAGGTTTGGTGCTGAATTAGTCTTTTCTTTTTGCGAACTCTAGGGAATTGAGATAGTTATTATTAACAAAGGTGAACAACCAAGTTTTGAAGAAGAACTAGCTCAAGATGTACTAGAAATAATCACAGTTTTTTCAGCTAGGCTTTATGGTTGTTGATCAAAAAAACATAAAAAACTATTACTGGGTTTACTTGAGGAAGTCGCTCAAGTTGTGGGAAAAACTGATAATCATGCTACTAGGATTTAAAACAGAACTCTACCCAAATAACTCACAAAAAACCTTACTAGCTAAACACGCTGGTGTCGCACGTCATGCTTGGAATTGGGGCTTATGGTTAACTAGAAATATCCTTACTCACAATTCCAATAATCCTGATAGTAAACTTAAATTTCCCACATCTATCGACCTGCATAAGCTTTTAGTAGCAATAGTTAAACCTAATAGCTATTGGTATTACGAAGTATCTAAAACAGCACCTCAATATGCTTTGAGGCATTTATCCAATGCTTGGAAACGTTGCTTAACTAAAGTGTCTGCTCAACCTAAATTCAAGAAAAAAGGTAGGGATGATAGTTTCACTTTGGATGGTTCAATTATAGTCGGTTTTAATCAGATTAAATTACCTCGAATTGGATGGGTGAAAACCTTTGAAATTTTGCCAGATAATGTCACTCCCAAGTCTGTAACTATTAGCAAAAAAGCTGATAGATGGTTTGTCAGTTTCAAGATAGAAACAGCAACCATAGTCACTGAGAAATCAGTTGATGTAGTTGGTGTAGATTTGGGTATGAAATCACTAGCTACCCTATCAACTGGGGAGGTATTCCCTGGTGCAAAATCTTATAGAAATTTAGAAGTTAAACTTTCTAGGTTGCAATACTTGAACCGACATAAAGTGAAATTTTCGTCTAACTGGAAAAAAGCGCAACTCAAAATAGCCAAGTTACATAATAGAATAGCTAACATCAGGAAAGATACACTGCATAAACTAACTACTTATTTGGCTAAAAACCACAGTCAAATAGTAATAGAAGACCTAAATGTATCAGGAATGATGTCAAATTACAAGCTGGCTAAGGCTGTTGCCGATATGGGTTTTTACGAATTTCGCAGACAATTAAAGTACAAATGTCAACTGTATGGCTCTAAGTTAACCATTGTGGATAGATGGTTTCCTAGTTCTAAAACTTGCAGTAGGTGTGGAACTGTTAAAGAATCTCTGTTGTTATCAGAGCGCGTTTTCAATTGCGAACATTGCAAATTCAGTTGCGACCGAGACTTGAATACAGCGTTAAATTTAGCTATGGCGGTCAGTTCGACCGTGACAGCTTGTGGACTGGATAACGCCGACGTTGCCAGAATGAAGCAGGAATAGAACAGATAATCATAGATTCATATAGATTATCATAGGTTTTTAATAACGGTTGTGTGCAATATTCCTACTGAAATAAAGGAATGCACATACCTTAATGTTTATCGGAGTTTTTATAGTTAAGTAAAAGTTGGGAAATTTGAATATTAAAAAAATTCTCTGGGGAAAGGCGATCGCTGTTTTGGATAATGAGGTAAAAGACGATAGTTTTGACTAAAATAGTGGGAATTTTATTGACAGTGAGGTATCGCTATGGCGAGCAATATCTTCATACAACAAAGGTTTGATGATTAATATTTGTACAATAGAAAGTTAGAATTTACTGTATTTACCGACTGTCTCTATGAATAATATTGGTAAGGTATTTAATGGCAAACAATGAAGTTATAGAAAATACTTGGCTAGAACGCCCATCACCTGAAGTTGCTCCAGAATTAATAGGTTGTACTTTGGTGCGACGAATATCGGAGGAAAAAATTATCCGTAGCACAATAGTAGAAACCGAAGCCTATGCCCCAGGAGACCCTGCTTGTCACGCTTATCGCAAACGTACTCCACGAAATACGGTGATGTTTGGTCCTCCGGGAATAAGCTATGTTTTTCTCATTTATGGGATGTACCACTGCCTAAATGTTGTTACAGATATTGATGGGATACCTAGTGTTGTTTTAATTCGGGCTTTACAGTTAGAGTCTGTGCCAAATTGGTTATGGGAGCATATTCCAAAACAAAAATCAAAACCTAAAGTTTCTCGTTTGGCTGCGGGACCTGGTAAGCTTTGTCGTCTGCTTAATATAGACTTGAATTTAAATGGTTCTCGTTTGAGAGCAGGACAACCTATGTGGTTGGAACAGCGATCGCCTTCGTTTGAAAAAAATTTGCAAATAGTACAAACAACTCGTATTGGAATTACAAAAGGAACTAATTTACTTTGGCGGTGGTATTTGGCTAACTGTGATGCTGTGTCTAAATAGGGTTTTTGAGTGAGATATGTTGAGCTAAAGACGCCATTAGGTAATATGGTTCAAGTCTCTGAAATGCTCGATAGTCATTAGGGATGATCACTTACTTCTGGTTATTAGGTTAATTTTTTCTCTTTTTGTTAGGGGGTGAGTTTAGGAAACTGCAAAAACTTTTATTGTAGAAAAAAAAGGGAAAGCTACAATAGCTGAAAACTAGAGAGGAAAATACTTTTTAATGTTTTCATCCTGGTGGCAGCAGGTGCTAACACTCCCTATCTTTTGCCACAGCTACAACTTTATATGCAAGTAACTGGTCATCGGGTGTTTTGCCTAAAACCTATAAATTCCAAATATTTTTGGTCTCCTTATTTAAGTGTTTTTGCTGCTGATATTTCTAATTCTGCTTGGTATGGTTTTCCTTTTTCATGGAAAAATTTGGTTTAAAACCGGACTGTTTGAGGGCGACTTTGTACAAGACTCGAAAAGGCTTGAAGGTATTCAACCTGTTGCTATCAGTTACCTAAGAGTAATATTGCGAACAAGCGATCGCTTCCCGAAGAATTATGAAAATTTTGACCCTGCTTCCTCTTATTTTTCTAGGCAGGAGTTCTCGGTGAAAGTTAGCCACTGTCGCCAAATTTAAACTTGGTTTTTTTGGTGACAAAAGTTGAGAATTTATTTCTGTCAATAAACTGTCACCAACCTCTGATATTTCTTTTCGGAGCTTATGCATCAGGTAAAAGCTGTCCTAACTTTTAGCTTGATATCCATGTTTTTTGACTAACAGAAAACCAGGCTTATCTGGTTACGCACTCACTTGATGTACCCAGCAAAATGTTACAGCGCTTTTGAAATTTATGAACTACATCGCCATCACCAAAATTTTGTCAGGAGGTTGCATCTAGTTAGGTTGTATGGAACGCCCCTACTCTGGTCTACCAATGTGAAAACTGCTGTCAAGTTAATAAAAATATCATTTTACTTAGGTGTTCTCGTTCTGTTAAATGAGTAGACTCAAGCTGAAAACCTCTAATGTTTTACGGAGAGCATGATCACAAATAGCACTTATTTGGTGAGGGATATAGCTGCAACCACTATCCTCCGCCAACGCTAACTACAATTAACAATTCTCTTTATTCCGGCTTCAGAGCTGATACATACATCCAAATTACCAAAATACGAGGCTTTTCAGACAAATTTCTGATTTCACTAACGAC
Source organism: Trichodesmium erythraeum GBRTRLIN201 (assembly GCA_018457135.1). Classification (GTDB taxonomy): domain Bacteria; phylum Cyanobacteriota; class Cyanobacteriia; order Cyanobacteriales; family Microcoleaceae; genus Trichodesmium; species Trichodesmium erythraeum. Next base: position 14,014 of record JAGGDU010000021.1, on the reverse strand, counting down.
TAAATTACATCGAAATGCATAGAAAATATCAGATGAAAGTTGCAGTAGTTTCTGCTTTTTGTTTTAATATTCTTGCTGATAGAAAATTGCGAAAACACCTAGAATTAGAATTAATTAAAAAGTTGCGATCGCCTTTCAATTGAGATTCTTGGAATTTTTGGAAATAACCTTTTTAGTAAACACTCAAAAACTCTTTTTTACTTTACCAGAATAATAAAATCATAGAAATAAAGAGATTCAAGTTATAATTTTTGATTAAAATATCACCGATAAATATAATAATTTTTGATTGAGACTCTTAATAATATATCAGCGATCGCTAGATTTTTTTTCTGAGGTTTTTAACAGCAAAAAATACTTCAAATATTAAATGTAAAAAAATGGTGATGGCATAGTTAAAAAAAATCATTAAATTCAATAGAATAATTAATTACAATTAAAATACTTCCAAGGTGTTAATAGTTATTTTTTAATAGTAAAAATCATTCTGAAATACTGCGGTCTAAAGTTTTAAAATCGTTAAAAACTAAAATTTATCAAACTCTTAAAAACCATAATAATTTGTGGTTTTGAATGTAAAAATTGTGCTGCGATCGCTGATTTTTTTGTATTTTCAAAAAATCTGTATTTTAATATCATTTAAACTCGTTTTATTCTCAGAAAAATATGCGGCCGTACAGACTAAAAAATAGAAATTATTATCATAAAAAAATTATAACTAAGAATATATTTTATATTCCCAAAGCAGAACTATGAATATTTATTCTATCAGCATAAATTGTTATTATAACTGACTCAAAAACAAATTTTTCACAGACTATAAAGCCTTTAAATAAATCTCAACTTGCTTTAGAAAACCATGTTTTTCTAGTTCTTAGTCAAACCAAAACCATTACATAAATTTTTCAATTTTTGAATATTTTCTTCTTCAATAGTCTGATAATTAAGCTCCAACAGATTTAGCCTCAGAATCATCAGATAAATTCCTTCCATTAGACTTACCTTCTTTTCTTGACTAATTACTATTAATTAAAATATTATCATCTGACTCTATTTCAATAGTCAATAATTAATAACTAACAATTAATAATTTATCAGCCAACTTTTAATATTTTATGACTTAAAAAACTACACACATAACTAAAACATAAAAACTTAGATATAGCCTAGTTATATAGAATAAAAATTATTCAGATTTATCACTATTAAAAAGTAGCTTTTTTTATTTAACAATACATCTCATATTTGACTGTTTTCTGGGAATAATAATTGTTGAATTAGCAAAAATTATTAGTCAATAAAAAATGGTAATATTTGCTGAAATTAAGAATACTAAAATTACCAAAATGAATAACATTTAATCTTGATTTTAGCTTAATAATAATTTGCGTCTAATGAGACTTACTCATTTTGTACTACAAATATATTACATTGCTAAAAAAAATTCTACCCGCTAAAGCCGGACTCAAAAGAGGAAAAAGAAAAACAGGGCAAAGGGTAAAAGGGGAAAAGAAAAAAGGGTTAGAGAGTTCTCCCGCCATCGCAGACTACACGAAAACCGATAATGCCCTAGCGGTAGTCGCGCCTAACATAGTTCAAGCGAAACGCAGAACGGCAAGAATTAGGAAAGTCGTCCCAGGAACCGCCCCGCACACATGTTATCTCTTTATCTCCATCTAGCCAAACACTGCCATCTGTAGGAGCACCATTATAGTTACGATGCCATTGATCAGCACACCACTCCCACACATTTCCGTGCATATCGTATAACCCAAAAGCATTAGCCGGAAATTGGCCTACGGGAGTTGTTTGTTCTCTATATTCTCCTTTTGGTGCACTACCATAAACATATTTGTCATTATAGTTAACTAACTCAGGCGTTATAGTTTCCCCAAAATAGAAAGGTGTAGTTGTTCCTGCACGGCAAGCATATTCCCATTCTGCTTCACTGGGCAGTCTATAATTCTTTCCTGTTAATTTCGATAGCCTTTGGCAAAACTCTATAGCTTGGTACCAAATAACCTCCTCAACTGGTCTCTGCCATCTATCTATATTTCGGTATGGTTCTTTAAAATAAGATGGTTCTAGCTCTAGGTCTAATTTTACTTTCAAGTCTGCGCAGGAGGCGATCGCTTTCCACTGTCCTTGAGTAACTGGATATTTGCCCATAAAAAAGTTAGGGACAGTTACATCATGTTGGGGCCGTTCATTATTATTGCTATCCACTTCACTTTCAGGAGAACCCATAGTAAAAGTACCCCCAGGAATATAAACCATTTCCAATTTAATTCCATTACCTAAATTTTCTATTTTCTGTCTAGCACCCCCTTGACTACGATTAACAATACTGCCAAAATTATTAACACTTACAACTGCAAAAGTAAACAATTCTCCCTTGTCTAGTTCTTTTGATAATGTAACTTTACTTTCTAAATTATCTTCAATATTTGTACTAGTTAAAACTTCTATTGTTTTTGATTCTCGTTTAATTTTTTTAAAGACTTCATCAGTTATTTCAAACCAAATTTTTTCTAAAGCCTCTATTGATATTGCTCTACCAAACATTCCTACTCCATCAACATCAATTTTATGAGTAACTAGACCGATAACTAGTCCTGTATTAATATCAATAACAGGAGAACCACTATAACCTGAACGGAGACTTCCTTTTTCTATCTCTAACTTTTCAACCGCCACATCTTCTGGCATATTTTCTATTAATTGAAATGCCCTTTCTCCATCAACCTCTACTGTCATTCTTCCTTTTATTGTTTGACGACAAAGTGCATTATTTTGACCCCAAAGATAATAACCAGGAATTTTCACAAGCAAATTTTTTTCTTCCTCTCCATATAAAATCATTAAACTTAAAGATGGAGCTGAAAAACTTTCATTCACCTTTAAAACAGCTAAATCAAAACCCTGAATATCTCCTATCTTTATAACTTCCGCCGGAATATTATTTACCTTTATGTTGTCTGCCCCACCAACATCCTCAACAACATGAGCACAAGTAAGTAGATAAGTACAATTCTGTTCCTTATGAAATATAAATCCAGTACCAATAACATTTTTTCTATTATCTTTAGCACTTGCAATTAAAACAATAGAATCTTCCAACTTTTTTAAATTAACCACTTTTTAATTAATTAGTTCCTTCTTAACTTTATACTAAAGGCTTGAAGCCAGAGCCAAACCAACCTACCAAAAGTAGGAGTTAAATTTTTAAATGTTTTAGAATATTAAACAAGTATTAGCCATAACTGGGATATCCCCGCAATTAGACCCCGCTAAAGTACAATTTAGGAAAAACAAAGTGGAATTAGAGCCAAAAACAGCTTAATTGAAAAATCTAAATTTCTATTTTGTCATATTATTTCAGTATATTTCCTAAAAAACAAAAAATAGGCACTGAAATTTCTGATAATACAGCTTGTATAATTTGCATCCTCAAACTCAAGTTTATCAACAATTTTTGAGAAAATAAACTAAATTTAGAGTATCTACTATTGTAGTTAAATTAATTATATTCAATAGGTATATTTGCAATTATTTCGTAACTAGCTTACCATTAATTTTTTCAGTAAAAATTTAATCGCTTTATTCTCAGTATCTAGAGCAGAAGCCTGTTTATTTTGAAATATTAAAAATTAAAATATTATTCATTAAAAAAAAATATCCCAGAATTAAAAGACATCCTGGTAGTTTAACTTATTTCAAATTCAGGAAAACTTTCCATCTTGTCTGTAGAAATATTTCCTAACTTATAATCATCATTTTTATAAATAGTTATTTCGTCAAAATATCCCTCTATTTTTCCACCATATTTAATGTATTTAATAGTTTTCCAATAACCATTAAGTACCGAAAAAATTCACCAGAATAGATAAGATTAGGAATTATTAAAGAATTTTCATAATAAGAACCTGTTATAGTGAAAAAAAAACCGTATTTTTTGATTTTTTTGATAAGCGATCGCTCATACCTTTCCAAATATCATCAAACACCGCAATTTAGTTAAAATTTTTGCATAATTAAAATAATCACGAAAATAAACACTTGTAACCCTTTAGAATTAAGAATATAATTTAGTAAGTAATTATCAGAAATGTTAATAAGTCAAAACCGACAAACCTTTCCATAAAACTTTAATTATTACATCCCTATTTCCCAACCTCACTAAAATACCTTTTTTGTCAACCCTAACTACCATTAAAAATAAAGTGTTAAATATTTATCGTTCCGTCCTATTTCCTATTATATTTTCCGGTTTAAAAGCCGATCCAGAATGGGCACATCATCAAGTCCTAAATATGCTCAGTTTTATAGATACTCACTCCGACTCTCAACTAGTAAATAGTATTAGGACAACAATGGAAAAATTATTCTGTTTTAAAGACACTCGTCTAGAGCAAAACTTATGGGAATTAAACTTTAAAAACCCAGTAGGTTTAGCCCCAGGATATGATAAAGATGGTCAGGCAATTAATATGTGGCCTCAACTAGGTTTTGGGTTTGCTGAACTTGGTACAGTTACCTTCCATCAACAACCAGGAAATGCGCAACCAAGATTATTCCGCTTACCAAAAGATAAAGCCGTCTTAAACAGAATGGGATTTAATAATAAAGGAGCTGCCGCCTTAGCTAAGAAATTCCAAATTCAAAACAAAAAAAATTCTTTTTTCTTTCCTTATGGAGTAAATATTGGTAAATCTAAAATCACCCCTTTAGAAGCAGCAGCAACAGATTATTTAGAAAGTTTTAGACTATTAAAAAATTGTGGAGATTATTTTGTAGTAAATGTATCTTCTCCTAATACCCCAGGGTTACGTTCCCTGCAAAACACTGATAGTTTAAGTAAAATTTTAGAAGTTTTGCCAAGAGAAAATGAAAGAAAAAAGCCTATTTTAGTTAAGATTGCACCAGATTTAGAAAATGAAGCGATCGCCGCCATAATAGACCTAATTAAAGAATATAAAATATCTGGTATAATTGCTACAAACACAACTATTAATCGTGAAAAATTAACAACTAAAATACTTCCAGCAACAGGCAAACCTATTATAGAAGAAGCAGGTGGAATTAGTGGCAAACCATTAACCAAAAGATCAACAGAAATAATTAAATTTATCTGGCAAGAAACAAAAGGAAAATTACCAATTATTGGGGTAGGTGGTATATTCACTTCAGAAGATGCCTGGAATAAAATTACTGCTGGTGCCAGTTTAATTCAAATTTATACAGGATTAGTTTATCAAGGACCAGGAATAGTCAAACAAATTCTCCAAGGATTACTAAAAAAGCTAGATGAACATGGATTAAACTCCATTTCCGAAGCTGTTGGTCTAGCAAACAAATAAGTTATCAATAAAAATATCTAGAAAGTATTTATTCTAGAATTAATTATTATCTATGTTTTCTAAATTTTTTTCACTTAATCAACCCTTAAATTTGTGGATTTTAGTATTAACAATACTATTAATAACCCTATCTTTAAACCTTTACATCAAAGTAACAACAAGCAACTATTGCTATCAAAATTCAGAAGAAGTTCCAGTTAAAGCTATTGCCATAGTTTTTGGCGCCGGAATTTGGGAAGATGGTACTCCCACACCAATGTTAGCTGACCGAGTACAAGGCGCAATTAATTTATACAATATTGGTAGTATTCAAAAAATTTTGATGACTGGCGACAATAGTACCCCTGATTATAATGAGGTAAAAGCAATGCAAGAATATGCAATTAATCATGGTGTATCTGTTGAAGATATTATTCTAGATTCTTCTGGTTTTAGTACTTATAAAAGTTGTTATCGTGCCAAAGAAATATTTGGTATTACTCAAGCCGTTTTAGTAACTCAAAACTATCACTTACCTCGTGCAGTTTATACTTGTCGTCAATTAGGAGTAGATGTTGTAGGTTTAGGTATGCCAGACTGGGGAAAGTTTAGAAATGATTCTATGAGACGTTATTCTATCCGTGAAGTTTTCGCAGTATTAAAAGCATTCTGGGAAGTTCATATTACTCGCCCTAAACCAACATCAAATTTTTGAGGATATTTAACCAAATAACATTAAATAGCTCAATACTTTAGGAACGAGAATAAAATCAAAATAATGCATTTATAAAAATGTAATATAATCAACTTAACATCACATTCTCTATCATCCAATCCCAGAAATTAAGTACATATAAAATCGTAAATATAAAACAGTAAGAAAACCCTAGAAATTAGCCAAACCAAATAAAATAAAATATCAGGTTAAAAGTCAGATATAAATAATAGCAGAAATTATAGTTATCGAATATAAATAATAGCAGAAATTATAGTTATCGAAAAAAATAAAGCCAATATACTTATATTAGGGATAAATATATTAGATAAAAATGAACTGATTAATTAGCAAGTATTAGAGGAATACAAAACCCAAAAATGTAATGAAAGAGGGTTAATATTTTTTAAATATTTATTGTTTTTTAAATAAACTTATATTTTAGCAAAACCCAAAAATAGTAGAAGCAATAGCAATCATCATGATTGTATTTTTTATCTTTAAATATGGAAAAAAAAGTTAAGAAAAGAATTAGTTTACTGCCGATTATAGCATCATAAATCAAGTCAAAAAAATCACAAATAAACCGACAAAGAGACAAAATGTAAGTTCTTAGTCCCATAGGTACTGTTTAAGAGCAGGTTTTTTCTTATTTTGTGAGGGATATCTAGCAAACCCTTCAACTGTTTTTATATGTAAATTTATAGCAGCACACTTGAGGAGAGTGAGGTATAGTTTAATATTAATCTCTATAAATACTTTCCATACATAGATAATAATACTAGGCGTACCTGTTGCCAAAAAAAACGAGATAACCCTATTACTCCATCTCCTAAATTTCTCGACGACCTGTATCAGAAGTACTTAAAACTACTAATATAGTCACCATACATTTAATAGCCGTGTTACTACAATTATAAGATGCTACCCTACGTCCAGTTTTTTCTGATTAAGCAACTCCTGAATTACCTTTGAAGTTAACCAAAAAGTAAAACTCCCTCTTTACTTTAAGCTTGAATGAGTTATCATACTCATATCAGTTTTTGAGTCAATACAAACATTTAGACCTATTCATATTTACTGAATATAGTTTTGTTTACCATCTTAACTTTTTTATTTTTACCCTATCATTATTCCGTTTAACAAAATCATCAAGGTTAAAAAAATAGTTCAAGTTATAAGAATAGTAAATAAATACATAAAACAGTAATTGTTACTGGTATTCAAAAGTTATTCAAGTTTGACTAACATTATTTGTTACTACCTCTATAGGTTGTATTTCTTTAGATAAAGGCTTAATATTATCAGGGTTAAAATTCAAAGTAGAAAACAAAGGCAAAATTTCCTTACTAAAAGCCTCTGCTGCTTTAGAGCGGTAACGATTAGGATTATAAATTACTGATAATATCCTATTGATAACTATCTGGTCTACTTTTACTGTAGTCATAACCCCAATTTGTAATTCCTTTTCAATAGCAGAAACAGAAACAAAAGCTACTCCCAAACCAGACTGAACCGCATTTTTAATTGCTTCAATTGAACTTAGTTCCATCTCCACTCTTAGACGGCGAGTATCAATGTTACTCTGGGATAATACTTGATCAATTACTTTGCGAATAGTAGATTGAGAATCTAAAGTAATGAATTTTAAATGATACAAATCATCTTTTTGAATTGTCTCCTTTTCTGCCAAAGAGTGAGACACAGGCAAAATTAAGGCCAGTTCATCCTCAGCATAAGGTATAACCTCTAAAGACTCTTGCAATTCTGGAGGAACTTCGCCCCCAATAATAGCTAAATCTATTTGCCCATTAACTACACTCCAAGCAGTACGACGAGTAGAATGAACGTGTAGCTGCACAGCTACATCAGGATATTTTTGTCTAAACATTCCAATCATTCGGGGTAGTAAATAAGTACCAGTAGTTTGAGAAGCACCAACAATTAATGTACCTCCCTGGAGATTTTGCAGATCCTCGATCGCCCGGCAAGTTTCTTGACAAAGAGACAATATTTTCTCACCGTAAGTAAGTAATAGATGACCAGCCTCAGTTAATTGTGCCCGGCGACCACCTCGGTCAAATAAAGGCACGTTCAACTGTCGTTCTAAGTTTTGCACTTGTAAACTAACTGCTGGTTGAGAAACAAATAGACTATCGGCAGCTCGTTTAAAGCTACCTTCAGCAGCGATCGCTTTAAGAATGCGTAATTGGTCTAGGGTGAAAGGAAGCTCAGACATATTGTTAAAGGAAAAAGAAATTTAGGGAGTTGATGTCCAAAGGGTTACCTGATGGACAGAGTATGACCATTTTGCCTTTTATTTGACTCCATAGGTCGTAGAAAAGGACAAAGAAAGTGGGGAAATGTTGACAAAGGGTAAATTTACATTTTTTTGTTGTCTTAAAAAGCTGTTTATTTATAGCAGTAGCTACAAAGGTTAGGACTTCTAGAAAAGCCTAAATTTAGGAATATAGCTAAACTCAGAAGTTCTAAATAGAAGCAAGTGGCCATTCGCCCCCGTACATTTGGACCACGGATTAAATGTAAAACGTGCGAGAATGTCGTAACCGTCCTGACAACTGCTATATCAATAATCTACCTTCTACTTTTTGCTATAACTTAGCTATTTTATAATTTAGGAAAACAGAGACATATCTTTCCGTGCCCCTTATCAACCTCTTTTCTCATCCTTTGATCTTTTCTATAGCACTACGCATTTAGGGTGCGGATATAGCATAAATCCCATTGACAAATACAAATGCATAATGTAAAAAAGTATTTCCGCATCAAAAACTAAGTCAGAGATTACTTTTGACTTGGGCATTCAAGGGATAAAGAGTTTATGTCCCTCTAGCATACTGCTCGAAGATTCATCCAAAAGTTAACTTTTATTATCAATTTCCTCTAGTAGCCATGTTTAATGATTCCTTCACCCCTAGCCATTTGATTATCTTAGGTTTACTGCTAAGTTTCGCGATCGCTCATAGTGGTTTAGCAGCCCTCCGTTCCTGGGCAGAAAACAAAATTGGTCCTAGACTCTACCGCATTTTATTTGCCCTAGTGAGTCTACCATTAGCAGTAATTCTGATTATTTATTTTTTCAATCACCGTTACGATGGCTTACAGTTATGGCAACTGCAAGGCGTCCCAATTGTTAAACCTATAGTTTGGACATTCTCAGCAATTTCATTCCTTTTCCTCTATCCCTCTACATTTAATCTACTAGAAATTGCAGCAATTCAAAAACCACAAGTACATCTTCATGAAACAGGGATTATTCGCATTACGCGCCATCCTCAAATGGTAGGCCAAGTAATCTGGTGTATTGCCCACACCCTTTGGCTAGGAACAAGCTTTACTTTTGTGACATCAGTTGGCCTAATACTCCATCATTTGTTTGGTGTTTGGCATGGCGATCGCCGACTTCAAAAGCGTTTTGGTGAATCTTATGACCAATTAAAGTCCCGAACATCAGTTATTCCTTTTCTTGCCATTATCCAAGGACGTCAAACTTTACATTTACAGGAGTTTATCAGATGGGCTTACCTTGGAATAGGACTTTTTGTCCTTTTATTCTGGCAAGCTCATCCTTTACTAATCCGTGCAACTGGGAACATAGACTGGTAGCATAATCCCAGGATATAAAAAATTTAATTTAAATAGATTTAAACATGATGATTTTGTCAGTTAACGAAAAGACTTTTAAAAAAGAGGTTTTGGAATCTTCTCAACCTGTTTTAGTTTATTTTTGGGCCCCTTGGTGTGGCTTGTGTAAAATGATTGTCCCCCAATTAGTTAAATTTCAATCTGAGTGGAATTGCCATTTAAAGCTGGTAGGGGTGAATGCTGACAAAAGTTTAAAACTTGCTAGCACCTATCAACTCCAAACTTTGCCTACTTTGATTCTCTTTGTTAATGGGCAAATAGTTAATCGATTAGGTTATTTTCAGGCACGAGAAGATTTCCAGCGAACATTGGATGCTTTTATTTCAACTTTAGTTAAAGACCCACCCTCTCAGCCAAGAGAGCATCGGAATGAAAAACAATCAATATTGTGGTGAAATTAAATTTTTTACTAACCTGTCCGGATATATATAAAAATACAGGTTAAGTGAGGAAGAATACCAATTTTGGGAACACTGCACCAAAGATTGGTATCTCACAGAAGAGGACTAGTCACTGGAAACACTCCATACTTGAACTCAACACATACAATAAGAAATTTTTTGTTCAAATCTTTGGGATACTGGGCTTGTAGTATTTAGAACACAGGTCGAATTGTCGATGTACTCTAAAGTAACCATAAGATCAAAAAGAGGAGGGCTTGAGAAATAGCTGAGCTAGTTATTATCAATAAGCATAAATAATTGATATAAAGTTGATTCTATGATCTCAAAAAAAAATTAAGTTGAGATTTGAATAATGGTAGACTATTTTCGACCAGGTATGCTCGGTTGGGTAATTGAAAACCTTAGTGCTAAAGATTTTATTTGTTCTGACAGGCGATCGCTTGTTGATAATGCTATTTCTGGGACAGTAATGGAAACCATATTTATAAATTATTTATTCCTGAGCAGACCAAATTATCAGTAAAACCTACATTACCAGAGTAGAAAGAGAAAATAATTGTTTACTACACTACTTAGCTCGACTGCACTACAAAAACGCCATACCACTCCTGGCTTGGTAGAGATCCTGAAGCATTCCATCAGACTTTCAATTCATCATCTCAAGTTTGGAAATCTACCCCTTCGCTGCCAGATTAGATTCATCTGTAAATTTACCAACGCCCTAATTTCTACTTGTAGCTTTTTCATAGCTTTTTGCCCTTTTAACTAGAATTGTCACCAATGCCTTTTTTTGAGAAGATACTAGATACCAAGCTGACTATTGTATTATAGGCCAGTTTCGCTGTATGACTAATTCCTTTAAAGCTACTACCCTCGACATGATATTGTAGAACTATGAGTATTTTTTATTACCCAATTTGCCAACGATAGTATAGAGTGTCAAAAGTTTCAGTGAAACATTATCCATATTCGGGACAATAGTAACGTTAACGTCCAATACTAGTTTTTCCATACTTATGGGGTTTATCAGTACGGCAAAAAGGACACTCCATAATTATTTCCCCGACTTAGGGACTATATTCATCTCATCATTCCCACACATTCTTACATGTACTACCAAAACCAAAATTTTCACCCTTTCTCTTTTTTTATCTGTTTTTACTCTATCAGCAAAAAATTTTTGAGAATCTTTTTTGACTCAAAAATATTAATTTTTAGTGTCCCATGCATAGAGCAAAAAACTTAATACAATCGCTTTAGCTATTTATAGCATTCTTTTTTCACCCTTAGCATTAAAGCATAGTCTCAGAAAAATGAATAGTGATTTCTGCAGTTATGCTTCTTAAAAGCAAAGGGATTTACTTATAAATGTCAATACGTCTACAGGACTACCAACAAATAATGCACAAGTAGTAAAGACTAATACTCTTGTAGGGCAATCATCTCAGCCACTAAGTGTGTAACTCACGAGTAGAGAAAAATTATGATGTATAAAAATCATCATAACCAATGATTAAATTATTATAGTGAATTTATCAGTTAATCAATTAGCTCAAATTTGAATGCTTTACCAAAATAGATTATTAAATTATAAAGTATTACCTTATTTGCTCATTTCTTTTTTTTGTTTGTTTTTGGCTTTTCCAATCTGCTAATGCTTTTTGAGCAGACTCATAAGTTGGTGTTCCATAAGGAACTAACTCACCAGCCAAAATAGCCTCACTCAAGTTTTTATTCTTAGCTCGTACTTTTGCAATACTAAATATTGTATCACTCCACTGAGCAATCAACTTTTGAGCTTTTTCATATTTAGGCTCACTAGATCGAATTTTACGAGCTTCGTTAATTGCTATTATATAAGAGGAAGCTTGTCCAGGCTTAATCTGTTCCTTCGCAGATTTGAGTAACGCTTCATTAAACCCTTCCTTAACTTTTTTTTGTTTAGCTGTTTCTGTTTGCCATTCTGCGATAGCCAACTGTGCTTCTTGATAAATTGGTCTGACATTTCGAGGTACCAATTTAGCCGCAGCAATTGCACCATCATAATCTCCTTTTAATGCTCGTCCACTGGCTATATCAAGAATAGTCAAACTCCAGTTTTCTATTTGATTTTTTGCCTTAGGGTAGAGTGGATCGCTTTGAGGAATTTCAGAAGCTTTGATTATTGCTTGGCTAAAACTAGAGGCTGAAACTAAATTAAGCAAAGTTAAAGCTTCAGATAATATTAATTGATTTAGAATATCCTTTTTGTTAATAGAAGTCTTTTTCGTAGATTGACCAACAGTCGCAGATACTAAAGGTGATACTGGTAAAGTTAATTCCGATGAAGTATATTCTTCAGTTTTAATAGTAGATAAATTACCTTCATTTACTACATTTTTTCTAACGAATATAGACTTATTGGTTAAGAATACACCTAACAGCAATGCTAAAGAAGTGAGACTACTTCCTATAATTAACTTCTGCAAAAAATATTTATCAAGCTGTATATCTTGAGCAATATTATTAGACATTTCTACTTGTTCTTTTATATTGTTTTTGTTATTTTCTTGAGATGCAACTGTATTATTAATATTTTTATTCATATTCTTATTTAATATGTCTGTCTTAGTAGTTTTTCTCTTAGAGTATAGGAATTTTTATAACTTGGAAAACCTGTTTATTTATTTTAGAATTAATCAATGATTTAAAAATTACACCTGCCTTTTTATACAGTTAAATTTTAATCAAATTAAATTATTTTTTTTGTCAAATTCTCCTATAGTTTATGATAATTAAGTAATTTTGCTTTATTCGTATATGTTGATTACATTATTTTTATAACTATTTACTTTAATTAAAAAATCATCAATATTTTTTTAATGTTATACATTTTCAAAAATGTAATTATTCTAAAAGAGCTACTGCAAGAAACCCTAGACGCAGTGCAGAAGTTTCCGGGGAAATATGGTTAGGATAACATGAGAGTAACAAGAGTATTTCAACTTTTTAGCTATCCCAAGTTTTTGACAACCAATTTAATTTTCAATTCTTATAAAACAGTTATGCTTTATATCTAGCATAACCAACATATACTCTACAAGGGATTTGATAAAATATTCTGTTAGATTTATTATTGATATTCCTATAGTTTCATACTCTTGAGGATTCCCATACATAGACATTAGGTACTCTTTATTTTGATAGCTCAGACCATAACCACTAAAAAAATACCAGAGAAAGCTCTCTACTGACAATTATTTTTGACAAAAGCCTTCCATTAAGATCTAGTTCTTTTCTATTCTATATAGAAATATAGCGTAAATTACATTTATGTTTAGACTCAAAGCAATATTTACAGGGAAGTTGCGACGAGGATAAGAGATATCCTCAAGCAGTAGAATTATTTGTCAAATCTGCAATAGAGTTGTTGGGAATTAAGCCCCAAAAATTGCTAAAACCCAAAAAAATCTAACTTTACATTATATAAAGATAGTATCTGTCTCAAAAAAAACCAGGAAGTAGAATTGAGCTGAATTTACGAAGAAGATACACTATATGTGTTGCGTCAGCGTAAGTCCTGTATTTTTTTTTAGCGTTTCTAGTCCAAGTAGATTATGCCATCTGAGAAAATATTTTTTTTAAATCACCTTGATCATTATTCCAGTAATATTAATAGGCAGCAATATTTTCCTCATAATTTTTTTTCATAAAATTAGTATAAATTTTGAGATAAAAAAAATAGGCATTATTGGCTGAATTTATAGGTCAATATATTTTTTTTGTAAGATCTTAAAGGCCTGAAAAGTCTGCCAAATAGTCAATACAGCCTATATTACTTTAGTAAAAATATCTATTTCCCGAAAAAAAATGAGAAAAGGGGTTGACAGTTCCTGATAGAGTTGCTACCT
>JAGGDU010000020.1 GCA_018457135.1 Trichodesmium erythraeum GBRTRLIN201 | reverse complement strand
ATGCAGCTAAAAAAGAATAGGAAAAATTACAATTTTTGGATAACTGAAAAGTTAGGCTATAGTCTCAAAAAAAAATATTGTATGCAGCTAAAAAAGAATAGGAAAAATTACAATTTTTGGATAACTGAAAAGTTAGGCTATAGTCTCAAAAAAAAATATTGTATGCAGCTAAAAAAGAATAGGAAAAATTACAATTTTTGGATAACTGAAAAGTTAGACTATAGTCTCAAAAAAAAATATTGTATGCAGCTAAAAAAGAAAATGTTCAACTCCAAGATAAGAGAGTAAAGTATGGGGAAATAGTCAGAGGAATAAAGGCTAATAATTTAGTCTTTATAGATGAATGAGGAGTAAATTTGGGAATGCTTCGATTATATGCTAGAGCCTTAAAATGGAAAAGAGCTAGAGGAGAAAAACCTCAAAAACTAAGACAAAATATCTCAATTATAGGAACTATAGTTATTATGAATAAGACTGGGACACTAAGAGGAACAATAATCTTGAATTATATCATCAATAGATTTATCTTTTCTTTCGTATATTCTTTTCTTCTTTAATGCGCCAAAGTCCTGTTATTAATCATTTAAATCTAGAGAGTATTTAGGGAGAAATATAACCTCATGTCCTTGCCCATTGACTAATTCTTTAATCAGGGTTTTTCTATGAATTGCTACATTGTCCATTATTAGGACTGATTTTCCCTCAAGTGATGGTAATAAATATTGTTCTAACCATCCCTAAAATCCAACAGCGTTTAAGCTTCTTTCAAAAATCATTGGGGCCATTAAATCTTTCTTTCTTTTTCTTCTTTGTGCTACCAAGTTTTCTCTTTTTTTCCTTTTGCCTTGTTTCTACCCTCTGACTTTTTTCCCTCTCTTTGACCAGGCATATAGACATTCTTGGATTAACTCAAATCCAATTTTATCAGTAGATACAAGGATTTATATCCCATATTTTTTGCTTAATTCTCTGAGTAATTTATAGTATTTTATTCTTTCAGTGTCTATTTCTTTCTCGATACCTTAATTCTTTTTTTTTGTGTGATTTTCATTTGATGCAGTGCATAACTAATTGAACTAATATTAACTCCAAACTTAACAGCGCGATCGCACAATCTTAAATCTGGATTTTCTTTCACATCTTGTTCTAATGCTTGCCAATCTAGTTTTCGCTGGCGTCTTGTGACTTTTGTCGGTTGTAATTCTACTCTTGCTAGCCACCGATATATTGTAGAACGTCCCACTTTATAGATTCTGGCGGCGGATAAAATACTTCCTCCATTTTCAATATAATCAATGACTCTTGTTCGTAAATCTAGGCTGTAAGACATTCTTTAAATGGTTTATTTTAGTTAATATTTTACTTTCTATATTGTACCATTTTTATTCAGAATAACTATATAACCTCTATAAGTTTCATAGCAATCAATAAATTGACGACCACAATAAACACAGATGTAGTTTTGCTTTCCTTTCTTTTGGCCATTTTTATTGATGTGAGTTGATTAACATTCTGGACATTCCATAATTTTTCTGCCTAAGATCGCGATCGCTATGAACTCAAATCATACCTTAATTCACCAAAGCCCCTAGATAACAGGTTGTCGTTGTTGTGATATAATAGAAGGACGAATTTTATGAATTGCCAAAAATCAAGGATTAATCAATTGGAGCTATGCAGCTGTGGACGGTTATTTTTCCCCTTGGTCAGGGTAGAGGAGAGGATGTAGCTTACGGCCATCAAGGGAAGGGAATTTTAATTCATACCTTGAGCCAAGGAAATGGATAACCAGTAGGTAACTGTATTACCCCCGTTAACGATAATGAAAGAGAACAGCTAATTCCGCTAAATTGATAGTACGAATCTGAAAACTGACAAAGGAGGCTGTCCATGTAAGGAATTCTCAGTCATTGCAACGGATAAAGGATATGATGGTCAAGGACAAAGACAAGCAAGGTATCGAATAGGGATGAGACCTCAAATGCCCAAATGACTTGGGAAAGATAAAAAGAAACCAGGAAATGCGATCAAAATTTCTGTACCTCGTTTTCAATAAGAGGGTTGTTTTACCAGGTATCAACGTAAATATCGTCCCCTAGTTGTAGGATAGGAGGGTACTTATGCTAATATTGAAGTAATTGTAGTGCTCGCCACCATGCATATTTGGATTAATCCCATTTTATTGGTGGGATAGGTTCATAAGCCTAAAAAGTAAAAAAATAAAAATTTAACTAAGCCCTGGAGATAAAAAGTAATGATATAGGTAAATATAGAGATACACTTTACCACAAAGGTTAACTATGACAGAATCAAAGCACCCCAAAATGCGACTTGAAAGGGATAGTATGGGAAATATTGAAGTACCAGCAGACCGTTATTGGGGCGCTCAAACCCAAAGATCGCTTATCTACTTCTCTATTGGGCAAGACTACATTCCACTGGAAGTTATCAAAGCATTTGCTATCCTCAAAAAAGCAGTTGCCCAAACTAACCAGGAATTTGGTAAACTTCCAGAATACAAAACAAAATTAATCATTCAAGCAGCAGAAGAAATTATTGCCGGAAAATTAGATAGAAATTTTCCGCTACGAGTTTGGATGACAGGAAGTGGCACTCAATGCAATATGAATATTAACGAAGTCATAGCTAACCGGGCGATCGAAATTGCTGGTGGAAAAATGGGAAGCAAAAATCCGATACATCCTAATGATCATGTTAATATGTCACAGTCATCTAACGACACATTCCCTACTGCTATGCACATCTCTTCAGCAGTAGCATTACATAAACAGTTGCTGCCGAAAGTCAAAAAAATCCGGGATGCACTCCAAGAGAAATCAGTAGAATTTGATGAAATTGTTAAAATAGGGCGCACTCACCTACAAGATGCGGTTCCACTGACTTTGGGACAAGAATTTTCGGGGTATGTGGCGCAACTAGATGCAAATTTGCAACGTATCACTCATACATTGCCAGATTTATATGAATTAGCTATAGGTGGTACTGCAGTGGGAACAGGATTAAATACGGTGAAAGGCTTTGCTGAACTTGCTGCGAAACATATTAGTGAAATAACCGGGTTGCCTTTTGTGTCTGCACCTAATAAGTTTGCTGCTTTAGCTGCTCATGATGGGATAGTGATGGCGAGCGGTGCTTTGAAGACTTTAGCTTGTTCGTTGCTGAAAATTGCTAACGATATTCGGTGGTTGGGAAGTGGACCTAGATGTGGGTTTGGGGAGTTGATTTTACCTGCAAATGAACCGGGATCTTCTATTATGCCAGGAAAAGTTAATCCTACTCAGTGTGAAGCAATGACGATGGTGGCGACTCAGGTGATGGGTTATGATGCAGCGATCACTTTGGCTGGTGCCCAGGGGAATTTTGAATTGAATACCTATAAACCGATGATGATATTTAATTTGATTCAGTCGATTAATTTGATTGCTGATAGTTGTAATAATTTTACTGATTTTCTCTTGGTTGATTTGAAACCAAATAGAAAAAAAATTGAATTTTATTTGGAAAATTCTTTGATGTTAGTGACTGCTTTAAGTCCGAAAATTGGATATGATCGGGCTGCCGAAGTTGCTCATTTTGCCCATGAAAAAGATTTAACTTTAAAGCAAGCTTGTTTGGAATTAGGTTATGTTTCGGGAAAGGAATTTGATGAAATTGTGATTCCTGAAAATATGACTCATCCTTCTACTTAGTTTGATAATAAGATGTAGAAAAAATAATGTTCCCAAAGACCATTAGCTGATTATCTAGAGCTTTCTGGTAGCTTCCCGGAGCGAAATTGCCAATATATACTCTCACAGTTTCACAAATTTCAATATTTATTGTTAACCAAATTTATTGTTTATTGGTAAGCATTCAACCGTCAGTGATCAGCTACCAGTTATGAATTATTAACCTTAAGGGCTGATATCATGTCCGGTAACATTGTTTGTGTATAATAGAGAAGGAAGAAAAATAATTCCCCGGAGCGATATTGCTACGCAAGGCTACCGTGAATCCTGTTTCATTAAGTTGATACATCGCTCAAAGACTATATCTTCCATCTAATATCATGTGTGGTGGTTCCCTTATCTTGGAAAAATTTCAGCCATTTTGCTAATTTACTGACTGTAGTATAAACTTGTTTTCACCATAGTTGTTCTGTAATTGATTTCTTTGAGTAATCTTTGAGAGCTTTTCGGCTATTGCTGACATTAAACAGAGAGGGTAGCAAGAGCCATATCGCTGTAGATAGTGATGACTTATTAGCTCTTTTTGTGATTCTTATATCTGACCTAGGCTGTTTGACAAGTATGAGAGAGAGTAAAAAAGCTCACACGGTGTAAAGTATGATTAAGGAAAAATACACATAAGGCTGTCAAAACAATGGGTAAAGTATATACGAGTAATCTGACTTATGAACAATTTGAGTTGATTAAACTATTGCTGCTTCCAGCTAAGAAAGGGGGTCGTTCTCCTTGTGTTTGCATGTTCTCAGTTATCAACGCCACTTTTTATCTAGCAGTCCAAGGGTGTAAATGGCGAGTCTGAGGGCTAATTTTCCAGTCTGGCAGACAGTCGACACATATTTACGTAACTGGCGCTTGGATAAAGCTTGGGATGCGATTTATCAACGTTTACGAAATTTGAACCGAGTTATGTCTGGACAAGAAGAAAGCCCACGAGAAGTGATTGTAGATAGTCAGAGTGTTCCTACTAGCACTATGCTGAATAAAGCTGTGGGTTACGACACCCACAAACCAAGCAAAGGACGAAAACGCTACACAGTAGTGGATACCTTGGGGCTAGTTATGTGTGTGCTGGTGAGCTGCGCCAATGTCCGGAAAGAGAAAGAGGTAAGGAAGTCTTAGCCAAATTACAGCAATTGGGAGAGCAAGTTCGTCGTCTCTATCTGGTTTGGGTAGACGGAGGATATAGCGGCGAGCTTTTTGTGCAGTTTTTAATGGATACGGGTGGTAAGTGCAAATTGTGCCATGTCTTCAAGAATCAAAGGTTTTCATTCTCCTCAAAAAACGTTGGGTGGTTGAGCGCACCTAGGGAGGGTAGAATTGCTATCGACGCTGTCCTAAAGACTACGAGTATGTGTCTCAAAACTCCGAGACCACGATTTACATTACCATGATTTGTCTCATGGTTAGGGGTTTAGGAACTATTGGCTACACTTCATATCACCTCAATAAATAGTATTTATAAATAGAAAACTGGACAGTAAAAAGTTTTTGTATTCATAAAACAGTTGCTTTCATGTGATAAAATGCTCTGTTGTCGACTTTATCGTCAATGCTGCTCAAGCATTTAAGAATTTTATCAAAAGTCGCCCTGACATACTTTTGGCTAAAATATACTTCCTCTGTTCGCTGTTATGTCAGTCAAACTATCTGTTCACTCGGATAACCATTGGAGGGTAAAGTACCAAACCAACGAGGAAAATTCTTCCATACAGTCTTATGTATTTCTAGACTAAGTAGTTGTAAAACACCCAGAGCTATAGCGTTGATGAGTACAAACCGTTCCATTGCTTCGACTTTTCTTGTGAAACTGTTGCTGCTGTTTCAGAAGATATCGGCTCAGAATAAGGTCTTTCGGCAACCCCTTAGTCGGAGTCATATCTTTCATCCAAAACTGATAGCTAAAACTGGATAATAGTTAAATTAAGTTCCCGAAAGTGACTTTAATCTTTAAAATACAACTGTAAGCGTTCAACATTTCTGCGACAGATAGACTGATATCAGTTGACAGCAGTATTATTTTTTTGCCCTTTGCCAACACAGCTAGTACAAAGGGAACTCTTTTAACATAAGAGTCCTAATGCAAGTAAAAACAGCGATATCTGAGAGTCACCATCTTAGTCTCAAGTATTAGATTTTCTGTAGTGAAGCAGTCTTTTTCCTCAAAATTTCCTGACTGTTTAGCGGGGAATGTTTTTCTCTACCGAGAACTTTGTACTGTCTCGTAGAAAATTAAAATATCGCAAAAATTTTGAGAATTTGTATGACGCCATTCATTAAAAGTCATGGTACACTCGAAAAGTATTCAAAATAACTCAAAAAAATAACATAGGTTAGTTAAAAATGAAATTATGCCAATAAATAGTATTTAGAAATAGAAAATCAAAATATAGTAAAGCTTTTGAGAAATAATTTGGTATAACTCATCAAAATATTAAATTAATTCTGTTGAGTAATAATCAATAAATTAGGTCAATAGCTTCCCTTTTTGAAGGGATAAAAAAAACGCATTACGTATTTTCTTGCCTCCTAATTTATTCAGAGGTACTGATAACTGATAAGTGATAAGTAATAACTGATAAGTAATAACTGAAATGACTATTCTATCTCCTGAATTAAAGAAAAAATTATCTACTCCACTAAAAATTGGCAACTTTGAAGTTAAAAGTCGTGTCCTTCAATCACCATTATCAGGAGTAACAGACTTAGTATTTCGTCGTCTAGTACGTCGTCATGCTCCAGAGTCAATGATGTACACTGAAATGGTAAATGCTACAGGGTTACATTATGTAAAAGAATTACCTCAAATAATGGAGGTTGATAATAATGAGCGACCAATAAGTATTCAATTATTTGATTGTCGTCCAGATTTCTTAGCAGAAGCAGCAGAAATGGCTGTAAAAGAAGGAGCTGATACTGTTGATATTAATATGGGTTGTCCTGTTAATAAAATCACAAAAAACGGCGGGGGTTCTTCATTATTAAGACAACCAGAATTAGCTGGAGAAATTGTTAGTAAAGTTGTTAAAGCTGTTCCTATTCCTGTTACTGTAAAAACAAGAATTGGTTGGAGTAATCAAGAAATTAATATTCTCGAATTTGCTCAAAGAATGGAAGATGCAGGTGCCCAAATGTTAACTTTACATGGTCGGACTCGTGCCCAAGGATATAATGGCCCGGCCAGATGGGAATGGATTACAAAAGTTAAGGAAATACTTTCTATCCCAGTTATTGCTAATGGAGATATTTTCTCTGTTGATGCTGCAATACGTTGTTTGGAGGAAACTAGAGCAGATGGAGTAATGTGCTCCCGTGGAACTTTAGGTTATCCTTTTTTAGTGGGAGAAATTGATTATTTTTTGAAAAATGGTGTAAAAAAAGTATCACCAACTGCAGCAGAAAAACTGGAGTGTGCTAAAGAGCATTTACGGGCACTATGGGAATATAAAGGCGATCGCGGGATTCGTCAAGCTCGTAAGCATTTGACTTGGTATTCTAAGGGTTTTCCAGGAGCAGGTGAGTTGCGGGGTCAGTTGGCAAAAGTACAAACTGTAGCGCAAGGTTGTGATTTGATTGATAAGGTAATTGAAAATTTATAGTAGATAGTTTTGTGGCATGGATATCTTGCTTGTTCTTGATCATAAACCTGTTTTGTTATCAAAAAAGTTTGTAGGAGAGCTTGAATTGTATCTATCTTAGAGCTAAAACCTATAAATTCCTAAGTAAAATTAATTACTATTATTTATTACCAGACAGTACAAAGTTCTCGGTAGAAAAAAAACATTCCCCGCTCTTATGTCAGGGAATGGTGCACACTGGTTAATGATTCTTAAATTTGACCAGCTAATACTCTCGGGATGCATATAATACTTCGTCTAGAGCAAATATTGATCAACTTACATCCAGTGTTTAGTCGTGATGCCACTTATGAATGCTTCGTTATACTAATTTCGGGCATTCTTTTATGCAACCAACATCGGGTAGTTACGAGTTATTGGCTTGCCGTGGGACTAATACAACATTTTTCATATCTATTTAAGTAGAGCATTTTTTTTGATAAATGGTATAATAGTTAAAAAATTGAAGTCTTACCCAGACGATGGGTAGTAGAGAGAACTTTTGCATGGCTAGTTCAAAACCGACATTTAGCTATCAAGTATGAACAACTACCTGAGATTAGTGAAGCTTTGATTTAAACTGCAATGATTAGATTGATATTACCAAGGCTTAGTACTAAAAACTCAGGCCATTCTTAAGATTTGTTTTACAAATCTTCTCTTAGCGATCGCTTGTTTCTTCTTGTCAATTTTTATCAATTGCCTGATGGTCTGTGGTCATAACTTCTTACCTCTAACCCTAATAAACTATTTTAAGCTTGACACGCCAGTAGGAGGAAAACACTTTTCATAGAACTCCTCTAGGTAATTATTTCACATCACAAGAAGCGAAACTACTTTAAACATTTTTAAAATGGATAAATTCTCAGAAGTCATTTATAACAAATCTTCATCATCTAACCCTGGTCTTGGCATAGGTAAAATTTTAGACTTATTGAGTTGTCGCAACCACATCCCGCTGAAAACAGCAATAATCATAAATATCCAACCAATAGTTGGCTTAAGTAACAGGAAACCACCAGTCGCCAACAACGCTCCAAACAATAATAATATAGATGCCAGAACCTTTTGTAAATCCTTACCCAAATTTTGTGCAGGAGCTAAACCAGTGCTTACTCTTTGCCGTTGCCAACCAGGACCACCGGGGAGCGATCGCCGATAAAAGTCTTCTAAAGTAGCATCAGACTCTTGCGGTGTAATCAACATTGCTACCACCCACAAAACTGTTACAGTTACAGTAATAAAGATAATTCGCAAACCAAAATCTTCTATTTTGAAGGCAGGAAATAAACTAGTTGCCATCCCCACAAAAAAGCTAGCGACAATAGCAGTTAATTCTGCTGCTGCATTTACTCGCCACCAAAACCAACGTAAAACTAATACCAACCCCGAACCTGTTCCAATAGCTATTACTAACCTAAATACTGTTGCCACATCTTTAGCAAAAAATGCAGCAACTCCTCCTAAAACTGTTACTAATAGAGAAGAAAGTCGTCCTACCAAAACTAATTCTGCCTGAGTAGCATCAGGTTTAATAAATCTTCGATATAAATCATTAGTAATAAAAGAAGCGCCCCAATTAATAGAAGTAGAAACTGTACTCATAAATGCTGCCACTAAAGAAGCAACAACTAAGCCTAAAATTCCTGGAGAAAGAAAATCAATCATTAATTTAGGATAACCCAATTCTCTATCTTGTAAATCGGGGTAAATTATAATAGAAGCTAAAGCAACTAAAATCCAAGGCCAGGTTCTAATAACATAGTGCATTATATTAAATAACCAGGCTGCTTTTTCTGCTTCTGTTTCATTTTTTGCAGCAGCAAATCTTTGTACAAATTCTCCTCCTCCATCACTGCGGCGCCAAGACCACCATTGAATAGCAATATAAGCAAAAAATGTACTCGCAGTTATGCCTGCTGTTTTGCTAAAAGTAATCCAAGAGTTACCATTTCCACCAATAGTAAAAGGTGCAAATGATAAAATATCTTTGTCTGGGATAACTTGAGGAATTTTAATA
Organism: Trichodesmium erythraeum GBRTRLIN201; assembly: GCA_018457135.1. Taxonomy (GTDB): domain Bacteria; phylum Cyanobacteriota; class Cyanobacteriia; order Cyanobacteriales; family Microcoleaceae; genus Trichodesmium; species Trichodesmium erythraeum. The sequence continues at coordinate 49,280 of JAGGDU010000020.1, read as the reverse complement.
ATTAATTCTTGTATTCCACCCACACTATTAACAGCAAAAAACGCTACAATAATTGCCCCAAATAGTGCTAGAAAAAATTGGAAAAAATCTGTAGCAACTACTCCCCATAAACCAGATAAACCAGCATAAATTAATACAAATATACTTACACCTATCACACTTAATAATTTGAGATTATTGGCATTAGCATCAATACCTAAACTTTGCCAAATTTGCAATGCTTCAACAACTTTAACCATAGCTAACATAGCATAACCAATAGCAATACAATTCATAGGAATAGCAAAGATAAAAGCTTTTACTCCTCGTAGAACAGCTGCCATATTTCCGCCGTAACGAATTTCAGTTAATTCAGCATCAGTAATTACTTCCGAGCGTCGCCACATTTTAGCAAAAATATAAATCATAATTACATGAGAAACAGCAAAAATCCACCATTCCCAATTACCAGCTATTCCTCGGTTAGCTACAACCCCTGTAATATAAAGAGGAGTATCTATGGAAAAAGTTGTAGCTGCCATACTTGTACCTGCTAACCACCAAGGAAGCGATCGCCCAGAAACAAAAAAGTCTGCTAAACTTTTTGCACCTTTGCGAGATAGATATAGCCCCATCCACATAGTTAAAATAAGGTATAGTAAAACAATTAGCCAATCAATTAGTTTCATAAATTTTTAGTTAACAAGTAATCCCTTTAGAATTTACCATATTTATTCATTTTTTAATACTCTATAATTTACCACTTACTAGGATATGTAAGTAATTTAGAATATTAACTTAATTATTTAGCTATTAGCGCTCAACTTCTTAGCTCTAAACAATAAGACTATGGAATGAAGGACAGGGTTTATATGAAAATAGACTTTAAGGTTAAGGAAGCTATTTTTTTTACTAAGATTTAATTCTGGATAAATCAATAATTTTTTGCTCTAAAAGTAATAGTTAATAGCTGATTATATGTAGCGATCGCCAATAATTTAACTTTCAAATTTTAAATCTGGAAAAACGTAATATTTTCAATATTAATATCAAGAACTAATCAATTATATTGGCTGATCACTACACTGCTAACAGAGAGCTGTGCCGACCCAATATTTTTGGCTAAATGTGAAATATAAAATTGTCCAATAGCTAAAACAATACTTACAGAAAGATACTTAATGTTTGATAACTGTATTATCAATCAAAAATATACCAACAAAGTATTATTAAACATAAATATTACTTATAAAAATTGGTATCACTTCAAAATAACAGTGTGTGAACTCACGGGGCAAGGCAAGCTCATCTAAAATTTTATTGACAAATCAATATTTTGATAATCTGCTTGCAATACAAGCTTTTCAAGGAATTATAAATATCACAGAATTTTCATATTATCGGTTTTATTGCTTAACGAGACTTTAGTAAAAAATATATTTAAAATAGCATCAAACTGTTTTTTGATATATCTGGGTTTGAGCTATTTCTAACCCGAGCAATGTACTTTCCTTCTCCATGTTGGGTTTGAAGCCATTTTCACTGTCAAAAATATCAAAGTACTGTTAACAACTGGAATATATTTTCGTCACTAAATTAATCTCAAAAGCTGTCAGGACAATACGATTAGAAAAGATACTATTTGTCAATAATTGTTAAAATGAGCTGGCCCTACCTCATGGGGGGGTAACAAACATACATTGATAGCTTGCTTGTCACCCCGTGAGAAATTTTTTTCTAGTTAAAAAAATAAACTCTGAGGGAAAGAAGAGGTTGACTTTTTACTTGCGCGTAGTACTATACAACTCAACTTTTTTTGTAAGCTCTAATCACTTCCTAAGATACTTATCAATAAAGCTTTTTGAGCGTGCATTCGATTTTCTGCTTGCTCCCAAACTAGTGATTTCTTTCCTTCTATTACTGCATCAGTAATTTCCTCATCCCTATGTGCTGGTAAACAATGTAAAATTATTACATCATCTGCCGCACTTTCTACCAACTTTTCATTAACTTGATAAGGCTGAAAAATAGGAATTCGATTATTCGCTTCCTGTTCTTGTCCCATGCTTGCCCAAACATCAGTATAAAGCACTTGACTATCCTTAACTGCTACCTGGGGGTCTTGAGTAACTAGAACTTCACTTTTACCATTAGCAATAGTCTTTGCTTGTTCCACAATTTCCTTATTTGGCAGATAATTTTCTGGAGTTGCTATCCTGACATTTATTCCTACCATTGCACAACCTAATAGTAAAGAATTTGCCACATTATTACCATCACCAAAATAACTTAAAGTTATTCCATCTAGCTTGCCAAAATTTTCTTGAACAGTTAATAAATCAGCTAATATCTGACAAGGATGTTCCCTATCTGTAAGAGCATTAATAACAGGAATTTTTGCATAATTTGCAAAACTTTCTAAGTCTTTTTGTTCAAAAGTACGAATTGCTAAAATATCTAAATATCCGTCTAAAACCCTAGCAGTATCTTCCAAACTTTCTCCCCGACTAACCTGAGTAACATTAGGATTCAAATCAATAACTTGACCTCCCAATTGATACATTGCTACGGTAAAACTTACCCTGGTTCTTGTAGATGCTTTAGAAAATAATAATCCTAGTACTTTATTACATTTAAGATTTATTTCACCCGATTTTAGTTGGGCTGCTAATTGTAAAATTTCTTTTAATTCTTCAGAATTCAAGTTTGCCAGACTTAATAAATCTCGTCCTTTTAATTTATCCATAATTTACTACTAATGTTAGGTCAATAACCTTTAAAAAAGATAAGAACAGGTTTAATAAATGGCAGCCAAATTTTTACAACTAACCATTTTTCTTTAAAACCGCCATCACAAATTTTAAAGGGACTGGAATCAAGTTTTTTTATTGTTCTTGATGAGCATATTTTGACACTTCCTAAGTATTTATATATAAGATCTTATAATGTCTTTATTAAGTGCCTATAAAAAATTAATTTAATATTTATATTTGGAGAAAATCGACAAAATATAATCAGTTTTTTAGCCTTTTAATATCCAAAAAAATAAGTTTTTTGTACTGACAGATAAAATCATCTAAAGATGACTAAAGGTAGGGAATTTGTTACAGCTAATTAATCACGGTAAGCTCATTTTAAGAGGGTATCTGTAAAAAAAAATTAAAATAAAATGAGGAGTAAGTAAAACAGAGAAAATCTAACTCGTCAACTAGAGCTGAAACATTGAGAACATGGCTCGCTCTCAACTATTCCAAAGAGCTAAGGTATCGCTACTTGGCAAATGATAGCTCCCATGCTAGCTATGGCTTTTTCTGAAACATCCAGAGGAAGGAAACAAACAGTAGAGTTACCAGAAGTTGTTAATAGTATTCTCTACAGTCATCGTAGTGGTTGCACCTGGGAACTCTTACCCCATGACTTCCCACCGGCCTTTACTGTGTATGGTTGCCGAAAATGTCAGGAGTCTTGGAGTCTGGCAATGAATTCACGATCGCCTACAAGTTCATGAAAGTTTTGAGGTTGGATCTCAACATTGGGTGCTGGAGAAAACTTTAGATAGGCTTAGACGCCAAAGAGAACTCAGTAAAGATTAGGAGGGTTGAGCGGAAGTAAGTGAATCTGTTGTTCATATAGCCGTGATTTCACTGATGTTAAATCGTCTTGTCACTTAAAGTTTTATTTATAGACGTCCTTTAATACTATTTCTAAAAAAAAATGCTATACTTAATACTCCTCTTAAATATATGTAAAAAAATCACTTATTCATATATGCGTACGTCAAAACTACCATTATTGATAACTTACTTAATCAGCCGGAGCTGGTCAATTAAAATTGTTGATTATATCTACTTTTTCTAAAACCTCAATGATGAACTACCATCCTGTTAATGAAGCGACAAAATCCTGGTTAATATTTAGTATAATTTCCTTAAATATTTTATCAAAAAGTCTGATAAATCTCCAAATATTATCCACTTCAGCTTTTGTTTTATTGCTAATCATAACCTCTCTACCAGATTAAATTCTAGACAATAACTTTGTTTAAATATGATAATAATATTATTAAAAAAAATTAAGTTTAATAATTGATAGTATCCAAAGCTATCTACTTGAATTAGATGTAAATAATTAGAGTAATTATGGAAAAATATATCCGAAAATATTTAAATAAAAAATTATATAAACTAAAAACTATAGAAAAAAATCCTAAATTGGGTTTAATTTAATCCATATAAATACAAATATTTAGACTTCTATTGTTGAGTTTATTGATCCTTAATTCCTTTAATAGTTATTACTTTTAAAGTAATAGTTTTTCATCTATTTCTAGCTTTATAACTACACCATAACCTAATTTTTTTTACAGGATTTTTCCTAGAATTTAAATTTTTTAATAGCTTTTTCTAGCAATTATGGCATTTTTTTTACTCTTCAAAATTTGTTAAATTTTATTTAATGCTTACTGGAAGAGGCACTTTTATTTAACATTTAAGTACTCATAAACATACCTTTGTACTATTTAGTATTGGAAATTAATATCACATACTACTTTTAACCATATTTGTATTTAATTACAACCACTAAAACCTTCATATTTTTCTAGTTAAGCTCCAAGTTTATTTTCTAATATGGGCGATATTTCCCTAGGTTTACCAACAATTTTTTTCTTGTTCAATAAACCTTCTATAACCAATTTTATGTAGGTAACAAACCATCATGATCAAGTTGTACTATGACATCCTAATAACATTCATATATATTCAATAGTATTTGCTGCTCCTATTAAGTGACAATATAATACCTGTACGTTTGAAGAGAGAAACAATAGCTGTAACCAATTTGCCTAACTAAAGATTCAACTGATCCTGAACCGACTAAACCTCCTATAGCTTGCCTGACCTAGTAGTTAATAATACGAGATTGATGCTTTCTCAACTATTGAATCAAAGTATTTGAACCTCAGTTATTGATGTTGACTCAGATAGGGAATAGAATTAGTGGACTGACCTTGCCAGAGATAATTTCACACTTGATCCTGCTGCACTTGAGTTCCTTGCACTTTGTATAAGTTTCCCATAATTATGATAGCACTCCAATATCTCTTCCCGTTGCTGTGCTGTGCCCAGAGTCACAAAGATATCCCATACTCCGTCATCTTCATCTCCTAAGCAGGGGAACTTTTCTTCCAAAAGTTGGCAATTAATTCAAGATCATGATCCTTCATTATCTTTAAAAAATGCTACCTTGACTTAACTTTGTATATTGAGGGCAATGTATTCCCACCATTTACTTACTTGCCAAACGTGGAGTGCGTAACCTCACCATTGCTCCATCCAAACTTATTTCTTTTTTCTCTTCCTCCAACTGCCGTTTGTCATGAACCTTACCCTCTCTAATTCGATAGAACTAAGACTCGCCGCTCCCGAATTTTGAGGATTAGATGTTTACGGGTTAGACGCTTTTTTTGACATGAGTAATGATCTTTCTGTTTCTATTGGTCTTGAGGACGTTGAATGAGTCGCTCTGTCCCATAAATCATTACTTCTGTGACAGATGGAAATCTAATTATGAACTCCTCTATAGCTTCTAATTTACATTCTAGTAAGACTCTGCCTTCGGTCCAATGCATTATCCAGTAATAGTTGTAGTCTTAACATCCAACAGTATGCTCGGCTGCGGTGTAGGTTAAACAATAATCCAGGCACATAAAAGGTAGGGTAGCATTTAAAGTAGAACAATATGAAAAATAGCTTGTCTTTAGGCTCTAACAACCAGACTTTTCGTCATCCTCCTATAGTCAGTAGTCCTTGTTTTTACATTGTAGCGTTGGCAGAGCCTAGTGGCGGCAGCTATATCGCTTCCAACTTAAGTTAGACACACAAAGCTTCTAATAATTCATCGAATGCCTTACGGTTTAGTTCAGTCAATGCCCTTAATAGGCAGTCTTCTTTTAGCACTCAATTTATACTAACATTGTCCTATTTCCAACTCCCTACTAATTCTTAATTTACCTTATAAAGTCACAACTCTATATTACCAAGGCTTTAGGGGAAGTGACATAATTCAATATTCAGACATTGCTTTACACACCAATAAAATTATACCTCATTGATCTGAACAACTCTATATTGAACCTCCCTAGGTCTTCAGAAAATCCTTTTTTACTCAATTTTTTAACCACACTCCACACCCAAAATTAAGCAAAATTTTCTTTAACTGTAAAATAGCTATGTACAATTCACAAAGAGATTTGAGACTTAAATTTTTCAATAAGTATCCTAGTATAACTATTCAAAGGATAATCTAAAGCCACTTCAGGAGTTACCCACTCCCATCGTACAATTTCTTCATTAGGCACAACATCTTCTCCATCAGATGTTGCCCAATAATTAAACATAATAAAATGAGCCTCCTTATAAAATTGTGGGTCTAGTATTGCCTCATGGAACATAGCAAAGCAAATATTAGTTAATTTCAACCCCACCTCCTCTGTAAATTCTCGCGCCACAGCAGCTTCTAAACTTTCTCCCCAATCAACCTTTCCCCCAGGTACTCCCCATGTACCCTTCCATTTTGTCGTTTCAACAATTAATATTCGATTAGAAGGTCCTTTAATTAAAGCACCGACTGTCACAAGAGGAAATTGTGTCTTAATTTCTGACTTTTCCATAATATGCTTGGTTAACTACCTAACGCTAATGCTATCACTATAAACTGAGACTCTCATCTTTCCAGGGAATTTCATTTAACATAAAAGACAAAACTATACAGGAAAAGTAGCGGTCAAGGCTGGAGTGTTCCATAACATAAAAACCCCTACGAAAAAATCCCTACTATATACATAGTGGTAGTAGCTACGTAAGTCTTAACCGTGTTAAAGTTATGGAACATACTTTTTGAAAGTTGTCAACTATATTAATTACCATTTATCTACTAAGTCTACTTAGTTGAAGCGTAGGACTTCTCCCTAAAGTTAAACAGACTTAATTTGAAATTGGTACAATCTGAAAAACTATTGTGATTGTAATAAACGATAAAGTATTACCCTTTGCTTTTTGTTTAGCAATATACTAGATGTCTTAAACTAATCTGAGATAATCATTATTTTTACCAAGGAGCAACAATGCGACTATCTCAAATGTTATTGGTCACTTTACGGGATGACCCTGCTGAAGCAGAAATTCCTAGCCACAAACTCCTCATCCGTGCTGGATATATTCGTCGTATTGGTAATGGTATTTACGCATATCTCCCCTTAATGTTGCGAGTCATCAATAAAGTTTCCACAATTGTTCGAGAAGAAATGAACGCTACTGGCGCCCAAGAATGTTTGCTTCCCCAACTCCAACCCGCCGAACTTTGGCAAGAGTCTGGTCGCTGGGATACTTATACCCAGGCTGAGGGTATCATGTTTTCTTTAATTGACCGTCAAAATCGAGAATTAGGTTTAGGGCCAACTCATGAAGAGGTAATAACTACTATTGCTAAAGATATTATTCGTTCCTATAGGCAACTACCCATACATCTCTATCAACTTCAAACTAAATTCCGAGATGAAATTCGTCCTAGATTTGGGTTAATGCGAGGTCGAGAATTTATTATGAAAGATGGCTATTCCTTTCATGCTGATGAGGAAAGTCTGAAAAAAACTTATCAGGATATGGATAAGGCTTATCGAAATATGTTACGTCGCAGTGGGTTACAGTTTCGGGCCGTTGATGCTGATTCTGGGGCCATAGGTGGTTCTGCTTCCCAAGAATTTATGGTTTTGGCCGATGCTGGCGAGGATGAAATTCTCTATACCCAAGATGGTAAGTATGCGGCAAATATGGAAAAGGCTATCTCGTTGCCTGTAGATGTAGAAGCTTCACCTTTTGATACTTATGACAAATTGGAAACTCCTGGTACAGAAACTATTGAAAAGATGTGTGAGTTTCTCCATTGTTCTGCAACTAATATAGTCAAAAATGTTTTGTACCAAGCCGTTTATGATAATGGGATTAGTGTTTTAGTATTGGTGAGTATTCGGGGAGACCAAGATGTTAATGATGTGAAGTTGTTGAATGAGTTGACTAGGTTAGCTGGAAATTATGAGGCCAAAACTGTTTTGGCTTTGAGTGTACCGGATGTGGAAGCTCAAAAGAAATGGGCAGCTAAGTCTTTACCTTTGGGTTATATTGCTCCAGATTTATCTGATGATTATATCACTTCTAGTAAACAGGTTAGTCCTAAGTTCCTACGAATGGTCGATAAAACAGCAGTATACTTGACAAATTTTGCAACTGGTAGTAATGAACTAGGTAATCATATTGTGGGGGCAAATTGGGGTCAAGAATTTGCTTTGCCAAAGTTGGTGGTAGATGTGCGAAAGGCTAAAAAAGGCGATCGCGCTGTACATGACCCTAGTAAAACTCTAGAAACTGCTAGAGGCATTGAGGTGGGTCATATATTTCAGTTGGGGACAAAATATTCTGAAGCTATGGGAGCAACCTATACAAATGAACAGGGCCAGGAAGTACCATTGTTAATGGGATGTTATGGTGTGGGAGTGTCTCGTTTAGCCCAAGCGGCAGTAGAACAGTCTTATGACAAAGATGGTATAATTTGGCCTGTGGCTATTGCTCCCTATCATGTAGTTATTTGTATTCCTAATATTAAAGATACTCAACAAATAGAAGTAGCAGGAAATCTTTATAAGGAATTAAATGAAGCAGGAATAGACACTATTTTAGATGACCGAGATGAACGTGCAGGTGTTAAATTTAAAGATGCAGATTTAATTGGTATTCCCTATCGAATAGTTACTGGGCGATCATTAAAATCTGGCAAGGTTGAACTTATAGAAAGATCTACTCACCAATGCCAGGAAATTGTTGTCGCGCAAGTATTATCTACCTTAAAAGACTTAATTGAGAAAGCATTAAAATAATTTATTCACCCTTGAAAAATTCAAATATAATTTTTCCCTTATTAATTATTGCTGTGTTTTTACTAATAGGACTTACACCACTTAATCAGTCAAATTGAACTATAATCCAATAAGTTCAGTTAAGGATTTTTTGGTAATTCTGTAATCTAAACGGCTACTCTAATTAATTCTTAATTCATGAGTTTTAGTTTTATCTAAACCTTATTAGAATATATTTGGGCTTAAGCGCTACGCGGCAGAAATGAAGTTAACCCTCCCCTGACCCCCAGCATACCAAGCAAACTAAGTAGGTGGCGTGAAAAAACTTAGCTATATTAATATTTGTGTACTGAATCTAAGATCCTTCACACAGTTGATTTGAGGTTAATTTACATTTTGTTACATAGCGACAAATTTCAACACCAACCTACTTAGTTTCAAACAATGGAAGTAGAATAATTTATTGAAGCTACTACAGTTTTAAAGAATAGATCCTATAATATAAAATATTCATGCATGAGTTTTAAATGAATGAATGTATGACTTTCGTAAAACGGTATTACAGGAGTAAGTTTTTAAGAAGCATTGGGGAGAATAATCACTTTTATTCAGCTAATATTACTCACCCTATAGTCTGATATCTGAAGCCTTTTATATTTCCTGATCAACTAATAGCTGAAACATTTTTTATACTACTTTTTAAAGCACGGAATATAGAAGAGAATAAAACTATTGTAAAACTCAATCAAAAATCTAGTCTAATCCTTCTTTAAACATACTTAATTATTCCATTTATTTACCACTGTACTACTTGAAATCTAAGATTGTGCTAATTTCTAGAAAAGAAGCATTACACATTTACCAAACCACCGAAAATTTATCTGTTTTTGTTAGGCGTATTTAGAATGCTAACCTTTCTAAAGAATTAGGTCTCCCATTTAAATTTTCAAGAATATGAAAGAAAAGAATTGTTGATATCCAAGTATCATAAAAAGTAGGTATTTTATTATAATAATCAGGTAACAAAAAATAAGAACTATTCAAAATTAAACATAAAATATGCACAATAAAGTGACCAAATTATAAACTTTGGAGTTGATAAATAACACTGTGCATAAATCCCCAAAATTTACGATGTAATCAAGGAGGATGTACTTGATTAAACACAGATGAATCAAGATATAACCATGGTCATTATTGACGAAAAATTTATTCTCATAGACTTTTCTACCCGTTTGCCAACTTTCTCTAATAAGACGAAAAAGACCAGGAATATAAACCCAACCTTTGGGAATTTTATTCATCCAATTACAATACCTCTAGTCATCTACATCTAAATTCTCAATGGAGATATTTTTCGGCTTAAACTTGTAATTAATACTTCTATCATATCTATACAAATATAGATTGAGGAATTAAAAATTTTGCTACTGTAAAGACCTTGTATTCAATATCCCTAATATGGTCAAAAAAATGATGCACCACAACCATTAAAGAGTTTGCAAGATGCCCATACTAGAAACATTTAATGATTAATATCTGTACTTCATATACTTGGAATATGCTTTATGTTCTTACAGGATTTTTTTTTGCGCATAGGTATAAAATTAATCACAATTTACCAAGCATTTTTCTTCTTCTAAATTTTAATTAATTTTCTTTAAACATTCTCGAAATTATTGAGGGCTATTGTAAGTTAATCTATTACGATGTAACAAATAATTTCATCTTGATCCAACTTTATTGAGATTCTATTTATAAATCAGCTTTAATATAGTTAATATAGTTAACCTAAGAGAAACTGAAAACTCAGCTCCTCACTGCCATTATGTTAATCCTCAAGGATCGTCAAAATGAAAAAACAAAATCAAACTCTAAATTTATCTGTTAGTATTGTGGCCAGTGTCTGTGCATTAGCAGTGGTGGTGGGTGGTGGTATTGCGTTGTGGACAAATTTACAATTGACCACCAAAAAAACTTCTAATAATCCCCAGACTCTTACAGACCTCCCTACTCAAGAGTCACCATTACAGACTTTACCTTCTGTTCCTTCTGATACAATTAAATCTCCAAACTCCCAAAAGTTTCCTTTGTCTATAAAATCAGAACCATTAGCAGTTACAGAAAAGACTGTGGAAGTCTACTGGGTTAAGGATACTGCTACAGGTATTAGCTTAGCGTCTTCTCCGGTAAAAATTAAAGAAATAGATGAACCGGAAGCTATTTTAAGAGCTGCTTTTGACCTTTTATTATCTCGCCCAGAAAATACCTATGTTGTAAGTGCAATACCCGAAGGAACCAAAGTTCAAGCCTTAACTGTTGAAAACAACGGTGTTTACATTGACTTATCTGAGGAATTTACTTATGGAGGTGGTAGTGCTTCAATGATAGGGCGTTTGGGACAAGTTATTTATACTGCCTCTAGTTTAGAGCCAGATGTTAAAGTTTGGATTTTTGTGGAGGGCAAACCTTTAGAAATGTTAGGGAGTGAAGGATTAGAAGTATCTCAACCTATTACTCGGCAGAACTTTCAACAAGAGTTTCAATTTTAGATATATTACTACATCTTTTGGTGAAGACAATAAATTTAGCTTATAAGGTAACAGGAAATAGAGAATAGAAAACGGATGAATGTCCTAAGATGTTTACATAGGCCTATATAATTTATAATTTATGCACAAAAAAATCAGAAACCAGCTTCTTTGTCAATGCCTATTTTTCAAATGATATTGCTTCTATAAGTCGGGTTTATTTGCGTAAGTCCTAATCAAAAAAAACTTTAGGGGTCATTTTCAAACAAATAAATAGGGTTTGCTGAAAAAGTCTTTTTAGGGAGAGAGTAGCAAGTTAGGACTTACGAAAAATGTCAATTGTAGAGAAGGTAGTTGTAAGAATTGCCTCTTGTTTTTCTGCAATGATCAGCCCAAAATTCTAACTTTTTGAGGTAGAGCTTTGATCTTACCTACCAATACTTTGATAATTAATCAGCAAGTCAAAGAAAATTAAAATCCACCTCTATTGACATAATTCTAGAAGAAAATCTGGTGATTTATGATATGTAATATTAATTCCAGTTGAATAATTATTGTATAGCTTTTGGAGAAAGGGATATGAAGGGATTGGATATTAAAGTAATGATAGAATTAGAGACTGTTTGTACAAAAAGCTAAAGATAGCCATGAAGAAGTATTGAAGGTAAGAAAATAAAAAAGCAATGATCACTGTCAAATAAACACAGTCTCTTATCAAGATATATTACATAATTAAATTGTTTATATTATAATTATTGTTTGACATTTCGCAAAGCTTAGCCAATATTGACATAAAGGGCCGTAATGCACAACTAAATTTAGTATTAGTAGTGGTGTACAACAAGTAGTGATTTTTGCAGTTAGAGTCCTGATAGTGAAACGGTCTAACTTATACATCTCAATACATCTACAGGACGAAACAAAAATTTATCCCCTTAGTAAATAGGGAAATAGATATTAGTATTTTAGGCCTGTTGAAAAAATCTGTTAGTTAAAGAAAAGAATAGGGAATAAGCATTAAGAAACAGTCAAGAAACAGTTGTAAGTGTTGATTTTTCCCTATTTCTTCCTTCTTAGTTAAGGGAAAATCCTAAGAAGTGAATGTTAACAAGAGTATTTTTACTCTCTTCCTCGTCTAATACCACTTAAACTGATGATACATCAGGATTCTATATTTATTTAGCAAGCCCTATTTAACTTAACCTCACTATCGTAGATAGCACCATCAATAGGGTCCATAACTTTTAGTAAAGAATCAAGAGTATACAGAGTTTAGGCAATTCAAATTGTGTAGAGAATAAAATCCTTATTCCTTCCTTGCTGAATTAAATTTTCTATCTCCAGCACAGGTTTTTATCTTTCTAAGGATTCCAGACAGCAAATACAGAAGCCAGGAAAATACCTTGGAAATTTCTCTTCTCCCTACAATGTTTCTATTTCACTCTATACTTACTCTTTATAATCTACAGCTAAAAATATTAATTGCGACACTTGTCTCCCGACAAATTTATGACTAACAACTAATGAGTCCTGTTGATAGAAATTTTTTGACTTTATGGCCACAATTGCTATAATTGTCATTTACTCAAAATTTCAATTTACAGTATCCGGGGACAAAGCAGATAAACAAATAGCGACATATTCTTTTCCCTCTGCACCAGGTGTACTATATTTTACCCATTCTCCTTTATGAGCTATTAATGCTTGGCCTGCATCAACTTACAATTGTCCACCTTGATATTCAACAAAGAGAGTGCTCTTGAGTACCAGGGTAAATTCATCAAACTCTGGCCTTTAACCTGGTTCCATCCAACCACTGAGAGAAAGCATTTGGGCAACACTAATAGAATGGGTTTGACTATTTACACAGCCAATATACTTATCAATTTGCTTAGTTTATTACCATTAGATTGAATCCGAATAGGATTATGGATTAATTGTGGCATGATTTTGATCAAGTTTAGTTGGGGTTAACTAGCATTAAAGGTTGATTATATTCTACTGGTTCTCCATTCTTAATTAAAACTTTCATTATTTGTCCAGATACCTCTGCTTCAATCTCATTCATTACCTTCATCGCTTCAATAATACAAACTGTTTGGCCAGAAGTAATCTGATCGCCCACTTCCACAAACGGTGTTTCATCAGGATTCGGAGCACGGTAAAAAGTACCAACAACTGGAGACAAAATTTCTTCAAATTTGTTTGAAGCCGTAGGTGGTGCGGCAGGAGGCATTACAGAGGTTTTTGACGTAGCCATTGTTTCCAACGCTGCTACAGTAGGAGAAACTAATTCGGAAATAGTATCGCTCTTGTTAGAAGAAGGTAATGAGTGGCGATCGCTAGATGAAGTTTCTTTGCGTACCACCAGTTCTAAATCTCCACTTTTTAGAGTCAACTCCGAAATATTAGTTTGGTCTATTGCTTTGAGTAGTTCCTGAAGTTGATGTAAATCTAATTGCACAGTTCTTATATCTCCAGTTAATTAGCATTAAACTAAATTAATTTTGAATAAAAATATTAATTTTATTAATGTTTAAGTATCTTTAAGTAAATTCTCAAGTCAGAAAAACTCTCACTTATCAAATATATACAGCAGATTCCAGATTAATATAGTACAACTGATTGGTAGATATTCTGAGCTTGTTCCCTATCCTACTTTCTCATCAGGGCAGGGCTTATTTATTGTAACTCGAGAAAAATCTTATACTAAGTAACTAACTTAGTCTGTCAAAGATTATCTCTCTGGAATGGGACACTGTGTGTAATAGCTCAAAAATTTTCATAATCTTTTTTGAAGCGAGAACTTTTACAGTTGATCATTAGAAATTTCCATCATTTGTGGTTTCTTGTCAACTTTTCCCCTTTGTCGAACTTGTTCTACCCTATGATGCCTTTCCAAATAAAAAAACCTAACTGTTGTCAATATCCTACTCCCTAAAACCATCAGTATATTTACTTCTTAAAGTAGAATGCTGCTATAAATATAGAATTTAACACCAAAAGGCAGGGGAATAATAACCCTGCCAAAATAAGTACCCTAGAATTACTCTCTACCCAAGTAAGAGTCATTACGGGTATCTATTTTAATCCGTTCTCCTTTGGATATAAACAAGGGAACCATAATTTGGGCACCTGTTTCTACTGTAGCAGGTTTACTACCACCAGTAGCAGTATCTCCTTTAACCCCAGGGTCAGTTTCGATTACTTCTAATACTACAGAATTGGGTAGCTCCACCTCTATTACTTGTTCACCCCACATAATAACATTGACCTCCATCCCTTCATTCAGATACTTAACACGCTCACCAATTTGTTCAGAACTTAAATTGGTCTCTTCATAGGTTTCCATATCCATAAATACAAATTGGTCACTATCTTTATATGTATGCTGCATCGCTCTCTTGTCCAAAGTAGCTTGAGGGACTGTTTCTCCAGCTCTAAAAGTTCGTTCCACAACATTACCATTTTGTACATTTTTGAGCTTTGTTCTAACAAAAGCAGAACCTTTGCCTGGTTTAACGTGTAAAAATTCTACTACTCGCCAAACTGAACCATCTAATTCTATGGTCACACCGGGGCGAAAATCATTACTAGAAATCATATAACACCGTGATTGCGGTTTTTAATTGTTTCAATTAGAAGTTAACATTAGACATCCTACAATACTCTCTATAAATATTTTCAGGAGTTTATCACTTAGGAGTAAAAATTTGGGACTCGAAGTAATAGTTCTCAAGAAGTGACAATCAAGGTTGAAAAGTTATATGTATAAAGTATTCAGCAAAATTATTATTATTAAGATAAGTCTCCTCAAAATCAACAAGCCTCATCTTAATGATAATGAACAAATTACCTCAACTTGACTATAAATATCTCGTGGGCTCACGAAAATTTCATCTGGGGGGTCATCTGAAAAATTTTATTTTAATTGCTCTGAATATTGAATATAGAACATAGATGTAAAGGATTGGAAACCTTACCCAATCAAATACCAAAAATACACTCTATTTGAAAGTTTTAGTCGGGCTATGCAACATTTTTTTATTTGTATAAAATGAAATTTTATTTTTTTATTTTCTCCTCTTAAATGAGTAATTTTAATAAATATTTTAAAAAGTTCAAGACTATATTTATCTATTTATCTGACTAAATAGTCTGTCTTTAAAATGTTATTACTTGACCTAACTTATAAGCATTTTATTTTGTATTTTTACATCAAAAATATCAAAAAAAAATAATATTTATTTTCCTGATATAGAATAATTATGATTTATAGATTTAACTCTATGTGCTAGTTATAAAAAAAGTAGCTTTATGAGATGTAAATTTGATATCATGAAGCCAAATTAATGTTTAAAAGACTAATAAAAGACCTATCTTAGTTTTTTTATAGAAAAAAAATTATCATTTATTTTGATAAATTCCTCAATATTACTATCGAATAATTAGAAATTAAATCAAGATAAAATAAAAAATAAAACACTAAAATTTATGTTTTTTTAATGTATCTACAAAATACCAGAAAAAAATATTTACATTGTTATCCATAATCAGCTTAGTTTATACTCACAAATATTTTCAAATTATAAAATTTTTAATTACTGATAAACAACGAATATACGTTAAGAAAATTTTCTTTAATTTGCAAAATAGAGTCTATAATCTGTAAGGATCTCAAGTTATAGGTAAATGCTTAATGTATTTAAAATTATTAAGTACTTTTGCTGAAACTGAATCTATTATTAATGGTACCAAAATTTGTCTTTTTAGAATAAAAATTATGCATAAAAAGGAACAAATATCCACACCATAGCCATTTTTATATCGGAATATAGAGGGCAAACTTGGCAAAATTTCTCTAGAAGTTTTGGCAAAAGAAGGCGAGCAACTGATGGCCAATTGTCCGTAACATCGACTCAATTATTGAAAAGGTAAGAGGGCGCAACGCATTGTCCAATTAGAATTTTAGTTCTCTTTGTCACCTTTTTAGGTAATGGTTAAATATTGTGGAAGATAAAAAATAACCTTTAACACCTTTAACGCCTAATCAAAAATCACCTAATTTTTGTCCCCAAAAATCTGTCCCAAATAATTTAGTCCCGGGACCCCAGCTGAATTATCGAAATATCTTTGGAGAGTTGCTCACTGCCATACTGCAGAGAAAGATAACTTCTGACTTCTGAATACTGACTTATGACTTCGTTAAGACTGTGGACAGACATGTAATATAAGCTAAGAGAATAAAATTTCACAAATATGGTAAATTTGCGCAATTTCGTAATGAACACTTGTAAACGTCTGCTTAAAACTGCTATCCTAGGGCTGTTACTTATTACTCTGTCTATTGGTATTAGTGCTGCTTGGTGGAACGGTGGTATGACAACAACTCGTCAAAGTCGTTTGCCCCAGGGAGACCCTATTACTGATGGTAGGGCCTTGTTAAGGTATGCTCTACCAATAGAAAATGAACCTGTGCGTAAAATACAAAGTAGTCTAGAAGATATTTCTAACAGATTACGAGGTAAACGTTGGACTTCTGTTGTTAGTGATATTGGGACTGCATCAAGAGTTCTCAGTATCAATAAACCTAAATTGCTAGCTAGTGTTCCTGAATCAAAACAACCTGAGGCAGAGGAAATAATTGCTATACTCGATCAAGGTATTATTGATATTAAAGAGGTTGCTGAAGCTAAAGATGGGGAACAGGTATTAGAGCAACGGGCAAAACTACTGACATTAGTAGGTCAGCTTGAACAGTTAATGGTAGTAGGTTTTCCGTTTGAAGTGCCTTCAGATTTTTCTAATTTACCGCAACTCAAAGGTCGCGCTACTATTGACATGGAAACTAATAAAGGTTCCTTGACTTTAGTTGTTGATGGTTATAGTGCCCCTGTTACAGCAGGTAATTTTGTAGATTTGGTTCAGAGGGGTTTTTATGATGGCCTAGAGTTTATTCGATCAGAACAGTCTTATGTCTTGCAAGCTGGAGATCCTCCAGGCCCAGAAGTTGGTTTTATTGACCCAGATAGTGGGAAGTACCGTAATATCCCATTAGAAATTTTAGTCCAGGGAGACAACGAACCGATATATAGTTTTACTTTAGAAGAGATTGGCCGTTTTCGCGAACTTCCTGTTCTGCCTTTTTCTGCTTATGGTGCAGTAGCAATGGCTCGGCCTGAAGCTGAAAATGATGGTGCTTCTTCTCAATTTTTCTTTTTCCTATTCCAACCAGAATTAACCCCTGCCGGAGTAAATTTATTGGATGGTCGTTATACGGTTTTTGGTTATGTTGTTGCAGGAAAAAAGGTTTTGGAAGAATTAAACAAGGGAGACAAAATTATTTCTGCGAAGGTAGTAGCTGGGTTTGAAAATATTGTGGAACCTGAAGCCTAATTTCTGGGTTGGGAAATTTGGTATTAAATTAGGGTAATTGGATGATTTAGCCTATCAATTTCTATATAAATTTCTAGAAGTTATGTCAAAAAAACTGACTTCTTTTATGAAAACGATATACATGCAAAAGTCAACGGTTAAGAAGGTAACAGCGGACTTTTTACTGTTAGTAAATAAGTAACTATTTTTTGAAATATCATTGGAAAATGCTATAGATAATTACAAGACTAAATTACCAATTACTCTAGTTAAATTAAACAATATTAATTTAAGTTATATTTGTTAGACTACAAAATAGGAAAAAAGTTGGAAATAATTAAGTTAATTAGTGTCATTATACTAGAATTATATATATGAGTTTTCCTGATTTTTATTCCTAGTTGTTGTTTATAGAAAAAGGAGGTTTTGTAGTTAATTTTTACTTCTTACTTTTTCTTGATTCTTACTTCTTCCTTTTTAGATAAAATGGCTATTATAGAAATTGTAATACTTACTGGGTTAGGAATTGTATTAGGTGCATTTATAGTTAATATGTTAAATAATAGACAGCAGCAGCGTATTTTAGATGATGCTTTCTATAAATTATTACAGCTTCAAAATGGTAAAGTCTCTCTAATTCAATTAGCTGCTGCTGCTAAAGTTGATGCTCAAGTTGCTCAGAGATATCTAGAAAATCAAGTACAAATATTCTCGGCAATTCTAGAAATAGATGAACAAGGAGATACATTCTACAAATTTCCTAATTTAAGTCTACCTCCTGTTTTAGATCAACAACCATGGTAAGTTGTTATTTATGTTATAAGTTATCAGTATGGGAATGTTTAGGAATAAGGTTTTTCGATAACTTTACACACAGATTAATAGATAATTTTATCTTAGTTAGGTAAACTACTAGTGAGCAATACGGATGAAGTTTAGAGGTTTTAAGATTAATATTTGTATCTGAAATTATCGGAATATTCTGCAATTTTAAACTTCAGAGCTGGGATATTAAACTGATTATTCATTAATACTTTTAGCAGAAATTAATTCCTTCTGATTATTTTAAACTGATCCTAATCTTTGATAAGGCCAAAAACGAAATACTGCCTTACCTATAATATTTTTTCTAGGCAAAAAACCCCAAACATGAGAGTCATTACTGTTGTTGCGATTATCCCCCATTACAAAATATTTATCTTCAGGAATTTTAATTGAAGTTGGTAAAGCATATTCAGGAGGTTCCGCAATATAATTTTCAGTAAGGGGTTGGTCATTAACATATACTGTACCATTTTCAATTCTAATAGTATCTCCTGGCAAACCTATAATTCGTTTGATAAAAGCTTGATTTTTTGTATAACCGTAGGGTTGCAATTGTTGGGGTGCTTCAAAGACGATGATATCACCTGTTGTGGGTGGATAAAAATTGTAAGATATTTTTTCTATTACTAGGCGATCGCCTACTTTTAAGGTAGGCATCATTGAATCTGATGGTATATATCTCGGTTCCGCAATGAATATTCTGATTAATAAAGATAAGAATAGAGCGATCGCTACAACTTTAATATTTTCTTTTTGTTCCTGCCATATTTTTAACCACCAGGGAGTTGTCGAATTATCTATAATTGGTTGATTTGAGGATTCTTTTTCTGATGTCATTTTTATGGTTTTAAATTTTTGATTATTTCTATTTTACACAAAAAATTGGCTTTAAAGCCTCGTCCATAGGGCCCATAAGCGAGTTACTTTTTAGTTGTTTTGTTGTATTCTCGATCTTACAAAGTTATCCTAAAAAACTATTGGCTTTAAAGGCTAAAAGTATTATATAAATTAGCTTACAGCATTTATAGTGTTCTCAAAAAAGTTTCTAACCTTGAGATAGCTATAAGCCAAAGATCACAATAGTTCTTACTAGAACTTCCCACTCTCTAGTTATATTGTTTTATTAATTAATCAATCGCGTATAGGCAGTCCGAGACAAAAAGACGGACACGGAGGTAACCGTTTGATGAAATAGCCTGTGGAGTTGGTAGCGCGTGCTAAGTGCAAAAAATTAATCCCCATGGGAGCTCACCCTTGGTAGAATTTCTTTGCCCTTCATAGTCTGGGAGGATGTCAAACAAAAACTCCTGGGAAGTAGATATATTAAATTTACAAAAACCTATTTTTTTAGAAAAATTCATGTTACTTAAAAATATTTTTGTTCCGAGATTTATCCCCAAAATTATCAGTTTATAGTAATTTATTCCAAGTTGACGATAGTGATTATCCTTGAATATAAAATAAACTTTTTGAGGTGATGTTAAATTTTTCAACCACTGTGATAAATCTGCACCTTGGGACTCTCCTGCTCGAATAAGAAATAACCAGTTGATATTTTTTCAATAACCTTAAAACTCGTTTTATCAGTGCCTTCTGTTAAGTCAAATTAGTAGAGCCTTTGTAATTCAAAACTTGCCAGTAAATAGGTAATGCTGGTTTTTGAAATTTTGCATCATATAGAATGATATATTGGAAGCATTAATATGAATTATCCCTATTGTTAAGGTCATAAAGTAGTCAAAAATGGTCATCTTTAGGAAAAGCAGAGTTATTTATGCCGTGAGTGTGGCCGTCAATTCCAAGAAAATTCCAGCTCTTTAGGGCTATAGTTATAATGTTAAAGAGCTGTGTGTCAAGATGTCCCTTAACAGCATGGGATTTCGAGCTATTGAGAGAGTAACTGATATTTTTCATAATACAGTGCTTAATTGGTTATAACTGGCTGTAGGACAAATTCCTGAAAAGAAAATAGCAATTGTTGAAAATGCTCACGCTTGATGTACTACAAACTTTTATCGGCTCAAAAAAAACAAAATTCGGGTCTCAAGTGTTGTAAATAGTCAAATGCCAGGAATTCTTAAGTTTGTTATCAGCGTAGGTTGCGCCGTTACCTTCACAATATTGTGGCAGATAATTCAAGTTTGGGCTTGTTTTCTTTATGTTACTGATAGCTACAAAGTTTATACTTGCTTAATTGAGAATTGCGATCACAATGTTAGTAAAACAGCCATGACCAGAATAGAAAGATAAAACTGCTGTCATTGAAACTATTTAGCTAGGTTACATTATAAAACTTTATGCTACTCCAAGTCAATTGATATATTATGCAAGTCAATGTGCTTGCTGATATATTATTTGAAATATCGGCAAATTCCTCAACTCTCCTAATCATTTGTCACTATGTAACACCTTTTTTCGACAAAAAAAATCCCCCCAACATTTCTATCAATGCCGCCACCGTTGTTATTGGTGGAGCTACATTTGGAAGATCGTTTTTGCTACCACTAGGTTCCGGCAATGCAAACCACTCCCCCATTGGAAGTAACTAGATTTCAATCCATGTAACTCTGAGGTTTACCTATTTGAATCATTCGATTTAACATTGCACATTGTACAAATAATTCTACTGCTTGAGCATCAAATTTTTGTCATCGCAACTTCCCTCAAAATATTGTTTTTAGCCCTTATATGCCATCATTCCGTAAGGAAAACTGCGCAAATAGATAGGGAAGGTCGATGATAACCACTTTCACATTTGCAAATATTAGTCTCATATTTAGACTTTTCCTATAGAATGCTACACAAATATGTTCGGAGCAAAGGCGACCGCTGATATCTAATAGATACAGTAGTTTTTGGTAATTCCTATATTAGAATAATTAAATGACTTGGGGTGCATTAATTATCAAAAAGCTTATTGGTGTATATTAGAGTTGTTGGGTGTAGGAAGATTCAACATGCTTAAAAGTTTACTCTATGAGGCTTTCATGATTTTAATCCTTAAAAGCACTCTAAACCTGAACTTGTTTTAGGTTTTAGCCATTTTTTTGGCTTAATGCCCAACAACTCTATTAATTATTGAATAATTGAAGTCTTACCTAAGCATAGTATTTTTTTTGAGAATTAGTATTAAGAATTTGATACTGCCATTTTTAAATAATTAGAAATTTTCCGACAATAATCATTACATAATTGTGACATTCGGAAGTCTTCACTACGAGGATAAGTGGCATCTATTTTGACATCTGCTACTACCCTGCCAGGACGAGCAGCCATAACAATTACTCGTTGAGATAAATATACCGCTTCATAAATATTATGAGTAACAAAAACTACAGTCCAATTTCGTTTTTTCCATACCCCTAATAAATCACTATTTAACTTATTACGAGTCATTTCATCTAAAGCACCAAAAGGTTCATCCATCAACACAATTTTTGGCTGAGTTACTAATGCTCTAGCAATAGAAACTCGCATTTTCATACCACCTGATAGCTCTCGTGGATAAGAACACTCAAAACCATCTAAACCTACTAAATTAATTGCTTCTTGCACTATTGTTCGGGCTTCTCTGAGAGATCTTCCCGCTAATTTAAGAGGTAGATACACATTATCAATAACCTGAGACCAAGGCATTAATGCTGGTTCTTGAAACACAAAAGCTAATTCATGTTTCTTCTGATTTATATTTGACTCAATTTTACCTGAAGTAACATCACTTAATTTTGCTATTAATCGCAATACCGTACTTTTTCCACATCCAGAAGGTCCGACAATAGTCAAAAATTCTCCTTGGTTAATTGTTAAGTTCATGTTTTGTAAGGCAACAGTTCCATTAGCATAAATTTTATTGAGATTATGACAATAAATAGCTGTTTGATTGTTCATTGTTATTTTGATATTATTTGAGAGATTAGGAATGCAGGAAACAGTGAATATAAAAGAAGAAAAATAATTGTACCTTAGTAGCTTAATAAACGTTATATAAAAGATATAGAATACAAGTTGTAATTTATCAAGCTTAGAAAAAAACAATGATTTTATGAAATTATACTAAATTCTTAGTGTTTAGGTAGTTACATCTCAAATTTTGGTGTTGCATATTTGCAGGATGAATGACAGAGAGGGAGAGAAAAATAAAAGAGAAAAAGTATGAAATGTCCAAAGTCTCAATCCAAACATATTCGGATCTAATAATAAAAGACTTGGAAAGCAAAACTACATTTTTAATCTAAGTCTTGTATTGGTTTATTAAATAACTTTTAGGGATAGTAAAGTACTCTTTGATATCATATATATTTCCTCTTTCTTTTTGGCTGTCTGATCAATGGGAAATAATAACTCAGGACTTATGCACACATATCAAATCATACAGCATACGTAAAAGGGAAAGACCATGCTTGCTCCACAACACGTTGGCGTAGTATTCCGTAAGAAAATACCTCTGTTATATACATTAGTTATGGGTAAATCTCGTAAGTACAATAACTGTAAGAATATTTTATGAAATTGGTTAGTTTATAAGTAGATGATTGTAATTATCCTTCAAATAGCAATAGGAATTCAAAATTGTGAGAAGTATTTGAGAAGTTGTTTCTAGCTTCTTTTTTATATTTTTTGTAAAAACATTTATTTATGCCTAACTACTCATGCTAAGCATCAAAAGTAATGCTATAATATAAGTTATATTTTAATTATTAAGTAATGAAGATGAGCTAAATGATTTTTTTGATAATAAAGAGCCTGTAGCGCGTTAATTATTCTTATGTTGTACAGAAATTGTATGACAGTTCCCTACTCTCTAATCCTCTACTCCCCTGTCCACGGTCGGGCTTAGGGGTGGGTGTCCTACTTAATAGCTAGCATAGAAAAGTTTTTGGTAAATAGTATTATTTCTTTCGAGTTAACTAGAGAATTGATTTTAAAGCTTTGAAGCTAAATTTATCACGCTCGTCATCAGGAGGCAATTATGGAAATAAGATATCTAGAGTTAAAAGGCATGAGTTGTGCTGGCTGTGCTAATAAAATTCAAAAGGCAATTGAAAATGTAACTGGTGTAGCAGAATGCCAAGTTAACTTTGCAATAGGACAAGCAACAGTTAAGTTTAATTCCCAGAAAACAAATTTACATAAAATTCAAGAATCTGTAACAAATATTGGCTTTGAAGCACAACTACTTCAGGAAACAATAAATTTATTAGACAAAGATAGAGAAAATCACCAAATAGAACGAAAAATGATCAATAAAGTTATATTTGGTGGTACTATTAGTGTAATTTTAATTATTGGTTCTTTACCAATGATGACCGGATTAAACTTGTCTTGGATACCTTCATGGTTAGGCAATCCCTTAATACAATTAATATTAACAACGCTAGTTATGATTTGGTGTGGCAAATCATTTTTTTTTGCTGCTATTAAAGGATTAAAAAATCGTTATGTAGATATGAATACTTTAGTTGCTATAGGTACAGGTGCGGCTTATTTGTATTCTCTGTTCCCCACATTTTCCCCAATTTTTTTTACTAGACAAGGATTAAATCCTGATGTTTATTATGAAGCAGCAGCTACTATTATTACTTTAATTCTATTAGGTAAATTGCTCGAACATCGCGCCCGTAAACAGACCTCAGCAGCTATTCAAAAATTGATGGGTTTGCAGGCAAAAACTGCTAGAGTTATTCGAGATGGAAAAGAAATAGATATTATGATTGAAAAAGTCAAAATTGGCGATTTAATTGTTGTTCGTCCTGGGGAAAAAATTCCAGTTGATGGGAAAATAAAAGAAGGTTTTTCTACAGTAGATGAATCGATGGTAACTGGTGAAAGTGTGCCTGTAGAAAAAAAACCTGGAGATGAAGTTATTGGAGTAACAATTAATCAAACTGGTAGTTTTAAATTTGAGGCTGCCAGAGTGGGAAAAGATACAGTATTAGCTCAAATAATTAAGTTAGTTCAACAGGCACAAGCTTCAAAAGCACCAATTCAAAAATTAGCAGATATGGTAATTTCCTGGTTTGTACCTGTAGTGATGGGGGTAGCGATCGCTACTTTTCTTATTTGGATTAATTTGACTGGCAATTTAACAATGTCACTAATTACAACAGTTAGTGTATTAATAATTGCTTGTCCTTGTGCTTTAGGATTAGCTACCCCTACTTCTGTTATGGTAGGAACAGGAAAAGGTGCAGAAAATGGGATATTAATTAAAGGTGCAAATAGTTTAGAAGTTACTCATAAAATTGAAACAATTATCCTAGATAAAACAGGTACTCTTACTAAAGGTAGACCTACAGTTACTGACTACATAACTACTCAAGGAACTACCAATGAAAACGAAATAAAATTGTTAAAAATAGCAGCAGCAGTTGAGAGAAAATCTGAACATCCTTTAGCTACAGCAATTGTCGAATATGCTAAAGGTCAAGGTATAAAATTTCCCCTACCAGAACCAGAAAGATTTGAGGCCATCTCTGGTATGGGTGTTCAAGGAATAGTATTTGATAGATTGGTACAAATTGGTACTGATCGCTGGATGAATGAGTTAGGAATTGAGATTACTAATTTCCTAAATTATCAAGATAAATTAGAAGCAGATAGAAAAACTACTGCCTGGATAGCAATTGA
This sequence comes from Trichodesmium erythraeum GBRTRLIN201, assembly GCA_018457135.1. GTDB lineage: Bacteria > Cyanobacteriota > Cyanobacteriia > Cyanobacteriales > Microcoleaceae > Trichodesmium > Trichodesmium erythraeum. Next base: position 24,035 of record JAGGDU010000020.1, on the reverse strand, counting down.
TGGTGAAATTGAGGGAATATTTGCCATAGCTGATACTTTAAAACCATCCTCAAAAAATGTGGTTCAAACATTACAAAAAATGGGAATAGAAGTTGTGATGCTAACGGGAGATAATCGCCGAACAGCAGAAGCTATTGGTGCTGAAGTTGGTATTAGTAAAATATTTGCTGAAGTACGCCCAGACCAAAAAGCTGAAACTGTGAAAAATCTCCAATTAGAAAAGAAAAAAAGAAGGAATGACCATCAAATTGTAGCAATGGTGGGAGATGGGATTAATGATGCTCCAGCATTAGCTCAAGCAGATGTAGGAATAGCTATTGGTACAGGTACAGATGTAGCGATCGCCTCTAGCGATATTACATTAATTTCTGGAGACTTAACTGGCATTATTACAGCAATTAAGCTGAGTCGTGCGACTATAAAAAATATTCGTCAAAATCTGTTTTTTGCCTTCATTTATAATACTTTAGGCATTCCTATTGCTGCCGGTATTTTATATCCTTTAACTGGTTGGTTATTGAACCCCATTATTGCAGGTGGAGCAATGGCATTTAGTTCGGTTTCCGTAGTTACTAATGCTTTGAGATTGCGTAATTTTAAGCCAAAAGCAAAAGTTTAGCTGAATTATTTATCTTTTCTGTTAAGGGTTTACAACTATTTTGAAAAGGCAGGAGATAGAAGCTACCGTTCAGGACTTCCTGAACTGGGGCTACTGAACTGGAATTGTTGTGAGGGATATTAACCCCTGCTTCCTAAACCAGAAGTCTATTACCTTCGGCGTTAGGATCAATAGAGTTGTTGGGAATTAAGCCAAAAAAAATGGCTAAAACCCAAAACAAGTTCAGTTTAAGCGTGCTCTTAAAAATTGAGATTTTGAAAAACCTATAGGGTAAGCTTTTAAGCTTTTTTAATTTTCTCACACAAAACAACTCTAATTCCTCTTCCCTCCTGCTTGACTTGAGTATTGCCTTGCTTTATTTATAATTAGTAGACTATAGTGAAGACTTTTCATCGAACGTCCCTACAAGTTCCTACGCAGACAAGATTTATGCACTAGAGGAGTTTTAGTTTCACACCTTGAAAATCTTACTTCCTATGTGATGTGATGTATTAATACATAACTGTTTGCCTTAGGTTAGGCTTTTCTCCACAGGATGTTTGTGTTTTTGAGTGTCGCCGACATGAAATTCTGTGTGGAATTAAAAGCACGACCATTAAAATAGTGACAGCAACACCAAACATATACTTATTTTTGTTAGGTTTCTGACCTTAACAAAACTTACAAAATGCACATTAAAACTATGCTATTAAGGGAAAACTATAAGCATTTAAGTAAAATTATCTTATAATTTTTTAGAGGAATTATTAGGGATTATTAAAAGTATTTAAACTCAAAAAATATGTTGCTGTAAAACATGGTTTTTTTTATTTTAAAGAATACTTTAGATATTAATATTTTCGGAAATAAAAATCAAAAAAATGAAATCTCAAGAATTGATTCTGAAATTATTATAAACTGTTCCAAAATCAGTATTATTGAAGATATCTAATACATACCCAGTGATTAAAGAACTTGGCGCAGATGATGAGATACAGTTAAAAACTAATTTCTATTCGGTATTTACTAAGGTGATAAAACTTTGTAGCTCACCAGACTCCTAAACTGCTGTAAGGAAAAAAATAAAGACGGCAAACACAACATTTTACTACGGTTTGCCACAATGACAATTGTAGCTTTCTAGCTCTAAATTAGAAATATAAAAGAGGTAAAACTATAAAAAATTAAAGTTCCTGAGAATTCAATGTTTGCTGATGTTCGGTAAATACACCTTCATGGAATCCTCTAACTAACTGCAATATAGATATAAGTAACTTAATCTTAAGATTTAAGATTGTATTTAAAATGGACTTACCTCAGACTTAACCTAGATTAAGCTGAAATATCAGTCCTAAAGTCAATCCGAAAAAGTAGGGCTAGTAACTAGTATAAGATGTAATAATTACTAATTATCTATTTTATACTACTAGGACTCAAAAGTAATGTTTTCCTAGTTGAAACACTTGTTCTAACTTTGAAAATATTAAATAGCTTCTATATTAATATCTGAAAAGAAAAAGTGTTGAATTATGAACATTGTGGTTTCAGTTTTTATAGAGCTTAAATGCTAGTTATACTCTAGCAACGGCGGTTAGTTCGGCCGTGGTAACTTGTGAATTGGATAACGCTGATGTTACCAGAAGCAAGCACCGAATAGAAATAGGCCAAAAATTAGATAATTTCTAGATTTTATCAAATTTTTGTAGATTTCTGGGAACGGTTGACAAATAAACAAAAGTTTTGTAATTATTGGAGCAAAAACACTGTTATGGCAAAAGTAGTCGGAATTGATTTAGGCACAACAAACTCTTGTGTTGCAGTTATGGAAGGTGGTAAGCCTACAGTTATAGCTAATGCAGAAGGTTTTCGTACAACGCCTTCGGTAGTAGCTTATGGCAAAAAAGAAGAACAACTGGTAGGTCAAATTGCCAAGCGTCAAGCGGTGATGAACACCCAAAATACTTTCTATTCGGTAAAGCGGTTTATCGGGCGTAAATTTGATGAAGTAACCCATGAAACCACTGAAGTTTCCTATAAAGTTCTCAACATTAACGGTAACGTTAAATTAGATTGCCAAGCACTAAAAAAACAATTTGCCTCTGAAGAAATTTCAGCCCAAGTACTTCGTAAACTAATAGATGATGCTAGTAAATATCTTGGTGAACAAGTAACGCAAGCCGTAATTACCGTACCTGCTTACTTCAATGACTCCCAAAGACAAGCAACCAAGGATGCTGGTAAAATTGCTGGTGTAGAAGTACTGCGAATTATCAACGAACCAACAGCAGCTTCTCTAGCTTATGGTTTAGATAAAAAAAGTAACGAAACTATTTTAGTATTTGACCTTGGTGGTGGTACATTCGACGTTTCTATTCTAGAAGTGGGTGATGGTGTCTTTGAAGTATTAGCTACTTCTGGTGATACTCACCTTGGTGGTGATGACTTTGATAAGAAAATTGTTGATTATCTCGCTGCAGAATTCAACAAAGTAGAAGGCATTGATCTGCGTAAAGATAAACAAGCACTACAACGTTTAACAGAAGCAGCAGAAAAAGCTAAGATTGAACTTTCTAGTGTTACCCAGGCAGAAATTAACTTACCATTTATTACTGCTACTCAAGATGGGCCCAAGCATTTAGATCTAACTCTTACTAGAGCTGAATTTGAAGGTCTATGTTCCGACCTCATTGATCGCTGTCGTATTCCTGTAGAAAATGCCATTCGGGATGCGAAGTTAGATAAAAAAGCCATCGATGAAGTAGTATTGGTTGGTGGTTCCACTCGAATTCCAGCAGTTCAAGAAATAGTCAAAAAAGTCCTAGGTAAAGAACCAAATCAAAGTGTTAACCCTGATGAAGTTGTAGCTGTTGGAGCTGCTATTCAAGCTGGTGTGTTAGCAGGTGAAGTTAAAGATATTCTCTTATTAGATGTTACTCCTCTATCTCTGGGTGTGGAAACTCTTGGTGGAGTAATGACCAAAATTATTCCGCGCAACACTACTATTCCTACTAAAAAATCAGAAGTATTTTCAACTGCTGTAGATGGTCAGACAAATGTAGAAATTCATGTACTGCAGGGCGAACGAGAAATGTCTAGCGATAACAAGAGTCTGGGAACTTTCCGCTTAGATGGTATCCCCGCAGCACCTCGTGGCGTACCTCAAATTGAAGTTACCTTTGATATTGATGCTAATGGTATTCTGAATGTAACTGCGAAGGATAAAGGTACTGGAAAAGAACAATCTATTAGTATTACAGGTGCTTCGACTCTTCCTGATACAGAAGTCGATCGGATGGTTAAAGAAGCAGAAGCAAATGCTACTGCAGACAAAGAGCGCCGTGATAAAATTGACCGTAAGAACCAAGCTGACTCTCTAGCATATCAGGCTGAGAAGCAAATTCAGGAGTTGGGGGATAAGGTTCCTGAAGCGGATAAGACTAAAATTGAAGGCTTGATTAAAGACTTGCGCGATGCTGTCGCTCAAGAAGACGATGAGAAGATTACTTCTCTGACTACTGAGTTACAACAAGCTCTCTACAGTGTTAGCAGCAATATGTATCAACAATCTGGTGGTGCACCTGGTGAAGGTTCTACACCAAATAGTGATGCTGGTTCTGGTGCTTCTTCTTCAAATGCTACAGGTGGAGATGATGTAATTGATGCTGATTTTACTGAAACAAAGTAATCTATAATTATTATAAAAGTTTTAATGTGGGTAGACCACAGTAGGGATTAACTATGGTTAATCCCTACAAAATTTTGATTGTGAGGTGAGCTCATATCATGTTTCTTTGAATACCTACAAAAAAAAATTTAGTAAATTGGGAATTGCAAGCAATTGATGTTATAAAAACATTTTTATTATGGCTAATTAATAAGACTTCATATTATCTATAACTAATTGTGACATTTTATATTAGTTTTATGAAGCTTAATTGATTATTCTTAACTTTTAACTTTTGACTGATGACTAATAAATGAGAACTAATAATTAATAATGGCAAAACCTTCTCCTACTAATCTAGGTAATGAACCCCAAGCAGCTAAGGTTAGACAACTGCGAAAACTTAGCGACTTACTGGATAATGCCATTGGTGTTCCTGGTACATCATTAGGTATTGGTCTTGACCCAGTGTTAGGATTAATTCCTGGTGGTGGTGATGTTTTGGGAGGACTAATTTCTATTTATATAGTGTTCTCTGCCTCAACTATGGGATTACCTAAAAATATTCTAACAAAAATGGTTACTAATATAGTTTTTGACTCTCTAGTTGGTATTGTACCTATTTTTGGCGATCTGTTTGATGTTGCATGGAAGGCAAATTCTAAAAATATGGATCTATTGGAGAGTCATTTAGCATCTTCTCCAGTTCATAAAAAGGCTGATAATTGGTTTATTTTTATCCTTTTAGGTTGCTTAATTTTATTTGTAATTGCTATGGGTATTTTGGGTGTTTTTATTATTAGTTTATTGGTCAAAATAATAGAGTTTATTATACCAGGTTAGTCAGATGAAATCGATGAGATAAGTTGCATAAAAATTGCACTTTTTAACCATAAAAGTGGTGTTAGTAAAACGACTACAACATTTAATTTAAGTTGAGTCTTAGCATCAAATCAAAGAGAAAAAAAATAATTTTGATAGATATAGATACTCAATACAATTTAATAGGTATGGTGTTGGGGTTTTCTCGTAAATAAGAATTAAAATAAATTTACCGTAAATACCAAAATATCCAATCTCCTTTAACTCCTGTATTTGAATCTCAGCATAAATTAGTAGAGGGAATTGAATGTATTAAAAATGAACAATAAGATGGTTTATTTCTCTTATCAGGTCATGTAGGATTAGCTGAATATGAGGTGAATCTGGGAGATAGCTCAATAATTAAGTAGTTCAATTCCAGCTTTTCAACACCTTCCTAGTTCAATTTACTATCTATTTAACGACACAGCAAAAAAAATTTAAGTCAACTATATTTTGATTGATATGAGTCGTAGTTTAAGTTCAATAAATCAGAACTTACTTATGACTAGAATTTTTTTTATTCTACCTACAGTTCCTGACTTTTTTTTCTATAATGGCAATTGATTTACTAGCCATAATAGTACTACAATTGAATGATTTCGCAAAAAAAGCTAGTGAATTAAAAGTTTTGAAAGAAACTACTTATCCTTTTCCGAAAGTAACACCTATTTTTCTAAGAATAATTATTCAAAACTATAGAATCAAAAATCAACAACTTTCTGCTAGTTTTTAGGTCTTGCATGAATTATAAATTGAGAAAAAATAAAAGGGAAAAAGTATGAAATGTCCAGAGTGCCAATTTCTACATATTCGCTAATGTTAACAGACGTGGGAAGCATCCATAACATTTGTGTCAATTGTGGCTGTCAATTTATAATCATTCTAAAACTTAACCAAGATATAGTGATGATGCTCATCAAGTCTATTTGAAAATGTACGCGATCTGGCATGGGCCTTCGAGGAATAGAAAGATTAACAGGAATTGATCATACTACTAGCTAAAGTTGTTGAGAGAACATTTACCAGATGCCTTAAGCCTTGAAGAAATTCCTGAAGTATTGTAGCTTAACGAAATGCAAACTTTGGTATGCTCAAAAAAAAGAAAACCTGGACACCAGACAACACTCAAGTCCAGTACGAGGTATCTGAGCTTGGGTAGTGGGAGACTAAAGTGCCAAGACAATTGATCCTCTGTGGCAGATATTGAGACTTATACATTGCTTCTTCTACTTTACCGATGGGTTGAAGGTCTACTCCCTATATATTCCTAATGGCGATCAAATTGTGAGCTAGAACTACATGACCAGAATTGAGAGAAAAAACAGTCTGAGGTATCTTTATAGCTCGCGAACAATTGCAAGACACCAGGCTATTTGCTCATCAGTAGAGATGCTGAAATATTTTATTAGAATACTCATAAGTTTGTCCTCAGAATTAAAATATCCTTCAATAAAAATGAAGTTTATTTAATTTGAATAACTCAAGTATTTTTGAATAAAAATAGTTAAGCGATCGCAATTCTGTGGCGGAGCAAGGTATTGCATAAGCTCATAGTGGAGCCAAATTTGTCATGGACTATAATAGTGTCTTTGGGTAATTCGTGGTGGTATGAAACCGCTAGAGTAGCTCTTAAGGTTACAGAAGTCTCCAAAAAATCCTTAACTGAACCGTATTGCACTATAATTATCAACATAACACTTAGTAAGTTTGTTGAATTAGAGGTAACAAAAGCAAACAAATATTAGCTCATATTTTCCTATTTGATACAGATTTATGGTAATTATTTCCAGAATAAAATTTTTATTAATCGTAACTATTTCCCTAATAATTTTTCTATACTTTCCTAATTTAACATTTCAAAAAGTTTCGGCTCAACTTATATTATCACCCGAAATAAACGCCTTAGATGCTAGTTTTAATAAACCTAAAATTTATTCTTTTGTCGAATCGGGATTTAATTATAGTCAACAACTTTACGGTAAACCGAGAATACCAGTAAAAAAAGTCAATTTAAACTTAAATACAACTCCTTTAACTTCACTTGATAATGCAAATCAAGGAGAGTTTACTATTTACTTAAATCGTAAACCATCTGAATATGCTTTCCATGGTCAATTAGCTCACGAAATATTTCATTTATTAAATGCACAATTACTTGACTGCTATGCAGAGGGTTTAGCTACTCTTTTTGCAGAAAAATTGTTAACTCGTAATAACTTAAATTGGAGTGGTTGGGAAGAATATTTTCAACAAGGTTTTGAACCTTTTTATGGCTTGAGCTACTTTATGATGAAAGAAGTTAGCGATACAGCAGGCGAAACAAATATGAGTCGTTTGCTTGAGTTTGTTGTTTACAATAATTCTATGAAAAAGTGGATGCATATTAATATTAGTGAATGGCTATCCTCAATGTCTGATAATGTAAAAATTGAGGTAGAAGAAGTGATTAACAAACATATTACTCAAGTTCAACAAGTAACTGAATCAAATAATCAGATGTATAGTTGTTTAGAACCTAGTTAAATAATTTTATTTTTTCCTGAAAAAATATTGATTAATTCTACTCCCTTTAAATCTTTTTTTCCTTTCTGCCTTCTGCTTTCTGCCAAGGTCCTCCAAAGTGTAAGTTATAAATCGAAATAAAATTATATTATTACTTACCATATCAGGACTTATTCACTTAAATGAATGATATACTATTTGTGGTGACTCCTACTATATATGGTGTTTATAGCTAAGTTCTATATATGTTCATTTTGCTAGTAGAAATAACATCAGCATTTAGCTTTCATTTTTTAAATATATTTAATGAATGACTAAAGATTAGAGTCGTGACCAATTTCATACACAACTTTCATTCTCTTTGGAGACTAATTCCTCCTTAGATATGATAATGAATTAATAACTTATAGATAATACCTAATGTCTGAATGCTTATGAAATAATTATTGAGTAGAAAAGAACTAATTAATATATCTCCCTATTTTCTATCGTTGCTTTGACAAAAAATATTAACAATAGTATTAAACCATAATATAGTAATTGTGTGACATTTAAACAACCTGTTTACCGATCTATTTTGTGTTTAAGCTATTTTTATAAATAGCCAGGTATTTTCCTTAACCTAAAAGAGCAATGATGAGAATTTTAGCCTTGAAAAAATGTCACATTACTCCTGTTCCTTACTCCCTTAAACTAAAAAAGTAACTATGATTATTAGAAATAAAAACTGGCTCAAATTACTGCTAACCTTAAAAGGGTCTATTGTGCCTCAAGTTTGGCAACGAGTAGCAGTTGCAATGATTTTTTCTGCAATAATTACGATCCTTTATAAAATTGGATTCACTTCGATACATCAACCAATTTTAGTTAGTTTAATTCCTAGTGTAGTATTGGGTTTATTATTAGTTTTTAGAACTAATACATCTTATGACAGATTTTGGGAAGGGCGAAAAGCTACTGGGGGAATTATAATTTCTTGTCGATCTTTGTCAAGGCAAATATGGGTAAATATTCCTGAAAAAACTCCAGAAGATACAGAGGAAAAAATAGCAGTAATTCGACTTTTAGCAGGATTTTTAATAGGTACAAAATTACACTTAAGAAATGAAAGTTTAGACCTAAAAATTCGGTCAATTATTAGCGAAAATCAATATTTAGAACTGAAAGAAGTTAATCATATTCCTATGAGAATAGCTAAATGGATTGGAGATTATTTCCGTAAAGCATACGATCTGAATTATATAGATAGTATTCAGCTTTCTACCTATAATCAAATCTTAGACTCTATGGTAAAAGATGAAACTGCCTGCGAAAGAATTTTAAATACACCTATCCCTCTAGCTTATGCAATTCACTTAAAACATTTATTATTTTTGTATTGCTTTGCTTTACCCTTTCAAATGGTAGCTAAATTATCTTGGATAACTATTCTTGTTGTAGGAATAATTAGCTTTGCTCTATTAGGAATTGAAGCAATAGGACTAGAAATAGAAAATCCTTTTGGTTATGATCCTAATGATTTGCCTTTAGATAATATGTGTGACAAACTATTGTTAGAACTTGAAGAATTACTTACTTCTGACTCTCGAAAAGAATATTTAATTGATTGAGATATACTTACTTCAAATAGTCAAAGTCTAAAATTTAAACAGTAGAAAATGATTTTTTTAGGGATTTTAATGTATAAGTAAATATCAAAAACATTAGCAGAAAAAAAATATAATAATACTTTACTATTTTACCACATAAATAAGACTCAAATTCAGCATTTAAACTATTGAATTTGCTCCTATTATATCTTTGATAAAATAGTATAGTATTCAAAGCAAAGATTATGAAATAATGCTTAAAGAATAATCTCGGAAAGATTATGCCTGCTCCTTATTACCTACATTTTGTACTACAAAATATATTATCAAAAGAAAAGAAAACTTGAGTAAGTATTTAGACTTATAATATGGGGTAGGAGAGGATCGTAAATCAATAGAATGATATCAGTTGAAATTTCCAAAATCTTTCTATTACTTGAATACTTTCATCTCAAATAATTTTCAAGTGCTTTCATTTTACACTACTATTCAATTGTTGATTATTTGAACATTTTATCTGTTTTCATCTCAAGTTTCTCAATTGAGCAGATAGTATTTTTTCAAACTTGAAGGAAAAAACTTTAGTAATTATAGACGCTATGAAGTGAGGTTAGATATACTCTATAACTTCATAATTAATCAATAAATTAATTGGTTAAAAACATTAAAATATCCAACGTAAAGTATGTCTATTATTAAGGCGACCTAATTAACTTTTGAAAGTATATTTAGTCCGGTTTAAAGTTTTTAAGCAGTTGACGTTAACCACAAGTATAAACCAAGCCCATAATTAATCTTAAATATTTCGATAAATGGGGAGATTTAAGGACTGCACTATCAGTTAAAAATAGGGAGTATTTGATAAATATAAAAACTCTCTAAATAAATTGTTTTCCTTAATATTTTGACCACATTTATTCTGTAGTTAATTTCATCCTATCAAAAACATTGGTCACCAAAATAAATCTACCTAATCACTTTTTTTACATTTATATTTTTGACCCTATTCCTCCCACTTATACTTATAATTTATAAGGAAAATATAATTCATATTTTGACTCTACTTTTTGTATATTAATTTATGTGAATTTGTGGTAAAAAAGTTTATCAAAAGTTTCCTTTTTACTGTTTATGGATCTCGTATACAAGCAAATTTTTATGACCTTAAAGTAAACAGTTTTTTGTGAAGTTTAGCTCGTTATTTCTGTTTTTTTCTCTAGGCTTTTAAAATATGATTCTCGACATAGTTGACTTTTAACTATCAACCATTTCTGTTGAATTTATCCGTAATTTTTTGATAGTTATTGATATCTATATCCCTTAATGTGATATATAATTTAAATCATAAATATCTATTTGTGGAGTAACTTTAATCGCTATTTTATACAAATATTAAATCGGATAAAAATTTAATATTGGTTAGTAAATATAGATATTATTGAGTCTTCTATTGCACTATTTGCCATCATTAAAATGTTAAAATTTAACTGGCCATTAAATTCTTTGATGCCTTGGAACTTTTTTTCAGATTAATTTCCAGACCAAACTATCATCTATAATAGTAGATCTCCATAGTTTATACAAATTAAATACATTATAAATTATTTTAATTCTTGTTGTTTATCTCTCGAATATAAATCAATAATTTTGATAGTATTTGGTTCTATATATTCTATGGATTTATCCTCATCTCTATGATAATCTAGATGAACATAAAATCATGTAGATTCTTAATGAATTGTACTTGTTTTTAGCTCATAAATTTTCACTGTTTATAACACCATAGATATAAAAATATGATTTAATCCTCTGGGATACAGTTGTTCTAATACCAGACCTAATTTATCATCATTAAAATACTCTATTTTTACTTCTTGAGCAATTAAATTTTCTATTGCTTTTCCCTGAAAAAAAATTGACGATTAGAAATATAGTATAAATAAAACCTTACCTAGTCTATTTAAGAGCATTCCTTTGGCTGCTTGACCCCCTATTATTTTTTCTGGTAGTTCTTCTCCTAGTAGTTGATTAATTTTATTCTCCATACCAATCTCGTCAATAATTCCTGCTAATAATCTTAGATGGTCTATATTGCTCACTTCTACTAACATTGTCTATTCTTTTTTTTTATCTTCACTTTCTGTCTATAATTACAGTTTGAGGTGTTTTTTTCTTGAGTCTAAATACTTACTCAAGTTTTTCCATATTTATATACTATATTTTGTCGTAAAAGTGTTGTTTATAACTACGACTATTGACAAAAAATTATTAATTTTATTGATAATATAATGAGTAAAACCTAAGCAATTTATATATCTAAGATTAGTCGCACTACCATCAATATTTGCTTACATAGACGAAAAGAAACTAGCGATATTAGCAGCAAAAACAAGTTATTAAAAAAGACATAATCCCAAAATACTAGATTTATAAGAATTTCTTTGAATTTGTCCATATTAATAGCAGTCAAACTTAAAAAAAATGACATCTGAATGGTCAGAATCATTTAGCGATAGAACGACCTTCTGGTGATAGGTAAAGCGTTAAAAAAAATTGCTTTGCCCCATAAAAAAAATTACCGTGATAGAGAAAAAGATGAAGAGAAAAGAAAATAATTTATGACATAAAAATCTAAAAAAAAGCTAGAACAAACAACCCCATCTCCTAGGTTGGAAGGGAGCAATAAGGGTCGGTAAAATCCAGCAATTGACAAAGCGAAAAGATTATAGTTATAGATAAAATAAACTTTGCAAAATATATTATGATTTAAAGTCAGGAAAAAGAACTTTAAGGATAACTATTATAAGTAGTTTCTGTCAGGGAAAATTATTTTCCCCATTGATCTTTGAGGCTTCTTGTAATCGTGCTGGTTTTTGAAAAGTGGTTAGCACAGAAATTGTTCTCAGAATTACAAAAGGAACAATTAAAGTCATGTGCAACTTCTTCCAACCTACAAAATCTAGGGAGTGCTAAAAAGGTTAGTCCATAAGATGTAAGGATAAGATTCAGAAAAACTTTTAAATTGCCAAAAAATGCTGAATAGCCCTTAGTATACATGCATACAAATTGTTAATAATAGTCTTATTTATAACGGTAAACAGGATTATAAATACAAGATTTTTAGCAGCCAATTTGTTGAAGAATATCAACAAAAACTTATCTTTCAAAATACCAAAAAACTTATATATCAATTATTACTAAAAAATATCTTTTTTACAGGTATTGCTTGAGGAAGACAGGTAAGTTTAAACTGAGGTTATGGATTACGCTAATCGCAAATATGCTAAATTTCTAAAACATGCTAGAGGTGCCCTCAAAAAAAATGTCGATTAACTATAAGGTTATTATAGAATTAGTAAAAGCAGAGGGTTATCAATTACTATTTTTGCCACAATACTCTCCTGATTTAAATGACATAAAACATGATTTTAGTGCATTAAAAAGATATAGAATGTATTCACCTATCAATAAATATCTTGATAAAATTTTCGTAATTGTTGTGCAGTGTCTCATTCTTATTTAAAATAACTATAACTTTATATTCATTACTACTGTATTATAGTTGCACAAGTTTAATTTTTAACCCATACTTTTTCTTGATTACTGTACCATCAAAAAGATGTAAGGATGAGATTCAGAAAAACTTTTAAATTGCCAAAAAAATGCTGAATAGCCCTTAGTATACATGCATAAAAATTGTTAATAATAGTCTTATTTATAACGGTAAACAGAATTATAAATACAAGATTTTTAGCAGCTTGTTGAAGAATCTCAACAAAAACTTATATTTCAAAATACCAAAAAACTTATATATCAATTATTACTAAAAAATATCTTTTTTACAGGTATTGCTTGAGGAAGACAGGTAAGTTTAAACTGAGGTTATGGATTACGCTAATCGCAAATATGCTAAATTTCTAAAACATGCTAGAGGTGCCCTCAAAAAAAATGTCGATTAACTATAAGGTTATTATAGAATTAGTAAAAGCAGAGGGTTATCAATTACTATTTTTGCCACAATACTCTCCTGATTTAAATGACATAAAACATGATTTTAGTGCATTAAAAAGATATAGAATGTATTCACCTATCAATAAATATCTTGATAAAATTTTCGTAATTGTTGTGCAGTGTCTCATTCTTATTTAAAATAACTATAACTTTATATTCATTACTACTGTATTATAGTTGCACAAGTTTAATTTTTAACCCATACTTTTTCTTGATTACTGTACCATCAAAAATTAAATTCCCCACTGCATATAGAACAAATTCTTCTTTGACATTTTGCCATACATCTTCTGAATTTAAAGACTTTATTATTAAATAACGGTTGATTTTATCGTGACTAATATTTTCTCTCTGGGTTTGCTAAGGAGCGTTATTGTATAATACGTGTTAGATTTGAGTAAATATTGACAGCATTTAACATAATGAAAATCCATATTTTTACTGGTAATATAATCATATAATTATTATCTAATTATTTACAATTTTGAGAAAATTAATCTAACAATTTTTAATCAATTTTGCTATTCCTAAATCACATCTATTTAAAATGATATCTATCTCAAAAAAAAAACTAATTATATTATGGATAATTTAATATGAAAGCACCCTATATATAGTGTACTTCCATAAGTCTTGAAATTGTTGGAGCTTACATTGGCGATCGCAATATAGATGGAGCTAGGGGGTTGTGGAATTTTTTGCCTGGTGTCTATCGACAGTATTCACTCACTTATACAGACTTTTGGTGAACATAAGAACCTTTTGGTCAGCATAAGAAGAAATATTCCCCAACACACGACATAAAGCAGTTAGTAAAATAAGTAGTCTAATTAACTATATTGAGAGATTGAAATCTACCATTAGACAGAGAATATCTCATGCAATGTCAGAAAAACTTGATCATTTTCTAAAAAAGATCGAGAATCATATTCTAGCTATCTGATATTTCTCGAACTACAATAATACATCCTTACTTGTTTAGAACTACCTGAGTTTTGGCGTTTGCAGAGGATGGTGGAGGCAGTTATGTAGCTTCTAAAAATGCCGTGGCTAGAATTGCCATTCCAATTCCCTTTAACACTTCAAAATTTTGTATATTATAACAGAATAATGATAAGTCTTTCAGATTCACCACACCTCATTTCCTTTTTTGGAAACAATATCTAATTTACATGATTTTCAGTCTTAACTAAACCGTATTAGCTTATACGATTTTCTAGTCAACTTTGGTATTATCATCAAAAAATCCGGGTATCAAAAATACATTTGTCGGTTCTTTTAAGCTAGTCGAAAAGATAGAAGACATAGCAATTTTTGAGTAGGTATGTATGGTGAATTGTGGGTTATAACTTGGGATGACTTAGTCAATATTGTCCCTGGTATGATAAATCTATCATCAGAGAAAAAAGCTCTATTATCAAAGGGGATTAAAAGCGATGCCTATATTATTAGATTAAGTATTTGTACTTTCAAAAGCTCACAGTTGATTTAATGACAAAAAAAAATTTAATTGGCTGATCTGAATTTTGTTAGTGGCCTTAACTTAAAAAAGTCAACAATTGGGACTTCAAAATTTTCTATTCAAAAAAAATGACTCAAAGTCAGTCTAGCTAAGGGAATTACGTCGATACCCTAAAAATAGTTAGAACCGTTGATAATTTAGGATTTATACTTTTTTGATGTAAAATCCTCTTTATGTCTATATCCGAGCCTGTTTTCTAGCTATATTTTGTTAAGTACCAATAATAATTATCATTTTTACTATTGATCGTAATTTTTAAGAATTATAGCAGTCAAAGTATAGGTTAAGCCATCTAAGCCATCAATCTTAGTTTATACAGCAAATCCGGAATAGAGGGAGTGTCCTAAGCTTTTGTTCGATTGCTATGCCTTAACCCTTTAAACCATTGTTAGTAATACTCTTGAAGTGCTTGTCACCCCTTGAGGTCATTGGGACATTTTGCCGCATCACCTCTCCTTCACGTGCCGTACATCATAGTTTCGCTCATCATAAGGCCCCTGACAATGGACATATGTTTAAGGGTTTGCCGTTCATACTACTATAGCTATCCTAGTTTAGATAGAGACGAGATTTTCCTGGCTTTCAAGGGTTTTAGCTAAAAAAGTGTCTCATTATTATTCGGAATAACTTATAGATGCCACCCTTGCTAATAGCTGAGTTTTAGCCGTTGTCAGTAGTTTCAACTAAAACTAATGTCTCCAGTAGCCTCCTATGTCTGGGTATCCTAGCTATAAGGTTATACTGTTGCTTGTTAAGATATCCTTAATACTTGATCTTTCTAGTGTACGCTTTCCCTACTTCCAAATAGAGGAGAAATCAAGGGTTTACTTGGTTCCCATAATCTTTTTCGCGTCTTAGGCTAGGACTGCTTAACTGTGGCGTTTTACCAGCAGTGTCCTGAGCCATAGTAAAGTACCGAGAGGCAAGCAAACCATACCGTTTTGGTTTGCTGTAGATACTTGGATAATTACCCTTAACTAGGGTGACGACAGTTGTAATAGGATTGGTATTTACTCAATTTGGAGTGACAACTCTTGCAGCAAAGGCTAAAGGACTTAAGCCTTTGCTGATGTTTAGGTCATGCAACGACAGTAATCAGCTCTACCTCAAATTACCTGACTTACAGAGTCATTGCCTAACCAAGATGAGAGGAATTTAACCTCGAAAAAATTGCGAGTTATTATTTTATATCACCTATGGTCATTATTAGAGATGTGGGCTACAAGTACTTATTGACTTTTTTCGTCCAACGAGTCACACTCAGCAAACCCTAATTAGACTACAAAAAAGATAAAAAATTAAGCAAAATTTTAACTCTCAATCAAAAAAACACTCTCCCCATCGTAAAATTAATTCTAGACTGAGGTGTAATGCCAATAACTTTTTTAATTAGTATTTTTTAGGTTTAATCATGCTACTTTCGAGATCTAGCGGTATTTTACTGCATCCAACTTCTTTTCCCAGTCCCTTTGGAATTGGTGACTTAGGCCAGGAAGCATACAATTTTGTGAATTTTTTGAAAAATAGTGGACAAAAAATTTGGCAAGTTCTACCATTAGGGCCAACAGGCTTTGGCAATTCTCCCTATCAAGCTTATTCAGCAATGGCAGGAAATCCTCTGTTAATTAGTCCAGATAAGTTAAAAGATGAAGGATGGCTTTCTGAGGAAGATTTTTCTAATATACCAGAATTTCCAAGGGATAAGGTAGATTTTGATTCAGTTGCCCAAGTAAAAAGTTCTTTGCTGAAAACTGCTTACCAAAACTTTCAAAAATATGCTTCTGAAGAAAAAAAAGAGACATTCAATCAATTCAGTAACAGTAAAGCTTTTTGGTTAGACGATTATGCTTTTTATATGGCTTTGAAAGAGGCTCACGAAGGAGCAAGTTGGCATACCTGGGATCAAGACATCGCTCATCGTCAACCACAAGCATTAGCAGAATGGCAACAACGTTTAGCTGATAAAATTCAGTACCATAAATTTCTTCAATATTTATTCTTTCAGCAATGGGATCAGCTGAAAAGTTATGCTAATCAACAAGGAATTAAAATCTTTGGCGATGTTCCTATATATGTTGCCCATGATAGTGCTGATGTTTGGTCACATCCAGAAATATTCTCTTTAGATTCACAAACAAGTGAACCATCTTTAATGGCTGGCGTTCCCCCAGATTATTTTAGTGAGACTGGTCAACTATGGGGTAATCCAGTTTATCAGTGGGATAAATTGGAACAGGAAGATTTTTTTTGGTGGGTACAACGGATTCAGTCTATGCTGGATATAGTTGATTTGATTAGGATTGACCATTTTCTAGGTTTGGTTTCTTATTGGGCAGTACCCCAAGGTGAAACTACAGCTAAAAATGGTACATGGATTACAGCTCCAGGTAGGGCTTTTTTTAAAACTATTAAAGAAAAGTTAGGTAAACTGCCAGTTATTGCTGAGGATTTAGGAGTTATTACTACTGAAGTAGAACAATTACGGGATCAGTTTGAATTTCCTGGTATGAAAATTCTACATTTTGCTTTTGACTCAGGTAGTGATAATCTCTATTTACCCTGCAATTATAATTCTGCTAATTGGGTTGTTTATACTGGCACTCACGATAACAATACTACTGTCGGCTGGTTTAATAAGCGTTCTCCTCAAGAACAGGAAAGAGTTTATCGTTTTGTTGGTAATAGTTGGGGTCATGGCATTCATTGGGATTTAATTCGTTTAGCTATGTCTTCTGTGGCTTATATGGCAATTTTTCCTCTACAAGATATTTTAGGGTTGGGGGAAGAAGCTATTATGAATCAGCCTGGTGTTCCTGATGGTAATTGGAGTTGGCGTTATCGATCAGAGATGTTAACTTCAGATATAAGTGATCGCCTCAAAGAGGTGACAGATATTTATGGTCGTACCCCAACAAATAACGAGGATTAATATTAGTGGTACTTAAACATTTTCTAGTCCAAAAAATCAGTCAAAGTAAGTTTAGACAAGGGAATTACGTTAATGCTATCAAAATAGCTAGAATCCGTTATCCCCCATGTGTTATAACTTTTTTACCTAAAAGCCTTGATCATTCTCCCTGGCCGTTTTTTTCCAATTAGGAGAAATCATACATAATCTTTAATAGAGTTGTTGGGAAATAAGGTAAAATAAGTTAACAGCAAATTGGCCAACTTTAATGCTAAACATTAAATAGGCTTTAAGACAAGATAGGTTACTCAGAGCATTAACAGGATTAAATCGTAAAGCATTTCAATCCTTGCTCTCAGCCTTTACTCCGGTATATGAAGAAATAAGGTACTACCAGAGCGCAAAATTAACAGCGTCCAAGGATTTATAGAACGTTTTCCTGGAGTAGAACGAGTGGTAATAGATGGCACAGAATGGCCATTGCAACGATGAACGGACTCAGAAAAACAAAAACTGAATTATTCAGGCAAAAAAAAGCGTCTATCTCGCAAATATCTAGCAGCAGTAGAGCACAATAAGCAAGTGTTGTTGTTGAGTAAGGCAAGAGAGGGAAAGTTACATGACTTGAAACTCCTAGACCAGGAAAAGTCGATAGGAAATATACCTGTGGAGATACCAATTGAAGTTATGAGTGGGTTTCAAGGTATTAACATTAGTATAAAAATATCAGCATACCCCATAAAAAACAAAAAGGGGGAGAATTAACAGCAACAGCAACGCCTTAAAAATCGGAAATTGAGTCAATAAGCGGGTGATATGTGAAAACGCCTTTGTGGGTGTCAAACACTACGCGACTGTAAATCAGATTTACCGTAATCACAAGAATGATTTTGATGACAAATTAATGTTAACAGCAACTGGGCTATGGAACTTGTACCTAATAGCAGCATAAATAGCTAAAGTCACTAACCAAAATTGCTCGGTTTAAGTTTTCATTTTTCCCTAACCTAAGTTATTTTCCAACAACTCTAATTTTTATAGCACTACAAAAAAGTATTGAGACATTAATGAAATTAAAATCTTTTACAACCAATAGATAGCTTTAACTTAAGCTGATAGCTTAAAGCTATACTATTTATTGTATTTGGGTGTTAGTAGAAGTAAGAACAACTTCTTTGACTTCACCCGGTTTTCCCAGTTGCATATTTTGCCCATTATCAATAGGTATAATTATTCCTCCAGCATTGCCTGCGAAAAAAACCAGTTGCTTTTGGGCTGACCAAGTTTTCTGAGTGCCTTGAGCTAAAGTCCCTTCAAACGCTACTTTTCCATCTATCTTTATTGATACCCAAGATTCTTCTTTCGCAATTACACTGAGAACTACAGGTTGTCCATCATTTTGTTTATCTGACTTTTGTGTTGTTTGATCTGAAGATCTTCCCTCAGTTTTCCTATTTTTCTGAGAAACTGGAGGTAAAACATTAACCTCATTTTCTCGTTCATATTGTTGTTTTTCAGACTTAGTAATACCATCTCGTATCCATATATAATAAGAGTTATTAACATAAGGTAACAAACGAACTGCTAAAATAACAAGTAATACATATAAAAAGTAAAGATGATATGGTCGTAGCTGAAGCATTGATAAATTCGGCAGAGATTTTATCGTAATTTCCTGAACTTTTGCAGTTGGAAATGAGTTTGCTAGTTCCTCTCCATCTAATCCTATAGCATCTGCATATCGCTTAATCATACCTTGAATATAAACTGGCTCTGGCAGTTCTTTTAAATTACCTTCTTCTATTGCTTCTAGTAAATTAATTCTAATCATTGTCACTACTGCCACTCTTTTTAAACAAATAGAATGTTTATTTCTAAACATTTTTAATTTATCCCCGATATCTTTTAATGCCTGACTTTGTTTTTCTTCAAAAGATATTTTTTTTCTTCGATTAAAACGTTGCCTTAAAGGTACAAAAGAGAAACTTTTTTTTAGGTTTTTGATTGCTGTTAAATTCACCATTGCTTTAACTTAATTTATATAAACTATAACTTGTTTAGTTTGGATAGTTATCCCATTTGGAAAAAAGTTGGCTACAAATTACTAGGAGTTATGATTCAGGATTTATAATTCAGAAGACACAGCATCTAACCATTTATTTGAGAGATTTATTATCTATTATTTTTCTATGGGCATCTATTTTAGTTTCTTGATGAGAAAGGATAAACTTGATTTTTCATCAAAGAGACATCACATCTTATATAAATTATTTTAATCACTTCTATTACTTGTAACATTATTTGATTTATTTTGTATAACTTAATTTGAGCAATAATATGATTAATTTTGGATGCTTAGTTTAAGAAAGAATTTTGGCTATGAAGAATCCTAAATATATCTATAATACGATTGAATAAAATTTCTGTTTTTCAAAATATATTTTTATTAAACAAGTAGTCAACATTCAGCAATCAGGATAGTCATTTTTTTGACTTGCATGAAGTATATTTCAAGCCTTACTTAAGCATCCGATGCTTGTTGTTGCCCAAGTTCAAAAAGCTGATAGCTAATTGAGGGAGCAAAATTGACCCAGCACAAAGTATAAAATAATTTAGAAATATTATTTAGATATTTAAATTATTTGAGCCACTTAGTTCAGACTTTAAAAAACATACTTGTTTGTCATAAAAAAGAGTTTTTAGCTGAATTTAGATTCAATAATTTGGTCATCCAAAAACTCAATTTCAAAATCCTTTAATTGTCTATAATGGCCAATAGGTAAAACTGACTCTCCAGGCAACTGCAACTTAATTTGACCAATTGCAGTACGGTGTAGTTTAAGTACACGATGTCCCAATTTATCTGCAACTCTACGAATCTGGCGATTTCTGCCTTCAGAGATGACCACTTCTAAAAGAGTTTGAGAACTATTACATTCTTTTAAGACTTTAACCTCAGCGGGTAAAGTTTTTTTACCAGATAAAATAATACCTTGACGCCACAACTTTAAGATTGATTCTTGGGGATGACCTTCTACCAAAACTTGATAGGTTTTAGAAAGACAATATTTGGGGTGGGTTAAACAATAAGTCACCCGACCATCATTTGTGAGGAGTAATGCTCCTGTAGAGTCTGCATCTAAACGTCCTACAGGATGAATACCTTTTCCATTTCGTAGTTCTGCGTTTAGGATATCTAAAACTTTACTACGTTTCCTAGGTTCCGAACAAGTTGAAATTACTCCCATAGGTTTATTTAACAATAAATATATGGGTGATGGTCGAGCTTCGGGTCTAATGGGCAAACCATCCACTTCAATATTGTCCAAGTCTGGTTGAGCCTTTTCTCCTAATTGGACAATTTTACCATTAACCTTTACTCGTCCCGCTATGATCATTTGTTCAGCTTGACGCCGAGATGCTATGCCCCACTGAGATAATATTTTTTGTAATCTTTCATCCATATTATTTATTTCATCACTTTATTGGATATTTTCTCCTACCCTAAATATTTAAAATCTGCTAGTTTATATATTTCTTATCTCTGGAAATAATTACACAATTGAGTATAGAGTATACTAATCCTCATGGTGTCTTTAATGAATAAAAATTTACCACAACTGCATCATATTTCTGGTTCTGATATTGCTGATCAGAGTTTAGATGAAATATCAACAAAAAGAAAGAGTAGAATTGTTAGTAGGTTCCTATCTCCTGCTTTGCAATTTTGGTTAAAATCACAATTAGAACAGGTAGAACAATTAAAGGTTCATATTGAAGGAGGTGATCGCCAAATTATTACAGGTCAAATCCCACGAGTTTCTCTTGCTGCTTCTAATGTCATTTTTCGAGGATTACATTTGACTGAGGTGAAATTATCTGCTACTGGTATTCGGATTAATATTGGTCAAATTATCAGGGGAAAAAAATTGAAAATCTTAGAATCTTTTCCTATATTTTGTCAGATTAAATGTCTTCAATCTGACTTTAATTCTAGTCTAAAATCTGGTCTTTTGTCTCAGGCTATTGTTGATTTTTTAACCCCACTATTACAGTCAGATTTTATAGAATGCCTAGAGAAACCTATTCGATTGTATGACCAAAAAGCTGAAATATTTACAGGTCATCTTAGTCTGTTTGCTAACTTTATGTCTAAGTTTGATGAAAAAATCCCAATAAATTTACATACTAGTTTAAAGCTTGCTACTAGTTGTAAATTATTGCTAGAAAATTTTGAATTTCAAGTTTTACAAAAGTCTAATTATGACCTTTCAAATACCATCAAAGTAGATTTAGGTTCTGATGTTAAACTACAAGAATTAACATTAGAATCTGGTCAACTTATTTGTCAAGGTAGCTTAATAGTTAAATCCTAAATTCAACTATTAAAATTATTATTAGGAGTAAGGTACAAAATTCATTCTAGATTTTAGGGAAAAGCAAATAATTTGAGAACACAAAAGAAGAAAAACAACTGTGTTTGGTCAAAGGTTGATTTATCTTATATTTCAATTAGAGGTTAATTGCTCAAAAAATTTGTTAGTGAGGGCAGGAAATGGGGAGTTGGGAATAGGCAATAGTTGCAGTATGTTAATTTTTTTGCATTTTTCCTATTCAAGTCACGAAAAATCCTAAGTGAAAAAATATTAATTTCGTGATTTTTTGGTCCTTTTCTCAAGATAAGCCATCACTAACAGTGATGTATCATCAGGATTCTATATTTATTCATTCAGCCAGCCCTAATTATAATTTTTGAGGGCTGGTAAAAGTAAGGTGAAAAAATAATATATAAGGGGTGCAGTAAAAACATAACTGTCAGTGCGGTCAAGAATTCCTCCATGTCCAGGTATGAGTTGTCCAGAATCTTTAACACCTGCATCTCGTTTCATCATTGATTCCGTTAAGTCTCCAAGTAGGCTAGCAATACCTACTATTAACCCTAAGACAGCACCTGTCCAAGGGGAACCAGGCCAATCTAAGTACCAAGAACCTATTGTAGCTACTCCTACACTACCTAAAACTCCAAATACTGCACCCTCCACAGTCTTTTTCGGGCTTATTTCTGAAAGTCTAATTCGACCAAAGAACTTCCCGACAAAATAAGCACCTATATCAGCAGCCCATATACAGCAAAAACCAAGCAGAGTAAATGTTAAGCTCGAAGGCCAACTCAAAGGGTCTATCCATGAAGTATACTCGTAGTTTTCTAAAGTTATTTGGGATATCTGTAATTGAGCTTCAAATCCAACTCTGAGTCTAATCCAATAGCTAGGTAGATATCCACCATAAAATAGACCTAAAATTGATGATGCTATGTCAGCTATACTTGCTAATTTTGGCTGAAACAGTAGATAAAAACAGATTATAGTTCCTGCTAATGTAAATATGGCATCTACTAAATTAGGATTGAGAGCTGCTACTACTAACATGACTTGACTTAGCCCTAGAGTAGTTTTGGCTGCTGGTACAATACCTTTAGTACTAGCTAGTTGAAAATATTCGAGTTGGCCTAGGTAAACTATGACTCCCATGCCTGCTGTAAACCACCATCCCCCAAAGATAATCATTCCCAGAGCTACCGCAATTGCTACAAGTCCACTAACTATTCGAGACCAAGACATAATATTATAAACTTTAGAAATTTTAATTTTACCGAAAAATTTGGTTTGAAGCCTCCCCCATGATCTTTCTACTTATTAATTGTTTTGTTTTTAAACATATGTTATAATTCATTTAACTTAATTATTAGCTCTAAGGGTAATCCGAGACGAAAAACGGAAGCACCAGGCAAAAGTAATATCATGTCTGGTAATATCGTTTTTATATATATAGAATAATAGAAAAAAAATTGCCTGGAGTGATATTTTTATCCAACACTAATGCGAGCGCCATTATACTAAGACGCTTAAGTATTTAAAAATACCTAAGTTTAGATGAACTGGAAAGAAACTCCTGAGCTATCTAATGATCCCATAGAAAAGACCTGATATTTAAGCGCAAAGAGAAAAACAATGAGAGAAGTTTCTTCAGCTACAGGCTATCGTTTGGAGGCCATTAAGAAAATTGTACGTTGCTACAATCATCAGGGTCAAGAAGGATTGGTAGATAGTCACTATCAACATCTAGGACTAAAAGGATTTCTCTGTGAGTAACTACAGGCAAAACTAATAATGTTACTCCAGGAGAAAGCACCAGATGGAGGATTATGGAATAGGATCAAAGGGATTGCTTATACAACCAGCCGAACAACTCTGGCCGCTAATTAATGAATCTATAAGTAATCAAAACGAGTGAAAATTTATCCCAGATGGAAGAGATAGTCAATAGACATCTCCGAAAAATAAATAAATTGTGATAGAGTAATAAAAAATAGAAAT
>JAGGDU010000019.1 GCA_018457135.1 Trichodesmium erythraeum GBRTRLIN201 | reverse complement strand
GCATTTTCTATCCATTATAGTCTTTCAGAAAGATCCCAAATGGCTTCTATAAGAACTAGCTGGGGATAAAATATTAGGTAGACATTTCGATCATATTACTTTCTATATATGCAGAAAATCCAAGAAATTCAGGAAATAGTTTTTATTGCGTTCTCCACGATAAAGCTCTAATTGCCAGGGACTAGTATTCCACGTCGACCGCCACTAGCTGAGATGGGTTCGAGTAATCAACATACAAATTGAACCATGATGAGTATATATTGGTTATTCGAAATAGCTTTCCGTTTTTTAGATACACATGACAGAGTAATTCAATTACTAAGAATTCAGCTACCGGGACCTGCTTCTCATTTGCATACACATCAGATATATTAACAAAAAATGCTATCAAGAGAACTGATAATGTCGTTCCCACTACTTTCAGGATCTTTTGCATCTTTTTTTCCTTGCACTTAACTTTTTTCGAGTAACTTCAGCTTTTGCCTCTTTTGATCATGAATCATAATTTTAGGTCTTTATAGTTCCCTCACCTAATTAAGCAAAAAAACTATTATCGCAAAACTACTTCTTTTACTAATTCTTTATCTGAATTCATAATTAGGATAGTAGCGCCTTATAAAAAACAGGGCGCTACGGCATTGAGTTCTTAAAGCTTGTAGAGTCCGAGAAGTTGCGAGACTCTTAAGGGAGAAGCCTAAACTTTAGCATTAGGTTAGTCTGGAAGTATGTAACTAACTCTAATAATTAATAATGATACGATCTATATCTGATATCATGTCCGGTTGAATAGTTTAAATTAAAGTTCTTAGTAGGGCAAGAACCCTAAATGCAGATTAATTGCTTTACCCTAAACTAGGATAATGTTTATGGAGCAAGAATTACATAGGTTGTACTTCCTCCTAAACTTCTACTTTTTAAGTAAGCCACTTATTTCTCTGTGGGGAACCAAGATAGTCAAACTGGGGGTGAGGATAAATATCCACTATGCGATCGCTAAAAATATACTAGACTTTAGGAATACATCAGCTAACCTATATAAAGATTTCAAGACTTGTGGGTTAAGTATAGTTGTGCAGATAAGACTCTTGCCCTACTACAAACCATATGCTTTTTATCACTAATTATCCGGGCATGATATTAGAGCTGATTTATCAAGTAAATATTAAAAAACCAAATTCCTTGCTATGCTTAGATTTTGCAAGTTGTTAGTCCAGTCAACCTCAAATTACTAAAACCTAGGCAATATTAATACTACCAGTTCAGTTTACATACTCAACTCTTATTCAACCTTCCTAAATTTAACTTTTAAACCATCACGGGGATAAGGTGTAGGTGCTGCCACTACACTTAAGTCTTGCTCTGGCAAAAGTTCCCATTCATAACCACGCAACAACATAACTGCAAAAATTTTCATCTCTAAGCGAGCAAACTCTTTACCCAAACATTCTCGCATCCCACCACCAAAGGGAACATAACCAAATACTTTTTGTTTATCTACAGCATTTTCTGGTGCAAAACGTTCAGGATCAAAATTTTTATCGTCTGGGTAGAGAGTTTCATCTTGATGAGTTTTAGCAATTTGATACTGAACTAACCAACCTTTAGGAATTGAATACCCACAGAATTCACAGTCTTGAGTTACTTGTCGGAAACCACCCCCCACAGGTGGAATTAATCTCAAGACTTCCTTCAAAACCATATCTAGATAAGTCATCCGTTTGAGATTTTCTAGAGTTAGTGGCTCTATAGCAGAAAACTGCTTTTGCTCTTGACGAAGGCGAGTGAGTACATCTAGGTGTTGACTGGTTAATAGACAGAAGGAAGCGATCGCCGAAGTTAAGGTCTCGTGACCAGCAAACAATAACAACAATATTTGGTCTTTCAACTCATCCAAAGATAAACCATTAACCTCTTTATCCTGCGCTTGTAAAAGTATTCCCAAGGCATCCTCACCCAAATTTTGCTGTTGCTGTCGTTGCAGAATAATCTCTTCAATATGTTGGAGCAACTTTTGCCGACAACGGAGTGATTTTCCAAACCTTGTCCAAGGCAACGATAGGGGAATAGAAAATAAACCTTTTACCCACTCCTCAAATAAACTAACTAATTTTGTTTGGGAACTTTCATCACTACCCATAAACAAAAGACTAGCAATATCAAAAGTATAGTTACGAATCTCAGGATACCAGGTTAACGTACCCATCTCTACCCACTTTTCCAGATAGTTAGCAGTCATAGTTTCTATTGCAGGAGCATAATTAGCCAAAGCTCTTGGTTGAAAAGCTTGTGCTAATAGTCTACGCCTTTGTTGGTGGACACTACCTTGTTGGACAGATAGAGAATCAGGGTCTAATAAAATCCTAGTACTTTATGGCTACTTGGCCAAAAAGTACTTATTTTCATTGGAAAACAAAAATTTATTGGGTTCTGCTCCAGCTAAAAATATTGTGGGGTTGCCAAAAATATGACTTTTGTAGATTTTTCCATACTTTTTTTCTCGTTTTTCAGCAAAGTTGTTATCTCTTAAAAAACTAAGAGTTTCACCTACAAGAGGCAAACCAAAACTTCCTGGTGGTAAAGGGAATTTAGTATTTGTGTTAGTCATAGTAGTATTTTAGGAAATAATAGGTTAAAAATAAGATCAAAACCTTATATAATAATGTTTTACATATTCTACTTGTTCAAATAAAGCAGTTATCCAAATAGCAGTTGTCAAATCACTTCATCAGCAAAGCTAGCCCAACGAACAAACTCAAAGGGTCCAGCGATCGCTCCCCAGACTTGTTGATCAGTTTCCGGGTCATATCCTGTGTCATGGCTAATAAATTTATGTTCATTTATCTCAAAATAACTTTTTAGATAAGTACTTTTCCCCTCACGAACTACAGTACAACCTTTTCCTGGTTCGACCTCACCTTTAAAACTCTTACCCGTCCATTTAGTAATAAAGGTGCAACCAGGAAGTTTTTTAATATATTCAGTTTTGAGGTTTTTCAGACGTTGAGGGTCACGGGAAGCTCCATAAAATTCTGCTTCTTGATCAATAATGTAGTTTTCAATCTCTATATGGTTTTCCGAAGGGACTAATTTAAGAACTCTAACTCGGTAGGGTTGATTTAGAGTAATGTCATAAGCTTGTTCTAGATATAGGCTAAGTCCATTAAGTAGTTGATATGGAAGTGGACGCATACATACGCGAATGTGGGCAAAGAGAGGTGGATTATCAAAGGCCTGTTGTTGGTTACTGAAGTCAGCAGCAAACCAACGAGCTAAGGTAGTAATATCTGTTGAATGGGTCATTTCAGTTATCAGTTATCAGTTAGCCTCTCCCAGGAAGTACTAGTTTTTTTTTCGTGTCCTAATCAAACAGTACCTCTAACTACAAGGAAACTGGAAATGGGGAATTTTCTTTTTCATCCCTTCTAGAACAATGATAGCTAGTAGTACATCCAAGGATAGGCTATTTATTTGGTAATATTTAGCAAGAGAACTTGTACAAGTCTATAATTTCATCTGTAATGATATCTCATTAACTTGATAGAAACAATTAGAGCCAAACTTTGAAAGCGTTTTGCTGTGCAACATAAAAAAGGAAGAGAAACTTTCTTTACCGAAAAATTGGGTTTAAAGTTTACCCTTTTTAGAGAGACTTTGTGCTTTTTTTTAAAAAAAAAATATATTGTCTAAAATCACTATAAAAACAAGTAGCCACAAGGTTGTAGCACTTGCAACTATTAAACTAGAGTTATGAGGCTCTATTGATTTAAATATTATAAGATCCCCATAAGCACCCAAAAGAAATAAAAGAAGTTATTAACATTACTGATAAGTCAAGTAAAAAAAAATTAATATAAAACGCTCAAATTATTATAGTCGTTAATTGGCTTTGTTGCATGAAAGTAGCGATCGCCGACAACTCCCCTAAGTGAAGTAAACTAGATTTCAACTTTGTAGCTCTGGGGTTTACTTATTTGAATCATACCCTTAAGCATGGCACATTGTATGAACAACTCCACTGCCTGGTTATCAAATTTTCGTCGTCGCAACTTGCATCCATTTATTACCTTAAGTCTAAACATAGTGGTAACTATTGGAGGAGCGTCGATGGTAGTCACTTTCACCCTTCCATTTTTGAGGTCCTACTTTTCTGATTCTTCTACGGTTTTTATCTCTGGGATAAGGTGGGCATTTAAAGTTGCCTAGTTGACCTATTAGCGCATTTTTTCTTAGTGGAGTTGTTGCCTTTACTCCTCGTTACCTAGCTTTTTCATAACACTTATATTTTTTATAGGCTCCGTCTCCTGACATTTGGGCTACAATTCCATCTACTCCGTCTAACAGCTCAGAAAATACAAGAGAGACACTGACATCATTAGTAGTAACTACCCCACTGATAATTTACCCCGTGGCCTCATTGACTCCTAGATGTAATTTACGCCATGTACGCCGTTTACTGATACCATGAACTATTGTTTTCCATTCATCCCCCCGTAAACTTTCACTCTTGCAGAGTCTACTTCCATCTCAATTGCCTCAGCATGTTGGTATAACTGGCATTTGGATATTCAGTTTTTGTAATCGACGAGATACAGTACTATGGTCTGATACTGGCAGATATAAGTCCATAAATTTAAGTATAGATTCCACGAAACCTTCGCTTTGGCGTCCGGCCAGACCAAACATGAATTATATAGTTACCATAAATTTAATAGCTGTGTCACTGTACCTATTAGATAGTCCCCCACCTCCATTTTTTGTCTAATTAAGCCACTCCTGAACCACTTCCGGAGTCAGTCAAAAAGTGATACTTCCTCCCTGTTGTAAGGAAGCATCATACTCCGACCACTTTTTGAGCCGATATAAGGACTTGGACTTAGACTTGAACTTGGACTTAGATTTACTCTTGCTCTTATGTACTGACTATAGTTTTTTGTACCATCTTCACTTCTTAATTTTTACCATCTAATCATCTTTATGTGCAACAAAGCCTCGTCAATTCCTTAAAATTTTTTCATAGTTGGTACTCCAAGAGACAAGATATTTATATATCTATTTTCTCTATTCCGTAAAAACGAGTCATGCTTAAATTCATTCTCTCAAATAAATCAAAAAAAAATCATTCTGGAAATCAACAAAATCTAACCATTTTCAATATTTATAGAATCTTTCTCTAATATCTTCTCTCTATTTTTTCAACACAAATTTTCAATAGCAATTTGCGCCCTAGCTCTAACTGCTAAAGTTGTATCTGTATCACCAATTTTATGAATACCAGTTAAAATATCTTTAAACCAGCTTTGACCACTAACTTTAACCACTTTTGCTAAACCTTGCAAACCTACAACAGCAGCATAACGCACTACCCATTCTGGATCTTGAGATACTTGCAACAGGATTTGAAAAACACGCTGTTGAGCTTGATTTATTTCTGTTTCTGATAATTTTTCCCAATGAATAAAACCTAAACCTCTAGCTGCAGCCCTTCGTACACTAAAAGAAAAATCATTTGCTGCACTATCCAACAATATTTCCAACCCACGAGGGTCACCAATACCCGCTAATGCTCTTATTGCCCAAGCTCTAGCACCATAGTTATAACCATCAAGTGTTTCTAGAAGTTTGAGTACTGCAGGTTCCCCTATTTCAACTAATCCATCAACTGCTGCAACTGCTGCACCAGGGTTATTATAACCCAATACCTTAATTAATATTGGGATAGCTTCTTTGATATGAGCTTCTGCTAAATCTTTAACCGCATCTATTAAAGTTTGAGAAGAGTCTGCTTCTTCAACTGCTCTGATTAATTGATTATCTATTATTGAAAGTTGATTATTCATTATTACTTAGACTTAAATTGCTTCTAAAAAAAAATTTTTGTAGTCACTTTTCAGTATAAGAGGTATCAATGAAGGTTTTATAGAAGCGAGTCCATTAGAGTCATTACCTCAATAGCCTCATCCGATAATAATAGTTGAGATCCTACCTTTGACTCTTGAGTTTTAACTTTTGAATTTATTGTAAGGTGATGCTCTAAAAGTCCTTTCAGAGCAATTAATTTCATACTATTTTCGGCTAAAGTTTCTGATATTGCCTTAGCTGCCGGTAAATAACCAATAGCTGCTAAATCTAATAGTGCGGAGCGTCGTAAATGTAAGTTATCACCCTCTAATGCTTGAGTCAAATATTCTCCATATACTACCTCTCCTGTAAGTTGATACAAAGACCTAGCAGCAGCATATTGTACTTTTTCTGAAGGATGTTCTATAAAAGGCTTAATTAGAAAAATTGCTTCTTCAGCCTGTAGTGTTCCTAAAGCTTCGATAATATTTTCGTAGGGTTGAATCAAATGAGGTTTACCAGGAAATAAAACTGCAGCTTCAACACCTCCGTCTAAAAGTTTGATTAACGCTGAAATACAACTAGGGTCTCCTAACATTTCTAATGCTTCTGTTGCTGCTTCTCGTACATAATAGTCAGAACATTGCAAACACTCTATCAAAACAGGTACAGCTTTTTTATCTTTTAACTTACCCAGAGCGCGAGCAGCATTCCGTCTTAGGGGATATCCACCGTTTTCTGTACGGTCAGACTCATCTTTCAATGCAGCAACCAAACCTTCAATAGCATCGGGAGTATTAACTCTAAACCTACCTAACCACCAGGCAGCATAATATCGTTTACCTAATTCTTCATGTTGTAGATTAGCGATCGCTTCTTGCACACTTAGAGACTCTTTATTCTCTAATACTTCTGATGATGGTAATTCCAAATATTGCTGCTCCATTCCTATATTTATAAAGTCTTTTTCTTAAATAAAAACCAAAAAATCAGGTCAATTGCCTTTCCTAAGAGTTGGAATCAAAAAATGAACTTCAGTATTCTTAAGCTGGATGCTTCCGTCGGAGCTAATCATCACTCCAATAACGACGCCCGGACAGATTAACAGATACTAACTACAGAGCAGCACCTATATAACTGTCCCGGCTACGTTTAATATTAAAATTAGCTTAGGGTAGTTAAGTTAGTAAAGATTAATTTTACATTCACCACTTAGTTAACATTTTAACTACTAGCTTAGAGCGTTAATCGCATAATCAATGTAATTATTGGCTTCAGTTGCACCTTGACCAGTAATACCGTGATTAGCCTTAATATACTTAAGAGCTTCAATGTACCAGCTAGGAGACAACTCAAAAGTGCTATTGATTTCACTTATTCCTGCAATGAGTATCTCATCCATAGGACCTGTACCACCAGCAATCAGACAATATGTTACCATCCGCAGATAGTAGCCAATATCGCGGGAACACTTCTGCTTTCCTATTTCAGTAGAAGCATAGTTTGGTCCTTGCATAGTAGTAGTATAGGGGAACTTATTGTATACTGCTGTAGCAGCTCCATCAATCAAGGCTTGAGACTTCTCACTCAGAGTTTTAGCAGCTTCTAAGCAAGCCTGAGCACGACCAAAACGACCTAAGGCAGCACTGAGTTCTACGTTAGTTAGAAAGCGACCTTGAGAATCAGCAGCACTTACTGCTTCAGTTAGAGGAGTTTTCATTTTTAAGGTATTTAAGTTATTATTCTGATTACAGTTATATTTGGTAAAACTTTTGAAGGCATAAAGATGCTGAGAGCTATCACTTAACTTGGTTTCTTTTACGAAACCGCAGCTGATGCACGGTCAAAGTAGCCACCAATCTCAGCACATAGAGCCGAACAATCTCCCGGAGTAATACCTGCAGGATCGTTAGCAATAGCAAGAGCTGCCTCTTTCATTTTTTGAACACCTGCTGCTACAGAAGCTCCAGGAGTTCCTAAAGCTAAGTATGTTTCACGAAGGCCATTGAGACAACGGTCATCTAGTACACTTCCATCACCAGAGAAAATAGCATAAGTTACATAACGTAAAATGATTTCCATGTCGCGCAGGCAAGCAGCCATACGACGGCTTGTATAAGCATTTCCACCAGGAGCAATCAACTGAGGCTGCTCCGCGAATAAAGCACGAGCTGCATTAGCAACGATAGTAGAAGCGTTACTAGTAATACGGTTAACTGCATCTAAACGCTTATTACTATCTCCGACCATTTTAGTTAAAGCATCAATTGTCGCAGTAGGAACAAAATCACCCCTGGCATCTGCCTGGGAAACTATTTTTGTAAAAGCATCAAACATTGATTAATTCTCCTAATTTTATTTTTTTTAGTTACTTTCCGATGCTATGGGTATTTTTTTAGTTTTTTCCGATTAGGTGTCTATGCCTGGCAATGGAAAAGTTAATATCAGGACTTTTTAAGAATCCTGATTAAAATATTACACTGTTTATGAGAAGTCTTTCAAGCTCATAAATCAGTGTTTTTATTGATTTTCTCCTATCTTTTAAACCCTTCAGATATTCTTTATACAATGCTGTTGTATTTTTGTTTGTTACAATTTGTTAACAAACTTCTTTGACGTCAAAAAGTTAAGCAGGATTCAAGGCCAATTTTCTTTCTAGATCAAACAGAAAGCCATGAATATACTCTTCTGTCCACTCATGGCCATAAAATCGGGTCAACATTTTCCTGGCTGGATCTTTTTCCGCTCGATATCTGAGATAACGCAGTTGGGCTTCTTTTATTTCTGCTAATTTCTCTGAATTAGTAATCTGCTCTGTTTGCTTGACAAAAATCAAATAAGCTTGCAAATAATCTTTGAACGCCTCGAACACTCTTGTCTCAACTAACTCAGTTTTCTGAGGACGAGTCCAAAGAAAAGCTGGAGAAAAGAATGGGGTTGCTTCTTCTGGAAAATCACCTCCCCAAGGTAAATATTTCTGATGTTTTTGGAACGTCTCCCATATTGGCTCAGTATACTTTTTTTGATACTGAAGGTTATCCCGAAATAAGGGCTGCATATCTAGGGCGATTAAATGTCCCCCTGGCAAGGAAACTAGGTCTGCCCCAAAAAAGGGTAAGTCATAATTAAGATGAGGGAATATAACAAAATTCAACACTTGGAGGGCACTGCCACCTTGGACATGGGCAGCTCGGATTTGCCTGAGTTTGGGGCTACAGTGAGCATAACTAGTTGTCTGTACTTCTTGTTGCTTTTTGCCTTTACCAGTCATAGCAACTTTATGCTCAAATCCAGAAGGTATAGGGTAAGGTTGTAGTTCTAATTCCTCCTTAAGCTTAGTTAAAGCATAATCTAGAAAAGGTTGATATAAATTCACAATATTATTAGTGGCTGTCATTTCAGTTGTCAGTTATTAGTACCTCCAGTTATACTAAATATTAAAAAATAATTTCTAACTTGAGTTGATTTTTAATTGTTAAGTAATTAGTACTCTACTAATTACTTTTTTGATCATTAAAACCCTAAAAGCCTGTTAATTTCATAAAAGTTGTACGAACTTTGTGTATAACGTTCTTACCACTCCTAGCAAGAGTTAAGCTTAGGTTTCAACCATGAATAAAGTTTAACAAAAATTTATTAAATTAGTATGATCAGGAGGATAGAAAATTAAAAATTTCTTTTTTTCATCCCCTTGAAAGAAGGTCCTTAGGAAAATAATGGGTTTAAAGCTCCGTCTTGGAATGACTTAATAACTTCTTTAGTTACTCATTGAAAAGACCTATTTAAAAATTTATCAAAATAGCAAAGCTTTTATTATACACTATCTGTCTTTTAATTAGTTGTTATTATGATAGATGCTCTCAATAGTTAACAGCTTAATTTTTAATAGCTAATAGCTCACTGCCGAATACTTAGATTATATTTTAGCAATTACATTGATAAAAATAAGTTCACACCTCCCTGAAGTTCCTGGAGAGGTGTGATAAAAATTCTTAACTTAATAGTTAACAAACTCATCGAGTGCTAGTAGGAACTGCTAATGGTACAGCATCTTCAAACAAAAATTGGTAGAGAAATTTTTCTGACCATTCATGGCCAAAATAACTACTAAATAATCCTGATGCTGGGTCTCGCTCAGCACTATATTGATCGTAATCTTTTTGGGCTTTAACTATCTTTTGAATCTCTGCTTCTGTCTGAATAATTTCTGCTTCATGTAACATTTGCCAATATAAACTAATATAATCTTTATAAGCTTGGAAAAATTTAGTCTGCACTGTCTGTGCATCTGTTTTGGCAAACAATAAATATTTAGAAAAATATTGATTAGCATCGTAAAACTTCATTTCTAAGTTTTGAGCCAAGTCATTATATTTTTCTCGTAGCGATCGCATTGGCTCTATATATTTAGCCAAATATGATTCTTCTTGGAATAAAGGTTGAAAGTCTAATACTATTAAGATTTTATTTTTACCGAAAGATAATAAGTCAATCCCTAATAGTGGGATATCATAGCAGTAACTGGGATAAATCACACTATTAAATACCTGAGCTGTAGCCCCTGCATCAATATAAGTATAACGTATTTTTCTGAGTTCAGTACACTCATAGCACCAACTCTGAATTCTCGCCTTATTTTTCCCTCTATTACTAACGTTAGCTTCTAAGCCAGCAGGAATTGGTCTACTCCGTAAATCAAATTTACTAAATAACTCTTTTTCTAAATATTCAAGAAACGGTCTGTACATTGATACTTATCATACTTAGTATATTAACTCGTTTCCGACAATAATAGATGGCCATCACCAGAGTCTCATTTCTGAGGAACAAAGCAATAATCCTTCATAAAGTCAAAAGTCAAAATTTAAAAGTCAAACCTAAAAAACTGTATTTTATCAAAAAGTATTTTTAGGTATTTCTTCTATATTTCAACCATACTATCCATAAAAGAATAAGTTTTTTCTCAAAGAAAATTATATTATTTTAGCTTTTTTTTCTAATTTAACTAATCAAAATTTCCTCAGCTTTTTTCATAAAGTTATGATTGTAATTGTTGCCAAAGTCTACCATAGAGTTGTATAGATTCATATTTTCTGTTAATCATGATCAAAACAACTTTGCCTCAAGTCTCCCATTTCAAGGTTTCGATAAAAAAATAAATTTCACTACTTAAAGTTGAATGCTGAGGACTATCCATCCCATGGCCGAGGCAATTTTAATGATACAGTCTTTTCAAACAAGAATTAACAGATAAATTTTTCTGACCATTCATAGCCCACATAACTACTAAAAAATAATCCTGATACTGGGTCTCGATCAGTACTATATTGTTCGTAATCTTTTTGGGCTTTAACTATCTTTTGAACCTCTGTTTATGTCTAAAGAATTTATGCTTGATATAACATTTACCAATATAAACTAATGTAATATTTATAAGCTTGGAAAAATTGATTCTGCATTGTCCGTACATCTAGGTAAATAATAAATACTTAAAAAAATACTTATTACCATCCTAAAACTTTATTTCTGAGTTTTAAGCTAAGTCATTATATTTTTCTCGTAATGTTGAATACCCATACAAAAGTTTACTTATTTAGTTAGAGTAATTTGAGTAATGGTAAAAATGTCAACTAATTTTCCGTTCTCAAATGTTGTGGCTTATTTGTTGAAGTTTGACTCCTGTAACTTTAGGTTTATGAATGATAGGATATAGATTTTACAATACTAAGAAATCACACAGTTGGTATTATGTTTCTGATTAGCCAAAAATATTCTGGCATCAGTTTCATTGTCTTCATAATGTTTTTCTCTATATACTTTCACGATTCATTAATTCAATGATTAGTTTCCAATTTCAAGCTTTTTATTAATTATTTGCCAAAACTAGCTAAATTTATTTCATAAATGAACCTACTACACCATTCATATCACTATCCAAAGGATTACCTAAAGCGTTAAATTTCCAATATTTATCGTCTCTATAAACTGCTCCCATTAACATTGATATTTTACCTTGATAAGTGCCATTACCAGATAAAGTATACCTTGCTATTTCTACCCCTTTATAATCAACAGCTCTAACAAAAGCATTTTCTACCATTCCAAATTGTTGTTTCCTTTCTTTAGCTTGATAAATACTTACTGCTAAGATAATTTTTTGGTATTTTTCAGGAATAGAGTTTAATTTCAAAATTATTTGTTCATCATCTCCCTCTCCTTCTCCAGTCAGATTATCTCCTGAATGAATTATTGTCTTATCTTTAGATTCTAAATGACCATAATAAATTACATCTTCTTTGTAGTTTTTAAGTTTATCATTCTCTTCTAATAAAATGGCATAACCATCCAGATCAAAATCCGATCTATTAACGAATAAACCAGCTAAACCACCTGTATACTTTGCTACATCCCATCCTAGTCCCATTGTCAGTCTTGATAGATCATATTCACTTTTATCAAGTAAAATTTTTTGCCCTTTTTTAAGATTTATACTCATATATTTATTACCCTATATAAACTCTAAAAAATTTTCATGAAATTTAATAATAAATTATAGCAGTTTGATCAATTTTTTGTACAAAAGTGAATCAATCTTTCATGTATAGATAAAAAATTTTAGTACCAAAAGTATAAGTAGTTCTAAAAGATATAGTCATTTCACTTAAGAATGAAACAAAAAGAGTATAAGATTGAACAAATAAAGTATGGGATTAGAAATCATGGCTTATGGTTTAGATTTCAGACAAAAATTAATAGTAATAATAGAAAATGGAGTTAGAATCACCAAAGTTTCGCAAGTGTTTGGAATAAGATGACTTGAGAGAAAGGAACTGGCAGCAACAAAGGTAAAATATATCTAGTTTTCCCTAAAGGTAAAATATATCTAGTTTTCCCTAAATACAAGAGAATTGTCAATAGATTAACAAGAAAATCCAGAAGCTAGATTAAAACATACAGCTAAAAGATTCGGCGTAAGTACAACTGCAATTTTTAAGGCTATCAAAATAATGAAAATAACCAGAAAAAAAAAGAACTACATTATCGCGGAAAGAAGTAGATAATAATGGATAAAGTATTATCAGGATTTACTGAAATTAATCAAAATATATGGGAGTAAAAGTTTCTTATTCTTTTTGGAGTCAGGATTTCCATAATTTCTAAATTGTATTTATGTGTGGTCAAAAAGAGAGAAAAAAATTTCTGGAGATAGGCAAAGAAAGAGGAAAGAAAGAGAAAACTTAGTCCCTGGTAGAAGAAAATAAAAAAAAATATTTAATCCCACTAATTATATTTACAGGAAGCTTGAATGCAGAAGGTTTGGAATGCTTAATGATGGTAATCAATATATTAATTACCATCATTAAGTATCACATCAGTTGTGATTATGAATAATGTACCAATTTATCGAAAAACAGTAATTAAACAAATAGTTGAAGATAGAGGTCATCAGGTCATATTCCCCCCTAAGTATTCTCCTAATTTGAAGGATATTAAACATGATTTTAGTTCCTTAAAGAGAGCCAGAATGTATACTCCTTCAAATACAGCCTTAGATAAAATCATCTGTAATTATTGTGTAGCTTAATGTCTCATTCTTAAGTTAAATGACTATATAAGTAAGTAGGTATGAAAAAAAAATTAGCTATATTAAGATTTGTGTACTGACTCCAAGCTTATTCACACAGTTGATTTGAGGTGAGTTTATATTTTGTTACACTTACATCTTATACCTGATTAGACAAAATCAAAACCCAGCTTATATAACCAAGGCATCAGTGTATTTAGCTGACTAGACATCAAGATAAGCAATACATGAGGTCAAAGTAAAATAAGTGACTGTTGTGAACAATTAAACTAATCTAAATCACTATGATTTAATAAAGTGTAAATAAACCAAATATGTTAACAAATAAGAAACTAAAGAAAAAATCAACCAACCCTAAACTCCAAGTATTGTTTTGTGTCCAAAGCGGTGTACTTTAAAACGATGTTTAGCTCTCTGCGTGTGAATTCCTCAATCTTCCATCTGCGTCTTCCCCAACTAGCAATAGTTTGACCTTTCATTGGTTTTGTAGAAATAACAAAACTTTTAATTCTTATACCATCTCGTTTTAGGTATACCCATGACAAAAAAAGCTGGAAAATCTAAACCATTTACATAAACTTCAAGTCATAAGAGTTCTAGCTTCACAGACTTTTCGTCCATCAGTTAAAGTTCTATTTTTACTAACTCTTACTATAGGATAATGGGAATTATCCCGAATTTGTTTGAGAAATTTAATTATTCCAAAAGCCGTATCGCCTAATACATAAATTCTAAAATTTTTAATAGGTATTTTTGGCAAATTATTCAATAATTTCTGTGCTAATTCGGATGGAGATGGAATCTCCTTTTCCCGATCAACCGTAAATATCCAAGGGATACGCCAGTTACCTATCACTAAATACATATAACGACAATGTGTAAACCTTTTTTAAGTTATATATTCGAACCCTTCCTCCTCTAAGGGGAGAACTTACCACCAATTATTGTGTAGTTAAATCCAGAATTACTCCCACACCTTGGTTTTCTTCCCCTTTTAACTTCAGAAAAAATGAGATGGAGTAGAAAAGAATGAACAGTACGAATTAAAGAACGAGTTGACCATTTAAAATTATTTAAGAAATGACTGATAGCACTTTCAGATTTGGACAGTACGAATTAAAGAACGAGTTGACCATTTAAAATTATTTAAGAAATGACTGATAGCACTTTCAGATTTGGTTTGACAATGATAGGGAACTGAATTTCCTTGCCCACAAAGGAGTAAACTAAAAATAGATTCAAGGGTTTGGTAGTGCGTCAGTAAAGTGTGGGATAAGTAATTAAGTCGTTCCAACTTCAAGGAGCGATCGCGTTCCTCAGCTCTTTGTGCAGCAGTATTTTCTTTGCAACTATGAACCCAAATCAAATTAAAGTAGGCCCTCGCCAACCTTACTGTTACCTCAGTTTGTTGCCAGAGCTTGCCAAATTTATTCTGTCGGCGATGCCATCGACCGCTATGCTGTCTGATAATTCCATTTATGCGTTCCAATTGTAGGACAATGGTTTTTACCAATAATGTGTTCTATTACAGAGCAATACTCGTTCATACCCTCCCCAATTATCAGTTAGCCATTTTTTACAGCTAGTTTTCTCTTCTGTATTGAGGATCAATTCCTCAATGAACTGGTCAGTATGTTTATTTACTCTAGCACTCAGAATTAATCTACTGGATGAAGCTTAGGGGCTTGCCAACCCAAGAATTCCCTTCTCTCAATTGCTGATACTGGCACTGTTTTTGTTTTTTTTGGATGAGTGACCAAAACTCATCACTGCTCATTTGTGAGGTATTGATATTCTGGAGATGAGCATTATGAATCATTTGTCCTTTTTCACAGGCAGCTCTTACCAAACTAATTACTGTATTATAGGCCAAATTAACTGTTGGACTAATCCCTCTTAAACTACTGCCCTCAACGTGAGCCTCTAGAACCAGGGGCTTTTGTTCAGGTTGAATTTTTCTACGATAGTAGAGAGTGTCAAAAGTATCGGTGAAAGTTTGTAGGCATTCAGGAGAATAATATCGTTGACAACATTACTGGTCTTTCCCTGTTTATGGGTTTTCTGATGGCCACATAGAGGACATTCTATGATAATAGAAAGTATTTAAGGACAACGATTATATTACCATTGCCACACTTTCTTGATGCACTACCAAGGTTTTCAAGTTGATAACTAGTGGGCATTATTTGTTTTAAGCTAGAAATTTAATTTTTGTCCTTGGGAGAAACTATTATTTACAGGACTTACACAAAGACACTCTATATAGCTTATACTAAATAGAGCGACCGCATAAAAATTTATGGTGATCGCTTGAAAAAGAACATAATCATAACTAATACTAAAGATAGGATAGTACCATTAGTTTTGGCTCTATCATATATGGCTAATTGTAAGTAAATAATTTTTGCTTAAATACCCTGATTATTGTAGAATAATATTACTTTTAATTTGAGCTAATCAGATAAGTTTTAACTACATTGATTATTGTCAATATTTGCTCAAATCTAATACAAGTTAAAACATAGTAAATTTAGCGAGTCACTTAGAAAATATTAGCTATGAAACAATAAATTATTATTGAAGAAGATAAAATTTTGATGCTCAGGAATTAGGTCAAAATTTTCAAAAATAAATAGTAATTCAAACAGATGTTTATTTAATCTTTAATGATACAGTTTTCAACACAGAATATGGTAGTGAAATTAGGTTAATGCGATGACAATATAGTGGTAATGATCATAAAGTAGTCTGTGGTATAATTTAAGAGTAAATTGTATATATTTAAATCCAAAGATAGAGTAATTTTAGATAATATATTATCATATTTATGACCCAGATAGTGAGAAAAAAATAAAAATAGCTCATGGGTAGAAAATGATATTAAATTTAGTAAATTAAGAATAAGTTTAGTATTTGAAACTTTATTAATGGAGAGTTGGTATGCAACACAAAGATTAATGGTATTGGTAGATAATATGCCAAAAATTTATTACTGTCCTTGAAAAATAAATCCAGAGCTTAGATGAGATTAGAGGTTTGGAAAAATCTAAAAATATTGGATAATTAAGTTAGAGTGAATCGGAAAAAATATCAGGTAAAATTATTAAAATTAAAGGTTTTCTAAAAGATAAAAAAGTTCAGCTCCATACGGGAAAATGTTTCTAGCAACATGACAGAATACATTGTAACAGCTGTAGAATTTGAGTCTCAAGCCAGATGGAAGAGCGAAGAATTTTACACCAGAATTAAGCAATTAACGAATACAGAGTTTTGTCAATGCAGTCTTTGGTCAAATTCAAAAAACTATGTAGCCTATGCTCTGTTAGTTTGGAGTTTTCTCAAGAGGTTAGCAGTGAAAATAGGAAAAACTATTTACATAGTTAAACATGAATTACTCTCAGACTATTTGAGCCAAGAATTGAAGAAGCCCACAATACAATTCAGGGCTCGCAATGATTTTTTAATTATTTTTTACTCTAGTTTTAACAATGGTAATTTTCTTGAAGCGATCGCTATAAATTTTAAAGGGTTCGCTCTATTTAGTATACGCTGTATATAGTGTCTTTGCGTAAGTTCTGATTCAGTATCTTTGTTCTCCATTAATTCTAGAAACTAGGATACTAAAATCATCTTAGCAGTAGTATGAAAAAAAACAATATACATTATTAAAATTAAACTCCTAAAATATGCGTTATTCATTTTTTTAAAGCTTAATTAAAATGGTAAATTTAGTTAAATTAATTAGGGAATAAAGATGATTTTTAAAGGTATTTAATTAGTTATCTCTAGGGATTAGAAAGAACAGTCTCTAATCCTCATAACACAATTACTTAAGCTGTTTCTGAACACCGATATTTTTTTTAGTGCAGGATCTGAGTTAAATAGTGACAAATTTCAACACCAACCTACCTACAGTGTTTTGAAAATCAAATAAACACTATATATGGATTGTGTAGATATTATATTCCTGTAGGATGTAGGGTTTATTGATAATTAGCTCAAATTTATTGACAATATGGGCCGTTCCAGTATCTTACAATTAATAACTTATTTGTAAACTTAACTAAAAATTTTATATAACAAAGCTTTGAGTAATTTCAAGCCTAATGAACTATAACTCCCATTACTTAAGTATGGTAAGGATAAGAGCATAAAAATATTTACTTTATAAATTAGGAATAATAAGCAATGCTAGAAGCTCGCATTAAAAATTAGCTAAGGTTTCTTTTTCGCTTTGGGAAATAAAAAACGACATGAAAAGTGGAGCTTTGAGCAATCAGCTATTTTTTTAACACTACATCTACTCCATTTATATAAGTCCTGATATATGTAACTTAATCTTGTAATTTTATGCATAGACATGGTAAAAATTAATTCCCAAAAATTTAAGTAGATAAAAAAAAGCTAAAGAGTAAATTTTAATGACTCTAAAATACTAGTAATCAGAGTAGAATTACTAACTCTCAATGGCCGGAAATCATTTTCGAGGAGTGTTAAATTTAACTTATCATCATCATACAAGGCAAATATAAATTCTCATAAACATTCAGGTGTAGATAGTAGGGGGCTTATCAATTCAAAAGTATTCTTGATTGATTACACTTAAAGGAGCAGGGTGAGCCAAACAAGTAAGTTAAATCTACAAAGATTGATTATTTATTTTAACTCGACCTTCGCTAATAGACTAAATAGATATAAATATTGTAGGAGAATTAAAATAAAACCTCTCCACCAGGAGATCAAACTTTGATTCTTAATTCTTTATAAACTAAGCAATTAGAGATAAATAACAATGAAAAATACAATGGGCAAAGTATTTTGGAAACAACCTTTAACTTATTTATTACTACTAGCAGGAGCAGTCGGAGCATTATTAGGTGAGCGACTAATATTACAGACAAGTAGCTCTCCAGAAAACTCAAGTCAGCTTACTGAACTATCAGTGACTCAATCTCTTAGCAAAACTGATAATACTTCTAACTCAGAAAAGTCCACTTGGTTACCAGTTAGAGCCCCCATTTCCAATAGCAATTTTATTGTAAATGCAGTCCAAAAAGTTGGTCCAGCAGTAGTCAGGATTAATGCTTCTCGAGCTGTCAGCCAAAGACCTAATATGTATGGATTTAGGGTACCAGAAGATTTCTATGGTTTTGAATTACCTAGATCGCGTAATAGTCCAATTGAGCAAGGAACTGGTTCTGGTTTTATCATCAGTTCTGATGGTAATATTCTTACAAATGCTCATGTTGTCGAGGGTTCAACTACTGTAGAAGTGGTCCTTAAAGATGGTCGTCGCCTTCAAGGTAAAGTTTTGGGCACAGATTCTCTAACTGATGTAGCAGTAGTTAAAATTGATGCTGGTAGTCT
This sequence comes from Trichodesmium erythraeum GBRTRLIN201, assembly GCA_018457135.1. GTDB lineage: Bacteria > Cyanobacteriota > Cyanobacteriia > Cyanobacteriales > Microcoleaceae > Trichodesmium > Trichodesmium erythraeum. The sequence continues at coordinate 40,847 of JAGGDU010000019.1, read as the reverse complement.
TCCAACTGTTAAGATCGGAGATTCAAATAATCTGCAACCTGGAGAATGGGCGATCGCTATTGGCAACCCCCTAGGTCTAGATAATTCTGTGACGGTGGGCATAATTAGTGCCACAGGTCGTTCTAGTAATGATGTGGGTGTTCCAGATAAGCGGGTAGGATTTATTCAAACAGATGCTGCAATTAATCCTGGTAATTCTGGTGGTCCTCTGTTGAATCAAAATGGTGAGGTAATTGGCATTAATACAGCTATTATTGATGGTGCTCAAGGTTTAGGATTTGCAATTCCTATTAATAATGCTCAACAAATTGCTAAACAATTAATTAAGGTAGGTAAAGCAGAACACGCTTATTTAGGTATTGCTATGCAAACTCTTACACCAGAACTTAAGCAAGAACTGAACCGAAATTTCAATACAAATATGTTTAGTGACCAAGGGGTATTAGTAATACAAGTTGTTCCTGGTTCTCCTGCTGATAAAAGTGGTTTAAAACCAGGGGATATAATTCAAAGAATTGATAATCAAACTATTACTACATCTGAAAATGTACAGCAAATTGTTCAGAACAAAACAGTAGGTAGTTTGTTGGAATTAGAAATTAATCGGAATGGTAAAAGCTTGAATTTGGATGTACGAACTGGAAATTTACCACCTAGAAGATTCAGAGGATAGTTTGGAAATTATAATGAAAGAATCTTTTAAAATATTATTCATAGAGACAAGTCTGACAGAGATATTGTTGTGAGGATGAACTAGCACAAAGTTAAAGATGAATAAATACACAAAATTAATTATACATTTTGTTAAGCTTAATCTCTTATACTATATATCTCACATAAAATTAGCCGATGCTTGCATGAGTGTTTAAGTGCTTAACATTCACAGTTCAAAGAAAAAAATAGAATGTATAGTTGCAGCTAAACTAGGTAAAGATGATGATTTGACTGGCCTCTATTTATTTCTTTTTTTTGATGAGTATGGATAATAAACTAGACAATGGGAAATTATTCCCATAACTATTGCGAGCCTTGGCTTACAGCTATCTCAAGATTAGAAACTTTCAATCTTAACTGTAAATGGTGTAAGCAAAGTCCTATCATACTTTCAGCCTTTAAAGTTAATAGTTTTTTAGGATAACTTTGTACTCTCCAGTAATAAAAATTAGTGGAGGAAAAAATAATGGAAGTCTTACAAGTAGCTCAGTTAGGCAATAAGATATTACGATATCAAGCTCAAACTGTTAATAATATTTTGGATCAAAATGTACAGCAACTAATTGATAATTTAATTTTTACAGTAATTGAAACAAATGGTGTGGGAATTGCTGCTCCACAAGTTTCAATTAGTGATTGCTTATTTATTATTGCCTCAAGACCAAATATTAGATATCCCAATGCTCCAAAAATGGAGCCAATAGCTATGATAAACCCTAGATTAATATCTCATTCAGAAGATAGAGTCAAAGGATGGGAAGGTTGTTTAAGTATACCAGGAATTAGGGGTTTAGTACCAAGATATAGAGTAATAAATGTAGAATATACTAATCGAGAAGGAAAACTAGAAAGACAAGAATTAACAGATTTTGTTGCTAGAATTTTTCAGCATGAATACGATCATTTAGAAGGTCTAGTATTTTTAGATCGTGTAGAAAGTACCACAGATTTAATCACAGAAGATGAATATCAGAAACAAATTATTCAATTAAGGAATTAGGATATAGGAATTAACAGAGCATTTCCGTAGTATTCAGCAAAATCTTTATAGCAATAGAAAAAAAGCTTAGGACGCTGAATTATTCCAGATTTGGGAAAAGCCAAAATTGATGTCTTAACCTATGCTTGGACTGCTATACCTTTCTATTCCTTAACTTGTCAGTCTCTGCCAGAAGTCTCACTACAAATGATAGCTAAGACTTTGACCTTCTTTAGAGCAACTTCGGGGATTAATGCTAAGTCTCTAACCCGTTGCCTAGGTTGTCAAACCAACAACAAGGTGGTAAGAATTTCACTTACAAAGATGTAAGAGTTATCTATAAATCTAGGTTTTCCTCATATATTGATTTGGGAAAGCCTTTTATACCTAATTTTATTGGTTTAGTAGGCAAGGATTTAAACATTTGATTTGATAACTTGACTCTTCCTTGAAAGTTTAGTAAATAGCACTTTTTATTTTTCTCAGGTACAATTTTTCCCTATTTCCTATTTTCTGTTCTCTATTTTCTACTTCCTATTCTCTATTCCTTAAAAATCTATAATTCCTCAAATGAAAATAAGATTTATATCAATCAGCTCATTGGTTATGCCAAAATTCTATACTTATAAAGTTTAGGAAAGTCGAATATTTGACCATAGCCCAAGAAACTTCAATAGCTACTTAACTATTTTCAAAGAACTGCAACAATGATAAGATTGTTTTATAAAATTTTGGGCTGGAAACTAAATATCTTCTATAGAGTTTTGTTCAGGGGTATTCGGGGGAAACCTTGTAAAATTTATTAACCATTCCTCTTCTGATAAATTTTGATTAATTGTCATCAAATATTCTTACAATTATATCAAATTATTATCAGTGCCTCTATCCCGAAATATTGCACATTTTTTTCTTAGTCTTTGCTGTTGCAAATATTTAATAAATTCAATAATGATTTAGGATTGCTATATATCTATAATCATTATCAAAGAATAATTATCATTGCTTAAATGTGGGAATTTAGAATGACAATTTTCTTTGACGTTCAAACCAAATTTTTTCCCTTATATAGCAGGTTGTGTAAAAATCCCATACTTAAAAAGTTTTGGAAAATAGTTCAAAATAGTAAATAAATTGAGGAAATATTTATGAGTATTAATCTCAGCAAGGGTGAAAGAATTAGTCTATCTAAAGAAGCGCCTGGAATGAAAAAAGTTGTAGCAGGTTTAGGATGGGATGTAAATGTTTCAGATACAGGTTCAGATTTTGACCTTGATGTTTCTGTGTTTATGTTAGGAGCAAGTGGCAAAATTCCTCAAGAGAAATACTTTGTTTTTTACAATAATCTTAAATCTCCTGATGGTTCAGTAGAGTCTATGGGAGATAGTCGTACAGGAAAAGGAGAGGGAGATGATGAGACTATTACTATAGATTTATTAAAGGTTGATTCGATAATTGAAGAAATTATTTTTGTTGTTACTATATATGAAGCAGAAAAAAGAAGGCAAAATTTTGGGCAAGTGAGAAATTCTTACATCAGAATTTATGATGAGGAAAATGAAGAAGAAGTAACTAAGTATGAACTAGAAGAAGACTTTTCTAGGGAAACAGCTATAGAGTTTGGGAAACTGTATAAAAAAAATAGTGAATGGAGATTTCAAGCTGTAGGAGAAGGTTATAATTCTGGCTTAGAAAGTTTTGTACAAAAATATAACTAATTAATTTATTTATAGCCTTTATCAAGTTACTACTAAAAAAATGAATTTTCTAACTTATTAGTACGGGAATTGCTATAGTGAATTCTTAATAGTTGACATCCTCCCTGGTTGTTAGGCGCGGGGAGGTTTTTGTGAGCAGAAGTTCCCATCTGGGTTGACGTTTTATAGGCCTTGTATAATTTGTCGCGAGGGCAAAAGTTGATGCTAGTCAAGTCCCTTGCCTGGTAAGTCCGTTTTTTGTCCCAGACTGCCCACCCGGGAATAATTAGGGTTAGCCCATCTATTGTCTAATGGAGTGAGGTTTGTTGGAGGTCAGTACGGAATTATGGAGGCGCAGAGACACAGAAGCGCAAAGACACGGAGGCACGGAGGCACAGAGGCAAAGAGCCATTGATTTTTATTCTTAGATGCCTGAAATAATATCTATACATTATCTTGAGCTACAAAAATCATACTACTTTTCACCCATTCAGAATTTTGCTTGAGCAACATTTGTTTCAATGCTTTGAGAATTAATTAGACAGCCCTAATTAATTAAAATTTAGGCTAACATATATATTAAAAAAATAACTAAAAAGTCGACTGCTTATGGATAATGCTTTAGACCCAATTTTTTTGTAAAGCAATTCGCCTATAGGTTGTTATATTTTATAGTTAAAGCGTGTGCTATGTAAACTAAAGCGCAAATGGGACTTAGAAACTAAACTCTTACAATTTTTTTTACTAATCATTTCATATTGCTATAGATATTACTTCAACTCAAAGTTTAATTAATCTGCTATTTGCTAAACTTGAGTCTTATGAATTATGATCACAAAAAAATAAGGAGTCAAGACTCCCCTTGAAAAGAGATACAAAAATAAAATTCAGCATTTAAAGCCTTCTACTAAAATGCAAGGTATTAATAACTGATAACTGAAATTATTTTAGTATAATTATGATGAATCAAAACTAATATAAATTATCTTTTTCAAGGATTATTAAAGTTATTTATTAAGAGAGGGAAAATCAATGTCTGTTAAACTCAGTAAAGGTCACAGAATTAATCTTTCTAAGGATACACCAGGGTTAACAAAAGTAGCTATTGGTTTGGGATGGGACGTTAATCCTACTGATACAGGTACGGAATTTGATTTAGATGTCTCTGTATTTATGTTAGGAGATAATGGAAAAATTCCAGAAGATGAATACTTTGTTTTCTACAATAATTTAAAATCTCCAGATGGTTCAGTAAAGCATTGGGGAGATAACAGAACTGGAGAGGGGAAACAGGATGATGAAACAATAGAAATAGATTTAACTAATGTTAATTTGAGTATTGAAGAACTACTTTTTGTTGTAACTATCCATGAAGCAGAAAAAAGAAGGCAAAATTTTGGGCAAGTTAAAAATTCTTTTATTAGAGTTTATGACTTAAACACTCAAGAAGAAATAACAAAGTATGAATTAGAAGAAGATTTTTCGAGAGAAACTGCTATAGAATTTGGTCGTCTTTATAAGAAAAATAGTGAATGGAGATTTCAAGCAGTCGGAACAGGATACAATACTGGTTTACAAACTTTTGTAGATAAATACGTTTACTCATGAGTAAAAAAAGTATTTTTGGTATAGTAATAACTAATACAAAAAAAATTAAAAAATTAAAGTTAAAAATACTGGTTAGTTAATCAATAATTATAGACATTAGGGAAAAGTGTAAGCATGAAATTTGTTAGCAATTAGCTATAATCTATAAGTTATTAACTAATTATTTTAAAGGATAAACTATACCAAGCTCGTAAAATATTGAAAGGGTATTTTTTTCAAGTTACAGCCATTTTGCTAAATATAAAGATTAAGCCATGGGATAAGCATACTTTACATACCCCAATTTGCTATTAATCTCTAAAGAAAATTAAAAATTATGAATAAAACTATTATCTAACTCTAGTAATTGCTTTATTTTTATAAAAATTTAAATCTGGATACTTACAAGAAATAGGAACAAAAAACAGGAAATAGTTATAATAATATTTATACTTATTTAAGTTAAGCATGAGACATTCAGCCACACAATAATCACAGATAATTTCATCTAAGGCTGTATTTGAATTAGCATACATTTTGCTCTCTTTAAGACACTAAAATTATTTTTAATATCCTTCAAATCATGAGAATACTTAGGGAGGAATATGACCTGATGATTTCCATCTTCAACTATTTTTTTAATAACTATTTTTCGATGAATTGGTGCATTATCTATAACCAAAACTGATGTGATAGTTAATGATGGTTATCAATATATGAATAACCAGCCTTCCAAACCTTCTGCATTTAAACTTCCTGTGAATATTATTGGTGGGATTAAATCTTTTTTTCATTTTATTCTACCAAGGACTAAGTTTTCTCTTTTTTCCTCTTTCCTTGCCTATCTCCAAAAATTTTTTTCCCTCTTTTTAACTACACATAAATACAATTTAGAAATTCTTCAATTCCTGACTCCAAAACGAATACTAAACTTTTACCATCATATATTTTGATTAATTTCAGTAAATCCTAATAATATTTTATCCATTATTATCTACTTCTTTGCGCGATAACGTGCTTCTTTTTTTCTGGTCATTTTCATTTTTTTGATGTCCTTAAAAATTGCAGTATTTTTTAGCTCTCTGTTTTAATCTAGCTTCTGGATTTTCTTGTATCTAGGGAACGCTAGATATATTTTACCTTTGTTGCTGCCATTGCCTTTCTCTTGAGCCATCTTTATATTGACCCTCTTCGTATTCCAAACACTTGCGCCACTTTGGTGACTCTACCGCCATTTTCTATTATTACTATTAATTTTTGTCTTAAATCTAAACCACAAGCCATGATTTCTACTCCCATACCTTCTCTTTTCAATCTCATGCTCTTTTTGTTTAATTCTTAAGTTAAATGAATATACTTGTTTACTATGACAACTTTTACAAGTTATAGTTTTACCATTAATCCAGAGGGAGTAAAAAGCCTATACTTATCAATTAATGGAACATTAATTCCTACTAATTGACCACCATAAATTTACCTTACGGTAAATTAAAAATTATGGTGTTATATCTATGAATAATTTAGCTTCCGAAAAGATTTTTAGTCCTATTTTAATAAGAAATAAAATTGCTTGATTTTGACATCAAGCTTAATGAAAATTAAATCAATAATCCGACTAACTAATCCTCTGCAAAAATATACCGATATAGTTCATCTGAACCTGGTTCTGGACTATTTGTAGCAAAATCAACAGCTTCAGTAATTAAATTCTCAATCTTTTTATCAATTGCCACTAATTCTGCAACATCTACCAAATTATTTTCTGTTAAGTAAGTTGTAAATTTTTTAATGGGGTCACGAGAAAACCAATATTGCTTTTCTTCTTGATCTCTTAATTCATCAGGGTCTGCCAAAGAATGTCCTCGAAAACGATAAGTCAAAGCTTCAATTAAAGTTGGTCCTTCGCCAGCACGAGCCCGAGCAACAGCCTCTTGAGCAGCAGAATGTACTGCTAATATATCCATACCATCAACTTCTACACCTACCATGCCAAAAGCATGAGCTTTTTTATAAATTTCCGGTTCAGAAGTAGCGCGTTCGTGAGCCATACCAATTGCCCATTTGTTATTTTCTACTACATAAATAATTGGTAGTTTCCACAGTGCAGCCATATTTAGGCATTCAAAAAACTGACCATTATTACAAGCTCCATCTCCAAAGAAACAAGCCGTTACTTGGTCAGCCGCTTGATTTCCCATAGTTTCCCGACGATATTTACTCTGAAAAGCTGCCCCAGTCGCGACAGGAATACCTTCAGCAACAAAAGCATAACCCCCTAATAGATTATGCGTAGCTGAGAACATATGCATCGAACCACCACGACCTTTAGAACAACCTGTAGCTTTGCCAAATAATTCAGCCATTACTTCTCGTGCAGGTACACCAGCACTTAGAGCATGAACGTGGTCTCTATAGGTGCTACTAACAAAATCTTCATCTTGACGCATAGCTTTAATTACACCGGAAGAAACTGCTTCTTGTCCATTATAAAGATGGACAAAGCCAAACATTTTGCCTCGGTAATACATTTCAGCACACTTATCTTCAAATAAGCGCCCTAAAACCATATCTTCATATAGAATTAATGCTTTTTCCTTAGTGATTTTTACACTATTAGTATCAAATTTAGGTACGGTGCGTTCTTGGATCATTTTATACATCCTAAGGTAGTATAATAAGCGATAAATTTTGTGTAATGTTTTGCAAAAGTCTAAAATGACCTTATAATTATTAGCTTATATGGGAATGGTGTCTTACAGCAAACAAATTTTACTGGTTTTATGACAAAAAATGCTGTAGAATAATATAAAGCCTCTGTTAGTAAGTAAGAAGCGATATTATTAATTAGTATAGTAACTCCCCTTTGAGGAAATGCACTGTGCGGATTCCATTAGATTATTATCGAATTTTAGGTTTACCAATTCAGGCTACTGCTGAACAGTTGCGGCAGGCACATCAAGACCGCACTCAGCAGTTTCCTAGAAGGGAGTATTCTGAAGCCACAATAGTTGCTCGTAAACAGCTTATAGATGAGGCTTATGCTGTTCTTTGCGATCCTGAACAACGTCAAACCTATGATGGTAACTTTTTAGCTAAAACCTACGAGCCAATAGTAGAAGAACTCAATCCAAGTTCTCAGATAAATTTTGATCAAGCACAAGAAAAAGAAACCACACTTAAGGAGACTAGAGAAGTTCTTCCGGAAATAGCTTCTAAACAGTTAAAAAAAAGGACAAGTTATCAAAACAGAGAGACTAAAGCTGCCTCTGATTTTCATTCTAATACCCCTAGTATAGAAATAGAATATCCACAATTTGTGGGAGCCATCCTAATTTTACATGAGCTAGGAGAATATGAGCTAGTATTAAAAATAACTCACCCTTATCTTCTTAACAATAGTATAACTATTAAAGATGGACGTTTTGGAGACCCAGCATTAGTTTTGCCAGATGTTGTCCTTACAGTTGCTCTAGCAAATTTAGAATTGGGCAGAGAGGAATGGCAACAAGGACAATACGAAAGTGCAGCTACAGCTTTAGAGGCTGGCCTAGGGTTATTGCTACGAGAAAACCTATTTGTCCAAATACGAGGAGAGATACAAGCTGACCTTTATAAGCTACGTCCTTATAGAATAATGGAGCTAATAGCACTACCAGAGGAAATAGCTCTAGACCGTAGCCGTGGACTAGAAATTCTTCAAGATATGCTCAATGAACGGGGAGGAATTGATGGTCAAGGTGAAGATAGCTCTGGACTTGGGATAGAAGATTTTCTAAAGTTTGTTCAGCAGCTACGTCAATACTTAACTACAGCAGAGCAAAAGAAGTTATTTGAGGCAGAAGCCCTTCGCCCTTCCGCAGTTGGTGCATATCTAGCGGTTTATACTTTTTTAGCTCAAGGGTTTGCTCAAAAACAACCAGCCTTTATTCGTAAAGCTAAGTTGATGTTAATGCAATTGGGTCGGAGTCAAGATGTAAATTTAGAGAAATCTGTCTGTGCTTTACTTTTAGGGCAAACTGAAGAAGCTAGTCGTTCATTAGAACTTAGCCATGAAAATGAACCTCTATCCTTTATTAAAGAAAATTCTCAACAATCTCCAGATTTATTGCCAGGTCTATGTCTCTATGCTGAACATTGGTTGACAGAGGAGGTTTTTCCACATTTCCGTGATTTGTCTGACAAGTCAGCTTCTTTGAAAGATTATTTTGCAGATCAACATGTTCAAGCTTATCTAGAAGCTTTACCTACAGAAGCAGAGGTAGCTAATCAATGGGTAGTCGTTCAGCCTCGTCGTAGTAATCACAATAAAAAACAAATGTTCGACCCCAAGGAACTTGAGAAGTTGAATGTATCAGATTTGGAGGATAAAGATATTTCTCGGGTAGATGCTACTGCTACTGGTATTGTTGCTTCTGGAAGTCAAGGAAGTTCTAATTTACTAGGGGCTAGTTCTGATGGGTTGCTTCAAGAATTAGAAAAATCATCATCTACTAGAGGTGGGCCAAAACAAGTAACTACTAAGAGTTCTAGTCACTATTTAGGAAAAATTAGGGAAAAGAGTATAAGTGGTTTACCTGAGTTTAATGAAAGTACATCTATTGAGAGTGGGGGGTTACCCCAATCTATCCAAGAGCATAGTTCACGTAGAACTTCTGCTAGAAGAGAACCTGTTAAGTTTGGTCGTTTAATATTAATCGCAATTGTGGGATTTTTGTTAATAGGATTTATTGGGTTGTTAACAATTAAAACTATCGGCTGGTTAGTAAATGCTTTAGGATGGGAAAGAGAAAAACTGATGATACAATTGGATAGGCCTCCTATAGAAATCCCAGAACCTGATCGGGTTAACCTCGCAGCATCAGGACCGATAACAAAAGAAGTAGCAAGGCGAACAATTCAAAGTTGGTTAGATATCAAGGCTTCTGCTCTTGGTCCTAATCATAAAATTGAACAATTACCAAATATTTTAGTAGAACCGGCACTTTCTCGTTGGTTACCTACAGCTAATGCCCTGAAGCAAGAAAAGTCATACCGTAGGTATGAGCATGATTTAGAAATAAGTAATATAAAGATGAGTAATACAAATTCTAATCTCGCTCAAGTAGATGCTAAAGTGATAGAAAAGGTAGAGTTTTATTCTGACAATGGTAGATTAACTAATACTAACAATGAAAACTTATTTGTTCGTTATGATTTAGTTCGTAAAAGTCAAAAATGGCAAATTAGTAATTGGAAGGTATTGAGATAATTTGAAATGAAGAAGTAACTATCACAGCAAATCCCAGATCAAAAGTGAATAATTTTGATGTTGCTACTTAATTTATTTAACTTCAAAATTTTAATTTGATTGTAAAACACTATTTTTAAAATGAAATAGTGGAGTATATTATCAGTAACAATAGATGTTTAATAATCATAAACAGGGAATAGATGACTTATGAGAGAATAGTAAGTTTAAATAAACTTCTTACTCCTAAAAAAATCCTTAGCTGAACTGTATTAATTTATAATTCCTATTTATATCTATTCCCTACTTCATAAAAAGACATTTTAAGCCAGAGACATAAAACTCACTGTTCCCTTAAATTATTCCCTAAGAATTTCTAATAATGCTTACACAGTTTACCGTATATGATTTTCTACAAATTGGGTTACCAAATAGAGTAATACTAACTCTCATAAGTAATGGTAACTTTTTTTCAAATTTCAGTTATTAAATAATTAATATAAAAAAAATATTTTTTAACTCTCTTTAGCTAATCTAAAGTTAATTGTTATTATGTTTACTTACTTTATACTGTTTTACCCCCCTACTTTTCTACTCTACTAAATAAAATATAGAAAAGTTTTTGATAAATAGTATAAGTTAGTGATCGCCAATTTACTCCCTTAAAATCTAATAAACTCCTTGAATTGTCAATCAGTTGTTTTCAATTGATAAATTTTTGCTTTCTACCTCAATTCCAATACCAGAAATGATTTGGGTATATTTTAAAAATTTTTAATTGGAGAAACAGGCGAAGCTTGAGAAAAAATAAACGCACCACCAAAAAGATAACCTATCCTCAAAAGAGTTAGTTGCAGCAGCCTGTGAAACGTCAACCCATCCTTGGGCTTTGCTTTTGTAGAATTACTCCTAAACTTAACAGCCAGGCGTGATATCAATATTAATGGAACTGTGTGCCACAATAAACTAGACTCAAAATTTTTCAAACCCTTGACTATTTATAAATTTTCTTGAGTATAAAAATCCCTGAAACTAAATCATTTCAATGTTTTCACTTAATAGATTTAAGCCCATTTTACTGTAATAATCTTTTTTTTTAATTGGTATGACTCAATATACTCTTAAATAATTTCTTTACTTAAATCCTTCCTATTTTCTGACTTCTTATTTCTGACTTTCTTTGTGATATTATAATTATTTACTGTGATTATATATCAATACGATTCAGGTAAGACCAAAGACTATGGAGACAGAATTATAAGCTTTTCAGATTACAGAACTGCAAAAAAAATCCTTAACTGAACCGTATTAAATAATGTATGATGATTGACTGAATTTTAAGGGTTACTGATTCCCAGTAGTCACTCAAAATTGATTTGATAGTTAATCTATTAAATTTTTCTTTTGTTTACTTTTCCCTTTGTATTCTAAACATAGTAGTCTGTCAATCTTTGATTGAGAGGTAAATCAGTTCTCAAAAAACTGATTTACTAGCTTTTTAAATTTTATTAACCCGTGATTTTTTCCTAGACAGACCACTAGTATCTACCTATCATGAGAAAACTGCTCAACCACTAGTATAAGTTAGTAAATACATGTAGTTGAACTTCTGCCCACAAAAAAATCAACCTATATCAACTCATATCATTATTCAGCAACGCTAATTGCTCAAAAACCTAGCTAATAGACAACCAAGCAACTTTTCTAGCGGATATATTCTTTGAGAATACTGTTTCGGTTTGGATGTCGTAACTTTCTAAGGGCTTTTGCCTCAATTTGTCGAATTCGCTCACGAGTCACATTAAATATTTGCCCAATTTCTTCTAAAGTCTTCATTCGACCGTCATCCAAGCCATACCTTAACCGTAATACATCCCGTTCACGGGGACTCAAACTATTTAAAACACTTTCTAAATCTTCTCGCAATAGATTTTTGGATACTTCATCTTCAGGAGTCTCCCCATCTGACTCAATAAAATCTCCAAGTCGAGAGTCTTCTTCTTTTCCAATGGGAGTTTCTAAAGATATGGGAAGTTGAGCAGATTTAGCAATGAAACGCAACTTTTCGATAGTCATTTCCATGCTAGTTGCTATTTCCTCTTCTGTGGGTTTACGACCCATTTCTTGGGAAAGAAGCTTAGTAGTTTTCTTGATTCGGGATATTGTTTCGTATAGATGAACTGGTAGACGGATAGTACGAGACTGATCAGCTATAGCTCTAGTAATAGCTTGACGAATCCACCAAGTTGCATAAGTACTAAATTTATACCCCTTTTCATGATCAAATTTTTCTGCTGCTCGAATTAACCCCAAACTACCTTCTTGAATCAAGTCCTGGAATGATAAACCTCGGTTCATGTACTTTTTGGCGATCGAAACCACCAAACGCAGGTTAGACTGTACCATCTTTTCTTTAGCTCTACGCCCAAGTATTAAGCGACGCTTAAACTTTGGCAATTCCATATCTACTGCATTTGCCCACTCACTCACTTGGGGTTCTCGATCTAAGTGATAAATTAACTCTTCTCGAATTCGTTCCAATTCTAGTAAGTCAGCAATCTTACGGGCTAATTCAATTTCTTCATCAGCTCGTAATAGTCTGATTCTTCCTATTTCTTGTAGATAAAGGCGAATTGAGTCTTCTGTATAATGCTTTTTTTTGCCCGCAGTCCGAGTACGAGATTTAGCAACTTTACCAGACTTTAGATCGTCCTCATCAGACTGAGCATCTATATATTCTTCTCTATCTCCAATTAAAATCTCTAACTCATCGTTTACTTGTCTGGTAGGGGTTGGCTGAAATAACTCACTAGATTCTAGCTGAGGCTGAATAGTGGTTTCAATTACTTTGTCAGTCTGGATCATGTCGCGTTCCTCATGCTCCTTAAGTTGAAGAATAAATTATTTTACAGAAGTTTTCTGTCTATCTTAAGACAGTATAGCTATTGACCAAACCTATAAGGTTTATGTTTTTTTTATAGAAACTGGGAAATTACATTAGGTTGCCAATAAGACTTACTTTTATGACAGCAGTTTTGAAGTTTATGAGGTACAAAATTTTACAAGAAATTTTACCAGTTTAGGGAATAGAGATTAGTAATAAAACTATACCTCACAATCATAAAAAAAATTACCATAATATTGACTCTTTTTCCCAGTCTTCAGAGTTCTGATTTCTGACTGGTTAATGGTCATGCTAGTATCATATTCTACATTTTAAGTACCTCAACTCAACTTTTTTATAGTCACTCTTATAGAAGGGAAACCTATATAGTGTTGATTTTTCCATAGCTTGTTTCCACTTCAGTAGCAGGTAGTTTTTCATCACTACTCTAAAAGATTACTGGGCTTTAAACCCAAGCTTTTTAGTAAAATTTTCTGATACAGGTATCAGACAAGCGAGTTTTACTATAAAACTTATTTTATCCCCGTTTATTTTAAGTTGACATTCTGCCTACTGTATTAATTAATAGCTTAAGCTATGATAATAGCTATTTTTTATCTGAGCATATCCAAAGAGTTTTTATTTTTATGAAAACTATTCGGATTTATTTAGGTTTACCTTTGCACTTTTACTGATTATCCTTTTATCCTCACCTAATTATGAATACTGTCTGGGTAATTGCCAGGAATTTATATTCAACACCATCAAAATATTATTTATTTAGTGATTAGTTATTGTGAAACTATTAGGGAATTAACTACAGAATTAGACGTTGCTGAAAAGGTCATGAAAATAAACACTCTTACGTATTTGTTCTTCAATAAGATTAGCAATTGATAATTAATATAAGTCATACCCACATATTCAGCAAAGGCTACAATACTTATAGTTAATAATGCCACTAGATATAATAATATCTAATTTAGCTAAGTACTGAAACTTTAAAAAGAATTATACTCTAGCCATAAATCTTTTTCCCAAGGAGGGGAATAATATATATTTAAGTTTGTACTCTCTTTTTTTGAACCTCCTAATTAAAGTTTTCAATACTTTTGCTGAATCTTTCTATTTACTCCTATATTATTATATATTGTTAGTATACATGTCATAATTGTGATATTTTTTCTGGATCTTATTAATTTAGGTAAGCATTCAACTGAAAGTTATCAGCTATTACTTTTAGGGTGTAATATAAAGCTTTATTAATTGAATTCTAATTAAATCTTAACTACGAAAGTCGGTTTCCTTAACCTTAAAGTTGACTTTTATTTAAATACTGTCCTCATGGAAATAGTCTTATTGCTTAGATATGACTGCTTATAGCTGAATTTACATACTTTAGTTTTTCCCCTGACTATATACTATGGGAAGCTAATTCTATGTTTGTGGTCAAACTCAAGTTTTTTATTTCACTATAATACTATTGATACTACAATAATAACTGTAATTATTTAGCTAGATACTAACTTAATTAAAGACAACTCTCAGTAGGTATATATCTTTTAGTTTAACAGATTATTTTATTAAACGCTACTTAGATTATGCCAAAATTATTATTTTTGATCGAGCACTATGGTCATTACATATTAATCTTTGGTATTTTTTCTATATTTTTTATTCATCAGTATATGTTAATTCATCCTTTTCATTCTATTTTCATGCTTTAGAGTGGATATTTGATTAGTCTTAAGTGCTGTGATGAGATGCCAACACTTCAATAAACATAAGTAGATAAACTTAATACTAGATTTCTTAATAGTAAAGTTTTTAACTATCCTATTGTTACAGAAAAATTATCTCTCAGCCCAAGTTATGTCAAAGTAGGCTTCACATTAATTTTTTCTACCTTATTAGATAGATGATAAATTTACTTATCTTATTGTAGTTAATACTCTTCATATGCAAGTTAGATTAAATTTTAGCAATATATAACTAAATATTACGTTAAGAGAAATGAAGTTTTTGATGTTAAGCTGTCATAATACAGACTAAGCAGCAACTTTGTGTACATAAAATAGGCTTTTCTAGAGTAGTTATGATAATTTAATAATAAAAAAATTACATTTTCCTTAATACTTTTTAAGCAAAGTTTTGTCAAACCTTTGCTAGATATTGACTAATCCTAGAATTCAATGTTATTAAATATGTTCAATTTTAGCAACAAAAATGAACTTACAGTAATATGCCATTTACACCTAACTCTATTTCATCACTCAAATAATTAAATTTGAAAACAATAATAGTAACTAATTACCATTTTATTACTTATTAAAGCCCGTAAATAAAGCCTCAACTGCAACTTGCCCTTGTTCTTAAAAGACTACAGATAAAATATATTAATCTCATTGATATAGAGTCAGAGATATTTATATTAGTAGCTTTAATGTTTTACTACTTTGTTGATTGCTATAAATTTATATTTCAAAACTGTAAGTATGTTTTTCAAGGGAATTAAAATTTTTCAAAAAAACAGAATAATCTATAGAAAAAATTATCCCAAAAAGTAGTAGCTAACATAAGTATTAAAAATAGATTTTATTAATATTGGAAAAACAAATAAAATGACTCTAGTACAAATAAGTACGTAAGTATCAATAAAGGTGAAAATAAAAAAACTGATAAAATACCTATAACCTAATTATCAAAAGGTTTTCACCAGTTTAATTTTTATTGCTATTGTACAGATAGTTAAACCAATTTACTTATAAACTATGCTTAAAGAGAAAGTTATTACTCCTTGTAGAAGTTAAACATATTGGTTGATATCAATGCCTATTTAGGCTACCCCAACAGTCGGGGTAGGTATGGTTTAGTTGAACCCAAAATATAAGAATGTTTTTTATGGATTTAGTCATCTAGATATCCCAGGGCGTTGTAATTTTCAGTGAAAAAAAAATAAAATAGCTCTTTTTTACAAAATAATTAAGTAGTTGTGCAGAATTAATTATACATAAATAAATAAATAAGAACTAGATGTCAAATTATCTAGGCTTAAAGTACTTACAAATCAAGATAAAAAAAGGAAAAATTTATTAAGTATGTTTAGATAAAAGTAATTTTTATTTGAGGCGATCTATTTTATATAGATGGCAAAAAAAAGGAAAAGTAATAACTTCTAAAAATTATTAGAGTAAACAAGCAAATGTTTTAGGGTTAATGAATTGCAAAAATGAATTCTATTACTAAATAATCAAGGTATATATATATAAATTAGTAAAGTTATGGTGAATTCTTGAGATAAATTGAGTCATGACTTGTCAAAAAGAGCTTTATTAGTTCTGGACTAAGTAGGTAGGCGTTAAAATTTATTTCTATGTAACAAAATGTAAATTTTGTCTCCTGTCAATTGTCTAGAGAGTCTTGGAGTCTCTTTACAAAATTTAATATAGTTAAGCTTTTTTTGTGAATATCTACTTAAACTTCAGTTCATACTAGTGGTCGTATACTGAATAAATTAGAAGAATGGAAGTAAAAAAAAATGGAAATATTTTGCTTGCCTATCTATGTTAGCAAAATCTAATATAGTAGAAATGTGATAGAAACTTATGGCATTTTTCAGCATTGATGAGGTGCAATAGCAGCACTTGGTAAACCAATGTCCATGTCTGAATATTTAATTATGTCGCTTGGTGCAAAAGCTTTGTTAATAGATTCTTCTAAGTCTTTATAAGTTCACAGCATCTAAAGACAATAAGTTAATTTTTTATCTTTGACCATATTTGTTCAATGGATAAAAATTCCGGGAAGTACGGAGGAAAAAAAACAGCTTGGATCCAACTTCCTGGTTAGCTTTTTCTATTTCTTTCCCATTATGAATACTACAATTGTCAATAACTAGACAAGCACCAGGTCACAATTGAGGTATCACTTTAATTGAATAAATGTTTCGTATGTTTGCTGATAAAACTATTCCTTTGCGAGTGACAGCTCAATAAGAATGAAATTCTTTTTCCTTTTTAATGGAGAGTCTGAACACGATCTATTTTAGCCTTATTTTACTGTGTATATAAGCCAGCCATTGCCATATCTACTTCAGGTTAATTTATAAAGATTAAATCTTCAACCAAGATGTTTTTGATTATTTCCTAATACTATAATCTCAATTTTTGTACTTTTTTATTTATTTTTTTTTCTCAGCATAAGTTGTTTTTTTACTGTTGATTTGAGTATTTTTTTATTATACTATATTGATTGTCTGCTGACTCTAAATCCGGCTTTTTAATTATTAATTTGCAACAGTTATTCATTAGTTAAATCATGATTTTTTCTATTAATTGTCCTTGTTAATTATTCTGACTTATTTGTTAAAATTTAACTCCTATAACCTTAGGTTTAGGGCTCATATTTCCAGTCTTTATGTATGGCTTTAAAACTTTACTAATCAAACTAAGGGTAACTTTAAAATTCTCTGCTAGTTGACCATAAAAAATCCTTTAAAAATAGTAAGATTCAATAATTTTTTTCTGAAATATATTGAGTATTTCAACTTTTTTTATTCTGATAAAGGTATTGTTTATACTGTACCTCATAGATTTGATAATTGCTATATCATGCTATGAATGGATTTAAAGTAGGATACCTAAAAATTGCATTAGCTTACTTCCATATCTTAAAAAGTGCTTGAGAAAAAACGGAACAGAATATGTAATTAATTCTGTTTATACACTTAAAACTAAAAAATACAAAGACAATTAGTGTAAGTAATAAATAGGAAAAAGTTTTAGCATTTATCTTTAATAAGAACCTTTTCTCAAAAATTTGATGTAATTCTCAACAAGAGGACGGGTGATTTTCCTGTTAGTAATTCTCTGTCCACTATGATAATGAATCTGAGCATGGACATGATAACCAGAGGTTCTTCCTGTAAGACCTTGGATACCAATTAATTGTCCTTTATTAATTCTTGTTCCTCTTCTTGGTGTTGAACCTTGTAACAAATGACCCATTAACCAATAATAATTAGTCCCATCACACATAAGTTCAACTATCTGACCTGCACCTTGGGCTACTCTAAAACTTCCATTTCGGCCTTGAAATCTAGTTCCGCGAATAGTGCCTTTGCAAGGCGCTGGAATAGGAACTTGTAATTTACCATTTAGCTCTAGGGTAAAATCATAAGCTCCCGGAGGGGTATTATCAATGAAATAAGGAGTATGAATTACATAAGGTAGAAATTTATCTGATTTGCCATAGTATGGAATCAAAAAGGGAGTAATTTTGGGGAAGTTATGTTGTATCTTCTCTTGCACAATGGCTATTTTTTTTGCTACTTCTTCTATTATTTGAACTCCTGTTTTGATTAAGGGAGCTAACACAGTTATATGTATTAAAAATATAAATATCAAAAAAACAAAAAAACTTTTAACTTTACCACTATAGTGATTGTATTTTTTTTGTAAGATTAGTTGTTTTATGAGAAAAATAACTAATGGCGTTGAATATTGGTAAAAAAACTTTTTATAGGGCAATATTTGTGATTTTTTTTGTCTAAAAAGTTGCATAATATTGCTTTTTTTGTAATAACTAATAACTCAATATTATATTATGATTTGAGGGGGTATAAATTTAGGGATAGTAATTCGGGTTCTGTGGGAATAGAAAAATAAAAAGAATATAATTCAGTTACTTGAGAAACACTTATAGTAGGGCTTAGTTAAGGATTTTTTAGCAGTTATGTAATATTAATTGCTCATAATTCTGGTTCCATACCTTGTTAATTTTGGTTTGATATGAACCCTATTCGCTATAACACTTGAAACAGATAATTAAACAGCAATAGAGCGAAGTGAAATATTCTGGGCAATCAAAAAGTTTTATTATTGCATAATAGTCTTATAACCCTGACTCAAAATGATTGATTGACAAATAGCTGTAATGCTTCTGGCAAAAAAAGGTTTTGGTTGTAGAGATTCCCAGGGACTGTTCTTACTAAGTTAGTATTCGATCTTTGGGCATATATTACTCTAAATTCTAGCAAGATTAGGCGATAACAAAAAAATCAACTAGCAGTTGCCTAATTTTGGTTGGTATTACTTATGGTTTAGCTGATTGAATATAAAAGCATATAGTTACTAAATCTATAGATAAATAAACCTTGACCTAGTTTTAATATAGGGTAACCATTACGGGGTGAACTACAACACCCATTATCATTATCCCATTACTAAAAGCGTTTGGGAATGCTTTTCGTAATATGTTAAACTTCCATTGACATCAGCATTGTATTTGAGACCATTTGAAGCTTTATAAAGTCTTTTTCTCACTCGTTTACCACTCAATCTATATTTGACACCTTTGTGATAAACTGGTAAATCTTCCAAGTCTAAAAAACTAGCAATTGAAGTCTTATCAAGCAAATACCTCTTATAGTATAAATACTTACTAAACTGCCGTTTTTATATTACTTTTAATCCACATTTTATGTTTAAAATATAGCATGAGAGAGAGATTATAATTAATTCAGTATTAATATTTTACAATTCTAGTAGAACGGGAAAAACAAAAAATTAAGTAGAAATCTTGAGGTATGTCAAGAAAAATGTATGAGAGTTTATATGTAAAAATAACTCTGTCAAATAGGGAAGATATAAAAATAAAGAAAAATGTCAGTAAAAATAAAAAATGTGTGACATAAGTTCTAAAACTCCTTCAATTTGAATTATCTTGAATTACCCATTTCCATAGAAGATGAGTTGGTCCTTGATGTTTAATCTGACGTACTTGTTGTTCTAAGCCCTTTTGTTCTTCTGGAGATATACCCCAAAGAATGTTTCTACTTTGCCAAACTAAAATAGCAGTTGTAGTACCAAGACACAAACCTAGACCAAGAGAAGATAGCCTATTATAAGCCAGAGCGTAACGTACAGAAACCCAGGTAAAATGCTCTACCCATAAATGAATTTCTCTGCGTAAACTCCATATACTTAGAGAACCAATACTGATCCAGAGAAACACAGCTATTAACCATCTACAATAGATTTTTAATCTGTAAAGTCTCTGTACTTGAACTGGTAAAACTGACTCATCTTTACATATTATTCTAGGCATAGATATAAGTGAGAAAAGAAACTGGTTTAACTGCCCATATAAAAAATTTAAATAATACTTTACTTTAAAGAATTATCCCTATTGCCAGGAAAAATTTATCCTTTTCTAAAAAATTAGAAAATTATTTGGTAGGTGCAGATCTTATCCATTATTTTATCCATTATTATAATGAAGCATTTCATTGGGGGAGATTAAAGATAGAGTAAGTATGGCAACTATATCGCTTTACCCTAATTTTATTGCTATGTTTACAGGAGTATCGAATTTTTTCTATGTAAGAATAGAAGCTATATCAAATCCGGTAGTATAGGTATAAAAAAAGTATATTATTCCGGGGAAAGTATTAAATGCTCTACTATAGCAATTTTATTTAGGTTGTGACAATTTAACAACTAAAAATCTACTCCGAAACTCTTGAGCATTTATTAATTATTGCCCCAAACCCCTATCTCAAAAAGCGATAATATTTTGGACCCTAATAAAACAGGATTACTATATACTAACATCTACTTCTTATTATAAATCCGGTTTATAATAATACTTCAAAGCAAGCAGATTTGATGTTAGTCTAATTTTTTTACTAAAGGTATAAGAGCTAATTTATAGACTTAATATTCTTTATAGATAGGGGTTTTCACATCCTTGTTCCAGGAGCTGTCATGACGTCCTCTTTTAGCCCTAATTTTCTTCCTAATATGGGTTTAACCTCATCCATCTACATTCACCATTTTCCTCGCAATATGGTTTAATTAAATAAAAATTAGCACCTTGGCGATCGCCTTTATTTGGCCCATCTTTAATAATTTTAACTTTTCCTGTCATCCCTATAAAATCAGTATTTAACAAAGCATTATTGATTCCTTCTGGTGTAGGAGTTCCTACGCTTTGATGTTGTTGAGAAATTGCTCGAATGAACATTTCAGTCGCATCATAAGATGTGCCAATGCGCGTGATTAAATAATCCTCTGTCTTCCAAAAACTCTGAAAATTTTTAAATTTTTGATCTGACTCAGAGGGTTCCCAAAATCTTCTAATTATTATGTTATTCAGTACTGACTTGTCGAATTTTGTCAAAAAATCTGGAGTATACACAGGACTATTACCAATCAGTAAAAAATCTCCTTTATTTTCTTCAATAATTGCTTTAACTTGACCTCTTTGGGATTCAGTGTATGCACCCATAAATAAAAAAATAACTGTATTTGTCTCATTACGTAAAGGATTATTTTTGTATCTTTTAAGTGTTTCTCTCAAATCTAATGGATTTTTTTGAAATAATTCAACCTCTGTAATATTGTCTTTCTGTATCCTTTCTAGGAGTTGTTTTTTTGCTTCAGAAGATGAAGAAAGAGAAAAAACATCGGTACTATTCCTAAAAATAATTACATTTTTTATTTCTAGATTCTCATTATCAATGTACTTTCTAACTGCATCCATCGCTTCTTTTGTTGTTCCAATAGTTCTAAAGAAAAATGAAAAATTTAGTTGAGAATTCGACAAATTTTCACTTTTAAATACCTTTTTATAAGTATCTTTTAGGTCTGCTCTAGTAGAGGTAGCACTTGGTGTAATTTGATTTATTTTAAGTTTATGATATTTATTAATTACATTGATTGTAGCTCTGGAAGAATAATGACCTATAAATCCTAAAATAGGATTATCTAAAGTAGAATTATAGGTTCCTATTTCGTCAGCTATTTTTTTAGCTTGTTCTCCGTCGTTAGAATCATCAGCCATTAACACTAATAATTTCCAATCTTCATTATTATCATCAGATTTATTATTAAACTCCTCTTGTTTCCAAGCTATCCCTCTAAGTATATTCTTACTTACATATCTTAGGGTGTGACTAAAAGGAATAGCAACACTGATTGCATAGACCTGGTTTCTAGGTAAGTCTCCTTGTTGAATATCTAGCATAACTTTGGCATTATTCAAAGCAATTAAAAGAGAAGGATCTTTATCTCCATCCTCTCCTTCCCATGCTTCTTTTAAATATTCAACAGCTTGTTTATAATTCCTTTTAGCTAATTCATCTCTCCCACGCCTTTCTTCTGTTGAAAATGCGCTGTTTACAGGAAAATTAATAGTAATACCTTGCTCTTTTTCACCACAAGTTAAGAACTGAAATTCTGTAGGACAAAGATCATAAATACTTTTACTTTTAGGATTATTTTCAGAATTATTTTGAGAAATATTTTGAGGTTGATTTGTATCAATTTTCTTAAATATGTCTAATATTTTCTGATATATTACTAATAGAAAAACGAAAAAAAGACAGTAAGGCAAAAAATGTGTAAGCCACCACTTTGGTATTTTATTTCCATGAGTTGAATCAATAGGATTCTTTAGTGATTCTCGTGTAATTTTCCGAGAAATACTAGCAGGTATTTCAGGCCAAATTTTTTCTAAAGCTTCTATTGATATCGCTACACCAGACTTTCCTTTTCCTTTTCCATCAACATCAATTTTATGAGTAACTAGACCCACAACTGATTTTTTATTAATATCATAAACGGGGGCACCACTATAACCTGAACGAAGAATTCCTTTTTTTTATCTCTAACTTTCCAACTGCAACTTTTTCTGTTACATTCTCTATTATTTGTAATGCTTTTTCTCCATCAACCTCAACTATCATTTCTCCTCTTATTGTTTGACGACGAAGCGCGTTATTTTGTCCAAAAAGATAATAGCCAGGAATTTTAACTTCTAATTTTTTTCCTTCCTTTCCATCTAAAATCCTTAAGTTCAAGGATGAAGCTAAAAAAGTTGTATTGATTTTTAAAATAGCTACATCAAAACCTTGAACATCTCCTATTTTTATAACTTCCGCTGGAAGATTATTCACCCTTATATTTTCTTCTCCACCCACACCCTCAATAACATGAGCACAAGTAAGCAGATAACTATAATTCTGTTGTTTATGAAATATAAATCCAGTACCAATAACATTTGCTTTTTTTGCACTTCTGATTAAAACAATAGAATCTTCTAAGTTACTCATTTTCTAACTTTTTAGGTTTCAAAACTAACTTAACTTTTAAATTCGTACCCCCCTTTCCTTTAGTAATATAGATGTTACCCTGCCCCTCAAAATTTAAACCTACTTCTACCTCAGCTTGTTCAATTTCCATATCTTTATTGATTTCTTGCCAAGCTTCAGCAATAGGACGACTAATACTAATTAATATAGGTTTAATCTGAGCAAAAGCAGATTTAACTCCTTTAATAAAATTAGTAGAAATAGTTTCTGATTCATCCTCTGAGGCTCCTGAATAAACTAAAATACCATTTTCTAGTTCAATTAATCTGGTAGCCATATATAATTATTATTGCTAAATTTGACTTGTATTTTATTGTAGAAGAAATAGAGCCTAAAAATCTTCGTAGTGCACCATTAAAAACTTCGTGGGAATTATTAAGAGCAAATCCGTTGGCCTCGGAGTTATATAACTCCTATCGTCATTATAAGCCAAAGGCCCTTAGACCTTAGAATATAGACTTACAGCAATGCATGAGGATGGTGAGTTACAACTGACAGCTATGAGTAAACCAATTTCTAATATCAGTTAAAGTCACTAAAAATAAAGCATTAACCTTATATATGCCAACACTTGTATAATGAATCAACAAGCTCTAATTAAAACTTCTATCAGAGCTTGAGTTCTTTAGCTGTATTTATGTTTAAACAGTATCCTTTTGACCTTCTATTAACTGTGAATTTTCTTCTAAGGGGTTGGGGATAAATTCTCCAATACGCTCACGCCACCAAGCTAAAAGCGTACTAGCAATAAATATACTAGAGTAAGAACCTGCCACAAAACCAATAATTAAAGCCAAAGCCAAATATTTTAAAGTTTCTCCACCGAATATAAGAATACCAACTAAAGGTAATAAAGTAGTTACAGTGGTATTAATTGACCGTGTTAAAGTTTGATTGACGGCATCATCAACTATCTGATTAATTGGTTTACCTGGATAGCGCTTAATTACTTCCCGAACTCGGTCGTAAATTACTACTGTATCATTAACAGAAAATCCAATAATAGTTAATAGAGCAACCAAAAATAAACTATCTACTTCCACACCGGCGACCAAACCAAGAATTGAGAAAATGCCAACGGTAACTAATATGTCGTGAAATAAGGCAACAAAAGCAAATACGGCATAGTCAAACTGAAACCTAAAAGTCAGATATATTGTAATACCAAAAAAAGCAACCAGTAGAGCTGATAGTCCAGAGGTAAAAATTTGTCGTCCTAAAGTAGGACCGACTGTATCAATTTGAGTAGAATCTGGGTCAAATTTACCAAATTCTGTACTTAAAGCAGTTATTAACTGAGTTCGAGTATCAACATCTAAAGTTTTTGTGCGTATGTCAATAGCTTCTTTCTCTTCTCCTACAACTTGAATCTTACTGTTAGGGAAACCTTCCTTGCTTATTATTTCTCTGACAGCAGCAACTTTGATAGGTTGATTACAGTTATTGGGTATAGTGCAATCTAATTCTAGTTGTAACCGAGTACCGCCAACAAAATCTAAACTTGGACGTAAGGGGGCACTAATATCTGGCCGAGTCCAAGAAATGGCCATAGCAATTAAACCACAAAGTATAATAGACCCTGAAATTGTCCACCAAAGCGATCGCTGTTTAATAATATTTATCTTCATTAAAATCTCCTGATAGCTTCTTTGACCCCTACTTCAACTGGGAGAGGAAAAGAGACATGGTGGTTCCAACAACTACCAGTGAAATATTAATTGTATTGATATTCATGTGAGTTTTATAGATGAGTGGGCAATATTTGAGGTTACTTTAGTTCTGGACAGAATAATTCTGGTTTACGGAATTGAGAAAATCCAATTGTCCAAAACATCAAAGTTCGACTACAAGTCAGGGCGGTAAACATACTTATTGCTACACCAATTCCCAAAGTTAGGGCGAAACCCTTGACTAAACCAGTTCCTAACCAGAATAGTGCTACGCAAGCAATCAAAGTTGTGACATTACCATCTAGAATACTAGAAAAAGCCCGATAAAAGCCAGACTCTACAGAACGATATAAAGTTTTGCCAGCTCGTAACTCTTCCCTTGTCCGTTCAAAAATTAAAACGTTGGCGTCTACTGCCATACCAATACTCAGGATAAAACCAGCAATTCCTGGCAATGTTAAAGTAACCCCCAAGATGGAAAAACTAGCAATGGTAAATAGGGCATAAATAACTAGGGCTACGTCAGCAATGACGCCAGGTAGTCTATAGTAAAGAACCATAAATATTAATACCAGAATTAAACCACCTATTCCGGCGTAGACACTACGCTGAATACTATCTCTGCCCAAAGTGGCCCCAACAGTTCGATTTTCAACTATTTCTACAGAAACAGGTAGAGCGCCACCCCGCAGTTGTACAGCTAGATCATTAGCTTGTTGAGGGGTAAATGTACCTTGAATAACTGCACTACCACCAGTAATTCCTGTCTCTGCAAATTCAACACTAACCGTAGGAGCGCTTAATAGTTTATCGTCTAGGAAAATACCGATACTACGCCCAGTTCCTGCTAAATTTTTGGTCAATTCAGCAAATTTTTGTCCTCCTTCAGAGGTGAAACGTAAAGCTACATTCCAGTTATTAGACCCAGGAGCTTCTGGTTCCGCTAAAGCATCTCTGAGGTCTTGGCCTTTAATAATTGCTTCTTTGAATAGTTGGGCGATCGCTTGATTTGTTTTTTCGATAGATTCTAAATTTTTTTCTATAGCTTCTTGGTCTTCACTATTTTTAAGTAATTCTTGCTCTACTAATAGTTGTCTCTGTACTTGATATTCAATTGCTAACTGCTGCTCGGTACTTTGTAACTGTTCTCGAAAGTCAAGTTGAGCTGTCCCTCCTAAAACCCGTTCTGCTTGTTCAGGGTCATTTACTCCTGGTAATTGAACTAAAATTTGGTCTTGTCCTAAAGATTGAACTACTGATTCTGATACACCTAAAGCATTAACCCTATTTTCAACTATTTTTAGGACTCCTTCCATTACACGTTCGTCAATGGTGGGAATTTCCTCAGAGGTTTGTAGTTGAATAGTGAGTTGTGACCCACCTCTGAGATCTAATCCTAAACGAATTGGAATTTGACTTAATACTGTAACTGATGCGATAACTAGAACTAAGATTAAAGCTATATAAGAATTTTGTCTACGCATAATTTAATTAAATTAAAGTAGCATTTAGAGGATTGTATTGATAATTAATACTAATTTCATCAAATTAAAAATTCACTTATAAATATTTTTATAAACTTGAAATCCCAGATTTCAAGTAATGTGTAGTCTAACTTTAGGAAATTGGTAATATATATGGATATTTTTTTGTATAAGGTCAATATAAATGTTTAAGTCATATAAAAAATATCTAGGCTTTTTAGGGAATGAGCAATAGGGAAGGGTTTAGTATATTATTTACTTTGCATTTAACCCTTTAAAAAGATGTCGTATAACTTTAACACAAAGAAAGTGATGTCACCAAATTTGTTCATAGTTTTTAGGAATAAGATAAGTCTTCCCTAATCAATTTCTCAGCCTTATATTTCTGCCCATCCAATTTTGTTTCAAAGCTTGAGTATTCAATTTGAAACCTCACTTTGCAGTAGAGATGAATTTTGAGATTTTGTCTAAAAAAAAACAAGGGCACTGCCAGTTCAATTAACTCAGAGCAGGTAATTGTTGGATTGGAATTGCTCAAGTATCCTCAAGTGGATTGATTCTTACAGGGAGAATTGGTAAATATAATGGCCAATGAGATTGGATAACTCATAGTTAATACAGAAGGTAAAACTAACTGTCAATATTGGCATACCGATAATTGAGTCGGATCTAAAAAAGTTATGCTCCCTGAAATTTAGCATATTATTGCAAAAGACCAGACACAGCAATTAGAGCGAACGTACGGAATTGTTGGACAATAGAAGGGTCGATGGCATCCCCGAGATGCAGAAATTTGCTAAGGTTTGGGAGCAGATATTAATAATACTGAGATTAGCGATCGCGGAGCGTGGGGTCAGCTATATCGCCTATTTCAATTAGATTTGGATTCATACTTCTAAGGACAATACAGCAGGAGAAAGGACAGGTTTAGGGTAATACAGCAACTGCAGCAGCTATATCAATTCCTAGAACTGGTATGACTTAATTGTCTATCCCACACTTTGCCCTGTGCAAAACCTATGTGTCTAATGGATAGCAATTGTAGTAGGTAGGTACAGAAATTGCTTAACTATATTAATTTTTGTAAACTAACTTCAAGTTTCTCGAAATAGTTGACTTGAGAGGTTATACCAATTTCATAAACTTAAAACTTCAATTAACTGATCAAAATATTTACAAGTTTGACATCTTGGATTTCAAGTTATGTTTAGTTTGACTTTAGGAAATTTATATTATTTACATTTTATTACATAGCAACAAAGTTTAACTCCTACCTACTTAGGAAGGTTAAAAAACAAAAAGTTGCCCGCTTGAAGGAAAAGCTTAGTAAGCATTAAATTTGCTCCTCTTCAACACTCAGATTCTGAAAGAATTCAGTAGCTTAGCAAGGTTAGCAAATAAGCAATGTTATTTATATTTCATCATTCCTGGGAGACCAATTCCTGCTTAGGGTGTGATAATGAGTTAATAACTCATAGCTAAACTGCGAAGTTAGAACTCTGGAGGATAGCTGATAGCTTATAGCTAAATCCTTACAAAGCTTGAATCGTTTATGTTATCAAAAAATTTAATTAGTCTTCTTGCTTCTTCTTTCTCTCCTAGATAACTAAAGTCTTCCTCCTTCTTGCTTCCAGTTAAACTTTAATTGCCACCATTTTTTGTACTGCTTCAACAATTTGCTCTGGTTGTACAATTGTTAATCTTTCAAGTAAACCATTATAAGGTGTAGGAATGTCTTGAGAAGACAATCGTAAAATAGGAGCATCTAGTTCATCAAATAATTTTTCATTAATTGAGGCAATTAACTCAGCAGCAATACCACCTGTTTTCATACACTCTTCAACAATAATCACCCGGTGAGTTTTCTTAATAGAAGCACCAATAGTTTCAAAATCTAAAGGTTTGAGAGATATGAGGTCTATTACCTCCGGGTCATAACCCTGTTTTTTCAAAGTTTGTACTGCTTGGGTAACGTGATGACGCATTCTCGAATAGGTCAAGATAGTAACATCTTTTCCAGTTTGTACCACTTCTGCTTTATCTAGAGGTAACAAATACTCATCTTCTGGCAAGTCTTCTTTGAGATTATAAAGAAGGACATGCTCAAAAAATAAGACCGGATTTTCATCACGGATAGCTGATTTAAGTAAACCTTTGGCGTTGTATGGAGTTGAACAAGCTACTATTTTAAGACCAGGAACAGCTTGAAAATAGGCTTCTAATCTTTGGGAATGCTCTGCACCTAACTGACGACCCACACCACCAGGGCCACGAATCACTAATGGAATTTTGAAATTACCACCAGAGGTATAGCGTAACATTCCAGCATTATTGGCAATTTGGTTAAAGGCCAATAATAAAAATCCCATATTCATGCCTTCAATGATAGGCCGTAGTCCAGTCAGGGCTGAACCTATAGCCATTCCTGTAAAGCTATTTTCTGCAATAGGAGTATCAAGAATACGTAGTTCCCCATATTTTTCATAAAGACCTTTGGTCACTTTGTAGGAGCCTCCATAGTGACCTACGTCTTCACCAAGAACATATACAGTTGGGTCGTGAGCCATCTCTTCATCAATAGCTGCACGGAGAGCATTAAATAATAAAGTTTGTGCCATTTAACAGGTTGGTTATGTGAGTTAGGTAACAATTTCCACTCTGACTTGAGAATCAGATATAGACTTCTAGGGTGAGTTCACCTAATTGTTTTATATATATATTCTAAGATTTGCTTTTAATTCCTCATGCTTTCCCACGGTGTTAATCAAAAATTACTCAGAATTTTAGCTAATAGCTAATTAAATGTTAATATTAACCTTTTACTGTCTTATCTAAGCAGCTTTTTAACTAATTTGACTTGACTTCTGTTTAGCTTTGATTAAAATATTATTATTTATTATTACATATAATTATATCATAAAAAACTATATTTGTCAAGCTAAGATATAATTACTATACAAGGCAATATAAGTTATCTTCTTAAATAATTATGTTTAAACTAACTGTTCTATTAGCTAAGTTTTTCGAGAACCTATGTACAAAATTTAACTGGATATTGTCAGCAGTATTTTGAAAAAAAATAACTTGTTTGGTAGTTCTGAAAAACAAACTTTTATTGAATAATTTATAAATTTAATTTGCTTTGTTTGTAGCGATATAAAAAGAGGCTAGCAGTGGAAATTTATCTAGATAATTTATGGGACCAAGTTTTAGAAAGGCTCCAATTACAGTTAAGTAAACCAACTTTTGAAACTTGGATTAAAACAGCAACTGCTGAACAATTAGAAAATAATTGTTTAGTAATTCGCGCCCCTAATCCTTTTGCTCGAAATTGGTTACAGAAATACTATATAAAAACTATTGCTGACGTTGTACATGATATTTTAGGTTACCCAGTAGAAATTTATTTAACTACTTTTTTAGTTGAAGATAGTAGAAAAAATGACTCGGGACTCATTTGGTCTGAACATAAGTCCGTAAATATTCTGGGAGAAAATTTATCTATTCCAAAACCATTACCAGCAAATCTTAATGCCAAATATATGTTTTCTCGGTTTGTAGTAGGTCCAAATAATCGTATGGCTCATGCCGCTTCTTTAGCAGTGGCAGAGTCTCCAGGACAAGAGTTTAATCCTTTATTTTTATGTGGTGGAGTCGGTTTAGGTAAAACTCATTTAATGCAAGCTATTGGTCATTATCGTTTAGATATTTTTCCTCATTCTCAAATATTTTATGTTTCTACAGAAAAATTTACTAATGATTTGATTGCTGCTATTCGTAAAGATAGTCTGCAAGGCTTTAGAGAACATTATCGAGCAGCAGACGTTTTATTAGTAGATGATATTCAATTTATTGAAGGTAAAGAATATACTCAGGAGGAATTTTTTCATACTTTTAATACTTTGCATGAGGCTGGCAAACAAGTAGTCTTAGCTTCTGATAGACCTCCCAATCAAATTCCTAGTTTACAAGAACGTCTTTGCTCTCGGTTTTCTATGGGATTAATTGCAGATATTCAAGCTCCAGATCTGGAAACTAGAATGGCAATTTTACTAAAAAAGTCTGAGTATGAAAATATGGTTTTGCCTAGGGATGTAATTGAATATATTGCAACTAGATATCCTTCAAATATTCGGGAGTTGGAGGGAGCTTTAACAAGGGTTGTTACTTATATTTCTATTTCTGGTTTGCCTATGACTGTGGAAAATATTGCACCTATTTTAAATCCAAAAACAGAAAAGTTAGAGGCTTCACCAGAGGCAGTTATTAAGGTTGTTTCCGAAAATTTTAACTTATCTATAGAGGATTTGAAGGGTAGTTCTAGAAAGCGAGAAATTACTTTAGCAAGACAAGTTGGGATGTATTTGATGCGACAACATACTGATTTGAGTTTACCAAAAATTGGAGAGGTTTTTGGAGGAAAAGACCACACCACTGTTTTGTATAGTTGCGACAAAATTAGTCAGCTACAAAATAGTGACTTAAATTTAGTTCAAACAATTCGACAATTGAGCGATCGAATTAATTTTTCTAGTCGTCATTAGTTAGTATAAATAAGAAGGAGAAGATTAGGTAACTAACAGATCCATCCTTTAGGATTTTTAACATATGGTTATTTTCAATAAGAATGAGGCACTATTTTGTACAATAATTACGCATAATTTTATCAAGAGATGTATTGATAGGTAAATACATTCTAGCTCTTTTTAATGCACTAAAATCATGTTCTTAGTCATTTAAATCAGGAGAGTATTTTGGCAAAAATAGTAATTGGTGACCCCCTGCTTCTACTAATTCTCTAATAACGTTTTTTCGTAATTAATGGTGAATTATCCGTGCAGCAGTACACTGGGAATTTTTAATGATGGTAATAAATGTTCTCTAACTATTATTCAAATACTACGGCATTTAGGTTTCCTTTAAATATAATTTGTGCTCTTAAATCTTTTTCCTTTTTTATTCTCCCTGCTACTAAATTTTCTCTTTTACCTCGTTTTCCCTCTTGCTCACCATAAATTTTTTCCCTTTTTTTGACCAGGCATAAATACAGTCTCAATTGTATTAAAATCCTGATACATCAATAAATACAACGCTTTTATTTCCAATTTTTTGAATTAAATTTCGTAGTTTCTAATAATATTTTATTCTTTATTCTCTATTTCTTTCCCTATAACGAAGTTGTTTTTTTTCAAGGAAAATTCATTCTTTTCAAAGCATAAAATATAGCTGTAAGATTAACTCCAAAATTTTTAGCTCTGTCTGACAATGAGCGACTCTGGATTTTGTTTTACATCTTTTTATAATTATTTCTAATCTAATTTTATTCGATGACATTTTACCTTAGTTGCTGACAATTTTGGGCGAGATAACCATCTATATATCGAAGCTCTTCCTATCCCAAATAAATGAACTATACTTCGGTAATCGTACCACCATTTTCTACAAAATTTATTACTTTTTGTCTGAATTATCAACTGTAAGCCATGGTGAAAAATAGTTGCTAGTTGACTTAAAATTATTCTACTTAATTTTTGTCTCAATCTTAATTGAAACAACTATAAATATATTTAGTCAAGGATACCCTGAAACCTTAAATTTTGAAAAGTGCTGCTAAAAGTTTGATAACTATACCTCAACTTTACCATAAGCATCTGCTGGGATAACTAAAATTTTATGTGGGGAAACCTGAAAAAATTTAATTTCTCTGACTATAGAACATAGATATAAAGGATTGGAAAACTTAGCTAATCAAATACTAAAATACACTCTCTTTGAAAGTTGTCGTTGGGCTATGCAATGTTTTTTATCTTTACCTCAAGTTAAGTTTGAAATTTTGTAGTTTCTACTGTTAAATGAGTGGGTTGAATCAAATTTTTCAGACAATTAAATACTATATTCTCTCTTGACACGAATCAATTTTTTGTAGTCAACCTGTTAGTAGTTAACTTAATTTATAAGCTTCACATTTTGCATATATATATCACGAACATTGAAAAAAAGTAATAGTATTTTTTTATATATAATAATAATTATTATTCATAAATTTAACTCTATTTACTAGTTATAAAATAGTAATTTTATGAGATATAAATTTGTAATATTAAACTATATAAATAATGAAAAATATCAAGAAAAAACTAGTTTTAGTTTGATTTACAAAAAAGCATATCTATAATATCAAAAAAATAATGACTTTTCGGCATTTTCATTACATAATTAGGAATTCAGAAAGTTGTTTTTTGATTTATTTCATAGTTGTTAAACTTACCAAAAATTATAGTTTTAGTAAGTAAATTTTATTCGTAAAATAAATAGAATAAAAAAATCGGATTTTTCTCCATAATCACCTTTATTTATCCTCATAAATATTTAGGAATTAGATTATATTTTAATTCCTTAGCCCAAATGAATGTGCATTGAATAGATTTTCAGTAATTTTGAAATAGGAGGCTATAATATAGAAGAAACTAAAATTATAAGTTAACGCTAATTTATTTAATATTATTAATTACTTTAGCTGACGCTAAGTTTATTATTAATTGCACCAAAATCGGCTTTTTTGGAGTAGCAAATTATGCAGAAAAAGGTAGAAAATATAGATGAAATAGCTATTTTGAGACGGAAAATAAAATAGAGGGCAATCTTAGTAAAATTTCTCTAGAAGTTTTGCCAAAAAAAAGCTAAGGAACTGATAGCCAATTGTCTTAACATCAGCTCAAATATCGAAAAGGCAAGAGGGCGATACTCATTATCCAATTAATATTTTAGCTTTCTTTGTCACCCCTTCAGGTTTAATGTAAATTTTATATCTACCTACTTATTAAGGAATAGCAAAAATAAATTATCCAATTATTGAACTGGACTTATTTATTTCGTTGCCTTTATTGCTTACCTTCTAAATTCTATTTGTTTTGATGGGAAAGTCCCTAATTATGACCTTATAGTTTTGATTGGTAAAAAATTTTTGGTCTGTGGAAAACTTGGGGAAAACTTGTGGAAAAATATAAAATCTACAATTTCATCGGCCTTAACCACTTTAAATCAAATAGCAAAAGTCTTAATCTAAACCTCAAGGTCTGGGTTTGGTATGTGAAGTATGAATATTGAAAATAGAGGGTATGACAGAAGCCAGAAATGGAAAGCAAATTTCAGAGTTTGAGGTACAAATCTGAAGAGTAAAAATCTTGTATTGTGAGAATTTTTCTTACTAAATGTGTACCTAATAACAACCAAAAGTACTGTAAATTGGCTCTAACTATATTTGAGATATGTGAGAATGTTGCATTTGCCCTAACTACTTTTATATCTTATCAGTTTGGAGTATCTCAAAATTTGAAGTTATGAAAAATCTCAAACTTTCTCTTGAAGCAAAAATAAATTTTTCCACAGGTTTTCCACAGGTATTTATTGGTGAAATCATTGATATAGTAAAAAAAAAATTGGAGTTTTCCACATTTTCCACAGATATTAACCTGAGATTTTATTACTCATATCTTTCGTCTAATTTTAGAGGTCTAGATTATTCAAGTTAAGAATGTTAAAATTTCGATCTGAGGTAAGTTTTATTGAAAAAACCTCAGGTTCTTAATATGAATAACTAAACTCAAATGAAATTAACTTGTACTCAAAGTGACTTAGTGCGACTCGTTGGCTACTAAGACTGAGGAAACAGTTATAAATAGCCATTCCAAGTCAATACATGAGGACAACCTCGACTTGTGGATAACTCTTATGTCCTTAGTGGTGAAATTCCGCCGCCCTGTTGTTGGGTAGAAAGCATAGGCCACACGGCAGCGAATGAATATCAAAACTGTGAAGCTGGCCTAAATGAGGTCAAAGCTTTAACTACCAAATAAGTGAGACCCCTAGCAGAGACTGACAAGTGGACAAACAGGAAGTAATTAAACTCTCGTAATTTGAAACCATTTCAAAGGTAGCTATGGAATGTTGGACTAAAGTCAGGGGGTCAATGGATAATCCTATTAAGTCAAGATTATCAACAACCATACCGAACCCTCCGGGAGATTTTACCTCACTAAATCAGTCGTAATAAAGGAGTAAGGGAACGAGGAAACCTCTCTAAGACACCTAAGAATATAGGTCGAAAACTTAGGAAGCCATTCAAGGCAAATCTACGCATAGGGTCGTAGGTTTTAGGGAGAGTAGGATTGGGTAAGAAGCATATCTATGCAGACGTACCCACTTTTAGACGTAATGTAAGGTAATGATTAGCAATGAATAAGGCTAAAACGCTAAAAAGAATATTGGGTAATCCAAAACCCTTTTTAAGTGTGGCATGGGGTACAGACTATATATTGTCCCGTGTATGTGTCAATCTTCACTTGAAGTGGAAAGATATTGACGGGAAACGGGTCTTGAAGAATATGTTTAAGTTGCAAAAGTTAATTTACAAAGCATCCAGTTGTGGTGAAATTCTCAATAGACGTAGATATCAAAAACTTCTGACCAAAAGTTATTACGCAAGGTTGTACCTGTTAGAGGCCTGAAACAGGATAATCAGGGAAAGAAAACTACTGGTATAGGTGGTATTAAAAATCTACGATATCAACACTCTGATATTATTATTATAAGGTACATCAAACTTAAAGGTAGTAAATAACAATTAGATGTTGACTGGATCTATTTGAGTAACAGAATGGGTAAAGATCCGGGTATAACGAAAGAAGTGACAAGAAACAGCAAAAGAATAAATGCACATCTTATGGATTAACCCTCAGAGATACTGTTTTAAGGTCAGTAGACTACATAAAACTAAGGTCTTAAGGTGGTGACAACACTTAGAAGGATCAACAACTGTTATACCTAGATTGCCACGATACTAAAACTGCCTCAGATCAGAACACATATTCAAAACTAACAAGGTTACAGGACTTAACTAGTTATTAATTATGGGATATGTAGATTTTAAGGTAGGGATGTACCCTTCAGTTGGGACGTTTAAGAGGGGAGCCGTGATGAGGTGAAAGTCTCACGTCCGGTTCTGAAGACGAGTTGAATGAGGTAACTCATTTGGCTTAGTTTAACAGCAGTAACCTTTCTCTAGTTAGTCGTGCAGTTCCTTCTCGACCTAATCACCCAGGTGCGACTCGTTGGCCACTAAACCACAAATGGGTATAAATGGCCGTTCAAAGTCAATAATATGAGGACAACCTCGACTTGTGAATAACTCTTATGTCCTTGTAGGTGCAATTCCTACCACCCTGTTGTTGGGTTGACAGCATAGGCCACACGGTAGAGACTGAACATCAACCCGTGAAGCTGGCTTAAACGGGGTCAAAGCTTTAACTATCAAATAAGTGAGATTTCTAGCAGAGACTGACAAGTGGACGAATAGGAAGGTAATTAAACTCTCGTTATTAGGAAAATTCCAAAGATAGCTATGGAATATAGGACGAAAGTTCAGAGGGTCAATGGATAATTCTATCTGGGTGGAATTATTAACAACCATAACCGTACTCTCCGGGGGAATTTACCCCACTAAATCAGTCGTAACAAAGGTATAAGGGAACGAGGAAACCTCTCTAAGACACCTAAGAAGATGACTTAGGAAGCCATTCAAGGTCAATCTATGTAAAAGGACGTAGGTTTTAGGGAGAGTAGGATTGGGTAATAAGCACAATTAGCAGACGTACCCACTGTTAGACGTAATGTAAGCTAACAATTAGCAATTAATAAGGCTAAAACACTAATAAGAAAGCTAGGTTAACCTAGACTATTTTTAAGTGTGGCATGGGATACAGACGATATACTATCTCAAATATCTATAAATCATGCTCTTAAGTTAAAAGAGATAGACTGGAAATGGGCCCTGAAGAATGTATTTAAGTTGCAATAGTTAATTTACAGAGCATCCAGCTTTGGCAAAATTCGCAATATCATTAAGTATCAAAGATTTATGACTTCTAGTGATTATGCTTTGTTACTAACTGTTAGGCGCGTGAGCCAAGATCATTAAGGTAAGAAAGTGGTGACAATATCTAATAAAAACAAATAGTTATTGCACCGGCACTGCCATGATTTGAAAACTGCCCAAGAGTAGCAATTATACTTTAAGAATTAGTTAGCTCCCTTGGTGAATTTCAAAGGGTGTACTTATAAAAAGGGACGTTTAGCAGAGGAGCCGTGATGAGGTGAAAGTCTCACGTCCGGTTCTGAAGACGAGCAGACTCTATAAAGGATAGCCGGAAATGGGCTTGCTTAGTTTAACTACTAGCAAATGTTTTATTAACTGCAGATGTTGATTCTCAATGTCTAGAGTTAACAGGTTTTGACTTAGGTTTAGGAATTCGTTCCAGCTTTCCAGCAGTTGTAGAAACCAGTGGAAGTTTTACTTTACCTGCCAAATTATTTAATGATATTGTTTCTGTGCGACTCGTTGGTTAGTTAAAACTGATGAAACTTCGGTATAACAAGCCTTCCATGGCATATTTTGAAGGAGGTTAAAGATAAGGCTAGTGGAAAACTCTTATGTCCTTGATGGTGAAATTCTATCCGCCTTGTTGTTGGGTTGACAGCATAGGCCACACGGTAGCGACTGAATATCAATCCGTGAAGCTGGTCTAAATGCGGGAAAATACTAGTTGCCAGGAACGATACCGCTAGCAAAGGCTGACAAGTGGACGAACAGTAAGGTAATTAAACTCTCGTTATATCAAACCATTCCCAAGGCAGCTATGGAATGTAGGACAAAAGTCAGAGGGATAATGGATATAGGGATGGAAACCTTTATATTAACAACTAGTATGAACCCTCCGGGAGATTTTACCCCACTAAATCAGTCGTAATAAAGGCATAAGGGAACGAGGAAACCTCTCTATGACTCCTAAGTAAATAGTTGATAACTTAGGAAGCCATTCAAGGTCAATCTACACGAAAGGTTGTAGGTCAAAGAGAGAGTAGGATTGGGTAAAAAGCTTTGATTGCTGACGTACCCACTGTTAGACGTAATGTGAAGTAACAACTAGCAATGAATAAGGCTAAAACACTAAAGAGAAATAATGGTAATCCTAATTTATTTTTAAGCGTGGCATGGGATACGGTCTATAATATGCTTTTCTAATTGAGTATCAAGCCAAAACCAAAATGGAAAGATATCAATTGGAAATGGGTTTTGAAGAATGTATTTAAGTTGCAAAAGTTAATTTACAGAGCATCCATTAGTGGCAATATCTGCAAGATGCATAAATACAAAAAAATTCTGACTTCTAGTTACTACGCTAGATTGATAGCTGTTAGACGCCTGACCTAGGTAGACCCGAGAAAGAAAACTGCCGGGGAATTTGATAGTTCAATGAAAATTGACTTGATTTATCTAAAGTTACACATATATAGCGATATTGTAGCAGTATGAGTAATAAGCAAAAACTATGTTAAGAAGTAGCGATTGCTTCTTTACGATTGTGTTTCCTGCTTGTGAAGATAAATTACAGGCTGCGGTCAGTGGTATGGGGGTGAAACACGGAAGTTAGCTCCAAAGCTTATGTAAATCCTGAGGGATGTAAGTTTGGGTAAGTTTGATAGAACGGAATAAACCTGGATTCGATTTTCGAGGTTTTACCATCAGATAAGGTCAGGTAAAGACAGCAAAATTAGGATTTAAGACTCTGATTAAATAATCTTTTGAGAGTATCAAAATTCATTATTGAAGATTAGCAGTTTTATGTAACTCACATAAAACTGCACCAGTAGAAGCACTGATAGCTAAACTGGATTAGGTAATCAGAAGATAGGCCAACTATTTTTCAGGCGTAGTCAGTAAGAAAATATTCAATAAGTTGGATAATCTCTTAGGTTAAAGACTAGGTCGATGGGCAAGGTCGTTGGCATCCAAATAAGTCAGTCAGATGGATAAAACAGAAGTATTTCTCCAAAGTAGGGATGCGGATTTTGTAAATTGACCTTTAGATCGATAGACCTAATAGAGATAGATCAAAAAATATCAAGGTCTAGAGTTGGTGAGAACACCTACAAGAACAAACAACTGTTGCACTGATGTTGCACTGATATTGCCAGGATACTAAAACTGCTTGAGATCACAAAACATCTCCAAATCTCAAGTTACATGACTTAATATCTTGAGACAATGAGCAGGGATGTACCCTTGAATTGGGACGTTTAGGAGAGGAGCCGTGTGAGGTGAAAGTCTCATGCACGGTTCTGAAGACGAGCCGGGTAGGGTAACTTACCAGGCTTAGTTTAACAGACTACCAGAAGGTAACATTACCATTGATGATGATGCAGGGGAAGCGATCGCTACTCTTACTTCTACATCTGGTCGTTATCAAGTTAGAGGTATGGGAGGAGAAGAATATCCAGAATTACCAAATGTGGAAGCTGGGGAAGTTATCAATTTACAATCGGAAGCTTTAATTGATGGCTTGAGAGGAACTTTATTTGCTACAAGTCCTGATGAAACCAAACAAGTATTGACGGGAGTACATTTAAAAGTACAAACAGATGGTTTGGAGTTTGTAGCAACAGATGGTCATAGGTTGGCTATTGTCGTGCGACTCGTTGGCTAGTAAAAACCTCCCTTAAGCAGGTATAGCAAGCCTTCCACTACAAGTTTTAGAGGAGATTAAACATAAAGCCAGTGGAAAACTCTTATGTCCTTGGTGGTGAAATTCCATCCGCCTTGTTGTTGGGTTGACAGCATAGGCCACACGGTAGCGACTGAACATCAATCTGTGAAGCTGGTCTAAATGAAGTCAAAGTTTCAATTAGCAAATAACTGAGACTTTTAGCAGAGGCTAACAAGTGGACGAACAGGAAGGTAATCAAACTCTCGTTACCAACACCTATTTCAAAGTTGTATAGGTAATATAGAACTAAAGTCAGAGGGTCGATGGATATAGACATGGCAATATCTATATCAACAACCATATAGAATTCTCCGGGAGAGTTTACCCCACTAAATTAGTCGTAATAAAGGCATAAGGGAACGAGGAAACCTTTTTAAGACACCTAAGAATATAGGTCGAGAACTTAGGAAGCCATTCAAGGTCAATCTACACACTTAGTCGTAGGTCTTAGAGAGAGTAGGATTGGGTAAAAAGCAATATTAGCAGACGTACCCACTGTTAGACGTAATGTAAGGTAACAATTAGCGATGAACAAAGCTAAAACACTAAAAATAAATTTAGGGTCACCTAAACTATTTTTAAGTGTGGCATGGGATACAGACAATATACTGTTTTAAGTCAGTGTTGCTCGAATTTTGTTGTGGAAAAACATAGATTGGAAAAGGGTTCTGAGGAATGTGTTTAAGTTGCAAAAGTTAATTTACAGAGCATCCAGCCGTGGCAACAAGGTTTTTGATGGGTTGACAATATTGTCGGCACACTCAGTAGGGAATGTTGGCACACTCAGCAGGGGTGTACCCTTGAATTGGGACGTTTAGGAGAGGAGCCGTGTGAGGTGAAAGTCTCACGCACGGTTTTGAAGACGAGTTGGGTAGGGTAATTTACCTGGCTTAGTTTAACCAGACAGAAAGTGTAATGCAGGAGGGTGAGGAAGAAATAGAGGAAGTTACAGAAATAGAAGAGTTTGAAGTAACAATTCCGGCGAAAGCTTTAAGAGAGGTTGAACGTATGATTAGTATGGGTAAGTCTGGTTCTTCTGTGACATTAAAGTTTGATGAAAATCAGGTTATTTTTGAGTTGGGAAAGCAGCGTTTAACTAGCCGAAAATTAGAAGGCCAATATCCTGCTTACCAACAATTGTTACCTAATCAGTTTACTAATCAAATTAATGTAGATCGAAAAAAATTTTTAGGAGCTGTGGAAAGAATTGCTGTTTTAGCTGACCAAAAGAATAATATCTTGAAGTGTACTATTGATAGTGTTAATCAAGAAATTTCTTTATCTGTAGATGCTCAAGATGTGGGAAGTGGTCGAGAATCTATGGCAGCACAAATCTCTAGTGATGAGCCAGAAGAAATTGCTTTTAATGTGAAATATTTGATTGAAGGATTAAAGGCTATTCCCTCAGCTTCTGAAATTTCTATTCAGTTAAATACTGCTACAACTCCAGTAGTTTTAAATCCTTTGGGAGGATTTCAAATGACTTATTTAATTATGCCTGTCCAGTTAAGATCTTAGAGGGTAAAGTTTTCATTATATATTTTTTGGTGGGTTGAAGTATTTTATATGCTTGAAACTGCTAAATTTGAGATTGTTATTATCTCATTGAATTTGTTTACAAAAATATCTGAATTTTTCAGTATTTGAGTAGGAAAAATTATAATTTTTGGTTAAATAGTTGGCAGAAAACCTGTGCTTTCCTATAAGGTAACTTCAGGAGGATGTCAACTATTTATGTATTTTTTATAAGTTCATTAATATTGCCATGATAACTCTATTTTTGTTGTGTCTAGAATCTTATTATACCAATTTCCTAAAGTCCGACTACACATAATGCTTCAAGAATAAAATCA
>JAGGDU010000018.1 GCA_018457135.1 Trichodesmium erythraeum GBRTRLIN201 | reverse complement strand
GAACTGAAGCCCTCCGACAAATAGCAACTGGTTGGAAACACGAGCCCGGAATTTTTGAATTACTCAAACAAAGGGTTGTGTCTGATGAAAGTGAGGATGTGCGAACTGAAGCCCTCCGACAAATAGCAACTGGTTGGAAACACGAGCCCGGAATTTTAGAATTACTCAAAGAAAGGGTTGTGTCTGATGAAAGTGAGGATGTGCGACGTGAAGCCCTCCGACAAATAGCTACTGGTTGGAAACACGAGCCCGGAATTTTTGAATTACTCAAACAAAGGGTTGTGTCTGATGAAAGTTGGGATGTGCGACGTGAGGCAGTCAAACAAATAGCAACTGGTTGGAAACAGGAGCCCGGAACTTTTGAAATATTTTATGACAACGCCCTCAACGATCCCTTTGAACGTATACATGAAATTCAAGACAACCCTCGACAAACAGCACTAGAAGCAATAGTCAAACAATACCCAGACCATCCCCAAACCCTCCCACTATTACAAGACAGAGCCGAAAACGACCCAGACAAAAAACTACAGAAATGGGCAAAAAGGATATTGCAGCAATATACAACATAGCCATTCCCACAGTTCTGATACACATTTACGATCGCCCTCAAAATGCCACTCAGCTCTCAGCAGGAGACAGGACGATAAAATTGGCACTTCAGTGTCATCTAGGGAAATTCCTGCATTACCTAACTCTTGTCTGAGGTCTTCTATTGCTTTAATTACTTCTTCCTTGAAACTACTACAGTAACAAAAAGTCACCTGAAACTTTGTATCTATCTCAAACTTTTTAGCTCTTGACTTATATTAAAAATCCTCAAATAAATGCAACCAACTCAACAAATCTTCCAAATTATTAAAATCTAAAGAGTCTTCCCCTAAATTATCCAAATGTGCAACTGATAAACCCTCAATTTGACTAGTTATTGCCTCCGGAACTTCTCCAAAACGCTTTTTAAGTTGACGTATTATTAATTGCCCTCTCCCTTTTTGTTCGCCTTTTTGTTCCCCTCTTCGCTCTCCTTGTTGTTCCGCATAAGTTATCCGTCCTCTTTCATCTTGCATTGCTATTCCTCGACGCTCAACTATGTCTAACT
The DNA here is from genome assembly GCA_018457135.1 of Trichodesmium erythraeum GBRTRLIN201. Lineage (GTDB taxonomy): Bacteria > Cyanobacteriota > Cyanobacteriia > Cyanobacteriales > Microcoleaceae > Trichodesmium > Trichodesmium erythraeum. The sequence continues at coordinate 3,916 of JAGGDU010000018.1, read as the reverse complement.
CTTCCGCTGTCATGTTAATTTTATTAGCAATATTTAAAGCCTTTTCTATTTCCGAAACTTCTCTTAAATTCTCCGGTATCTCATCTAAACGGCTAGCACTTTTGAGAAAATAAATCCACTTATCACTTAAAGTATGTAACTCAGACAAATTTTTCTTAAACTTGGGTAATTCTACAAAAAATAGTTGTAATTCTTGTTCCAGAAACTTAAATTTTTTAGTCTCTTGTTGAAAGACAAACTTATTAATTATATCCTCATTATTTTCAAACAAAATAAAGTCTGTAATTGTTACCCCTATAGCTGGATTCAGCAAGAGATAATCTTCTCCTGTTTCTAATTGATTTGCATAAGCTTTAGCTAGGTTATAAGCTACTCGTTTATTAAAACCAGTCATTCTAGCAACCTGCATTTCAATCACTACAATAGAACCATCTACTAAAACAGCTTTGATATCTAAATATGTATCTTTTAAACTCAGCAATTGACCAGGATTAAAAGGATTAGCAATTGTCAAAGACTGAATAATTTTTTTCCCCCCATAAATTATGGCATTGAGAAAGCTAATCAAGATATCTTGACTTTGTTGCGAACCGAAGATTTTTTTAAAAGCATAATCTATTTTAGGACTAACAAATTTCATGATTTTTTTCTCCTAATTAATAATTAAAATTGTCAAATAGTTATCTACAGACTTTATATTTACTAACATTTTTATGATTCTCGTGTACACCATAATTATAACATTTATAGCTGGAATATGTCACAATTTTTTAGAGACAACTTGAGGATATAATCTCCTAAAATATCAATTAGGTAATTAACAATTAATAGTACACTTTCTCTCGATATATCTACTACTAAATTATCAATTAAAATCATTAATAGTTAATGTGAATATGAAGTATACGTAGATTTACAAAAGGTGCAATATATGTCTAGAGTGTTCAAGAAATCTTCACTTTTATTGGATTAGTTATGAGACTTTTTGTGATATTATATAAATCTTATAAAATCGAACCATTCTTATTATAAATAGGATGGATGGTACTATTAGTAGTTAAATCTAATGGTGTGTGCGATCGCCTTATATTTGGGAGGTAAATAATATGGTAAAAAAAGTAATAGATCGAGAGGTTTATTATACTCAGAAACAATTACAGGACTTACCCATTTATCATAGGCTATATATAGTGTATTTGCGTAAGTCCTGATACTAAAATCTCAAGTTATCTGAGTTTAAATTTTGAATGTTTTATATTTTCCTATTGACGCGATCGCCCTCAAAATGCCACTCAGCTCTCAGCAGGAGACAGGAGGATAAAATTGGCACTTACAGGACTAGGGTAGAACGCTAGATATTGACTAAATACAATACCCTTATATTATAATACATAACTAACATATAAAGGATAAAATAATTATGATTGAATGGTTAGTTGCTTGGGGAAGTAGTGAAGCGGTTAAATTTATTGCTCAGGAAGTTGTTGGAAAGTTAGGGAAGGGTGCTGTTGAAGATTATGTTAAGGATTTTTTGAAGCAAAACATCTCTAATGCTGTTGCCAGAATAGCAAATGGAGAACCTTTAAAAAAAGCTACTAAACAAGCAATTAAAGATTTTGAGAATTTGGGATATAAAGAGTTAAAAAATACTGATTTGAGTGAAAGTAAATTAAAGGAATATGATAAATATTTCAAGTCTTTTATTCAAGAGGGGTCTGTTTTAGAGGTTTTAATTAGTGCCTTCGATAATGATGTGAAAATTTTAGATATTAATAAATTGGCTACTGCCTGGAACAAAATAAATCCACCTTTACCAGATAACTTTGACTGGGATTTTTTGGCAAAGCAACATCAGAGAAGTGTTAAAGATATTATCCGGAGTTTCCCAGAATTACGGATAATATTAGATTCTAAAAACCTCGATCAAATAGCAAATCAAAATTATAAAATTACACCAGAATTTGACCTCAGAAAATATCAAGAAGGTATCCAAGAACAATATGGAAAACTCAAATTAGAAAGTTTAGATACCAGTGGTTATGGTTATAATGAACTGAAATTATGGGGAATGTTTATTCCTCAAAATGTTCGAGAATCTCAAGAATTTAGGCCTCAATTATATGAGGTTCCTAAAGAATATCTCCAACAATTAAAAGAGACGGGGCAGTTAGAGGCAGAATTTTCTCCAGAACAATTGGAAACTGTCCGACGCAGATATTTAGAACAGCCGGTTCGCTCGGTTTTAGAACTAATAGAAAATACCAACTATAAATATTTAGTTATTCTGGGAGACCCTGGTTCTGGCAAGTCTACCTTATTACAATATATCGCTTTGGAATGGGCAGAATTACCTCTGAAAGATTTGCCTTTAAAACCAATTCCTCTATTAATTGAACTACGGACTTATGTGAGAAATCATGAGACTAATAACTGCCAAAATTTTCTAGATTTTCTCGAAAAAGGTAGCGGTTTAAATTGCCATTTTCCTCAAAAAGAACTTCATGCAAAATTACAAAATGGTGATGCTATTGTGATGTTTGATGGATTAGATGAAGTTTTTGAACCTGCTAAAAGAAAAGAAATAATTACTGATATTCATCGGTTTACAAATGATTATAAAAATGTCCGGGTTATTGTTACTTCTAGAGTAATTGGTTATCAGCCACAACAACTCCGGGATGCTGAATTTTATCATTTTATGTTGCAAGATTTGGGGTCGGAACAAGTTGATAATTTTATTCAACTTTGGCATGATTTAACTTATCAAGATGAGCGGGAAAAAGAGCGGAAAAGGGAAAGGTTGAAACGGGCAATTAATGATTCTTCAGCTATTAAGCAGTTGTCGGGAAATCCTTTGTTATTAACTATGATGGCTATTTTAAATCGTCATCAAGAATTACCGAGAGATAGGGCAGAACTTTATAATCAAGCTTCTCGGGTTTTATTACAGCAATGGGATATGGAAAGGGCATTAGTTGATGCTAAGATTGACCCGATAACTATTGACTATAAAGATAAGCAAGAAATTTTGCGCCGAGTTGCTGATTTTATGCAACAAAATAAAGAGGGTTTGGCTGGTAATTTGATTGATGAAAGCAGCTTAGAAAATATTATTAAAGATTATCTAAAAAGTGTAGATATTAATGATGTGAGAGTTGTGGCTAGGGCGTTGATGGAACAGTTGCGGGTTAGGAATTTTATTTTGTGTTTTGTTGGGGGTGGATATTATGCTTTTGTACATCGAACTTTTTTAGAATATTTCTGTGCTTGGAGTTTTGTTTGGCAGTTTACGGTAACACAAACTCTGGGAAAAGATGGGTTGATAAATGATGTTTTTGGTAGTCATTGGCGGGATGAAAAATGGCATGAAGTATTACGGTTAATTGCTGGGATGATAGATGCTAAGTTTGTGGGAGATATTATTAGTTATTTGATGGAACAAGATGGGGAAGAGGAAAAGTTTCAGAATTTATTTTTGGCGGGCAAGTGTTTGTCTGAAGTTAGGAGTAGTCAGGGTATTGATGATGTGGAAAATCGGTTATTAAATAGGTTAAAAGAGTTGACTGGGTATGACCTTGGTTATTTTTATCAACCATTGTACTTAAGCTTTAGTTCTATTTCTAGGGAAATTTATAGGAAAAATTTAGACTTAGTTCGTGAAATTCGTACTCAAGCTGTGGAAATAGTGGCTACAACCTGGAGGGACGACCCTTCAACTTATGCTTGGCTCAAACAAAGGGTTGTGTCTGATGAAGACTCGGATGTGCGACGTGAAGCCGTCCGACAAATAGCTACTGGTTGGAAACACGAGCCGGGAATTTTAGAATTACTCAAACAATGGGTTGTGTCTGATGAAGACTCGGATGTGCGACGTGAAGCCCTCCGACAAATAGCTACTGGTTGGAAACACGAGCCC
>JAGGDU010000017.1 GCA_018457135.1 Trichodesmium erythraeum GBRTRLIN201 | reverse complement strand
CAGATAATTTGCAGTCATGGCAGAATTTTCAGCTAAAATTTTTTTTGAAGTTTGCCAAGTCAGTTCTTTTTCAAGCTGTTAAATAAATAGAACAGATAATTTGCAGTCATGGCAGAATTTTCAGCTAAATTTTTTTTGAAGTTTGCAAAGTTAGTTCTTTTTCAAGCTGTTAAATAAATAGAACAGATAATTTACGGTTTGACATCAGGCAAATTTATCAACTTAAGGATCAACACTTTGAGCTAAAAAACAATGATTGTAACTATTCTTAAAATATATGGTATTCTGATTATTATATCAACTATTTTATCCATAGCAAGCTGTGCCGGAAAAGTTGATGGCAAAACTTCTATTAAGACTACATCTCCTATTATATCTGAACCTTTACCAGAAGTCAAAAATGCTTTGCAAAACCAAGCCCGGTCAACTCCGGTTAAAGTGGTCATTCTAATAGATAAGACGGTTAGTGCTGACTGGAGTCGCATCGAAGGACCAAAAACCCAAGATGTTCAGTCATCTTTGCGGCTATTAAAAATTAATGGTGGGGAGCTAGCAGTAGGAAATTTTTGTGATGACAGTAACCGCCCCCTAGAAAGGGTTAGGGTGGAACAACAACCTTTGTTGGAAAAAGTGGTTTTTCATCATCCAGTTCCACCTGTTGAACCAAAAAATAAAGGTAATGCTTTTACATATAGGAAGGAAAAGGATCAGTATAAACAAGAGTTAGTTAAATATAAAACTCTACGTCAAAATGATCTGCAAATTTTGGCTGATCATAATAATTCGGTGCAAGAGTGGCACAGTCAGAGTGAGGAAAAAATTAATGAGTTTCTCACAACTCAAGTTAAACCTATTTTAGCACGTCCTGTTAATTGTGGGAGTAGTGATATTCAAGGAGGAATTAACCGTGCTAAGTTATTTTTAGGGGAAAGTGATCTGACTTGGAGACAAACACCTCAAAAGTTTGCTGTTTTTATTACTGATGGTTTGGATAATGTTGGCGTTCAACCTGTGGAGTTTAAGAGTAATGCTGAGGTTTTGTTAGTAAATGGCGCGGGAGGTAAGGGGATATTTGAAAATATTGAGCACAAGGCTTTTGAGTCTGTACCTGCTGCTTTTCGGTATTTGGTTACTCAGGTGAATAAGGGAGAAAATTGAGTATGCATAATTCGTCTTTGGGTGAGGAAGGTCAAAATTTTCAGTCGGCAAAAGAAGACTACTATAAAAAGTTAGCAGGGTGGAAACAACAAGATGAGGATGAGAGGGAAAGGCCTAACAGGGAAATAGATGAGAGGCGATCGCTTGATCATATCCGTCAGCTTGCGTCGTTGAGGTTTAAGCATTTTTATAAGGCAGGGGAAACTCGAGAAAGAAAGTTAGAAACTGAGAATGAGTTGGCACGGTTGAAACAAGAATATCCGGAGTTTTTGAGGAAGGGTATTAGGACAACTCTTGGTTATTTTTTTATGCTGTCGTTTTTTATTGCTGTTTTGGTGATCAATTTTGTTTTAATTAAACAACCTGTGGAATATTTGGCGTCCCAGGCATTTCCTCCAGGGTCTTTTGCTGTTACTGTTGCGGCTATATTGTTGCCTTTTGTTATTGTTTTGTTTGAGTTGGGGGTTTGTTCTCAGTTGTTTTCGGCTCAAATGTCTCCTTCTTCTCGTGATGAAGTTATACTTTGGCAAAGGCTGGCTAATACTATTGTTTGGGTAACTCCGGCGATGTTGCTTGGTACTTCTGTTGCTCTCTATACTGGGGAGGAGTGGCCTCCTGAGTTGTATGAAATAATTTTGTTGTTGGCGATGGGAATTTTGGCTTATGTGACTGATGCTGGTGTGGTTTATGGTTACGATCGCTATCAAAATGCTTTTGCTTTTTTTTGGTTTAGAATTAACTATTTACGTCGGCAATATAAGTTGCGCAGATACAAGAGGATTTTTTATCAGGAAAAATATCATTTTACTCATGCTTGTAAAAATTATGAGGCGGCGGTTAATTACCATAATCAAAATTTTACAAGTAAGGTTACGTTTGTGCCTATTAATGTTTATTTTGATGATGTTTATTATGAGCAGTTGTCTATATCTGGAAAACCATCAAGTTGAGGTTGGTTTTGGTATTATTTTTTGTTTTCTGGTTTTGGTTTTTCTGCCTAAAATTCAGGGTTGATAGGGCAATTTCTCAAGTGCGGGTGTCTTTTCTGGGAAGGATTTATTTGACTATGTTGGGAACTGGTACTTTTTGATAAATGATGTTATTTTCTGGGGTTTTGTGCATCAACTTAACTGATGATTTTTACTCTTCTCTTGGGAGGTGATGGGGGTGGGTTAATTACTGGTTTTTTAAGTTGAAAACTTTTTGATAAATGAGATTATTTTGTGGGGTTTTGTACTTCAAGAATACTGACTATTTTTAGGAAAAATTAAGATTTTTTATGGTACAGTTGGAATTAATTAAATGGTAATATCAAAATATGTCTCTCTAACTCAAGTTTATAATGAAATGGCTGATAATGATTTACTCTGTGGAGCGATCGCTAATTTCTGTGGGGAAACTCCAGGAAGCCAGGAATGGCATAGAGCTTTTGATGTTTTATGGACCGGAATTTTAAAGTCTAAAATACTTGCTACATCTCAACACCCAAAGTACCCAGATTTGTTACAAGAGATTCAGTTAGAATTGTCTCAAAGAATATGTCAGGAGTTTGACCCAAAAAGGGGAAAAAATTTCTTACATAGTTTGAGATTATGGATTAATTATAGAAAGAATAATTATGGTTTGGGTCTTAGATACAGAATTCTTGATTTATATCAGGAATATAAGCAAAAAGCTCAGAGGGAAGCTTCTCTTGATGCACCCATTTATGGTGGGAATAATGATTTAAATATACCTACTTTAGAAGATGTTATTGCTGGTAATTTTCCGGAACCGATGGAAAGTTTAAGTCAACAAGATTTTGGGGATAAACTATCAGCAGAAGTTCAAAAGTTGGGTTGTCATCCTAAAAAATATCCTCAATGTACTTGTGGGGAAATTGCTCGACGGAATTTCTTCATGGATCCTCCCCAAATACAGAAGGATATTGCGGAAGAATTAAAGGTACCTCTGGGAACTTTGACGGCTCATTGGAACAGAAAGTGTAAACCACTTTTGCGGAAAATTTATCAAGAACTTTCAGGAGAAAAATAATGACTATTACAGATAATGATGCTATTAATATTCCTATCCCTATGGAGGCTCATAGTTCTGCTCAAAAGTTTGCGGCTCAACAACCTAATTCGGAAAAAAAGACTCAAGTTTATCTGAATACTTTGGTGGTTTATGCTGTAGATAATTTCCTGAAAATGATGGATATTAAAACTGATTTGGAGGCTTCTGATTTTTGGAATCCGGCAATCCGTTTTTATCAGAATGTGGCGGATTTGGTTGTTGTTGATCGAGGTAAGTTGGAATGTCGTTTTGTATTACCTGAACAGGATAAAATAGAGTTGCCCCTAGAGGTTTTTGAGGATAGAATTGGTTATATTTTGGTTCGGTTAGATCAGAGTTTACAATTTGGGGAAATATTGGGGTTTTTGCCTATGGATGATCCGGAGGAAATGCCGGAAGAGTTGGAGGTTGATGAGTTGGAACATATAGAGGTTTTGTTTGAATGTTTACAACGTTTAGAGTCTGCTAATTCTGCTTTTTCTGCTGAGGTTGACCCGGTTTTTTCTAGGGTTAAAGATAGGTTGGCGATGGATAATTTTACTAATATTATTGCTCAGTTGGAGTGGATATATCGGACTAAAAAAAGTTATGAGTGGCGAGCTGCTACTAAGAGTTTGTTTGTGACATATTTGGATGATGAGAAAGAAGAATTAGCTAGTAATTTTATGGCAAATCTCAAGGAGGATGATGTTCAGGATAGGGATGTTAAGTTGAGTGACTTGGCAGAAGATTTGATTAATAAGTTGGTGAAAATTTGGGAGGGGGAATAAGTCAAACTTTAAAAGTTGGATTTTATTGCTCTCAAATGTTTATTTTGTAAAATGTTTTTGTTGCGAGGGGGAATGTCTTGAGGGCTACTACTGGGAAAGCCATCAACACCCCCAAGCTATTTCAAAATGGGACAGAAGGAGATGGGTATAAAATTCTCTAATTTTTATGTCGGTGGCTAAGTATGAAAATTTAGAATTGAGAAGGTTTTTTTATCTGAACTGAGGTATACAAGAATTAGTGGTTTAAATGCACAAAGGCTTAAAACTTAATACCTAATACCTAATGGCTAATATCCAACAAAATATATCAACTAACTAATAACTAAAAATGGACAACAAACGCATAGAAGCATACGTCAACCTCATTAACCAACTGCTAAATTCCCCCAGCGGTGAGGTAGAAAAAATCCTCGAAGCCAACCAAGAGTTGGTAGATGAAGGGTTACTGGAAATAATGGAACTTTACGCACAACAACTGGCAGAAAACGATGACGAAAATGCTCAAAACGCTGCTAATTTTTTACGTCATCTCAGGAGTCAGCTTGTAGAGTTACTAGAAATTTCAGAATATTCTCCCTCAACTCATTACTCATCGGCAGAATATTTTAATTTCTTAGAAGAGGTATTGGAGGCAACTGCAGAAAGCAAAGGTGACTCGAAGGTTGTCTACCCATTCCTGCAGCAAAACTTAGATAAACTTGATGATAACTTTGCTGATATATTGCGAAACTGGGCAACTGCTAAATTTTCTGAAGCGGAGGCGGGTGTAGCAGAATACATTGCTATGTGTGTTGGTGAGTTAAGTAACCTCATTCAGCAATTTCCTCTGGGCAGCCAAGCAAACAACATGGAAATTAGCATTGCAGGTTATGAAGTAGTGCTAAAGGTTTTTACACATAAGAGTCACCGGGAAAATTGGGCAACTATTCAAAATAATCTCGGCGCTGCCTACAGAGACAGAATAAGGGGAGACAAAGCGGAAAATATTGAAGCTGCCATTGCTGCATACCAACAAGCTTTGCTGGTGCGCACCCAAACAGACTTCCCCATGGACTGGGCAGGAACTCAAAATAATCTCGGCATTGCCTACAGAAACAGAATAAGGGGAGACAAAGCCG
>JAGGDU010000016.1 GCA_018457135.1 Trichodesmium erythraeum GBRTRLIN201 | reverse complement strand
ACTGCAAGTTCTGACAAAACCGCCCGCCTCTGGGATACTGAGAATGGCAAAGAATTAGCTACTCTCAACCACCAGTCCTTGGTAAATGCAGTAGCCTTTAGCCCGGACGGCAAAACCATTGCTACTGCAAATTATGACAATACCGCCCGCCTCCATTGGGCAACGTCAGAAGGCTTAATTCAAGAAGCTTGTAGTCGTCTCAGTCGGAATTTAACCGCAAAGGAATGGCAGCAGTATATCAACAGCGACTTGGAGACATATCAGAAAACTTGCGAAAACCTTCCCGTTCATCCGAGTGTAACTGCAGAAGCTGCGCTAACCTCCTCAGACCAAACCCTTTGGTTTGACCTTTGAGTTCGCCCTAGCACTATTATGCTCCTCAAAAAAACCAAGCGATCGCTCTGACCAGAAGTAGTTGTCTCAACAATGAACCAACCCCTAAATTATTAATTCCTCTGCTGATGCTAACAGCTAATTTGTTAAGTTTATCTTGCAGAAAAGCTGGGCTAACATTCTGAGACCCAACCTACAGGGCTTCCAACTTTTGACCTTTAAACCTTAACTAAAAAGACAATCAAACTATCAACTTCTGAAACAATTCATGGTCCCGAATATTATCAAAATCAGGTTCATTTTTTGCCATCTTTTGAGACTTTTTACCATTCAAACTAACAGCCTTTTCAAAACTTTTTAAAGCCATATCAACATCACCCTTTAAACTATAACAACGAGCCTGATTATACCAAGCACTAAAAAAGTCAGGTTGAATCTTTACAGCATTATCAAAACAAGCGATCGCCTCTCCATAAATTCCCAACTTCATCAAACAAGCACCGCGATTATTCCAAGCATCACCATAATCATTTTTAATAGCAATTGCCTGATTATAAGACTTAACTGCCTCCTGATATTTTTGAATTTTTGCCAAACAAACACCCCTATTATTCCAAGCATCTGCATAATCAGGTTTAACCTTAATTCCTTGCTCAAAAGAATTAATTGCCTCTTGATAATGCTGCAATTCTATCAAACAAACACCCCTATTATTCCAAGCATCCGCATAATCAGCCCGAATTTGTAAAGCTCGATCATAAGAAGAAATTGCCTCATCAAATATCTTTAATCTTGTCAAAGCCACACCCCGATTATTCCAAACATCCGCCATTTTTGGATGAATTTTTAAAGCTTGATTATAAGCATTAATAGCCTCCTTAAACTGACCCGAAAAGAAAAAAGTATCAGCTTTTTTTGCATAGTCTTTCGCCATCATTAAAGGCTCAGAATTATCACCTTGTTCAGAAGAAAATTGAATCAAAGTATCCTGTTGAAGTTGTTCAATTTTTTCCTCAGCCTTGCCACTTTCTACCCTCAATTCATCTAAAATAACCTGAGTATCAACAATAATTTGTTTAAGTTGAGATACTGTATCATATTTAAAACTATCAATCTCTTGTTTTGTAACATCAACTTTGTGAGCTAACTTTGCCTGAAGAAACCAAATCCAAACTGCCGCTGAAGCCGGGAAAAAAGTCAAAACAATTAGAAAAACACTAAGTAATGACATAGCATGACGAAAAGTATAATCTACCTCCTCTCGGACACCATCGCGAATTTCTTCTCTTAGTTTAAAATCTTCAACTTGTTCTTGGTTTTGACTCAAAAAAATCAAAGATTTTCTTTTTTGATAATTATCAAAACTTTGATTTTGACCATAAGCAATACTGTCACTCATAGAAACTATAACAGTTAAAATTAGAGTAGAAACTAACCTAAGCAAACTCAGAGTAAAACCCTTATAACCCTTCTCAAAATAATTATCATTAGGTCTAAAACCCCAAATTTTCCAGCCAATTTTTTTTCGAGAAATTATCAAACTCTGATTACAAAAAAAATTTCTGAGTTCCTTAACCCTGTTCCCTTTAATTATTTTCATTACCTTTTAAAAGCCCAGATTAACTAATAATATTTTCATCCATAGAATTAATTCTAATTAGGAATTGCCCATTAAACCCAAAGGCACTTAAATATAATAACTTTAGCCTTCGTATCAGGAAAAAAAGTAGAATTTTTTTAGATTATCAAACCAAAAATATCAGTATTTTAAGCAGACAAAGCTAGAAAAATTAAGAGATAAATTTCCAACTACATCCTCTGTAATTCCTTTAACTCTATACAGACATTCTATAGAAAGCCCCTATCTACTTTTGACTACCACCTTCAACCATAAGACAAACTTCAGCAAACCCTAATTACAGCATCAGATCGGATATGAGATATACAAAAAATCAATAGTCAAACTATTGTATTATAGGCATCTTATACCAATACCAACTTACTTTAAAGACGTCACAAATAGTTGCCAACTTTAAATGTAAAATAATTTCCTAAAATCACTGAGAGCATCAAAGACTTAAGCATATAAACCTTAAACTTTTAAATTTAAATGCATCACCTCCGTGAAACAGTCTTAGCCCCTAAAATTGTGCCTTACCAGCAAGAGAAATGCTGTATCAAACCCCTAATAAACTGATAGTAAAATAAATAACAGTAGATTCAACATTAACGTGATATAATCCGAAATAAATATATTTTTTATTTATTCTCTATTTTCTGATCCATCTTCCCTAATACCTAGGAAATTTATATGTAAAGTCCCTAAGTATTCCCTATCCCCTAAAACCATCAATATTATGTATTATATCAAGTATAAAATTGCAAATTAGCAATAGACAAAACTTAGGCAAAATTCTTATAGAAATAATGAATTTATGCAACTTTTGTTTAACTTTTGACTTTTAAGTTTTGAGTGAAAATAATGTCTGAATGGATTGAAATTGGTAAAATTGTTGCACCTCAAGGTTTGAAAGGAGACTTACGAGTATATCCTAGCTCAGACTTTCCAGAAAGATTCACCGAACCCGGAAAAAGGTGGTTATTATCACCGGGTCAAGTAGAACCGATATCTATCGAATTACTGAGTGGTCGTTATGTTCCTGGTAAAGGGTTATATGTAATAGAATTAGCAGGAATTAAAAGCCGCCAACAAGCTGAAGCATTAAGAAATAGCCAGTTATTGATTGAAAAAGGCGATCGGCCTCAACTTGAAGCTGATGAATTTTATGTACCAGACTTAATTGGTTTAACAGTTATTAATCAATTAAACGGGAAAACTATTGGCAAAGTTATTAATATTATTTTTGCAGGAAATGACTTATTAGAAGTCGAAAAAATCTCTACAGATACCCCTGTTATTTCTGAAGTTGTTGAAAATAATTTACCTTCAAAAAGTAAGAGAAGTAGAGACACAAAGAATCAGAAAAAAAATCAATCCCCCCCATCAAAAAAAATTCTAATTCCCTTTGTCAAAGAAATTGTACCGATAGTTAATTTTGAACAAAGTATCATTGAAATTACTCCTCCTGATGGCTTAATTGACCTGTAATATTATTTGACAGATATTTGACAGAAGTTAACACCATCCTTACCCCGTAAGAGGAGAAATTATGCATTAATAAATTAAGATATTATCAGCTCAAAACTTTGACAACCTCAGTAATTTTAGGAAATCATTTCACACATTATATTTTGAAACTATAACCTAAGCATTTAGCAGGCAGCTATCAGCTATCAGCTATCAGCTAAAAGGAGGAATTAACCTCCAAAAAGAATTAAAAATCTGACACCGAAAAGAAGATCAGCTCAACTGCATCTTGTTGCATAGTATGACCTAAGAAAAGCCCTTGAGCTGACTGCTAATAACTAAATGCTTATAGGAAATTTAATCAACTTAGTTTTTGAGCAAGTCTAGTATATTAGATTTATTCGTATATTCGTGCTAAAAATAAGCATCGTGCTTGACTCCTTCAAATTAGCTGAAATTCCTGAACAGCAGGTAAAAAATTTTTATTTTCATGGTTAGAACGACTAAGTTTAATCAGAACAAACCTTTGTAGTGGCGTCAGATTTTTCCATTGATCTAACTTAATTTTAATACCTACTTCTTGTGCTTTTTTCTGAACTATTTCTGGAATTTTAGTCTCATCCATCCAAGCCGGATTTTTTTCAACAGATAAATCTTTAGCAGGAGTATCTGTATGGTCAATTACTAACTGATGTAGCCATACTCGATAACTTTGAATTTCTTCTAATTTACTGCAAGGTTTATTCACTAACTCTTGACGAATTAAATGATTAAATTGATGCCAGTGGGATAATTTTAATTTTACTCCACAGGTATCTAATTTATAGCGTACTATCATAGGAATACACCGTAAAGATTCTACAAAGTCTTGCTCAAAATCAAAATAATTTTCACTCATATATATCATGTTCCTATTCTATAATTATTTGTAAAAGTTGAGAAATATCTACAAAGTCTTGCTCAAAATCAAAATAATTTTCACTCATATATATCATGTTCCTATTCTATAATTATTTGTAAAAGTTGAGAAATATCTACAAAGTCTTGCTCAAAATCAAAATAATTTTCACTCATATATATCATGTTCCTATTCTATAATTATTTGTAAAAGTTGAGAAATATCTACCTTATATTTAAGATTTTTCTCAAACTCAAAGCTTCTTCCTATTTCATGACTACCCAATAACTAAAGTGTTCTTCTTTACCTCCATTATAAAATACTGATGTCACCAAATTTTATATTATACCAAAGGTGAAAAAAGAATACAGATCTAAGCCAAATATCAATTTTAATAATGATATTAAATTTGTTATTTTTTTTTGCGACTAACAGTAAAAATATCTGCTCATATAAATCTCATCATAATCAACCCAATAGAAGCAGAAATTCCCAACATAAAATTATAGTTTTTGACTGAATATAGTCCAGATGAAAACCTTCCAAAGAGTATATTCCGGATAAAATTTTCATAGCTTACTATTACTATAATTTTTTATTTCATATAGTATTTTTTTTTGATAGTTGATAGATAAAAAATTTCATCAAAAACTATCCCTGATTTATAAATAAATTTCTGTAGATAAATTTCTGTAGATAAATTTCTATAGATAAATTTCTGTAGATAAATTTCTGTAGATAAATTTCTGTAGATAAATTTCTGTAGATAAATGTCTGTAGATAAATTTCTGTAGATAAATTTCTGTAGATAAATTTCTGTAGATAAATTTCTGTAGATAAATTTCTGTAGATAAAT
>JAGGDU010000015.1 GCA_018457135.1 Trichodesmium erythraeum GBRTRLIN201 | reverse complement strand
AAGTATCTGCTTATGATATTGTTTATCAACTCCAAGAACAATTAGGAGATATTTTGATTAAGCAAGGAAATTATTCAGAGGCACTCTTGGCTGACAAATCTGCTTTTAATACTCTCCAAGTTTTACGACAGGATTTAGTAGTATTAAATAGAGATATTCAGTTTAACTTTCGTGATAGTATTGAACCTTTGTATAGAAAATTGCTAGGCTTATTACTGCAACCTGAACTTGGCTTAAATCAACCCAATGTGGCAAATATTAAAGTTGCTGTTGAAGTAATTGAATCTCTACAATTAGCAGAATTGGATAATTTTTTCCAAGATGCTTGTGTGAGGGCTCAGGATATTAATTTTGATGAAATTGATCAGAATGCAGCTGTTATTTATCCAATCTTATTCGAGGATCGATTAAGTGTGATTCTCAAATTGCCTGGTACTGATAATTTTCGTTATGCTAGCTTCAGTGAGAGTAATTTTAAAGCCATCGATAGAGCCATAAATGGCAAAATTAATCAATATATCAAAGAACAAACTCCAATGGATCGTCGTATAGTCAAAGGGGGAAAGCGGGAGTTAAATAAACTTTATCAGTGGTTAATCAAACCTTTTGAAGCATATTTGGAAATAGACGATGAATATGATACGAGTCAAATAAAAACCCTAGTTTTTGTCTTGGAAGGAGCACTTAGAAATATTCCTATGTCCGCTTTATATGATAGTGAACGGGAACGATATCTAGTGGAACGATACGCGATCGCTGTAGCTCCCAGTTTGCAATTGCTTCCTCCAAAAGTATTATTAGAAGGTAAGTTACAAGTGTTAATTGCTGGAACAGATAAAAAAGCACCAAGTTATGGTGAGAAATATAATCCTTTAAAAAATGTCAAACAGGAACTAGAGAGTATTAAGAAAATTATACCAAAGTCTGAGACATTAGCAGATGAAAAATTCACGGCAATTAATATTCAAGACCAAATTAATTCTGTACCCTTTAACATTGTCCACATTGCAACTCACGGACAATTTAGCTCTAATATTGAGGAGACTGCTATTTTTGCATGGGATAAACCTATTAATGTTAAAGATTTTGAACAACTGCTCCAGAGTGAGAATTTGCAGCGATCGGATCGAGCTATAGAGTTATTAATTTTAAGTGCTTGTCAGACAGCTATTGGAGATCAACGAGCAGCATTGGGTTTAGCTGGATTTGCAGTTCGGGCAGGAGTTCGTAGTGTTTTAGGGAGTTTATGGAGGGTAGATGATGCCTCGACAGCAGAGTTAATGAAACAATTTTATGAAGAATTATTGCAGTTGCAGTCTGATACTTCACAGCAGTCTAATAGTTCAGAACTGAGAAAGGCAGAAGCACTACGTCAAGTTCAAATTAAGTTTATCAAAGGAGAAATTCAACCAGAATACCAGCAACCTTATTATTGGTCACCATTTATTCTTGTTGGTAATTGGTTATAATAATACAGGGAAAAGGCGAGACTTTTGTGCCTCAGTATTCCACCAAACAACTTTGGTACTAAAAATACAACTTATCGCTCCGCCAAAATGCCCTGACTAATTTAATATCATCATAAGTGTAACGCTCTTGTAAATACTCATAAATAGGCTTTAATTTTTCATCCCCTACTTTTTCTATTGCAGCAATAATTTCTTTCTGAATTGCTGGCTTTACCAACCTATCAATATCTATCGGTTGTTCCTTCTCTATCAACTCAGCTAAATGATTAACAATTCCGCTAGCTTTGACTCCCCTTTCATTAGCAATAGCATGAATACTTAATCCTTTTTTATACAACTCCAAGGTTTTTATTTGGGTCAGAGAAGGAACATTATCCACAACTTTTGCTAAGTCTCGAATAGGTTCCGACTTAATAGGTAAACCATACTTGAGACAATAATTTTTAATCTTCTCAATAAACTTTTTACCATACTTATCTCGCTTCCAATTACCTACTCCAGAAATACGAATAAATTCATCCAAAGTTTGGGGGCGTTTCTTAGCCATTTCCTGCAGTGTGTGATCTTGAAAAATCGTAGTAGGAGGAATACTTTGTTCATCAGCCATTCTTTTGCGTAATGCCCGTAACTCTTCAAATAATCTTTTTTCATCTACAGCCAAAGAAGTGGTAGTTTTTTCAATTTGACGCTTCTTTTCTATAGCAATTTTTACCTTAGTTTTTCTACCCATTACCTCCCAACTATGTTGATTAAGTTTCAACACCGAATAACCATCGGCTGTTTCATCCATTAAACCTTGATGTAAAAGAGATTTTGCTAAATTTTTCCATTCCTCGGTAGCTCTATCTTTGCCAATACCATAAGTAGAAAGTTGATCATGTCTCCTATCCAAAATTTTCTGACTTTTAGAACCTCTTAAAACATCAATAATATAAGTCATGCCAAACCTTTCTTTAGTCCTCGCCACACAAGACAAAAACTTCATGGCTTCAATAGTCCAATCTTCTATTGGCTTAGGATATTTACAATTATCACAGTTCCCACAATTTCCTGGAAAATCTTCCCCAAAATAACTTAACAAAACTCGATGACGACATTCGGTAGCCTCAGCATAATTAATTATTCTTCTTAACTGTTGTTCAGCAATTCTTTGTTCTTGCTCATCAACTTTTTGACCGATTAAATATTCAATACTTCTCTTATCGCCATAACTAAAAAATAGAATACATTGAGCAGGCTCTCCATCTCGACCAGACCTACCAGTTTCTTGATAATAACCTTCTATGTTTTTAGACAAGTCATAGTGAATTACAAACCTGACATCTGGTTTATCAATTCCCATGCCAAATGCCACAGTTGCGACAATAACATCAACATCATCTCTGATAAATTTAGTTTGATTAGTAGTTCTTTCCTCGTCAGTCATACCAGCATGATAAGCCAAAGCAGATACATTATTTTGTCGTAGTTTATAAGCAATTTCATCAACCCGTTTACGACTATTACAATAAACTATTCCTGAGCCACCAATTGTTCTAATTATTTGCAATATTTCAGCAAAAGTATTTTTAGCACTGGTTTTTTGACGCACTTCATAATATAAGTTGGAACGGAAAAAACTAGCGATATGAATATAGGGTTTTTGTAAGTTTAATTGAGTAGTAATATCTTCTCTAACTCGTTTTGTTGCTGTGGCAGTTAGAGCCATTATTGGTACATCTGGATAAGTTTCTCTTAGGAGTTTTAACTGTCGATATTCTGGGCGAAAATCGTGACCCCATTCTGAAACACAATGAGCTTCATCTATGGCAAAAGTTGATATACCTTGTTGAGAACTAATTAATTCTAAAAATTCTAAAAATTTTTCTGATAATAATCTCTCTGGAGCTACATATAAAAGTTTGATTTTTCCCAGAATAATATCTGTTGATCGTCTACGAGTTTCAGTTAAATCTAAAGTGCTATTTAAAAATGTAGCAGCAATACCATTATCTTTTAAAGATTCTACTTGGTCTTGCATTAAAGAAATGAGGGGAGAGACTACTATTGTTAAGCCTGGTTTGAGCAATGCTGGCATTTGGAAACATAAAGATTTTCCTCCACCAGTAGGCATGATAATTAATAGGTCTTTTTGTTGTAGTGCTGTTTGAATAATTTGTTTTTGCCCAGGACGGAATGAGTCATAACCAAAGTAATTTTTTAGATGTTGTTCTAGTGAAGGTTGATTAAATTCTGATTGGTTTGACACTGACATAGTTATAATTAGTTTAATATTTAATAATTTCCTATATTGTAGATTGGGTTAAGTGGCAGCGCAACCCAATACAAACACCTATCTATTAAATATCTGCATCAACTAAGTTTTTATCCAGGTATTTCAAAGCTTTGAGGTTAATTAAAAGTAATAATTAATTTAATATTTAATATTTAATAATTTCTTCTATTGTAGGTTGGGTTAAGCCGCGGCACATCCCAAGACAAACATCTATTTTATTAACTTTTAACTTTTTAATTTTAACTTTTTAATTTTAACTTTTTAACTTTTTAATTTTTTAATTTTAACTTTTAATTCTTATCCGGACCTAATATTATCTGCTTTACCCAATAGATAGTCATCACCAATGCTACCATAGATGAAATCATTGCCATTACCCCTATAGAGATTATCATTTCCACCTCGATCATCAACTATAAAATCATCGCTTTTACCTCCAAAGACATTATCGTCACTTTCTAATACATTGATAATATCATTTCCTTGAAAACCTGAAATGCTATTATTTCATTTAACATCAAGTCGAAAAATTTAACCTGATCAACTGGAACATTTTTATATAAATGCAGTTATTCCATACACTTTACCAATGGCGAGTTTACCAAAAATTGAAGTGATAATATCAAATGACAATGAACTAATAACAGGTTAAATTTACTCTAGAATTTAATAATTTATCTCTTGACAGCCAATGTTATTCCATCACCTATAGGAAGCATGGAGATATCTACTCTTTCGTCTTTACAAATTAAATTGTTGATATTTCTCAAAGCTACAGTGCTTTGATCATTGATTTGATCATTAATAACTGCTCCAGACCATAAGACATTGTCTATTATAATTAAACCTCCTTTTCTTAATAGCTGAAGTCCTTTCTCATAATAAATTTCATAGTTAGTTTTATCAGCATCAATAAACATCAAATCAAAAGTTCCCGACTCTCCCGAATCTATTTTTGCTTGTAAGGTTTCTTTGGCGGGGGCTAAGTACAACTGAATCTTATGTGCGACTCCCGCCTCTTCCCAGAACCTCTTTGCTACTGCAGTCCATTCTTCAGATACATCGCAAGCTACTAAGGTTCCTTGTTCGGGAAGAGCTAAGGCAACGGCTAAGGAACTGTAACCAGTATATATGCCTACTTCAATTGCTTTATTTGCTCCCATTATACGAACTAAATTAGCCATAAAAGCACCTTGCTCTGGGCATATTTGCATTATGGCACTTTTGTCTTTTAATGTTTCTATCCTGAGTTTTTTCAGTATTTCTGGTTCTCTGATCCCTACTGACCAGAGATAGTTTCTTAGATCTGAATTGTAGTTTAGAACTGATGAAGACATGATAATTTTTCTTTGATTAATTTTTACTGAAACTAATTTTTTTTCTGTTTTTATCAATAGAATATTCTATATTTACTGCGGCGATCGCTTATTTAACAAATCTTCTTAACTTTTGACTT
>JAGGDU010000014.1 GCA_018457135.1 Trichodesmium erythraeum GBRTRLIN201 | reverse complement strand
CAAAACTTTTTCAGTATGAAATTTTGCCGCAACCTACTTAGGATTGCTATATATAGAAGCATTGATTCTATGTTTTCTGACCAATGAGGTTAAATGAATAATTCTCATAAGCTTGTTTCGTTTTGATCCAATAGATAACTTGTAATATCTTTTGCTTTTAAGGAATCAGAAAAAAACATTTTTTTAAATACATTTGCTCTTCCAAAATATCTATCTAAACAGTCAACATATACAGCAACTTCTATAGCTTCTATTTCCGGTAAGGTATACCAATTGTGGACATCTTCCCTGCAATACAATATTTTCACCATTTACCTTGTACGTCATTTGCTTGCTCAAATGCTGTAACTTCTCTATTTTATCAAGTTTGATATTAAGAAAGATTTTGATAAAGCATAGTTATGTAAGAGCTAATTTCTAAACTTAGCTGAAAGTTTTATATTACCTAGCTCTTAGTAATTTAGGGCTAGATTAGCTATAAGTTATCAATTCTAAGTATAGCAAGGATAAGAACTTTTTAATATTTACTTTATAAATCAACTCTCATAGTAGAAGTGACTATTAAAGTGCATCTGCCTTTTCTCTTTCTAATATTTCTGTATTGAGTCCAGAAATAATCAGTTTAACTTTTCTATAAAAAAAACCCCCACCTATGACGGTGGAGGTCGTATATCAGGGTGCATCTACTTTTTCTCTTTCCCATGTTTCTCTGTTGACTCCGGAAATAATCAATTTAATTTTCTTCTCCTATTTTGATTTTATTGATGTCGATGAACCATTGTTGCATTAGCTTGATCTGTGGGGACTACTAAAAGTTCACTAATATTGACGTGAGGCGATCGCGTCACACAGAAAAGTACTAAATCTGCTATATCATCTCCTGTCAAAGGCATCAAGTTTTTGTAAACATTCTTAGCTTTTTCTGTATCTCCATGAAATCTAACTTCACTAAATTTTGTTTCTACTAAACCTGGTTGAATTTCAGTTACTCGGATGGGAGTTCCTAATAAATCCTGTTTTAAACCCTCAGAAATTGCCCTAACAGCAGCTTTAGAAGCACAATAAACATTACCTTTAGGATATGCTCCACGACCAGCAATAGAACCAATATTAACTACATGACCCCGACCTCGACTGACCATTTCTGGCACTATATAACGAGTAATATAGAGTAATCCTTTAACATTAGTATCAATCATTTCTTCCCAATCCTTGAAATCGCCAATATGGAGTTTATTTAAACCCCTACTTAAACCAGCATTATTAATCAAAATATCAATCTTTTTCCAAGGTTCGGGTAAAGAATTTATGGCTGATTCAACTGCTAGGCGATCGCGTATATCTAAGTTTAATAAATAAACCTTAGTTTGGTATTTCTTAGTTAGTACTTCAGCAAGTTTTTCTAGTTTTTCTTGGCGACGAGCCAGCAAAATTAGTTGAGCTCCTGATTGAGCAAATATCTGGGCACAAGATTCACCAATACCACTACTAGCACCTGTAATTAAAACTATCTTATTTTCAACAGATATCATTTTTACTAGAATAAAATTTTGCTATTTTTTATAATTTTTTCACAACAGTATTATTTCTTTCCTGTTTCTTCTGAAATAACTCGTAGACGATAGGTACTAATAGTAATACCTCCTTTTCGCATTAAAATTGCTGATAACCATTGACTATCTAAATTTTCTGTAACCTCACCAATTTTAAAAATGCCCCCAGAAGATAAAATTTCTAGTTTAAATTTAGCCGGTTCAAAAGTATAAGAATTTTCATTTATAGGTTCTGTCAAAGCAGTTCCTAACATCATTTCTTCCCCCAAAGGCTCTTCAACAACTACATCAAAGTTATACTTTTCACCTATTTCTACCTCTGCCGGTAAATTAACACTAATAGTAGGTGGTGTTTTTCCTGATGTTACCTGACTACGCTCCGTTAAAATTTCTTGTTCAACAATCTTTTCATTTTCATAACGTTGTTTAGAAGTAATAGTAGACTTTAAAGTTAAATTTCTATCTTTCATTTCTTGAATAGCAGTAATATAGGTGATAGTTTCCACCACAATAGTATCACCATCAGTTTCCCAAGATTGAACTTTAGTACGATATTTAACTGATTTATAAAGTTGCCAAAAATTTTTTAACGCTACTTCTAAACTTTCCCGATTTAAACCATCAGAATTAGTAAAATCATTACTATAAAAATTCATGACATCTTTTAAGTCTTGACGACTAGCAGCCTTGTCAATTTTTTCTAATATTTCTGTCAGTTTTTTAGGTGTTCTATAACTACTTTGAGCTAAAGTTAAATTCTGGGAAAAAACTACTCCTGAAAAAACAGTTAAACCCAACAATAATGAACTAGATAATTTTGTTAATAATTGCTGAAATTGCATCAAAAATTTCCTTTGTGGACAAAATGGGATTTGAAAAATAATCATTTTTAACTTATAAAAGTTGTTAGTTCAAAATTTGCAGGTTATTAAAAACAAGTATTGTGGCCATTATTTAAACAAGTGGTCAACAATCAGCATTTAGGAATCAGTAGGACATTTTTTTTGAAGTGAACGAAAGAGATTTAAATCCCCAGCAAACCATCAGGGCTAATAGTTAGTTGCTAGAGGTTTTCATTTATAGCTCTAAAAGCTGGTAGCTAGTTAAACTTTGCCCAATTAATTGCACTACCTTAACTAGCAATAATCGGATATTAGACATTTTTGCAAAACTAAAAGTCAAATAAATTACAATACAGAAATTATGAGTTTATTTCGCTTTTAGCTTTTAACTTCTACCCCAAGGGAATGGGCAAAGGGGAGTTTACTTTTAACTTACTTTGTTGTTATAACAGGGAGGCAGAAACCTTGACCAATAAACCAGTTAAATTACTAATCGCAGCAAGTGGCACTGGCGGACACTTATTTCCAGCGATCGCTATTGCCAATCAATTAAAGGATTATCATATTGAATGGCTAGGAGTTCCTGACCGTCTAGAAACTAAGTTAATCCCATCCCAATACCCTCTCCATACTATATCAGTTGAAGGCTTTCAGCAGAAGTTGGGCATAGAAACCTTAAAGGTTTTAAGTAGACTTATCGGATCTATCCTAAAGGTAAGACATATACTTAAAGAAGGAAAATTTCAAGGATTATTTACTACTGGTGGTTATATTGCAGCTCCGGCAATTATTGCAGCTCGTTATCTAGGCTTACCAGTTATTCTCCACGAATCTAACGTTTTACCAGGAAAGGTAACCCGCTGGTTCAGTCGTTTATGTAATGTTGTAGCAGTAGGATTTGAGGAAGGGACAAAATATCTATCTTTTGAGAAGACTGTATATTTAGGTACTCCTGTAAGAGAAGAATTTTTGTTTCCCCAATCATTAGACTTACCCATTCCAGAAAATGTTCCTGTAATTGTAATTGTTGGGGGTTCTCAAGGAGCAGTAGCAATTAACCAATTAGTAAGAAAGTGTATTCCGGCATGGGTAGAGAATGGAGCTTGGATTATTCATCAAACAGGGGAAAATGATCCTAATGCTTTTAGCCTTAAACATCCACAATATTTTACACTACCATTTTATCATAATATGGCCAGTTTATTTCAGCGAGCTAATTTGGTCATTAGTCGTGCGGGTGCAGGTAGTTTAACAGAATTAGCAGTTACTCATACACCATCAATTTTAATCCCTTATCCTTATGCAGCAGATAATCATCAAGCTTATAATGCTAAGATTTTTTCTAATCAGAATGCTGCCTTAGTTTTTACTGAGGGAGAATTGACTCCAGAAAAACTACAAACTGAAGTTTTAGAATTATTACAATCATCAGAAAAGTTAGAAAAAATGTCTCTAGGGGCAGAAAGTTTAGCTGTCAAGGATAGTCATAAAAAATTAGCAGGTTTAGTTCATGAAATTTTAAGTCATTAAATTATACTCAAAAAGGTAAAAGCTAATCAAGAGATTGGCATTAAGAAGTCAGATAAATAAGTGTAAATCATGAATTTCAACATCAATTGTTTTGGAAATATTTTGATTATCTATCAAGCCAACCTGTATTAGTTTTCTCATAATTCAGTTTAACCAAAACATCATCAAATAGGGCCACAAATCTTGCTGTGTGAATTGGTTTAAAATATTCTTTCCACTGCTGCTTTTTTCCTGACCTTATATGTTTTCTATTTGACACCAAACCTGAAAACAGACTATTATTGTAAGCTATTTTTAATAGACTCGCCATTATCTTCTTATTGAAACCTAGAAACTGAAAAATATTTCTAAATAAATTCATATCAATACCTTGAATTAAATCTTCATACTTTATTTCTATAAACCGTGAATTATTATAGTTCCAATCTTTGATATCTTGAATTATATTTATAGATAAATTCTTCATTTTAAATATTAACTTATCGTCAAAAAATGAATAAGAATTTAGTTTTTATTGATAAGTCAAGCCTCAAAACTATTCTCTTTTAATATGTAACCATTTTTCTGGTGATTTATGATGATAAAAAAGCCAGAAACAATTATATCTATAGGGTCTCTAATAAGATGCAATCCTGTGTAATTATAAAGCTTCTGAAAATCAAAATATGATTGATATTGAAAGAAAATATCAAAGTTACTAGATCGACATATCAAATATTTGTTGCCTCTATTTGCATAAAATTTTCAGTCATAATAGGAAGCAATAGAATTAAATATACTTGACATCCAAACAGCTCCAGTTTTGTGGTGAGTTCCAATCAAAACTCTATTATCTAGAATTTTCCCAAACACTAAACCCTTATGAATAATTCCTAGGGATTTATGAATACAAGATCGAGTTAGCTTTAATAGTGATTTCATTCCTCTCAATTATATTAAAGTTTATGTTAAGATTAACAGATTATAGTAGTAAAAAAAAGATCGTGCTAAAAATTCAGCAAATTTTAGTACATCAGTTTTTCCACATCAATAGTTTATAGTGAAATATTTATTAGTAGTTTTTGAGAGTGACTATGTGGCATAAATATTTGTGGCTAAAGTTAAAAAAAATAGCAAAATTAGAACTACCAAATTATCTTAAAGCAACAAATAATCCCTTAACTTTTCCAAGCAAGAGAGAAACTAAAACCCACCAAAAGCAAATCGCCAAAATATTAATTATTGCTTGTTTAATACCTTTACTATTTTTTATAATACCAGCTTGGGGACAAGCCATTGATAATTATCTAGAAAAAGCTCCAGTAGAATTGAATGGTCAAAAATTATTTGAAGTAGCAGGTAATAAAGAAAAAAATTTGACTGCTATTGAACGAGCGGCAATAATTAGCTCAAAATTAGAAAATATCTTCAGCTCAGATGAATCTATAGAGGTAAATATAGATAAGCAAAACAATCAAGTAATTTTGCTTACTAATAATAACTATTTACTAACTATAACTGCTGCAGATGTTAAAGGAAGAATGAAAACAGAAGAGCAAGCAATCATCTGGAAAGATAAGATTGAAGAAAGTTTTAAAGCAGGCAAAAAAAACTCTCATTCTCCTTACTTATTAAAAGAATTATCCATTAGCATTGTTTTAATTTTAGCAGCTTTAAGTATAGAGCAATTTTGGGGTTTATTAAAGTTTAAAATTAGCAATTTCTGTGAAAAAAAATATCCTCAAATTGTTAGTTATTTACCAAAATTTTTGCCATTAACGATAATTTCTATCCGAGTCATAGTATGGATAAAAATCACCCTATATATCACCTATCTACTACCATTTACTCGTGAGCCTAGTGAGAAACTATTAAGTATTTTATATAATAGTTTTACTTCTCGTATCTTTGACTTAGGCAACAAAGGTCTTTCCATTGTTGATTTGGTATTTTTAACTGGGTTAACTATTGGAATGTGGAAAGGAGTTGGGTACTTTATTGATATTTTTAGAACTAAAATTGTAAGTTTAACAGGAGCAGAGCGAAGTGTTCAAGATACAATCAGTTTCTTAGCTAAATATGGATTAATTTTTTTTGGTATACTAATTATTCTACAACTTTGGGGTGTAGATATTAGTTCTTTGGCAATTATTGCTAGTGTTCTTGGTGTAGGTATTGGTTTTGGTCTACAGAATATTGCTAATAATTTTATGAGTGGTATTATTCTAGTTTTTGAGCGACCAATTCAAGTGGGTGACTTTATTGAAGTAGGAAATTTAGTAGGCATTGTAAAAAAAATAGGTTTGCGTAGCACTTACATTACAACTTTAGACAAAGTTTCTTTAATTGTTCCTAACTCTAGATTTCTAGAAAATGAAGTTTTAAATTGGAGTCATGGTAACCCTATTTCTAGGATAAAAATACCGATAGGTGTTGCTTATGGTTCTAATGTTAAGTTAGTTAAGAAAGCTATATTAGAAGTAGCAAAAAGTCATCCAGAAGTATTATTACATCCCTCCCCACAAATTTGGTTTCAAGAATTTGGTGATAGTTCTCTAAAATTTCAATTGTTGATTTGGACTAGAGAACCACAAAAACAATATCAACTAAAAAGTGAGTTAAATTATCGCATTGAGGCAAGTCTACAAAGATATAAAATTGAAATTCCTTTTCCTCAAAGAGATTTGCATTTAAAATCTCCCAAAATAGAGCAAATGATAGAGATTTGGATGCGGAAAAATTCACCTCCTCAAGAACAAATTTACTATCCGAATAGCCTTAAGTTTAAGTTTGAAAATAATGCTTCTCAGTTAGATATAGATGAGGAGGATGAAGCCAAAGCATTGACTAAAGATTCTCTCAATAATCAAACCAACAAAAATATAAATATAGATACCTTAGTTGAAGAAATGCGTGGTCATAATGGAGTATCAATTAAAGATCGTCAACATAGGTGGGATGTCTACTCAAAATGTTTTGTTGGTTCTGAGGCAGTACAGTGGTTAATGAGAACTCAAAAACTTAACTTAAGTCAAGCAATTTCTATGGGTCAATTATTAATAGACCGTGGCTTAATTCATCATGTTGTAGATAAACATAGTTTTAAAAATCAGTATATTTTCTATCGTTTTTATGAAGATGAAAACTACTAGGGTGAATATGTTTTTAGTAAACTAAAAATTGTCCGTAATTATTAGTCACTTTAATATTTGAATAATTAGTTGTAGGGTTGAAGGGATACTGGAGAAAAATTAAGCTACTATCTAAGATTTGTGAATATCTATATACTTAATTTATAACCTATTAATTGTAAATTGTGGTACACTAATTTTAGTAGATTTTATTAACAAGAATGAACGCTTAATTCCAGACTGCAAAAAATATCTAAGAAGCTAATGTAACTCTATCTTATAAACTACCGAGTTCTATGTATGACTCATCTAAATGGAAAAAGTTCCCATTCCCATCAGGGAACTTCACAATCTTCAAAATATTCTTATGCTAATTGATTGGAGCAATTTTGTTAGAGCTTTGATTTTTACAATTCAGACCGATAAATTATCACGCATAACAAGGAGTTTTAGGATTACTCAGTAGGTAGGCATAAAAATTTATCATTATGTAATATAATAAACTGTAAATTTAATCTCAAATCAACTGTCTAAAGAAGCTTAGAGTTGCTTGACAAAATTTAATATAGTTAAGCTTTTTTGTAGCTACCTACTTGAAAAAAAATTATATAACACAACCCATTTAAGGTGCAGACATAATTTTAATCCCGTTTAACGATCATAATTGTGACAGGATTAAGAGGATTAAATCGAGTTAAATTAGCTACAGGTATAGAACGAGATAACTGCACTTGCAAAAGACGATAACTCCAAGAGCGATCGCTCCTTCTTCTCTCTTCTACCCAACTTATAGCAGTATGCAAATTTTCCAAAGTTGTAAATGCTAAAACTATTACCCCTTCAGGCAACATTCTAATTCCACAAACTCCCAGAATATTTCTGAGTTTACCACTACTACCCCCTATAAAAACTCTGTGGGGAGGACGTAGATGATGCAAAATTTCCGGAGCATTACCATGAAGAGAAACGACATTTTTTAGTTGAAAGCGACGACAATTTTCTTCAATTAAACTTGTTCCTATAGCAGTTTTTTCAATTGCATATACTATAGAACTACTGCAAAGGCGAGCAATTTCCACTGCAACAGAACCGGTACCAGCACCAATATCCCATATTATTTGTCCTGGTTGCAAACTCAACTCAGCTAAAATTAACACCCGGACTTCCCGCTTACTCATCAAGCCTGGATGGTCATCATAACTTAAAAAATAATTATCTGGTATCCCCAAAAGAGGTAAATCAACTAAATCTACAGGTTGATTAGCCATTCTAGCTTTACGCAACAATACCACCAAATTCAATGGTGCAAATGTTTCTTTTTGTATTTCATCTATAGACCATTGTTGGACTCGTTCATCCTCAGCACCAAGATTTTCACATACCCAAAATTGATATGTAGCTGGCAGATGTAAAGATAGTAGCAAATTAGCGATCGCTTGTGGTGTATTGGTCGGGTCTGTGAGTACAGCAACCTTCTCAGCTCCTTGCTGTAATGCTTTAATCAGCTCATCCATAGGACGACCATGAACACTAATTATTTTAGTATCTTGCCAAGGAACTTTGATCCGGCTAAAAGCTAATTGTACCGAACTCAGATGGGGGTAAAACCTTAATTTTTCTGCAGGAAAATGTGCTACTAATAACCTCCCTAAACCAAAAAATAGGGGATCTCCTGAAGCTAAAACCACTATACAACTATTAGGAGTCTCTAAATGCTGTCGTATTTCTAAAATTGCCTCAAGTAGATCTTTAATTACAATACTTTCAGCGTTATTATCAGAAAAATAACTGAGATGGCGATCGCTTCCTACCAACAAAGTCGCTCTTTTAACAATTTCTCGTACTAACTGATTTAGTCCAACTACTCCATCTAAACCTATACCAATAACATTTATAGTCACAATAATTATGTTTTTTCCCTGCTTTTCCCTGAGTTCTGGAGCTAGTTTTTTCACTATAACCAGAATAGAATTTACAACAGTTTAATCGGATATTAAATCTTAACCTCATACAAGAAAACTGATATAAAACCTTACTGGTTATAACATTTCAATGTTTACTTTATGTACCCATCCCCCTCATAGCTATTCCTTTCTCCATTTTCCCATTTTACCCGAATATATAGTATCAACCCAATTTTGTATAATAATTGATCAATGAAATAACCGAATATTGGTAGGGTTACCATTTGACGATACAAAAATTATATTTAACAAATTTTTTATTTATTAATTAACGGCATTACTGAAATATTACTATCAAACCATTATTTGGCCAAATATAAAATGCTTTTCAGTTATATCTTTAAAGATTTTCGGCTGTCGCCGATATGAAAAGCATTATTGATACAGAGCATTATTGCCATTAAAGAAAAATCATAGCCATGCATTAGACCATAATTAATGCCTAGTTAATTATGGTCTGATTTGATCATAAATCTATAACAGGCCAATCAGACTCTCGATAGTATTTAGTCATATTATCAAACTTTCGTAGTTCTGCCCGATGTACCAAAATTTCTGGAGTAGGCTCCAAGAACTTATTATTTAAATTTGAAATAGTTTCCCCCAGACCAGGAATATCTAAATTTGATGGAATTTCCCCAAAATATCCCAAGGTAACATGAGCAGTCAAATGATATTGCTGTTCAATGCCTAGAGCAATGAAATTAGGATTTTGATAAATTGACCGACGTAATTTGAGAACTTGTTCATAAGAAACTTCATCTTTTGGAACTAAACAAACACCAATTGATCTAGTCATGACTATAATTCCGAAAATTTGCCAGTTAACTTTATGGCCATTATCTGAAACAGATAACCCCTGAAAACTTTCTGCAATACAAGAATGTAATTTTTCTTCAAATTTAGAATTATTCTGACTAGCATTTAGAAAGGCACTTTCCCAAATTAAATCCGCCAAGGTAAAATGAAAACTATTGCTAGGAACTGGAACCATTAAACTTGTGCCTAATAGTTCTATTAATTCTTTTTGACACTCTTGTAAACACTTATAAAAATTACTGTTTTGTGAGTCCTCATCCTCTGGTGGAGTAATAACTGAATAGCCGGGAAAGTTTTCAGCCTCAACTTGGCCATCAATGAGTTTTTTAAACTTGGGAGAAGGTTGAATATATTCCAACTGAGATTTGTAACTTTGTGGTAGCGTCATCTGAGCTACTCGGTTAATGTAATTCTGATATGTATCGTCCAATCTTAATTTCCCCTTGTCAAAAATAGCTTTTATGTCAATTTACCTCTACTTTGGCGAGGATGAATATTCAATGATGCAAGCTGTTAATGCTTTACGTCAATCTTTCCTAGATCCTATCTGGACTAGCTTTAATTATGACAAAATTTTGCCAACAACAGACGCACCTCAGATTGCATTAAATCAGGCCATGACACCACCGTTTGGTTCTGGTTATCGTTTTGTATGGCTAGTAGATACTACTATAACTCAGCATTGTTCAGAAAGTTTATTGGAAGATTTGGAAATAACTTTACCTCAGGTTCCCGAAACAACCGTGTTATTATTTACTACCCCTAATAAACCCAATCAAAAACTTAAGTCCACAAAATTGATCCAAAAATGGGCTAAAGTTCGAGATTTCTCTCTTATTCCTCCTTGGAAAACAGAATTACTGGAACAGCAAGTCAAAGAAATAGCTCAGGAAATGGGAGTTAAGCTTACTCCTACTGGAATTACTTTTTTAGCAGAAGCTTTAGGTAACGATCGCCAAAAACTTCATAGTGAGTTGACTAAATTGCAACTTTATATTTCTCAAGATACGGTTTTAGACTTAGAAGTAATTACTACTCTAATAGGGTCTCAAACTCAAAGTAGTTTGAAGTTGGCCGCAGCTATTCGTTCAGGAGAGACGGTTAAAGCTTTAGAGTTAGTAGAAAATTTAATTGCCCATAATGAGCATCCATTAAGAATAGTAGCTACTTTAGTAGGCCAATTTAGAACATGGTTGTGGGTAAAACTAATGATAGAAATAGGAGAAAAAGATGAAAAAGCGATCGCTCAAGCTGCAGAAATAAACAACCCGAAGCGGGTATATTTTTTACGGCAAGAGGTAAAGTCTCTATCATTAAATCAGTTACAGAAAACCTTACCCTTATTGTTAGAGTTGGAAGTAAGTCTCAAGCAAGGAAAAGAAGAAATATCTATTTTAAAAACTAAAATTATCGAACTTTGTCAGCTTTTGAGTTCAAAAAGAAATTTCTAGAAAAGATCGTCAAACTATTAATTAAAATCATTAATTTATAACCGATTACTAATCATGATTCAATTCTATCTTAGAGCTGACTTGTCAATTTAGCTCATAGTAATAAATATTACCTATATTTTATTAGTTTGGGGTTAACTGGATAAAACCTTTGGCAACACTCAAGAGAATATTTATAAACAAAACCATTTGTAGTTTTAAATTTAGGGTGAGGCAGACTTATCACTTCATTATGGGTTTGAATCTCCTAACCCATAAATAGTAAGATTTTTTACTTAAGATTTACTTAGATATTCCCTATCTAAGCATAGCAATAAACTCAGCATCTGAATATTTACTTGATCAATTAGCTTTTAAATAACTGTTCTTATATATTGGTAAAATTAATATTATCCTAATTATAGAATCAAAGTATTTATTAATTTTATTATCTATAGTTAGGAGGAATTTAATATTTTATTCTCGCTTTGTAGTATAACACCTTATTTTACCAGAGGCATGAACAGATAAGAAAGAAATTGTATTTTTTTGCTCTTGTAAAAAAATTATAATTCCTGCTAATATCAGAGTAGATAGATTATCTCAGATCAAATAATGCTCTGACTATATATGATAATCTACACTATAAGTTTAAGTTGTTTTTTTGTTCTTGATCTCCCTAATCCCCTGCTCACAAAGATAGGTTTTGGAAAATAAATAACGTTAGTTCGGGTTAAGGCTACGGGTGTGAATTATGGACAAACTAATTGTACTTACAGCTAACTATAGAATCAGGGATTTAGTTGAGACTAAACTCAGGTTAAAGAATAGAGATAATAGGGTAAAAATTAGTAGATAAGAGTGGAAAGTTAACAAGGAAATAGAAACTTAGAGAATTAAAACTCGTAAAGATTTAGCTATCTATCACCCAAGCATTGTTTTTTCTCCCTTGTCACTAAGTTCTCCAAGCTTAGTAACAACTAGAAAGACAAAAAACATATCTTTGTAATACCAATTTCCTGAAGTTAGACTACATATAACTTGACATCTTGGCTTTCAAGTTTAAAATTATTACTTTGACAAGTAAAGTTTTAAGTTTATAAAAAAGGTCTCATTTTTCTTAATTCTACATATTTATACTTTTAATTTATACCATTTTTATGAATTATTGTTTTACTTTTTTAAATAAAAGATATACCTCTAACTGATCCCAAGAGTATTAGGGACGTTCCATCATGGTATCCGTACAAGAAAAGGATAATTAACAAGCATTTTGGCTCTCTATTCTCAAACAGTACGACTCTTTGGCCATGACAGCCTTGAACTAGAATATAAATGACTGTTTCCAGTTAACACATGAGGATAACCTCGACTTGTGAAAAACTCTTATGATCTTGTAGGTGTAACTCCTAACGCCATCTTGTTTGGCTGACAGAATCAGCCTATGTTAGAAGGTAGCCACTAAAGATAAATTCGTGGAGCTGTTAAAGCTAAAACACTCAAAAGAAATAATGGTAATCCTCAAATATTTTTAAGTCTGGTATGGGATACAGTGGTATGGGATACAGACGAAATACCGCAGTCTTAATCCCAATCTAAAATAGAAAGACATAGATTGGAAACAGATTCTATTTAAGTTATAAAAATTAAAATTAAATTAATTTACAAAGCATCCAACCGTGGTTAACTCCATTTCAGGGCGCAAATACTACAAACTTTTGACGAAAAGTTACGATTCTAGGTGGCTAGCTGTTAGGCCTGTAATATAGGATGAGCCTTGATCAAAAAACTGCCAGAGTAGATGGCATGAAAAATCTATCAGCAATGCAAAGATTTAACCTGGTCCACCTACTTAAATCACGCCACCTTAACGCAAGTCTTATCCGTAGAGTCACTGATACCAAAACAAGAATTGGATTAAAAGCGACCGTTGGGTAAGTAGGAGGCATCCAAATAAGTTAGACACCTGTAAGAACAAAAATATTTTCCCAAATGATAAACAAGAAATTGGATGAAGCCCGGGAGGCGAATAAATTAAAACCGATACTCAGATATACCTATCTACGATCAGACATCTCAAAGTTAAAGGTCATAAATCACCATTAGATAATGACTGGACTTATTAGAGTAGTAGAATTGGCAAATGTCCAGGGGTAAGAAAGGAAGTAACAACCCTACTTAAGCGACAAAAAGGTAAATTTGTATATTATGGGTTAACCTTTAGACCAACGGATATTATTCAAGTATTATTCAAGTTCACCAGATCGCTCCGAGGTCTAAAAGTGATGATAACAAATATAAAAACAAACCACTGTTGCACCAAAATTTTTAGGACGTTAAGACCACCAATAGCTTAAAATTAGTAAACCATTAAGACTTATTCAGTTGCTCGGTGGAATTTTCATGATGTACCCTTGACTTGGGATGTTTAGGAGAGGAGCCTGACGGGATAAAAGTCTAACGTCCGGTTTTGAAAATGAGCAGACCCTATAAAGAATTACCGGAAATAGGTTTATTTAGTCTAACATTAGGGAGATTCTAAACCCAATATATTTTTTGCTAAAACAAGAATCTACCGTTAAAACAAACTATGAAAATTTTCAACCTTGGCGGTAAGAATATCAAAATTGATTATAGTAATTAAGTAAATTAACTATTCGCCCTCCATTCCAAAGGAGCGCTAGTCATGACATCAAAAAATCTACGGGAACTTGCTAAACAAGGAGATCCAAAAGTTATCTCCTCAATTATTAATCATTCACTACAAAAAAAGGGTATTAATGTCCAAGTAACTAAGGAGAATGATTCTCTTGAAATTAAACTGGAGTCGGATCAAGTTTTTAATCAACAAGCCTCTCTTGTTGAATTTATCCAAACTGGAATTAAGAAATTGGGAGTTGAATCAATTAATACAGTTAAGGTATATGGTGTTCCAACTGGTAATGAAATACCAGTCTGGGAAGATGAGTTTTTTTTGGATACATCACTAAAGACTAATACACCTGAACTTGAACAAGAATTGGAAGTAAGGGATTTTCCAAAAACTGCTGTAGATAAGTTGGATCAAGAATTGGAAGCAGCATACGAAACAGAAACAGATGAAGACTACGAGGAAGGAGAATACGACGAAGAAGTTGAAGATGATGATTATGATGAGGAATTATCAGAAGACCCTAACTCTCAAAAAAAGAAGATCCCTTTAATAGCAACAATACTACTGTCTATTCTGCTGGTGCTAGTCGCTGTCGGTGCTGCATTGCACTTTAGTGGGATATTTTCACTCCCATTCCTCAATAATTCAAAGCAGCCAGACGCTAATTCTAATAATGTTAACTCATCTACACCAAACACTTCTCCTGATGATTCTCCGGATTCAACATCTGCAACAACAGACTCTACAACTAGTGTTTCAAATCCTTGGTATTTTGCTGTTAAGAGCGCCCAAAGTGCTGCTAAAAAAGCTCAGACTGCTCAAACTAAATCTGAATGGAATGCAGTAGCTAGTGACTGGCAAAAAGCTGTCGAGCTAATGAAAAAAGTACCGGAGTCCAACTCAAATTATCAAAGAGCACAAAAAAAAGTTGTTGAGTATCAAAATAATTTAGATATAGCAAAGCAAAGGGCAGATAAAGCTTTTAATTAGGAGCCAGTAAACAAAAACATGAAACTTTTTGTACCAGGTCGCCTTTGTTTATTTGGAGAACATAGTGATTGGGCAGGAGGGTATCGTTCTATGAACCCCCAAATAGATAAAGGCTATACAATTGTAGTAGGAGTTGATCAAGGAATTTATGCAGATGTCAAACCCCATCCTACTCATTTAATTATCAAGACAACTTTGAATAATGAAAGTCTGATACAGTCGTTTAATTTGCATAAGCATAAAGAAATATTATTAGCAGAAGCTCGTCGGGGAGGAGTTTTTAGTTATGTAGCTGGGGTTGTATATCAAGTTATTAATAATTATTCAGTAGGTGGTTTAGAAATAGATAATTATTTCACAGATTTACCAATTAAAAAGGGTCTATCATCAAGCGCGGCTATTTGTGTATTGGTGGCTAGAGCTTTTAACCTATTGTATGATTTAAAACTAAATATTCGTTCGGAAATGGAGTTAGCTTATCAGGGGGAAGTTACTACTCCTTCTCGTTGTGGCAAGATGGACCAAGCTTGTGCTTATGGTAAGCAAGCAATTATGATGATATTTGACGGGGAAAAAACGGATATTATTGAACTTAATCCACCAAAAAAAGATTTATTCTTTGTTATTGTTGATCTAGGCGCGAGCAAAGATACTCAAGAGATATTGACTAGATTAAATAAATGTTATATAGAAGAAGCTAATAAAGTAAATGAGAATGTACAATATTATCTTGGAGTTATTAATGCTGATATTACTAAACAAGCAGCATTAGCCTGGCAAAAAGGGGATGGAGAAAAAATTGGTAGTTTGATGCTCAAAGCACAAATTGAATTTGATAAATATATGATACCAGCTTGTCCTTCACAATTAACATCTCCAGTACTCCATTTATTACTAAATTATTCACGTCTCCAAGAATATATTTGGGGTGGTAAAGGAGTTGGTTCTCAAGGTGATGGAACAGCTCAATTCATTGCTAAAGATGAGAATAGTCAACAGAAGTTAATTGAAATAATTAACCTAGATTTTCCTAAAATGCAATGTTTTAAATTAGTAGTTAGGGCTGAATATAGCAATTCTAAATGATATTAGAGAAAGTCTCTATTAAAAAAAATATAGTTAAATTTTGTAAGATAAACAATTGAGTTTTTCCATGATACTTAATTTATATTCAAAATCATTTAGAATGAGTATATCTAACCAATACATTGAATTATAAGCTTCCCTTTTTTTTAGCTGAACCTTTTGCTTTCTAGTTACTTATGCATATTTCTCGTTAATCAAAAAAATTAGGTGGATAGCCTTTCCTTTAAAGGTTTGGGACAAAAGTTCCCTATTAGTATTTTAAGCCTATTATTTTAGCTAGAAGTATTGATAACTAATAACTGGCTAAACTGGTAATAACTTGAAATGACATAACCTTGTAGCCATTGCTCCGAAGCTTAGAATAAATAAAGAATTCCAGCTAGTAAAATCCTGATCTTAAACAGTTGGTAAGTCAATACACGAGTAGCTTGATAAATCAGCTTCTGGGTAGGTTTTTCGACATTTTTTCCACGTTAGGAGCACAAAAACCTCTGCTTACCGTTGTGAATATGGCCATTATTTAGATTTTTTGAAGATGGACACTTTAGACAAATAGCCATAGATGAAGAATATCAATAGTGACTTTTATTCCTCCATAATTACTTATGGAACACTACCTTAATGGTCATATTGCTTAACAAGCAGTATTAGCCTGAAAACAAGTGGATGAGGTGCATCTCAATTAAGCAATAAGTAATTGTACTCAAGAAGAGGAAATACTAAAACCACTTGGTTAATTCACTGGTAAAATTGAATTATAAAGCATTCTTATTTTTGGGGTTTTGCGATCGCATTTATACAACATGAAAATCAAACAGCAAAATTACCATTAAGATCAGCACATCGATGCTGGAGTATACAGGACACATTTTTTCGTGACCATTGTGCCTCTGCCAATTTAACTCCCTTGATAGTTAATAATGAGAGATTGATGCTTTCTCAAATATTGAATCAAACCATTTAAACCTTGACATTTATGTTGACTTAGATAGCAGATGACGAGACAATACCAAACTTTATCCATCTGAGCCTGAGTACCTTGCACTTTGTACAAGTTTTCCATGGTTATGATAGCAGTCCAATATTTCTTCCCGCTGCTCTGCTGTTCCCACCTTAGGGAAGATATTCCATACTCCGTCATGGCCGTCTCCCAAGCAGGCCAACTTTTCACCTAGAATCTGACCATTAATTCCAGAGAATAATCCTTCATGATCTTTGAAAAATTCTACCTTGACTTGAGTGTGAATATTAACTGCTTTGTATTCTCGCCACTCACTTATCTCCCCTAATGGGATGGGTAAGCTCACCATTCCTCCATCCAAGCTGATTTCTCTGATATGCTTTTTGAGAGTTATTTCCTCCCATTCCTGTCACCCTACAATGTTTTGATACAAAAAATCCCAGTTGGGGAGTGATTTGTTCTTGGACTAAACTTTTGAGCTGTTTGTCTATTTCTTCCATACTTTTGAATTCAGTAGCGTCAGCTTCAGAATAGAGTATTTTAGCGATCGCCTCTAGGTGTTTATTCAGTTCAGCATAATTTTGAGCATCTATAAATCAAGTCATTCCTGATAATAAGTCTTTTATTATCCTTTTTTTGATCTCTGTTTTCTTAAGTACAACTATTCTCCCTTATTCTTGAGACAATTAACTACTTATCGCTTAATTGAGATGCATCCAGTGGATAGAAAAAGAAACTGGTAATTTAATGCTAAAAGCACAAACCTGTTTTTGATAAATATTATGATACCAGTTTTACTTCACAATTAATATCTCCTGTAGTGCACTCATTACTAAATTATTTACTCCTCCAAGAATATACTTTTTGGGGTGGTAAAGAGTAGATTCCAAAGGAAATATAACAGCTCAATTAACTAGACATCTTGTGAAAATCTTCAAATACTTACTCTAACTATTATTAGAAGAGTTATCACTCTTCACCTTTGGCTGTTCCTAGCTATCTAGAATTAACTTAAACTCTGTTGAAATTTATTTAACTCTTTTCCGAGTCACTTAAATTTTTTCACCTTTTATAACAGGCTTTATGATAAGATATATCCTATTATCGAAAACCACTAATTAAAAGCATTATTTTAATCATGTTTGACTCACTCCACATTTATTAAGTTTATATGTTTAAATTAATGTTAATATAATCTTTTATAAAAATAATAATTGTGGTCTTCCAGCACCACTACTTGCAATAATTATGAGCTTTTTTTTTGATTAAGATAATTTCTGTTGAGAATATATAATATTCTGTCTTAAATTATTACTTTTTTTGAAAATTATTATAACTATTCATGCTTAGTACGTAATAAATACCGTCTTTCTTGATAACAATTCTGGTACAGTTAGAATATATTACTAATTATTTGTTAAATTATGTGTTAATAAAATGCAATTATTTAATATTTTATGACGATTTATTGATTTTTAGGATATGTCTATCCCTAAAGGTCAAAAGGATAAACAGCAGTTAATTATTTTAATTAACCTAGATTTTCCTAAAATGCAAAGTTTTAAATTAGTAGTTAGGACTTAAGATATCGAACAATTAACTAACTTTACCTCAAAGCTAGAAAAAAATTAGGGAGAGGGAGGGGAATATCGACAACATTGACACATTAACTAGGTAATGATTTTAGAAGTAAAATTAGCCTCTAGTTCCAGTAAATTCAAATTCCCTGACTCCCCATTTTACTTATTCTTCCATCTCCGAGTCATAACCATTAGTCTCATGGTCTTTCTCATTATCTATTTGTTTCAAATGAATATGTTTGTATCCTAGTCTGATTTCAAATTCATCTCCTGGTTTTAATCCCATAGTTTCAGTATAAGTAGCTCCTATAACAATTTGGCCATTTTTATGAACACTAACTCGATAAGTTGGTTCCCTACCCCGACCATCTTTATTACCACTCTTGTCTAAAGGAACCCCTTTTGCTGCTAAAATTGCGTCATAAAAATCTGTAAGATTAACACGAGTTTCATCACTTTTTGTGAGTGTGTAATATCCACAACGTTTAGCAGTTTCCCTTCGCGGTAAGTCAGAAAGTTCTTTTACCTTTTGCAGCAAAGATTTTCCCGTCAGTGGAGTTTCTGTATTTTCAACCATAGTTCTTGATAATTCTCCTTAACTCTATAGCTACTATAGTAAATCAATTTTAGTAAAAATTGTTAGGGTTATTAAAAATATATACTTAAACTTATCAATTGTACAAAAAAAATTTTACTAAGCCTGAAGGCCAATAATATTTTAGTAAATAATCTTGATTTTCTGAATGCACAACTTACCTTTCTAGTTAAATTTAAATTATCTCCTAATTTGTCATATAACAATACTATTTTGATGTTGTCTAAAATCTTGTAACTTTTTGGGGATAGGTTTGGAGTAATCCTAGAAATGAGCAAAAGTCTCGGAGCTGATTTTTAGTTTTTAATTGTGATAACCTAAAATATAGAGGCGATTGTTATAGTTATTATCTGATGAATACAGTGGATTTTTATTATCACAAATTAGTCGTCAATTTTGGGAAACAATTGTGCTTTTATATCTAATGTTGCTTAATTTTAATTTGACTAATTTTGATTTTTGTGAAAAAATAAATAGACCTATTTCAAAAAAATACTTATTGTCATGGCTTTAAAACAATAGACTTTTCTTTTATTATCATTTTTGATCCCGTTAATTTTACTAAAAATCTATTTTTTATCGTGATTTTAAGTGAAAAATATCCTTAATTTATTTCAATTATTTCCTAACCAATACATTCCTGTATTTATTGATTGGATACCAAATTTTGCCAAATAAATATTCAGAATCATTGTCAAAAAAAAGTGCGATATTCCGAAGTGCTTGTTGCTCTTTTATTTTCTATTTATTTTCATTAAAAGTCACATCTAGATCACAATGTACTTGATTTGATATTAACCAATATTCTCTAGTTTTTTTCCCAAATATTTTTGATGTTAATAGTTGACCACTAATATAATATAAAGTTAGCTACATAGTTCTAAGGTCTCAAGACAGTAACAAAACCTATCAAAACAAACAAATGTTACACTAAATTGCCACGATCTTAAAACAGCCAAGGATTTGAAAATAATTAACTATTAGGAGTTATTAAGCCAAAGGTAAAATTTTAAGGATGTGCCCATAACACCATAACAAGTTGCGTTTAAGGCAGGAGCACATGTGGAAGTGAAAGTCTGACGTCTTACCCCTGTTTTTCAAAACGATCAGACTCTATAAAGGGCAACCGGAAATGGGTTTGTTTAGTTTAACTAATCATGTTAATCAATTTGGTTGCTTGATATTAGTACTAACTTTTAATTACTAAAGACTAAAAATATACTAGACAAATATCTACAAAATGTCTCTGCAAATTAAAAAAAATCACCAATTTGCAAATAGGGCATATAACATTATTGACATTCCGACACAGACCATGCTATTATTATATAATATATAATTATAATTAAAATATCAAAATCCTTTGAAAATCTTAGAAGTAAAAAGATATTTTTGAGGAACTTGGAGAATTATATTTACGAATAATCGAATAATAGATTTTATAAGATTTTTGTAGATTTCTGAGAACGGTAGAAAATAGTATCCAAAGGTTGAATAATTGATTGGAGTGACATAGGAGGAAAATGCACAATTTTATCCCACCAGATAGATTTTTTCCCTATCTGACCTGGCAAGATATTGAGACAATGCCAGATAAAGAAAATGTAGTAATTATTCAACCAGTAGGTTCTATTGAACAACACGGGCTTCATTTACCCTTAATTGTTGATTCGGCGATCGCCACTTATGTTACAGGTAAAGCACTTGAAAAACTAGAGAAGAATATCCCTGCGTATGCTTTGCCCACCCAATATTATGGCAAATCTAACGAACATTGGCATTTTCCTGGTACTATTACCCTCTGCGCCCAGACTTTGATGGCTATTTTGACAGAAACAGGAGAAAGTCTATATCGAGCTGGGTTCCGCAAGTTGGTATTTTTAAACGCCCATGGTGGGCAACCTCAAGTTCTTAAAATTGTGGCACGAGACTTGCACCAAAAATATGAGGATTTTTTACTATTTCCGCTCTCAGCTTGGAGGGTACCTAACCCTTGTCAAGAATTATTGACCGAGAAGGAAATGGAATTAGGAATTCATGCCGGAGATGCTGAAACAAGTGTAATGCTATCAATGTTGCCAGATGTGGTGAAGATGGATAAAGCGGTGTGTGAATATCCTCAAGGTTTGCCAGAAGAAAGTATGTTGAGTATGGAGGGAAAGTTGTCTTTTGCTTGGTTGACGCGAGAGTTGACTCATAGTGGTGTATTGGGCGATGCCACGGTGGCGACTAAGGAAAAAGGCGATCATATACTTGACGGTTTGACTAATAGTTGGGCGAAGTTGATTAGAGATCTTTATAAGTTTCGGCAGCCAAGTTTAAGTTAAGGAATTCATAAGTCAGAATTCAGCAGTTTTTTTTTGAACGGTATGGTAGTGAGGAACCCTCTATAAAAAATAAATAGATTGAGAATAATATCATGTTCGGATGATCACTTATAATAAAGCCAAAATCATTAAATTAGATATGTTCATATATTCTGGCCAAAGGAATTGCTCCCTTACCCTGCTCTTTGTACAGCAGTATTCTCAAGATCGAACATGAACCCACGTCTAATTGAGATAGCTCACGAGCAACCTTACTGTTACCTTAGTTTACTAGTTTACTCCTATTTCTTACCAAATTTATTTTGTCAGCGATCCCTGAGGCCTATTTGTTGTCAGACAATTCCGTTAGTACGATCTAATTGCTCCGTTTGATCTTTTCCAATTATGTGTGTTCTACTTCTGGAGGTCAAACTTGTTAAGACCTACTTTAATTAGACCTATGCCATTTTATTACAGAGGTTTTTCCCTTCCGTATTTAAGGGTCAATTATTTAATAAACTGGTCAGAATGTTTACCCACTCTAGCACTCACAACTAATCCTTATGATGAGGTTTGAGTCATACCTATCCAACAATTACCTGGTGTCAATTCATTCATCTGATAATATTTTTGTTGTTTGGGAAAAATGACCCAAATTCATTACTGCTGACTTGTGCTGAATTGTGAGGTTTCTATATTTTGTACATAGGCACTATGAAGTATTTGTCCTTTTTGAGAAGCTACTAGATACTAAACTGATTACTATATTATAGGCGAGTTTCACCGTACAAATAATTTCTCTTAAGCTACTGCCCTCGACATGAGCTTGTAGAACTATGGGTATTTTTTCTGGAATTAATTTGCCGACGATAGTATAAAGTATCAAAAGTTTCAGTGAAAGTTTATCCAAATTCGCGACAATAGTACTATTGGGGTCTAATAGTAGTTTTTCTATGCTTATGGGGTTTATGATTACCACATAGAGAACGCTCCATAATAATTTATACGGTTGAGGAACTATATTCATCTGATCATTCCCACACTTTCTTGCCCACACTTTCTTGATGAATTACCAAGATTTACTAGCCCCGGGAATGCCAGGGGAAAAAATGTCACCGAAGGTATCCACGAATAAATAATATCATGTCCGGAAAATTAGTGATCAAAAAAAACTTTCGACCGTAAGTGCTTTTTTTTCCTCCTGCCTTCTCTCTCCTGTATCAGTGCCAAAATCCTCTAAAATTTAAATATTAAACCGAACATGATATAACTATTTGCCCGATCTAGCACTTTTGTCTATCAATTAAATCTGACAATGACGTTGTAAACCTGCTGTTTCCTGATTATATGCTTCCATATCAATTTTCACAGGATCAACATTCCATATTTCCTGACAATATTCTGAGATAGTACGGTCAGCAGAAAACTTACCCATATTAATCGAATTAATAATTGACATTCGAGTCCAATATTCTGGGTTACGATAAGCCTTATTTACTTCTTCTTGACAATCAATATAAGATTGATAATCAGCCAACAACATATATTCATCTTTTTCTAGTAAAGATACTATCAGTGGCTGGAATAAATCTGGTTTACCTGGTGAAAAATAACCAGAAGCAATACGGTCAATTACTTGTCGTAATTCTTTGTTATCATTATAGTATTTCTGAGGATTATATCCTTGATATTTTAATGCTTTAACTTCTTCAACAGTTAATCCAAATAAGAAGAAATTATCAGCTCCTACCGCTTCTCTAATTTCAATATTGGCTCCGTCAAGAGTACCAATAGTTAAAGCACCATTGAGGGAAAATTTCATATTCCCAGTACCAGAAGCTTCTTTTCCAGCAGTAGAAATTTGTTCAGAAAGATCGGCAGCAGGATAAATTTGCTGGCCAAGAGATACAGAAAAATTCGGAATAAAAACTATCTTGAGACGATGGCGCACGTCTGGGTCATTATTAACTATTTCCGCTACAGCATTAATCAATTTAATAATTAACTTTGCCATAGAATAACCAGGGGCTGCCTTGGCTCCAAAAATAAAAGTGCGGTGCAAAATATCTGTATCTGGATTTTCTTTAATCCGATTATAAAGAGTAATAATGTGAAAGACATTCAACAGTTGACGTTTATATTCATGGAGTCTTTTTACTTGAATATCAAACAAAGAGTTAGGATTA
Organism: Trichodesmium erythraeum GBRTRLIN201; assembly: GCA_018457135.1. GTDB lineage: Bacteria > Cyanobacteriota > Cyanobacteriia > Cyanobacteriales > Microcoleaceae > Trichodesmium > Trichodesmium erythraeum. The sequence continues at coordinate 39,220 of JAGGDU010000014.1, read as the reverse complement.
ACTACAACCCCAATATTTTGTTTAATATAAGTAGCCAAATCTTGCTTATTCTCATACTTAATCTGACTCCAATTATAGCGAAATTCTTGATCATTAACAAATTGCTTAAGTTGTTGAATTTCCTCCAAATTATTAATCCAATTTTTGCCGATTTTATTTGTAATTAGTAATGCCAGCTTGGGGTTACTAATTAATAACCAACGACGGGGAGTAATGCCATTAGTTTTATTCGTAAATTTCTCCGGCCAAAGTTTATAGAAATCTTTCAAAACATCTGTTTTCAAAAGTTGAGTATGTAATTTTGCTACACCATTGATAGCATGAGCCCCGGTGCAAGCCAAATGAGCCATCCGTACACTCTTTTCAGGCTGTTCTTCTATTAGTGACATCCGTGCTAAACGTCGATCATCACCAGGGTAGCGTTTCTTCAACTCTTCTAGCAAATGGAAATTAATTTCATAAATAATTTCGATATGTCGTGGCAGCAAACTCTTGAACATACTAACTGGCCAACGCTCTAGGGCTTCTGCTAACAGAGTATGGTTAGTGTAGCCAAAAGTATTTTGGGTAATCTTCCAAGCTTTTTCCCATTCCATCTTATGTTCGTCTATCAGCAGTCGCATTAATTCCGCAACCCCAATGGAAGGGTGGGTATCATTCAGTTGAATGGCTACTTTTTTGTGGAAATTATCTAAATTGCGATTTCGCGATAAGTGAGTACGGATGATATCTTGAAGAGAACAACTAACAAAGAAATATTGCTGCTCTAACCGCAACATTTTGCCTTGGAAAATGTTGTCATTGGGATAGAGAACTTTAGAAATATTTTCAGAAACAGTCTTATCTTCGACGGCGCGGTTGTAGTCCCCAGAATCGAAAACTTGTAGGTCAAATTCATTACTAGCTTTAGCACTCCACAACCGTAGGTTATTAACTGTGTTGGTGTTATAGCCTGGTACTAGAGTATCATAGGGCATTCCGATGACTGTGCGTTCAGGTATCCACCTAACACGGTAGTTGCCTTCTTTGTCTGTGTAAGTTTCGGTGTCGCCACCCAGTTTAATTTCTACTTTCTCCTCATAGCGGGGTATTTCCCAAGGGTTACCCAGACTTAACCATTTGTCTGGTTGTTCGACTTGGAAGCCGTTATGAACCAGTTGTTTGAAAATCCCAAATTCATAACGGATACCATAGCCTACTGCAGGAATTTGTAGGGTAGCGAGGGAGTCTAGGAAACAGGCAGCGAGGCGGCCTAAGCCGCCGTTACCTAAACCTGGTTCTGGTTCTTTTTCAATCAAGTCATGCAGTTGAAGACATGATTCTTCTAGAGCTTGACGCGCTACTTCCCAACAACCAACGTTAACTAGGTTTTTGGCTAGTTGGCGACCCATGAGAAATTCGGCTGAGAGATAATATACTGTTTTAACGTTTTGGTTGGAGTAGGTTTTAGTAGTTTGTAGGTGACGGTGGAGCAAGCGATCGCGTACTGTATATGCCAATGCCATGTAATAATCATAAGGTGTGGCAAATTCTATGTTTTTTCCCTGTAAATAATATAAGTTATCTGCGATCGCTCGTTTAATAGTGTCAAGACTCGTACCTGTGCGATCGTCTTCTATTTGAATTTTTACTTTTTCTGTGTAAGGTTTTTCTGGCTGTACTTCTTGCATAATTTTATAATTTACTAATCATAACTTTGGGCTTTGCATAAGTGGGGGATAATTTGAATAGTTTTGTAAAACGAGCATCTTGTTTGTTCGTTATATTTTTGGGTGGGTAGAATATTTACACCAATTATTTATATTCGTCCCTTAATTCAGCACCACCTAACTTTGAGATATCTAGAGGTTAAAACACTCTAGCTTGCCTTAATGGGACCTTGAGCATACCATCAGTAAACTCAACTCAATGTAGGGGACTCTTAACATATTAAAAAGGGATGTTTTTCGTTAACTACAAACCCCAATTTATTTGCATCACGGACTACAGAATTTGTTTGAGGCCAGCAATTTTTTTGGCTGGTTATTTGGCTGTAGTTCGGCTTTGAATCCAAGTAACATGAATCAATATCATTACAGATTATCATAGATAATACCAGATTTATAGCCAACAGTTACGAGTCATCAAAACAGATTGACAAGGCTTTTTTGAGACTTAGTAGTAGTCAGTTGGATATTTGCTAAGATTTCCCCACAAATACTTATAGAGATAAGTTTAGTTGTATTAATTTATTTCTATACTAAATCAATAATATTTTAGTATAAAATAATCACATTTTCCTAAATAATTGATTAATTATCAATTTTTTTTTATTAACAAGTTTTTATTTTTTGCAAATCCCAAAGAAAAAATAAAATATTACACAAATTTTAAAAATTAGTATAATATTATAGTGTTATTTATTAAATAGTCATAATTAAAACTATTCGCATAATATCTGCTGTGTAATTATTAGTCTCTCACATCGTTAAAATAGTATAAGATTGTATTTAGTGAAATATAGTTAGTGTAACTATTTAACAATAGTCTTTATTATAATTTTACTATTACCAATAATTTTACCCGATACAGATTATTGGCTTGGTGATAATTCTGCTAACTAGACTGAGGATAAACACATAAGTTTGGGTTTTTCTGACTATACAAATGACCATAGTTTAGACTCAAGCATTTCGGCAGGTAGCTATGTATATGGGATTTATATAGTATAACTATCATATAGTTATGTAGGTGTTATAGACCATAATTATCGTAGTTAATTTATCTAATATATCCCGTTTAGTATTGGCTATTTTGCTATGTAATCTAGCTATCTTAACAGAAGCTTTTTTAGAATAAGAAAACTTAGTTTGATGTTGGTTTTGAATATTGTATAAAAGAGAGTTTAGCTTCAAACTTTCCATAAGACTTGGCCTTAATAAAAATACTTTACCAGTGGATAACATAGCCTTAGATTCGACTCCATTATTTATACTAACTAAATCTACTAAGAAATTAGTAAGTGATAGATTATCTTTCTACTTTGAAGCCGAAAAAACATTTACTACTTTTTCGACGAATATTTACTAACTTGGGATTAATATTATCAGGCAAGAGTTCAAAAGTTTTAACCCATCTAATTCGAGGCAATACCCACCCATATGTTGGGGAGGGCATTGAACAATATAAAGTGAATTAGAACCGAATTTTTTAACTTTTCTAGTTAGCTATGTTGGGCTTTTTATTTTTGTTCGGACTTACTGATAAAATCTTGATTTATCTGCGAAAAATAAAAAGCTTGTATTTTCTCTTAAACATAAATACATGATTAATTTAAATCACCATATTCCAGATTACTATATTTTCAAACAGTTTAAATAGAAAAAAAATTGACTTTATCTCAGCATTTTATAAATTTATTTAAGCACCAATTTTAAATAAAGAACCCACAACTTGAGGAATATTTTCTAACTGCATTGCTGCCATTGCTGCTGTTGGTTCATAACCACAATGAACCATACAATCAGAACATTTAGGATTCCCACTTTTATAACCATAATTATTCCAATTAGTTTTCTCTATAAGTTCTTTAAAAGTAGCATAATACCCTTCATTCATTAAATAACAAGGTTTTTGCCAACCAAGCACACTATAGCTAGGACTACCCCAGGGAGTACAATCATAATCTTTTTCTCCCATCAAAAAGTCTAAAAATAGAGGATTATGGTTAAAATTCCAATTCTTTTTACCAGTTTTAAAAGGATTCAGAATTTCTTGAAATAACAATCGTGTTTGCTGTCGCTTCAGGAAATTATCCTGGTCTGGTGCCCACTCATAACTATAACCAGGAGAAATCATCATTCCATCAATATTTAAACTTTCTAAAAAATCAAAAAATTCCTGCATTTGTTTCGGGTCTGTTCCCTCAAATACAGTAGTATTAGTAGTAACTCGAAACCTTCTCGCTTTAGCAGCACGAATAGCTTCAACTGCTATTTGAAAAACCCCTTTTCTATCTACACATTTATCGTGATTTGCCTGTAAACCATCAAGATGAACACTAAAAGTTAGATAAGGAGAAGGCTCAAATTTATCAAGATTCTTTTTGAGTAATAAACCATTAGTACATAAATAAACAAATTTTTTCCGGTCAACTAACCCTTTGACAATTTCAGAAATTTGTGGATGTAATAAAGGCTCTCCTCCTGGAATAGAAACTACAGGAGCACCACATTCTTCTACAGCAGTAAAACATTCTTGAGGTGTAAGATGTTGTTTTAATATTTCCTTGGGGTGCTGAATTTTGCCACAACCAGGGCAAGCTAAGTTACACCGAAACAAAGGTTCTAACATTAATACTAAAGGAAAATATTTGCGCCCTTTGAGTCGTTGAGTTAGAAGATATTTTCCGACTTCTAGAGCTTGTTGAAGTTGAATTGCCATAATTTAAGTAATCTGTTTTGCTAGATTTGCAATTGAATAAGTAAAACCAATTTTTAAAGAAAATTCGGTATTGCTGATTCTAGGTATAATATAGATAGCTGAAAGTTATAAATCTAATTCAAAACCTAGAAAAATTATAAAGTTATTCAGCAAGACCAAAAATTTTTAAAGGCTATAAGTTATGGAGTAGTGCATCAAAAAAAGTGTGGGAATGATCAGATGACTATTGTCCCTAAATACTTTCCATGATCATGGAATAGCATCTGTGTGGCCATCAGCAAACTATGGTATGAATTATTGTCCTGAATGGCTACAAACTTTCAATAATACTTTTGACACTCTATACTATCCCAGAAAAATTCCTAATGTAAGTAATAGCTAAAAAAAAAGACATAAATTATAGAATTAAGTCTTTTTTTTGATCTCAAAACACTAGGGAATGGACAAAAATAGGACTTACCCAGGCAGATGAAATTCTACATCATTTGTATGGGTTAACGGAGTGCTCCGCAACATGAAAATTACTACTATATATGATTGGATAACTGCTCTATCAAACTGATACAAAGATTCACATAACGTGATAATAGTTATGTTTACTTCCTGCTGACCCTGAGGCCTTAAGTTACTCAGCTACAGGGGTCGACGCTCAAGTTGAGGGCATTTCTCACCCTTTATGCTTGGGTTTAATCTCGATCTATTGATAAGCTACATTCAGGGCCGTTATGAATTCTCAGCCTTAATGGCATATCTTCGACATGACTGCAGTTAGAGCAAGTTTTTTGATCACAGAAAGAATATATTAACTACGACAACTTACGGCACTATTGGCACTTGTACTCAAATTGTCTCCTGAATTGATAAAATCTTTGGTCTGCATCCACCTCTGTTGTTCCCTTCCGACTGAGGAGATGGGGCTGGGTTTTGGTTGGCTAAAATATTGCTGACATTCAAATATTCTATGATCAAGACTTACACAAATTTACCTTAAACTCAATATTGAGGGGCTTTCTGGAATTTGCTATCACGCTCATGTAGTGCCTGTGGGTAAGTCCTGATGATAATCATATCCTAGTTCTGGGCTAAATATGTTATCAATTTATGAACTGGATCTTTTCTGTAAATAGAGACATAATTATGTCAGTTATGTCTTTTTAATTTCATGAAAATGCTTGTCAGGCTCCTAAAATTTTGTCAGTATAAATAGATAAGTAGTGATTAATAATTTATATATTTAATTGAGAGGCGAGTTGAAATGAAGTTTGTCTTAAACTCTCGAAATGTCTACGACTATTTAGTAGAAAATGGTTTATGTGATTCCCTACAGGAAGGGGAGCCATATCCTTCCCAGAACTCTCAGAGTAATGTTGAGCTAATTAGTGCTAAGAATTTTAATTTATTGGTGACTTTGCCAGAGGGTCGAAAGCTTCTGGTTAAACAAGAACAATATAATTCTCAAGGAAAAACCCTTGGTGAGTTGTTTGGAGAATGGCGAATTCAAAAATTCTTACGGACATTTCCTGAACTTGACCATTGGCGTGTCTTTCTGCCAGAGTTGTTATTTCACGACCCTGAAAAGTCTATTGTGGTCTCTACTTACCTGGATAATTATCGAGATTTAAGTGATTTCTATTCTAAGGAAAATACTTTCCCTACAAAGGTTGCAGCTCAAATCGGTAATTTTTTGGGGACTGTTCACCGCGATACTTGGAATAGAGAAAATTATCGAGAGTTTTTTGCTAGTGAAGTTGTTAGTACTAAACCTGCAGTCTCCCCACTTTTGGTGGATAGTCTCGAAAGGATAGGACCAGACATTTTTGGTATTGCTCCTGTAGATGGGTTGAGATTTTTTGCTCTTTATCAACGATATGACAGTTTGGGGAAAGCGATCGCTCAACTTCGCGAGACTTTATCTCCTACTTGTCTGACTCACAATGACCTGAAACTAAATAATATTCTCATGGCTCAAAATTGGGAAAATTCCGGTGAAAATATTGTGCGGTTAATTGATTGGGAAAGGTCTAGTTGGGGAGACCCTGCTTTTGATTTGGGAACGGCTATCAGCAGCTATCTGCAACTTTGGTTGGGTAGTTTGGTTATTAGTAATTCTCTGAGTATAGAAGAATCTCTCAAATTTGCCACCACTCCCCTTGAATTACTTCAACCGTCTATTGCTGCTTTAGCTAAAGCTTATTTTGACACTTTCCCAGAAATTTTGGCATATCGTCCTGATTTTTTGAGACAAGTAGTACAGTTTGCAGGTTGGGGTTTGATGACAGGAATTTTGTCAATGGTTCAATATCAAAAGACTTTTAATAATACGGGTATTGCGATGCTTCAGGTTGCCAAAGCATTATTATGTCGCCCTGACTCATCAATGTCTACAATTTTTGGTGTTGCTATTGAAGAAGTATTGAGGAGTCAGGAGCCAGGAGTCAGTAGAATGCATTAGTACTACAACGCTTTTTAATGAACTATTACAGGTAATATAGTGGTTGAGAATTGTCATAGGGAACGATAGTAAAGCTATCTCTGGGCAACTTTTCTTTTGCCACATTTAAGATTAAACAGTCCACTACAATAATGCTTAAAAAATTTTACGAGGTTTAAAATTATGCAATTACTTGAGTTTCCAAGTTATCACTTCCCTACTGGAGTAACTGGGCGATTAAAAGAAGTTTTATTAGACATTGTTGAGAGGGTAGAAATTTCCTCTGATTTTTCTATTCGTCATCCTGAGTATAAACCTTTAGATTTGCCTGCTGAGGTGGTTGCTCGTTTTCAGGCATTGCCAAAACAAATGCGGGATAAATATCTGAGTCTACAATTGCGTAGTTTTCTCTATGGTATCTATTATAATGGTTCGATGCAAACTTCCCTGGCATTGGATAGTGAGGAAAATAGTCGCCCATTAGATTTGGAGAATAATACTTTTCTTGGGGTAGAGATGGAGTTTTATATTCAGTTAGAAGAAAGTAATAGGGGAGAGGGGTATTTTGATTCTGGTTGGTCGGTGTTGAGGGAGGAAACTGATGGTGCTTTAGCTGTTACTAAGAATGGTTTGCGACTGCATATTGAACGAGAAAAGCATCTTCAAGAATCTCAGAAAGCTGCTGTTGTGGGGGATTCGGTAGCAATTCGGATGCCTAATAATTTGGTGCAAAATGGTTTCTATATGGCGGTTGGTAATTTGGGTAGTCAGAGTCAGGTAGAGTCGGAAAGTCAATCTGGAGTGGTGCGAGTTTATTTTAACTTTACTTCTGAAGGTGCAGTAGTGGTCATGGGTAGTTTGACAGAGAAATTAAATGAGGTTGCTGTTCCTTTTAGTTTTAAAGTGTTGTATGCTCGTGATTATTATGATCGCTACGATGCTGGGGTACTCTATTTTGATAAGGATAATTATGAGTTGGTGAGGCAGGTTTTGTCGGATGTTTATGGGGAGAATAAATCTTATTTTAAATCAGAAATACCTTTATTTACCATGGAGTTGGCACCGGGTTTGGGATTAGCTGAAGAGCCAGACAGGAAGTTTGCTAGTCAGGAAAGTTTTGGTATGAATAGGTGTCAGATGATAGCAAATGGATTATTGAAAGCTTGGGACCAGGGGGATAATTCGACTGAAGGAAGAATGAGGGCAATTTTGGAGCAATTTTCTTTATTGGGAATTGATTTGCAGCGTCCTTATTTGAATGCTAATTCTGAGGATGTTTATAGGGTGATATAGTTTTTTTAGGTTGGGTTAAAGGACAGCGCCACCCAACAAGAACTCGTAAAGATTAATTTTGAGATCAGGCTAATTATTTGTATGTGTTGGGCTTTGTTCCTCAACCCAACCTACACTATTTTCAATAATTTTTCAGTGGAACTGGGTTGGGTTAAGGGATAGGAAGTGAACAAAAGGTGGTATTTGTGAAGGTAGCGATCGCCTAAATTAACATGATTAATAGAACCGATGTTTATTAAAGAATAGTCTGGTGTAGGTGGGGTTAAGGGACAGCGAACCCAACAAAAAGCCTAACTAATGAAAATGGCGATCGCTAGGATCAGACAAAGATACTAAATGGTTCTACATTTTCTTCTAGTCTGGTGTAGGTTGGCTTAAGCGATCGCGCACACAACAACCTATATCTGTGGTGTTTGGTTCTGGTGAGCAAACCCACGCCCCAGTTCAATAATAATTTTTCAGTTCAGCTCCAGCTCAATTATGGGGCTGTTTTTTTTTGACTTTTATTGTGGTTCGATACCATCAGAAAATCAAAAAAGACATAATTGTGTGAGTTATGTCTCCAATAATTATCTTTTTTGATTTAATTAACTAGCTTTTAGCTAATTTTGAGTTAAAATGGATGATTATTAGTCGTTATTTCGAGACATAATTGTGTCAATTAGATACACTTTGATTTTGTTCAACCCCTTGCATTTATAAGAAAGTTAGGTAATAATATAAGTGGAAAGAGACAAAACCAAGTCTGATTCCAAATCAACAAAGTTTATCTACTAATTTTACTTAAGGAGTAACTTAAAAATGGCTAACATTAACATCTCTGATTTAAGTCCTGCTGGTGCGGACTTGTTCTTAGATTCTGAAAGCTACCTCAATGATTTGACTGAGGGAGAAATGACGAATACATTGGGTGGTAAAGGTAGCTTCACCTTTTGTGGTAAACGGATCTCATGGAGTATCTGCTGGGGGTACTGATCATAAAATTAAGTAAAAAAAAAAGAAGAGAGTGATTTGGTGATTATTCCATCTTAGTATAAGTGAGAACTATGTCAACAATTCTTTCCTACCTTTTCTGACAGTTGATTTACTGTGACTAATTGACTAACTAATCTTGCTAGTTCCTCACTTTTGGTTACCTGGCACCATAGGCACAGCTAAAAAACTGACCATCACTAATAAAAGGAAAATACCTCTTAAAAGTTTGCTACTTTAGTAATACTTTCTTGAGGTATTTTCTGTGCCTTATGTTGACGACAAGACAAAAAAGCTGGAGGATTAGAATTTGTAGGTTGCAGGTTATCATTGTAGAGGTGTAGGTTAGGCGATCGCGCACACAACAACCTATATCTGTGGTGTTTGGTTCTGGTGAGCAAACCCACGCCCCAGTTCAATAATAATTTTTCAGTTCAGCTCCAGCTCAATTATGGGGCTGTTTTTTTTTGACTTTTATTGTGGTTCGATACCATCAGAAAATCAAAAAAGACATAATTGTGTGAGTTATGTCTCCAATAATTATCTTTTTTGATTTAATTAACTAGCTTTTAGCTAATTTTGAGTTAAAATGGATGATTATTAGTCGTTATTTCGAGACATAATTGTGTCAATTAGATACACTTTGATTTTGTTCAACCCCTTGCATTTATAAGAAAGTTAGGTAATAATATAAGTGGAAAGAGACAAAACCAAGTCTGATTCCAAATCAACAAAGTTTATCTACTAATTTTACTTAAGGAGTAACTTAAAAATGGCTAACATTAACATCTCTGATTTAAGTCCTGCTGGTGCTGACTTGTTCTTAGATTCTGAAAGCTATCTCAACGATTTGACTGAGGGAGAAATGACGAATACATTAGGAGGATCGAGGTGGTGGAACAGATTAAAAGATTGGTTTCGTACACGTTAAGCAGCACTAAGTACTTTTACGTGAGTCCTGATTAAATCTTAGTATAGGTTCAGAACTGTGTCAACAATTCTTTCCTACCTTTTCGACAGTTTCTTTGCTGTGACTAATTGACTAACTAATCTTGCTAGTTCCTCATTTTTGGTTACCAGGCACCATAGGCACAGCTAAAAAACTGACCATCACTAATAAAAGGAAAATACCTCTTAAAAGCTTGCTAGTTTAGTAATACTTTTTTGAGGCATTTTCTGTGCTTTATGTTGACTACAAGACTGCGTGACTCAACCCAAGCTACCCCATAAAAAGATATGACCCAGTGGAAAATGTGATGCTCAACTGGGTGATATTTGGCATTGACATCGGTTGGACTGAGGAGTAGAAAGCAGTAGTGTTGAGGGCGACAAGATCAGATGATGACGCCACCCCAAACCCTATAACTACTCCAATGAGACTATGCAGCAATAAGTTTACTATTTAAATCTAAATCAATTAAAACTTCAACCGACTCAACTTGCTTCTTAAGCCACTCATCAAACAACTCCGCAAAAATCTGAGAGCGCAACTTATTATCTAACTCTGCTGAAATAATTTCCTCCACAAAAATCAAATGTACCCCCTTAGAAGTCACAATAGGTTTAATCATCTGGGGAGGTTTAGCCGCAAAAACAGCCGCAGAAATCTCTGGTTTCAAATCCTTACGATACAACACCCCTCGATATCCCCCCTGACGACGTAACTCTATATCTTCAATGTATTCATGAGCCACATCATAGAAACTTGTTTCCCCTTCCTGAATAGCATAGAATAATTCCATCCCTAAATCTTGATCATCCAAAACCACCTCATACATCACCACACCAGCATAATTCAATTGATTTTCATAAAAATATGGCTCAACTTTATCTGCAAACAGATGAGCCACCAATTTTTGAGCAACAACACTTATATAGACAACTTCCTCAAAATCATCAATAGATAGACAAAACTTTTCTAACCAAGCAAAAGTGTCTTGGGCGCTATGAAGTTTATTTACAAACCTCATAGTATCTGCCGCTTTCTGCAGTTCTTCAGTCTCCACTTTTATACCCGCTTCCTTCGCTGCATTCAGAATAATCTCGCGAGTAATAATCTCTTCTTTCAGCTCAGAAGTTTTTAAAGATAACTTAATGTGCTTCAAAATATCTTCAGCAGTAATAATAATAGATTGTAACATAATTATTCTCCTAATTAATTAATAAAAAAAATGAGTATCAAAAGTCATCTAAAAATGACTTCTACTATAAGCAAAAAAATGAATTTCTTGGTGGTAACTGAGCGCCCAATGACCCGCAAACAATTTATAACAGTACAATTTTTTTGTTTGTCCCAGGGCTTTGTCTATTGAAATATCCACATTAGGGCTATTGCCTTACTACCAGCTTAAATTATAACTATTCAAACCAACATAATATTATCAACTTCTGGTAACCCTAATTAACCGTCAATCATTAATTATTTCTACAACTCTAAACCTCCTTTTTGTAACTTCTTAAACGGGTCAAGAATAAAATCAATCAAAGGACGCTGACGCACAACAACCTCAGCCGTTGCCGTATCCCCCGGACGCAAAACAACACACTCATTAGCAGTAGGAATACAATACTCATCCAACTCAACCTTTAACTCATAAATAGCCACATTTCCCTCAGCAGTTTCCTGCATTTTTGAAGTAGGAGAAATCTCTTTCAACCATCCCCCAACTACACCATAATCCTGAAAAGGATAGGCATCAAACTTCATTTTTACCTCCATTCCTTCCCTTAACGAACCACTTTCTGTAGTTGCCATATCCGCCTTTAATAAAAGACTCGTTTCCCTAGGAGCTATCTCCACTATCATCTCTCCTTGTTGCACAACATCTCCCACACCTTTGATGGGGAAATTAAAAATAGTACCTCCCTGTTGCGCCCTAACTACTCGTTGCTCTAACTGAAAATTTAAAGAATCAATCTCTTTATTTGTCTGAGCAATTTCTCCTTGAATACTAACAATTTGACTATCCATACTCTGAAGTTGCTCTTGTATTTTTGATATAGCAATTTTCCCAGAATGAGTAATAGTTTTAGAGCTATTTTCTTGCTCATTCAAACGTAATTCAGCCTGCTTAATATCTGCCTTAACTTGATTAATTACCATTTCATAACTACTCTTTTGTTCTGCCAAACGTAACTCAGCTTGCTCAATATCTGCCTCCCCTTGATTAATAATTCTTTCATAACTACCTTTTTGCTCTGCCAAACGTAATTCAGCTTGCTTAATATCTGCCTTTCCTTGATGAATAACCCTCTTATAACTACCCTCTTGCTCTTCTATTCGTAATTTAGCTTGCTCAATATCTGCTTGACTTTGCTCCAACATTCTTTGTCTTTCTCGCCCAATATTTTCATGCTCAACTAATTGTATTTCCGTCACCACACCCTGGTCCCAAAGACCACGATAACGTTCTACTTCTTTCATAGCCTTTTCCCAGCGAATTTCTGATAATTGATAAGCAATTTGACTATCTTTTAATTGTCGTTTTGCTTGATTGAATTGAGCCATTTTTTCTTCTTTCTGTAAACTCAACGCTCTCTTAAGAGCTCCCAAATTTTCTTCTGCTTGATAAACTTGTACTAATTTTTCTTCCCTTTGTAAATTTAATGTTCTTCTGAGAGCCGCCAAATTTTGTTCTGCTTGATGAACTTGGGTCAGTTTTTCTTGTTCCTGTAAATTGTACATTGTTTTAAGAGATTGTGCGTTTTGTCGTGCTTGCCCCACTTGAGCTAATTTTTCTAATTTTTGAGATTCATTTTGTCGTTCTTGGGTACGAAGTTCAATTTCCAATTGATTTTTTTGTTGTTGAATCTTACTAAGTCGATTTTTCTGATTTTGCAGTTGAATTTGGAGTTGAGCAAGTCGGTCATGAATAGGGCGAGATTCTAATTCTATTAAAATATCTCCAGCCTTAATTTTATCCCCTTGTTTAACATAAACTTTCTCAACTTTTGCCGTTTGTGTATATGCGGTAAACGTTAAATTTAGCTCTTGTTTAAAAGTACCACCTTGAGGTTCTAAACGTCCTCTAGCTGAACCAGTTTCATCTACTTGAGAAAACATTCCCCAAGGGAGAGCGATCGCTACAAATCCTATTAAAAGATATAGTAATCCTCGTGTCCAACGTTGTGGTAAAGCATCTAATAATTCTTTAGTAGCAAAAGACCAATCATCAACAGATTCATCTAACTTTGTAACTGCTGTTTCTTGATAGTTAGAATTCTTCAAACTTTTTTCTAATGTTACTAAGTCAACCTCTAAAGGTTTATGACCATTTGACTCTAAAGTTAAGTTCAATTCTTGTGGCATAACTTTTATAATAATTGTATTTTTTCTAGTAAAATTTACCCTCTACTTTTGTACTGAAGTTGTATGCAATATCCCCACCTACTTCTCCTCCAGGTCCGGGTTAGAAGTTAGTTGATCAGAGTTACAGCAGTTTTTATTTCAGTAGGGGTTTCTGGCTATTCAGCCTAATCTCAAAAGTGCTGTCGGCGTAGTTACCTTTCTCCAAAGACCCCGTAGAAAAGTTTTTTATAAATGGTAAAATCTCGTGCCTTATACCGTTTTACGGAAGTTAAAAGTTAAAATCTTTGTTAGGTTTCACTTCGTTTTGCCCAACCTAAATTTTTATTCTACCTACCCAACATCTAACTGTTGACGATTCAAATAATAATAATGTCCCCGTTTCGCCATCAACTCTTCATGATTTCCCTGCTCAATTAATACCCCCCGATCCAACACTAAAATTAGATCAGCATTTCTCACAGTAGATAAACGGTGAGCAATAATTAACGAAGTGCGACCCTGGAGAATAGTATTCAAATTCCTCTGAATAATTCGCTCCGACTCAACATCCAGATGAGAAGTAGCCTCATCAAAAACCAAAAAACAGGGTTTTCCTAACAAAGCACGAGCGATCGCTAATCTTTGCCGTTGACCACCAGACAACAAACCCCCACCTTCCCCTATCTGAGTTTCATAACCCATCGGCAACCGTTGAATAAACTCATCAGCACCAGCTAACCTAGCAGCATCCACAATATCTTCAAGAGTTGCAGAAGGACAAGCCATAGTCAAATTTTCCCGAATAGTGCCACCAAATAAAAAAGTATCCTGATCAACCACACCCACTTTATTCCGCAGGGATGGCAACGAAATCGCCGTGATATCGTAACCATCAATCAAAATTTTCCCATCAGTAGGCGGATACAACCCCAAAACCAACTTAGAAATTGTTGTCTTCCCAGACCCAGAGCGCCCCACCAAAGCCACAGTTTGTCCAGCTTTCACCTCAAAACTCAGATTTTCCAAAACATTAATATCGCTTTCTGGGTGGTAACGGAAAGTCACATTATCAAAAATAATATTACCCCGTAGCTCCGTCAAATACTGACGTGCCTGAGATTGTAAATCTTCCTCAGGCTCAGTATCAATCACATCATTAATACGCTCCATGGCAATAACCACCTCCTGTAACTGATTCCACAAAACCGTCAGTCGCTGAAAAGGGCTAATCACATTACCTATCAACATATTAAAAGCCACCAACTGCCCAATAGTTAACTCTCCCTGAATAACCAACCAAGCTCCAAACCATAGTAACCCCGTCGTTACTAAAGATTCAATAGTTAAGCTAAACATTTGCAGTCGGTTACCCATCACCTGTCCAGAAAAGTTTTTTCTGATTGACTTATTCAGAAGTTCCTCCCACCGCCAGCGTACTGTTTGCTCAACTGCCAGAGATTTCACAGTATTTACACCAGTCAAAGATTGAATCAGATAACTACTTTCTTCAGCTAGAGCGGCAAATATTTCTCTAGAGATTTTTTGGAGAAAGGGTGTAGCAATAAGTGCTAATAAAAAAAACGGTGGCACAATAACCAATGCTAGCAAAGCCATCTTCCAGCTATACCAGAACATTAGCCCTACATAAACAAATACCGTCAGCAAATCTAAGACAATAGAAAGAGCTTCTCCAGTTAAGAAATTCTCAATTTTCCGGTTTTCTTGAACCCGAGCAATAATATCCCCCACATAACGAGACTCAAAAAAACTCATGGGTAGTCGGAATGTGTGGCGAATAAACCCAACGATCATGGCTATATGTACTCTATTAGCCGTGTGATCAAGGAGATATTGTCGCAAACCCGTCATAGCCACCTGAAATAAGCCAAAGAGCACTAAACCTAATCCCACTGCTGTTAGAGTTAGAGTGCTACCTTGAACAACTACCCGGTCTAGTAGTAGTTGGGTAAATAGAGGGGTAATAAGTCCAAATATTTGAATTACTAGAGAAGTGATAAATACTTCCAATAGAACTTGTCCATGAGGACTGACCAACTCAAAAAATTGCCAGAAAGGAGTAGTGGTATCTTTAAGTTTTTTGATTAATGCAGTAGGTTGTAGGAGTAAAGTATAGCCAGTCCAACCAGCTTTAAATTCTGGATAAGTAAGATGGCGTTGACCAATAGCGGGGTCAGCGATGATCACCTGTTTATGGGTGACCTCATAGACTACCACATAATGTTTACCTTCCCAGTGAGCGATCGCTGGTAATTTTTGTTTAGCTAATTGATCAAGACTTGCCTTAACTGGTCTGGTAGAATATCCAATGCTTTCTGCAGCAGCAGATAATCCTCGAAGTGAAGCACCGTTACGGTCTACATTAGCAATATCGCGCACCCTATTCACGCTGAAATTTTTGCCCCAGTAACGAGCAACCATGACTAAACAAGCCGCACCACAGTCAGAACCGCTTTGTTGGGCAAAGAATGGATAGCGTCTGGTAATACGCTGCCAGAGATGACCTACTCTTTGGGTGGGACTAGGGAAATAGGCTTTGTTAATAGCTTTTTGTCCTATAACCTCTGGTTGCTCATATTCAGTCCTGTTAAATTCTGGCAGATTTTTACCCAAAGAATTGGGAATTTCTGGCTCCGCTTTTTTCTGTAGAGCATTAAGTTTGAGAGCAACTTGGTAAAGATGTTCTCGAATTTGAGGATGTTTTTTAATTAGTGGGAGTAGAGCTTCTCGAGAGAGATAGGAAAGTTTGAGATTTACTGATGCTCTAGCAGAGTAGGATAAAAAAGAGTTATCTGGAAATAGGGTAGATTCCCCAAATGAAGCTCCAGCAACAAGGGTAGTCATTAATTCACCCTCAGTATCTAAGAGTCTAACTTTGCCTTTGGTGATTATATATATGCCGGTTTGAGCATCTGCTGTTTGCCAAAATTGACCGACTTTGGGCGTTAAATTTTCCATATTTTTCAAGCAACTTTCTATTTCCTGCTGTGAAAGTTGATATCCTAAGACATCACTAAGCTGCTCTTGAGTTAAACTTGGAGTGGATGCAGTTTTAACCATAACTCAAAATTTTAGTTATTAAATATTTATTTTGATTAAATTGGAGTTGAAAATTAAGATCATGCTGCTTTGTTGTCAAAAAGCCTCAGGGAAAAAAGCGTTTGATTCTTATTTTAAATAACTAAAGTGTTGAAAGTTAACGTTTCCAAATCAGAGTTAACATTTTGCTCTGAGGTCAGGTCGCGAATTGCAATGTTTTTTCTCTTGGCATTTTGACTAATAGTTTCATCAGTTTGAGCTGATAATGTTTTAGTAGATAATCCCATCTTTTTGATTAAACGGTTAATATGGCGATCGCTAAATTCTACCCCAAATTCTTTAGCTAAATGTTTCCCTAAGCAATTAGCAGTCCACCGCTCAAATGCATAACCACATTTCTTAGGACTATTAGTTAATAACTCTTTCAACCGCTCTAAATATTGTTCATTAACTTCTTGAGGACGACCTATAGGGTGATTCTTCCATTGTTGAGCTTGACCAGACTGAGCAATAAATATCCAGTATCTAGCTGTAGCTAGAGAACAACCTATAGCCTCACGGATCTGGGTCTGGGTTTTGCCTTCATCTGCTAGAAGCATGATTTCTATTCTCTGGCGATATTGCCTGGTCAACTTCTTATCTAGACTTTTTTCTAACAATTTACGCTGAAAAGACGTCAAGCAGCTGCCGTGTAAACTTGACTCATTCATTGTGATTTTGGATTTTGAGTGATTGTATAACATAGGTTTATAATTATTTTTTGACACTCCAGTTTTTCTCACAGAGATATTTCTCAACGAAATTTATAATCTCAAAAACCCAGTGGTGCAAAGCGCAAAGTGTGGGTTCAATAACTAGATTATTCCATTCCCAAACGGCAAGAGCTAACCAGGCCTTTTGTACCGCAGTATTTTTCTTTACGAATGTGGATCCAGAAATCCAATTGAAGTAACTGACAACAAACTGAGGTAACCGTAAGGTTTGTAGTCATATTTTCCCAAACTTATTCTGTCGCCGGTGCCCAAGATCTTTTTGCTGTCTAACAATTCCATTGGTTCTCTCTAGTTGCTCGGTTTAGTTTTTACCTGGATACCTGAGTTTTGTGATGGCCACACAGAAGACATTCTATAAGAATTAAAAGTATGGAGGAACAATAGTTACATTACTATTCCCACACTTTATTGACGCATAACCTTCTTGAAGCTATAATACTTATTGTTAAATCACAAACTTTAGGCATAATTTTGTCCTTGCTAGTTGAATTGTATTATTTTCTGAAATTAGTCACTATCTTCAGAACAAATAATTAACAATAGACTTGTTGAGAACTAAACTAAAAAAAGTAGCTAAGATCCTTATTATTAAAGGGTAAAGTCTTTTTAAAGCTTAAAAAGCTGAAAGGTTTATATATTAAGTTTTTGAGTAGTTTCAGTTTTCCTTTCCCAACGAATTTAATTATAAATCAGCTTTTTTTGAATAGATCAAAAGTGAAATAAAGTCTCTCCTCTAGCATAAAGTGAGGGAAAAGGTGAAAATATAATTCACCTTTTTACTATTAAGCTAAATCTTTCTCAAACAATAATTTGGCATTTAGTGTGAAGGGCAGCCATCGCTTTTCTGGTACTTTAATTCTCCTCATATTGAGACTTACACAAAAAAAGCAGTAAAAAATACGCCCAAATATAGACAACGGAAAGTTTGAACTGTAAAAAAGTACTAATCCTTAACAAGCAAGGGTTTTAGCTATTTTTATGGTACATACTGTGATTTCCTTATCTAAATTAACATTCAAGGGGTTTTTCTGTGGTGAAAATACCTAAGTACAATAGGGACCTAAATGCTGCATGTAGAATCATGACTTCTTAAAAAATAGCTCCAACTTCTTTTACTTTAGCACAGGCACCTTCTACCTCCTGCCTTAAAAGGCCATTATTTTGATTCTTGAGATAGAATTGCTATAATAATACCTTGAAATATTATAATCATTTAATTTGAACATATGCACCTAAAGAAGAAACCGGATTTATGAGGATCGATTATTGTCTTTATCAAAAACTATGAACATTAAGAATAGGTAGAAAATATGTGCTAAACTGGCAAATAAAAAAGTTATGAATAAAGAAATATTTGAATATATTTATTCCTCTCAATTAACAAAGAATGACGAAAAAACACTAAAGTTATTATTTGCTAATAAGCAACGTAAAGAAATTGCTAAAGCCCTCAAGTGTGTAGAGACAAATGTTAGTCACAAATTCAAAGCGATCGCTAAAAAATTCAACTATTTAGAATCTAATCAGAATTGTAAAGCAACAGAATACTTAGTTAAGATATTTAGCCAATATAAACCTGATATGGTTGATCAACAACTAATTAAATCTTATGCTTCTTATCCAATTTTAATGCCAGATAAACCTGAAGAACCAGACTCCCCTTTTTATATAGAACGTCATCAGATTCCACGTCGTTCTGTTGAATCTCAATGCTACGAGACTATAGAAAGACCAGGTTCTTTAATCAGAATAAAAGCACCCAAAAAAATGGGTAAAACTTCTCTGATCAATCAGATACAAGCCAAAGCAAATGACAATAATTATATTTCTCAGTATCTGAGATTCGATCTTTTGATTGAGCCCCCAAATATCAGTAGTGTTAATAATTTTATTAAAGCATTTAATAAAATCATCAAAAGTCGGTTCCCAGATGTTTCAAAAGGCTCTAATTGGGATAATAATAATGCTAAAATTTCTTGTACTAAAGATTTAAAATCACTATTGCTGAATTTACAGAAAAACTTAGTTTTAATATTAGATGAAGTGGATGAAATTTTCCAATATCCAGAAATAACTAAAGATTTTTGTGGGATGTTAAGACATTGGTATGAAGAAAGTAATAATGTCAAAATTTGGAAAAATTTACGAATAGTAATTGCTTATTCTACAGAATATCATGGCAAATTAGATATTTATCAATCTCCTTTTAATGTAGGCAGCTCAATAGAATTAAAGGAGTTTACAAAAGAAGAAGTAACTCGATTAATATTCTTATACCAACTTGACCCCAAAATAGTGACTGATTTAATGTCTATGGTAGGAGGGCATCCTTATTTAATTAGGTTAGCTTTATATAGAATGTCTCAGGAAGAATTGACAATTGAAAAATTCTTAAAAGAAGCCCCCACTGATAGTGGAATTTATCGAGACCATTTCAGCAGACATTTAGAAACTATAGACAAAAGGTCAAAAATTAAAACAGTTTTTCAAGAAATATTAAAAGCTAATGAACCAGTCAGTTTTTCTGATAAAAATAGAGAGGTACGTCAGCTAGAAGCTATGGGATTAATTAAAATTGAAGGTAATAAGGCTAAAACTGGTTGTCAGTTATATCAAAAATATTTTGGAGAGTTTTTATTAGGCATTAGGTTTTAGGTTTTAGGTATTAAGCGTTAGATTTAAAAATTAACAAACTTTACTCTTTTTTATTTTGACTGAATTTGTTCCATTAAACCATGTAGAATAATGCAAATTTATTGACATTTATTTAATAGGTTTTAGGTATTATTTATTAGGCGTTATATTTAAAAATCAACAAACGTAACTATTTTTTATTTTGACTGATTTGTTCCATTTAACGATGTAGAATTATGCCAAATTATTCAAAGTTTTTTTAAGACGACTTTGATTTAAGGTATCAGATTTAAAGTTAACAAATTGATAATGTATTCTTACTACCAAAATCATCATTTTGGTCTGTCGTTTTAATAATTCTTGAATTCCATAAGACCCCGTCCTTAAGAAGGGAGCTAAAATTATTTCTGTTAACCTGAAACCTGAAACCTGAAACCTGAAACCAACTAAAACTTAACATCTGAATTAGTGCTAATGGTTAGATATTAACCCTTCAACTCCCAAGGAACTTCAGATCAGTAAAACCTTGCTGGGAGGCGAGGACATCAAATATTTATTAATGAAATTATTATGTATCATGATACTGGAGGAAGCTTATCAGCAGACGACCCGACTTATGTAGAAAGGAAACAAGATAGAGAACTATTGGAAAAACTCCTAAAAGGAGAATATTGTTATGTGTTTAATGCTCGTCAAATGGGTAAGTCTAGTTTGCGGGTAAAAGTTATAGATAGATTAACACATCAATTAAGTTCCCAAGGTTGCCAATGCATCTCAATTGATATGAGTATGTTGTCTGATTTTTCGATACCAAAAGAATCTTGGTATGATGGTTTTTTAATTGAGCTATTAGATAGATGTGACTTAGAAAATAGTAGCAATTATCAAGACTGGATAGCTACTCATCGAAACTTAAAAATTAATAATCCTCAGCGTTGCAAACTGTTTATTGAAGAAATTTTATTTATTAATTTTCCTACTCAGAAAATATATATTTTTCTTGATGAAATTGATACATTGGGAAAATCTTATTTTAAACAAGAATTTTTAGGTTTTATTCGGTCTTGTTATAATCGCCGTGCTGAGGATAAAAATTCTGATTATCATCGATTAGTTTTTGTTTTTTTTGGTGCAGTTACTCCAGGAGATTTAATTCGAGATATAAGACAGACTCCTTTTAATATTGGCTATGGAATTGAGTTAACTGAATTAAGTTTTTTAGAAACCAAGAAAAAATTAATTCAGGGATTAGAAGAATTTGTAGAAAAGCCAGATATTGTGTTAAAAAAAGTTTTTGATTGGACTGGAGGCCAACCTTTTTTAACTCAAAAAAGTTGTCAAATTATTGTTGATTATGCTGATACTACTCAAGTAGATGTTGATAGTTTGCTAGAAAAAAATATTGTCAAAGATTGGGAAGATAAAGATAATCCTATTCATTTAAAACATATACGGGATTATTTACTTAGTGACATTGAATTACTGAGACTATATCAAAAGGTTCTTAAGAAGGGAGAAGTTAAATTTAATAATAGTAAAGTACAGATGTCTTTAAAGTTATCAGGTATAGTTCTAAAAAAACAAGATAAATTAGTTGTTTTTAATAAGATTTATCAGAAAGTTTTTAATCCAGATTGGGTTGAGGAACAGTTAGCAAACTTAGAAAATAATCTGGATTTACCTAAACTTAAAAGATTAAGTTCAAGTTGGGTTATTGTTAGTTTAGTATGGGTATTAGCCATTATTATGAGAGCTTTAGGTTGGCTCCAACCATTTGAGTTAAATGAGTTTGATCGCTTAATGCAATGGCGACCCAAAGAAAAACGAGACCCTAATATTTTAATTGTTGAAGCTACACAAACAGACATTAAAAAATATGGTAAAGGTGGGACTTTAAAAGATAAGATATTGGCTGATGTAATAAAAAAAATAAATACTTTACAACCGGCAATTATTGGTTTAGATTTGTGGCGGGAGAAAGCTTTAGGTTCTGAGGCTGATTATCAAAATTTATTGACTCTTTTGGAAAATAATCAGAAAATAATTGCTGTTTGTAGTACCAGTGAAAATAGCCCAAATAAATCTGGTACAAGACCTCCTGAAGGAGTGCCAAAAGAACGTTTAGGTTTTACTGATGTAGTTCTTGATAATGGTCAAGTTGACATTGTCCGTCGCCACTTAATGTTTATGGGTTTAGAAGAGAAAGATCCTTGTAAAACACAGTATTCATTGAGTACTATAGTGGCCTTAGATTTTTTGGAAATTAAAGGAGTTAAAGCCAAAAATATTTCCTCGGAGAGTATTAGAATTGGTAATGTTACTTTCAGGAAACTGAGAAAAGGAAATGGTATTTATGAAAAACTTGACGATGGTGGATTTCAAATTTTACTTAACTATAGAAATTCTCATCATATAGATAATAGAGTAGCTCAAAAAATTAGTATTTCGGAAGTTTTGGATGGGAACATTAATGATTCTTTAGTTAAGGATAAAATTGTCATTATTGGCATTACAGACCGTACTTCTGGTGACAAGTTTTATACTCCTTATAGTAATGTTCAGCCTCCTAATCAAAAGCAAATGCCTGGTGTTATTATACACGCACACAAGGTCAGTCAAATTATTAGTGCAGTTTTATATGGCAGACCTTTGATTATTTTTTGGAGTTGGTGGGTAGAATGGCTATGGATTTTTGCTTGGTCTTTTTTGAGTTATGTGATCGGACATTTTTTTCGAGGTTTTTTATTTTTCTTATTTGTAGGAGGAAATATTATTGTTTTATATTCGGTTAGTTTGTTTTTTCTAGTTCAAGGTTTTGTAGTTCCATTAGTACCATCTATTTTGGTCTTAATTGTGAATACTGTCATTATTTTCGTTGATGATTCTCACTTTTTTAAGACCAGGAAGCTCCCAGGACCGGTAGAAGAGGAATAGGGAGAAAGAAAAGAGTATAATAACTAAGTTCAAATACTTTAAGTCTTCAAAAAAATGTATTTAGAGAATACATTTTTTCTCCCACAAAAGCCTATTAAATACTTATACATAATATGCTTATTTTGTCAAGCTTTATTTTCATAAAAAATATTTGTAAAGCATAGCTTGGAAAGAGGGAAGTTAGATGAAGACATTTTATTTATCCAGGCCATTTTGGTAAATTAAATTCTTCCATCTATTGAACAAATTGGTATTACAAAAAGTTTTTTTTGAGGGATAAAATTCTATGAAATATAAACAAGTTATTATTTGTGCTTTGGGATTATTGGTAGGAATGACTCAACTAGTTTGGGGGGAATTTCAAAACCCACAAACAAGTAGACCAGGGAACAAACGAGATCGGGGGAATCACATGACAGAAAGTAGACCAGAGCAGAGGAAAAAGAAGCCACCAGTTAATATGCCAATAAAGCATAAACCGTTTGAAAGCCCACCAATAAGTAGACCAGGGAACAGAGGAGATGCGGGGCATCAGGCGATAGAACCTCATGGAGATGGACGGACTAGAGGTCCTAATAATCCTGCTGAATTATGTCTTCAAATGGAAAAGCCTCTTTTGGCTCTCATTCCTCAAAGCAACTTCGGATACACTTTAGCAAGTCATCCGACTTTTTGGTTATATCTTCCTGGCTATAACAACTCTATTAATTTCACTTTGAAGGATGAAGATACTGGAAAGGAAATTTATCAAACTAAGTTTAATGTTGAATCTGAACGGGGAATTATTAGTTTGAAGTTACCTTCTGCTGCACCGCGTTTACAGGTAGGAAAAGAATATCGTTGGCAATTTGTTTTTAACTGTAGAAATGAGTCCAAGAATTTATCTGTTGAAGCAGTGGTTGCGCGGAAGGCAACTACCGAGAGTTTGACTAGTCAGTTGAGCTCGGCTACAACTGTGATGGAAATGATAGATATTTATGGGAAAAATGGTTTGTGGCATGAGACTATTACGACATTAGGAAACTTGCGCCGGAGTTATCCTAATAATGTAGCGATCGCCACTAGATGGAATAGTTTATTGGAGCAAGATGGTATCCGTTTTCCAGACTATGATTTGACTAAGACCGAGATTCAAAATTGTTGTAATGTTTCCGATCAGTAGTACTAACAGGACTTACGCAGAATTATTATATCTAGTAGGGTTTAATGACTATTAACCTCTACAGGCAGTGTATTATCTACAAGTTGGTATAAGTCTTATTTCCCTAAGTAGCTTGAGTCAAAAACGATTTTCGTAGCCTGGGTCGTAGATAAGTTACAGACAACATTCAGTGGTATATGTTTGAAATACCGAAGCTAGTTCCAAAGCTCAAAATATGACTATTGATAAATAACCAGGACTTACGCAAGGACCCTATGTATAGCGCATATTTAATAGAGCGATCGCCTACTATTGGTGGCCTTATTACCATAAAAACCGAAATAACTTAAGGCTTAGGTATAGTTAATTTTTCTAAGCTCTATAAGTGTTGCTCTATGTAAATAAATCTTGCCCAACAACTCTTGCCCAAAGAATAATTTTATTTTTGGTTTGAGTTAATAATATGAATTTTAACTACCTTGATTATTATCAATAGTTACTAAATTATCATACAAATTATACCATCAAAAATTAATCAAATTACTTAGAAAATATTAGCCATAATAAAATTAATCGTTATTTCAGAACGTAATCTTTAAATTCAGAATACTTATGGTCACATTTGAGAGAAAAAATTATCCCAAATACAGCAGTATATCTAATTTTTAATGACACAGTAATTAACAAAAAATACGCGAATAAAATTTAACTTGTGTGACGGCAATATAGTAGTAATTAAAATCAAGTAATTAATCGTTATTTCAGAACATAATCTTTAAATTCAGAATACTTATGGTCACATTTGAGAGAAAAAATTATCCCAAATACAGCAGCATATCTAATTTTTAATAGCATAGTAATTAACAAAAAATACGCGAATAAAATTTAACTTGTGCGACGGCAATATAGTAGCAATTAACATCAAGTAACTCGAGGAATAGGAATAGTTAATTGTATATATTTGAACCCCAAAAATGAACAATTTTTAGTATTAAATTACCGCATATATAATCCAGATAGTAACAAAAAAACTAAAATACACCATGTTAAAGAGATGAAATTTAATGTAATAAATCAGAAGAATTTACCATTTAAAACTGTATTAATAGATAGTTGTTATGCAACACAAAGATTAATAGCATTAATAGATAATATGCGAAAAATTTATTATTGCTCTGAAAAATTAATCCAGAGCATAGATGATACTTGTGGTGCAGAAAAATTTGCTACATTAAGTTGGAATGAATCAGAAAGAAAATCAGGTAAAATAATAAAAATTAAAGGAATTATTTTGAGATAAAAAAATCAATCTATTCTGGGCTACTATTTCTGCCAAGAGGACAGAATACATTGTCACTAATGACTTAAGTCAATCTTCTACAGATGATGTAGAATTCGAGTAGCAAACTAGATGGAAAATCGAAGAATTTTACACCAGAATCAAGTATTTAAAAGAAATATAATTTTGTTAATGTCATCTGGCAAAAATTCTAAAAAATCATATTGCTTACCCTATGTTTATCTGGAATCATTTGAAAAAAATAGCTTATATTTTGGGTAAAACTATTTATCAGCTCAAACATCAATTATTATCTAAGTATCTAGTATCTCAACTTAAATATCCTGCAATTAAAACGACAGCTATTTAAGTTTTTTTCAATGAAAAACCAATTATAGCGATCGCTTAATTTTTCATCCGCTATATATAATGTCCTTGCGTAAGTCCTGAGAATAAAGTTGCCAGAAGTTTTCGCGATATTCGTTTTACCAATTAAGGTTAGAAACATTCCTAGTGATTTTTATCAAGAACTTCCTCTTTCACTCAGCTATCAAATCAAGTTACTAACGAGGCAGATTCTAAATTTACTATTAATTTTAAACCAAACTCTTTTTCAAAGGCCTCCTTCTTATTTTCCAAACTCCACAATTCTAAAGCACAATCATCTTTAGGGTTAGCAGGCCGTAACCAGAGATGAAATTCCTGTTGCTTTGTGTTTAACCAACAGGTCAAATTAGCTATCGCCCCTTTTTGTCGCCTATCTAAAGCTACCGCTAAACGTAACAATGAACTCAACTGAGACACCATTTCTTGATATCTTTTGGGTAAAATTTGATAATGGTCGTGTTTTTTCTTGCATAAACTCTTGCGGTGATAACGAGCTAAATTAGCAATAACTTCAATTTCAATTTGAGTATACCCCAATAACTCCCCATTTCTGATCAAATAGTAGGAATGTTTATGATGTTCTGAATGATTTACATATATACCACAATTATGCAAAATTGCTGCTGACCATAACAATTCTCGTTCCTCACTTCCCCAGTTATGCAGAACTCCCATAGTTTGGTCAAATAAATATAACGCCCAAAAAGCAACCCGTTCGCTATACTCCAAATTAACCTGGTATTTTTGCGCAATTTTTAGAGTATTTCGTTGGCGAATTGAACTTTGGAAACGAAGGTGATCCTCAATCAAACCATGATTCAACATCCAATCAACTATTACCCCCTCTCGCAAACTGCTTTCACACACAGTCACCGACTCCATCTCTAATAAACTCATTGCTTCGTGTAACACTAAAGCACCCGCCAAAATAATTTCTGCTCGCTTTTCGGACATTCCCAGAATTTCTCGTCTTTTAGAAATAGGTAACTTCCTCAACTTATTAACCAACTCCTCTAATTCTGTCAAACTAAACTGATAACCACCCAGGGGAGCTGGTACATTACCCAATTTTTCATAAGCATTAATAGTCGCTAAAGCTTCAATAGTACCAGCAGTTCCGACTAACTGAGGTTTTTCACCTTTCTTGATATTAGCTAATATGTTTTTGGTCGGGCGTTCTAATAAGCCTCTAATGTAAGCTTGCAGATAGGCAAACTCACTCTTACTAACGGGATTTGTGGTAACAAATTCTTTAGTCAGACGTACTGCACCTACTTTTGTACTACTTAGAGTTCTCAGTGTATCACTATCACCTAAGATCAACTCTGTGGAACCTCCACCAATATCAATAATAACATGGGGTTGGTTATTAAATTCCATTGCTGAAAGTACCCCTAGATAAATTCGTCGTGCTTCTTCTTGACCAGATATCAAGTCAACATATAGGTTTAACTCATCAGCTATTCTATTGAGAAATTCTTTACCGTTAGGTGCTTCTCTTACAGCACTAGTAGCAACTGTAATGATTTGTTTAGCATTAGCACTTTTAGCAATTTGTTGGAAACGCTCTAAAGTAGCGATCGCTCTATCCATCACTTCTGGTTTTAAGTTACCTTTCGTGCCGCACTCTCCTAGTCTTACTGTTTCTTTATCTTGGTCAATAATAGTAAAAGTCGGCAAATTAGGATCAATTTTTACTACAACCAAGTGCAACGAATTTGTACCAATATCTATTGCTGCTAATATCGGGTTTTGGCCTGCTAGTGGAGCAGGAAATCTAACTAAAGGAACTGATGTAATCATATACAACGTATTTTAAATTGCTGATACAACGTATTTTAAATTACTGATACAATGTATTTTCAATTACATATATCCGAAATTTTATATTAAAAAATGTTATATATTTAATTATTATATAACATTAGTAAAATTGACATTTGTTCTTGACAAACAATATTTTTTAAGGTATTTAAAATGAAAAAATTAGAAAATAATCTTAAGTGTTACAACATATTCTGAGTCTGTAAAGTAAAAATATTAACCTTCTAACCTTTATCCTGTGAATACCTTGGCAGCTAGTAATCTACCTGACTGAGATAAAATGACCATACATATAAGCTAGAAAAATATTGACCCAAAAATAAGGTCTCAAACTTCTGACTTTAGTGGCCAGTAATAATAACTGATAACTAATATACCTCTAGGAAAATTAATCTCAAACTTTTGAATTTACTAGGCAAAAACTTAGTTTCCGCAGATATCTAATAACTAACAACTCATAACCAATAACTGAAATGACCCAAGCCGCTTCACCTGAATCAACCTTAATGAAAGTCATCAGACTTCTCAGATGGGATAAACCTGCCGGGCGTTTTATTTTAATGATTCCTGCCTTGTGGGCTGTTTTTTTAGCGACCCATGCCATGCCACCTATACCATTAGTCGGAGTAATAGTAGTAGGAACATTAGCTACCAGTGCTGCCGGTTGTGTAGTTAATGATTTATGGGACCGAGATATTGACTCAGAAGTAGAGAGAACTCGTGATCGCCCCTTGACATCCCGCGCTCTGACCATTCAAACAGGTATTATTATTGTTATTATTGCCTTTGCTTGTGCTGGAGTTATAGCCTTATATCTCAACCCTCTAAGTTTTTGGCTATCTGTAGCAGCAGTCCCAGTAATTATTTGTTATCCCTTAGCAAAGCGATTTTTTCCAGTACCCCAGTTAGTATTATCTATTGCTTGGGGCTTTGCTGTTTTAATTAGTTGGAGTGCTGCTGTGGCCAAGCTAGATAGTGCAACTTGGATATTGTGGGGTGCAACTATTGTTTGGACATTAGGTTTTGATACAGTGTATGCTATGAGTGATCGTGAAGATGATCAACGTTTAGGCATTAATTCTAGCGCTTTATTTTTTGGTAAATATGCTAATAATGCTGTGGGTATATGTTTCTTTTTAACTACTATTTTCTTAGGGCTATTAGGCATAAAAATGGAGCTACATACTGGTTTTTGGATAACTCTTGGAATTGCTACAGTTTTTTGGTTTATTCAATACAAAAAATTAGGGCAAGAAGATATTTTGAAACCTTATGCTCAGATATTTAGACAAAATGTTTGGATTGGTTTTATCTTATTAGCAGGTATGATTACAGGTTTAATATTTTGAACAAAAATTATAAAAGTACTATAGTAATAGTATATGTAGGAATTCGATGACTTAGATAAACTTTAAAACCTACATTTAGAGCTACAAAACTTAGTATTGAACAACGATAAAATTTGAGTAACAATTTAGATTAATTAAAAAAAACTTGAACTGTCTTTGTAATCTCATTAAGGTAGGAAAAAATGGTAAAAAAACATCATTAGAGGTAAATAATTTAGACCATTTAAGATTAGTAGAAAGAATCCTTTATAAAATAGGCATAGGAAAGAAGATAAATGAGTTAATTGGAGAATCAACAAATGAAAAAGTAACAGCAGTTCAGGTATTTAAAGAAATGCTCTTGAATGGGTTAGGTAAGGTTTTATCTCCACTATATTGATTTAACAGATTTTTTCCTGGGAATTACCATAGGAAATTTAATTAGACCAGGAGTAAAAGTAGAGTATTTTAATGATGATAAATTGGGAAGAGTATTAGACCAGATATATCAAAAAGGATTAAGTAAAATTTTTATGTATGTGGTGTTAGAAACAATGAAAACTTATCAACTAGAAACAGATACGGCTCACTCTTGTTTCAAGTTCATTATATGCTCATGGAGATGATCAAGTAGAAAATAATGAAGCTACTGAAGAACAAGAGTTAAAAGTTGTGAAAATATTTTTTGGATATTCTATAGCTCAACGACTAGACTTAATCTCTACTGGAGACCGAGGCATACGTTTATATATAAGAATAAGAGATAGAAATGAATCATATCAAAAATAATTTCCTCTAGTAATTCAAAGAATTTAAAAATAAGTTTAATTATGACAGCTTAATAGTAGCAGATAGTCCAATATAATACTCAATAAAATTGAGATAACAAATATTAAATGCTTATGTCAAGCTACTTTTGCAAGAAAATCTACAGCCAAGCTGATTGAAATAGATATATTAAAGTAATAGATAATACTATCAAGATTGTGTGTAATAGATATTTTTCTTGATAATCTTTATAATTATTATTAAGTAAAACCTTGAATACTTAATTTAATATCCTAAGCTTGGAAATATTTAATATTAGTTTTAACATAATTGGAATACAGAATTTGCTTTTGGTTTCTGATAGCGATCGCTGATTTTACTGAAATAAGCACCTCACAAAAATTTATTATATCCATTTGTGATACCAAAATTTTTATGCTGTATGACTCACTTCAAATTAGAGTAAGAAAACAATGAATGTAATGGTGCTTAATTTCAACTGTAAATAATTATTTTACTCAAAAATATAATTATCTAAAATACCCAACAAGTCCTCAATACTAGCATTATGATCTAGAAAAGAAAACAAATGTTTGTAGCAAAGTCTACCCTGTTTATCCAATACAAACTGCCCTGATAAAGGCGCCCCTAAAGCTTGACCAACCTTGTAATTTTTAAATACCTGACAGCTAGAATCACTAAGCAATGGCATTTTTAAACTTAAATCATTCACAACTATCTTACTTTGCTTCTCATCGGTACTAGTAATCATTAATACTTCTACTCCTCGTTCTAAAAACCTTTCATAATTTTTGTTTAAAGCCAAAATATGAGGAAAACAAAACGGGCAATACTGCTTTTCAGTAAAAATACGAGTCAAGGCAACTATGACAGGAGTTACTCCCCAATAGTTAGATAATCTAACCAACTTACCATTTGTAATATCTGGTAATTCAAAATCTGGCGTTCTTTTACCATTATCCAAATCATTAATAGCTGGAATAGGTAATAAATTTTGAAAAAAACGTTGATTTAGTAAACCCCTAAAATCATAAGAAGTTAGCATAATCAGAATTAATTAAAGAGTCAACATTTCAAATTTATAACTCCAACACTTTGAGGTCAAACATCTCAGCCATAGTGTTGGAGTGAATATTTCTGGAAATTATGAAGTACTTTCTCCAGTAGCTAAAACAATTTATGAAACAGCAGCAAAAAATTCTTTAGACTTAATTGGATCAGAATTCATAGTTTTATCCCCTGGTTTCCAGCCCACAGGACAAACTTCATTTGGGTGAATTTGTACATATTGAATAGCTTGTAGAGTGCGGATAGCTTCATCCACATTGCGGCCAAAAGCAAAATTATTAACAGTTGCGTGCTGGATAATACCTTCTCTATCAATAATAAATAATCCTCGCAGAGCAATACCAGCCTCTAGATCTAAAACATTGTAGGCTGTACTAATTTCTTTCTTTATATCAGATAATAGGGGGTAATTAAGATCCCCAATACCTCCAGACTTACGATCTGTTTGAATCCAAGCTAGATGTGAAAATTCACTGTCCACAGAAACTCCTAAAATTTCAGTGTTAAGTAACTCAAACTCTTTATAACGATCGCTAAACGCTGTAATTTCGGTTGGGCAAACAAAAGTAAAATCCAAGGGATAGAAGAACAAGACTACATACTTACCACGATAATCAGACAGTTTAATTGTCTCGAATTCCTGATCCACTACAGCTGTAGCTGTAAAATCCGGAGCCTTTTGGCCCACACGCAGGCATTCGTCTGTCATGATTTTTATCTCCTTAATTAAAATGAGTTGATAATTTTTTTTACTATTAGTTAATCTCAATCTAATAGTTTTAAAAGCTTTGAGTTTTAATTACTGATACCTTCATCAGCAAACTGTTATTATTACAGTATTTAAGACCATCAAAAAGTTGATTATTTAACAGTTAACTGTTTCACTTCTCAAGATATTAATCATAATGGTTATAGATTTTATTTTAAGAAAATTACTGTTAAAGTTTTTCCACTTAACAAATTGTACTTTGTCGTCTGACAGCCATAAAATAGCTAATTTATGTAATATGAAGAACCTACCCAAGGATCAACACATTTTGTGAATAAACCAGGAGTAATTATCAATAGACATAGGTTTCTTGTACTTGTTAACAATATATTTTACAAACATAATGTTTATTCCATTAAAAATATAGAAATCAGCAAACTAGATGAGTTTGCCCTGGAAACTATCCTAAAATCATAAAACAATAGTAACCATCTCTTAAATGGCCTGAATTTAACAGTACACTACAATAGTTATCCAAACCCCAGAAATCTTATTTACTTGGAACAAATACAAATAGCCTTATTTAATATTTTAGCATATTTACCCTATAAGATAATCCTGTATATTATTATCAAACCAATTGTTAAAACTTATGATAACTTTCGGACTGAAGATTTTTAGCTAAGTAGGTACTCACAGAAATTGCTAAACTATATTAAATTTTATAAAGTCACTTCAAGCTCTTCTAGAAAGTTAACTTGAGATAAAATTTATATCTTGTTACATAGCACAAATTTTAACGGCTACCTAGGCAAATAAGGTGAATAAACAAAATGATTTACCTATTATAATAACTTGTTGAATATGTTTTATGGGTAAGAGAAAGAGGCAAGGAGACACAAAATATTGAGTCACAGAGGTATGGCTAAATAAGAACTACACAGGATATCGTCGGAAATATTTTATTTCAATTTTTCTATCCTTAATAGCTTTAAATTATCCATTTTTGGCTAAGTTTTGCCAACTTATTCTAAATGTTTTTCCCACAAAATTTATTAATAATATTTAAGTAAATGCTTTCATTTTTTTTCAGCTAACCCTAATTATTCGATCTCACAAAAACGCTAAAAATTTAGCTTGTATAGATTCGTAATTAATTTGATACGAATACTTATTTTCCTAAACTCAACTAATAGATACTTAAAAGTCTTGTTCTACTGAATTACGGTTCAAAAATATCAGTAAGGTGTTTGAGAGAAAAAGATGTCAACAAAATCAATCTACTTGGAGATAATCAATAAATACTATAACAATTATAATTTCAGGATATATAATTAAATAAATATAATTCAAAGATATTTTTTTCCAACGTCTTTTCTTCAAAACTCAGCAATGGTAATTAAAAAACAACAACTTAGTAATATCCCAATATGGATTAAAAAGGATTAACCTACGGATTACCTGAAGTTTTCCAAGGAGTATTCTTTATGAATCGAAACCCTCTTCCTGATGATTCTATAACTATGTATAACTCACAATGGGATGCTAAAAATTTAACTTTGTTGCTTCAGGTTTTTGCTCTCATACAGTAAACATTTCACAATTCCATTACAGGACATTTTTTAATTTATCTTGTAAAACTTTTTCCCTTAACTTACGAGTTTTGTTTTGAGGATAAAACTTTAAAGCTAGCTCATATTATACCCACACTATTAGGATTTAAGGTTCCAAAACTTATAATCAATTTTGTAATAGAACGAGATGAGAATACTCCGAATAGAGATATTTAGTACAGAACAAATATATTGTTTCGATATTCCTCTTCTGATGCATACACTCTAAAAAGAATCATTGATAAAATAGACATTACACATCAGCTTTTTCGGATATGCAATCTAAGATTAATAATGATTGTTTGGTGATTAGTAAAGACTAATTTATACTTGCTATAAGAAATATATAAAAAACTTCAAACTAATAATTTATGGCATTTTTTCATCATAAATTGTGCATTATTTGCATCTAAAAAAACACATCAAAAATAATATATCTATTTACACAATCATTTACATAAAAGTGGGTCAACCTGAAAGTTCACTAGAAAATTTTTAACTGCTGTTAAATGGAAAATTATCCCTAGAAAAACCCTCTATAATGATAGCCAGTTGAACTCCTTTGTAATAATTTCAAGAATTTATAAATTTTTCTTAGTAAACCCTAATTAGGGCTAGCTGATTAGATATTAAAGCATTAACTGAATATTAGCTTTCAGGCTTTTGGGAATCGAAAAAACATTCAGTGATATGACGCCAAAAATTATCACAGAAGTTATAATATTAAGTAAAAAATAAAAAAAAATTAAGGTATAAATATATCCTTTGTATGTCCTGTATAAACTTCCTGTTCCGAACTAGATCTATTCCATGCAAAAAAACTACCAGGCGACTTTTTAGTTGTTTTTTTGAAGAAATATGTCATGTATTAATTAATTATTCCCGTGCAGGTAGTTCGAGACAAAAAACGCAGAGGCACCAGGCAAGGATAGTGGTTTAGGGTGAGTAGCGCCGAGCTTATACTTGCAAAAGATGAACCTGCTTTATAACTTTCGCTCAGTAGAAATACCCCCACAACTAAAAGCTATGGGAAACTTTAGAAATTACCTTAAAAATAACTTTTAATAAAAATGGCTCAGGCGGGATTTGAACCTGCGACCTTGGGCTTATGAGTCCCCTGCTCTAACCACTGAGCTACTGAGCCTAGTTTTTAACCATTTATAACAATAGCATAAATTATTATATTTTTGTCAATCATTTAAGAATTTTTTTTTCAAAAGATTAGTTTTCAAGCCTCATCTATAAGTTGCTGAATTTTTAGTTGTTTTTTTTGAAGACATATTTTGTCATAAATACTAGTTAATTACTTGTTCCCTGGTAGTCCGAGACAAAAAACTATACAGAGGCCAGTTATAAGTTAGGTCTAGTTGTACTATGAGACATGAACAATAGCAACATAAGAAACTTCAATCCGCCATTGGACCTCTGCTAAGTAGGTATATCCGGAGTGCCTAACGGCCGGGGAAGATTTCAAAGACTAGATTAAACCCAAATACAAACTTTACCCGTTTATTAATTCTCATTCCTATAACTATACATAGGAATTATTACACAACAGTATAGTCTCAGGTTCTCACCTCCCAGTCCCACCCTTACGCCGGACACCAGAATAATCTAAGGAGGAAATTTACCGATATCCTGTTTTTTATATTTCTGTTTGGGTTTTGATTGTGACACATCAAGTGCTGTAGCGTCTACAACCATAGATTCTTTCTGATAATTCTTTAGGGACTACTGTCACATAGTTTGATTCATCTGAACTTTTACCATTTTGATGAACAGTTCTTGTTTTCAGTCCAACATTCTCAGCTTTGAAACTTAAAATAGTTAGGAATTAACAAAAAAATTAGGTAAATAGCAGTCTCTAGGACTAGGAATGAAAAAATCAGCTTCAATATTTCAAGACTCTTATTTCAGTAGGGCCTACTTATAACCAAACTTATCCTATCCCAAATAGTTAATTTATTTACTCAATCTGTTAACAAAGAATCCTTTTGATATAAATGAAATATAAGCGCAATTAAATCGATAATAACATCAATTTTTACAAAAAGGACAAAAAATAATATTTGTAAATTAATGGGGCATTAAGCCTCATTAATTTACCGTCAATTTATCTCACGAACTGCTCACAGATTATTCTGCTAGATTTCTCAATACTCTAGCTAATTAGAGGCAATTCTAGAAGGAAGATAGGCCATAGGGTCTACTGCTCCATTCCCCTGAGGATGAATTTCAAAGTGTAAATGTGGTCCAGTGCTACGGCCTGTACTCCCCATTTTAGCGATTAGCTCACCCTGAGACACTTTTTGACCTTCTCTAACCAAAATCTCGCTGTTATGAGCATAAAGTGTGAGACTACCATTGGGATGCTTAATTTCCACTAGATAACCGTAACCACTGCCGTCCCAATCAGCATAAGTAACAATACCAGGAGCTGCTGCAACAATTGGAGTCCCAGTAGGTGCTCCTATATCAATACCCCTATGCATTCTTCCCCATCGCCAACCATAACCTGATGTAAGAATTCCTCTTGCCGGCCAGGTATACCCAGTAAATTGCATTGAGCCACCAGGTAAATAAGAATCAGGTTTACCCAAGGGTGGCAAATCTGGAGAAACCATTTTTCCGATTGAAGGATTATTAAGAATCTGCTCTGGGTTATAAGTTTCTGGTGCTGCTGCCATACGCGATGACTCTTGAGATTCACTAATTTCATCTTCTACCACAGATCCAACTGGAATATAAGTTTCTGGTGCTGTTGGTATAAGGGATGACTCTTGAGATTCAATAATTTCATCTTCTTCCATAGATCCAACCAGAACTATAGCAGTATTTTTTCTTTCTAGTCCGTTAGCTGCTATCTCTTCAGGCCATTGTCTGGTAGTGGGGTTACTAATTTCTCGTTTCTCAGTTGGCTTGAAGGATCCATTGTTAAAGTTCTGATCTATAGGAAATTGATCATTAACAGATAAATTATTTTCTGAAGATAGTGCTTCAGGTACTGAGGTATTTATTGATTCTAAATTGGTGAGCTGAGATTGTTCAAAATCTTTTTGATCATTATATTCCTGTCGTAACCTATCAATTTCTGACCTTAAACGATTTGTATAAGGATTTTCTTGATTATCAGTTATTGTTAATTCACGATCTTGAATATCTCTATCCATTAGCAATAACTGAACAGGTTGCTTGTTACTAAGATGGATTTGGTTTTCTAAATGTGTAGAAGAATTTGACCCGGATACTTTTGATGTTAGATTAGTAGGCCAGACTTTACCATTAACGAGAGGAGTTTTGGGGCTATATGTATTAACGGACTGTCTTGAAGTTATAAATTCTTTTGACTTATGATCTATTTGATAGTCTTGGTCTGTAGCTTGAGGGGAAGAAATCAGATGTGAACTGTCTTTTATTGAAGCTAATGGTTCACTTGTATTAAGTCTATTATATGATGGAGCATCAGATTCTATTATAGATGTCTTAGCTTCTGGAAAATCAAAGTGATTGTTTGTCGTCTCAAGAGTTGGTTGTACAAATTCTTGTTTTTCAGAAGAATTTGATTCTAGGTGAGTAGAGTTTCCACCTCTATAACTTGTTAGAGTTAATGATTGAGAAGGTAATTGCTGAGGAATTTTCAGTAATTTTGCAACTTCAATTCGGTCTGGATCTTGAATTTGATTAAATTTAGCCAATAATCCAACAGATACATTGTGCTCATTAGCAATTAAACTCAATGTGTCCCCAAAACGAACTTTGTACATTAATGAAACTTGTGTAGATGTTATCTCTGAATCAATAACTACTGCTTCTAGTTTTCTTCCTTCAGTTTCAATGGACTCTTGAGAAATATCTGTTTGATTCTCAGCTACTTGTTTAGTATCAGAATTATTATTTAGCTTAGGGGAAGCAATTTCTAGTGATGTTTTGGGAACAACTAAATTTTCTGATTTCTGAGATATATTTTTTTCTAGTAATTTCTTTTTTGATAAGTCAAAAGGCTTGTGTACAGGCTCAGAAACAAACTCCTCATACTTCGACTCCACCAAAATTTTTGCTGGGGGTTTTTTTTGTTCTTGAATAGGGTTAATTCCTGTTTTGAACTTCTCAAATAGCTTGAAATCATTACCCAGAGCTTTCTTACCTTGTAATTTGCCCAGAGATCCTAAAGAAGGCAACTTATTGATTTGTCCTGGTATCAACTTTTTCGGTTTAAGTTCCACAGGGGAAAAAGAAGCCCCTAGTTTTTGGCCCAAAGGTAAAACGGTTTCAGATTGAGTTACACCTGCTTCATAACTACTATTTCTTTGAGTATCTAGATATCCCAATTGTGTCAGCAGTAAACTTTTTTGGCTATTAACCCCAGCACCATTTAGTTCTAAAATTCTTGCTTGATAAGAATATGATTGAAGTTTATCTACTTGAGGAAGTTCTGCTGCTACTGCAGAGTCATCATCTCCAGGGAAGATCATGACTGATGTACCCATTGTAGTTGAGATAGCAGCAAGTCCAATCATTGCAGCTGAGGAACAAGCCTTAGTACTATCTACATTTGTTTGTTTGAGCTGTTCCATACTTGCTTTTGTGTGAAGTTCACACTGAGCAACAGACTTAGTTTGATTCGGAAATGTTCGTTTCATAGAACGACCTCCTATTGAAAAACGTTTAAATGTCTTAAGCCTTATTTATTAAGAATGATCTGGGTCACTTAAGTTTATATGTCCAGATCACTTTTAGTTAGAGACTTAGGCTAGGTTATCTTGCTTTGAGAAAAAAAGCAAGGATAATTTTAACTGAATTTTCATGTTATGAGCAAAATTAAAGAAAATAATTAACTTTTGATGAAGTATCAGCCTATTATAGAGCCTAATTTTTGAATCTAGTTTTCTATTACTCTATTTTCTATTGATAATTAGTCCAGTTATTTTTTTCTATATTTTCTTTTGTTTACTTCTACATAAAGAACCCTCTACTTTTGCAGGAGGATTTCAGGAAGAAATATAATCTAAATTATTGGTATACAACAACTTGTTGTTTTTAACAATTGCTAGAGTAATAAAAATTTTTTATATGTATAGACTGAGGTTTGCCAATCAACTATCAAAGTCTTGGTAAATGAAGGTTTTAGTCTTGGGCCGTAGAAAAAAGTCTGAGCTTTTCTGTAGCTCTTGCTCAGATAAGTTAGCATTATGAACAAAATAATTTTAGAAGGCAGCAAGGGACAAATTAGATATGACTACCTCCTCTATAATTTAATCTTCCTACTAAGTGTATAAACGCCCTTATGCAATGATCCTACCTACTCCCCTTACTTCTTCAGGAAACCCTAGAGTAGAGATCACATAACAGTTCTTATGGTAGCTGTGTAGAAAAATCTGTAGAATTGCTCAACAGCTCCACAGGGATTTTAATTTTTGAGTAATAAAATTAAGATTCTAACTCAGATAACCCAATTGACGCCTGGCCTCAAACAAACCTAACGCAGCACTTACAGAAAGATTTAAACTACGAACGTTTGGCTGAGTCATTGGTATATATAAAGTTGCACTACAATAGTTCAAGACATCTTTTGGTAGTCCATTAGTTTCGGAACCAAATAATAGCCAATCATTTGTTTGATATTGAAATTTGGTATAATTTAATTTTCCCATCTTACTGAAGCCAATGAGTCTTCCACCAAGTTTATGGTGATAGACTTTAAACTCTGCCCAGTCATTGTGATAGTTAAGTTTGACATAAGGCCAGTAGTCTAAACCAGCACGTTTCAAATAGCGATCGCTAATTTCAAAACCTAAAGGTCCGACTAGATGTAATTCGGTTTTGGTAGCAGCACAAGTACGAGCAACATTACCTGTATTTTGGGGAATTTGTGGATAGACTAGGACAATATTAGGCATGAAACGAATGAAATATTTTGACGTCCATCAAATCAGAACGAGTAAAAAGGTTTATTGATGGATATATATTTTGACAGGGAATCAATTAGGGCCGCTTTAACAAATCAGGAGATTCAAAATCCCAAGTAGAAACTTTCAAAAAACTATATAGGTTTTGATCCAGTCAACCCTTTTCTGATTTTTTGGGAGCAAACCCTAATTAATTAAGGGTAGCTAATTAATCTCAAAAACTTATATAATCAGTATTTGAAGCATTTTTATCAAAAATTGTGCTTAAAGTTGCATAAATTATAAATCAAAAACTAAGGCATCTATTTTATATGGGCTAGTGCGACTCGCTGGCCACTAAACCAGGAAACTGGGTATAAATGGCCGTTCTAA
>JAGGDU010000013.1:51935-63045 GCA_018457135.1 Trichodesmium erythraeum GBRTRLIN201 | reverse complement strand
GGGCAGCGCCAAGTCAGGAAAAGATTTTCGAAATCAAAGGGGAGTCCTGACATTCCAACCAGGGCAGACGAAAAAAATAGTGAACATTCCCATTTTGGGAGATACCCTGGATGAAAATAACGAACAGTTTCAAGTCAAACTCAGCCGTGCCCAAAATGGAAATTTTTCAGACAACACAGCAGTCGGCAGAATTATTGATAACGACGAAACATTACCCCAGAAAACCCCCCAAATATCCATCGGGGATGGGGAAATAGTAGAAGGAGACCGGGGTCAGAAAAAAATGACATTTCAAGTCAAACTGAGCAACCCCAGCAACAAAACAGTCACAGTAAATTATACCACAGTAGATGGGAGCGCTAAGTCAGGAAAAGATTTTCAACAGAAAAGCGGCGTAGTGACATTCAGACCAGGGGAGACGAAAAAGACAGTTAACGTTTCAGTATTGGGAGACGCTTTATCGGAAAATCTTGAGTTGTTTCAGGTCAAACTCACCAGTGCCCAAAATGGGAAATTTTCAGCTCAGACAGATCAATATGCCACAGGTATTATTCAGGATAATGACCAACCGCAAATATCCATCAGTGATGCCAAAATTACAGAAGGCAACAGGGATAAGAAAAACATGAAATTTGAAGTCAAATTGAATAGCGCCAGCAACCAAACAGTGAAAGTAAATTATGAGACTATTGACGGCAGCGCCAAGTCAGGAAAAGACTATGAAAAGAAAAGCGGAGTCGTGATATTCAAACCAGGGCAGACGAGAAAAACCATCAACATTTCCACTTTGGGAGACACATTATCAGAAAATCTTGAGTTGTTTCAGGTCAAACTCAGCGGTGCCCAAAATGGAGAATTTTCAGCTCAGACAGATCAATATGCCACGGCTATTATTCAGGATAATGACAAGCTCCCGGAAATATCCATCAGTGATGCTAAAATTACGGAAGGAAATACAGAAAAGAAAGAGATGGAGTTTGAAGTCAAGTTAGATAAGAGTAGCACTCAAACAGTGAAAGTTAATTATGAGACCGTTGAGGGCAGCGCTAAGTCAGGAAAAGACTTTCAAAAGAAAAGGGGAGTGGTGATATTCAAACCAGGGGAGACGAAAAAGACGGTGAATGTTCCTATTTTGGGAGATACCGATAATGAAGCGAATGAGAAATTTGAGGTCATACTCAGCAGCCCTAAAAATGCTAACTTATCGGATGGGAAAGGAGTCGGGACTATTCAGGATAACGACAGAGAAGCTATTGACTTAGGAGTTCTTTCCGAAAAGCCAATTTTGAAGTCTGATAAAATTGGGTTTACCACTGGAGGAGCCAACCGAGATACAGAAGACTATTTTCGTTTTGAGGTGGAAAAAGAAGGTTTAGTAAATATTTTTATGGATAGTTTTGTGCAAAATATAGGAATGGAATTATATGATCAAGATGATAGTTTACTTTTCCGGTCAAATGTAGATGGTCTTGGTTTAGAAGCTATTAATAAGACTTTGGACCCTGGTATTTATTATTTGAGAGTTTTTCCAGTGGGCTCGAATAGGACTACATATAATTTAAGTATTAATATTGTTGAGAGATGATAAAATGTCTATAAATAATCAGTTTGAACTTCTCAATTTTTAACTGATGAAAGTATCAGCTTTCTGAGATTTTATCTGAGGTCTAAATAAAGATAATTTCCTAATAATTTCCTAATATTATGTTAGATAGTATCATTCGTGTAAAACCAGGCTGGGAGCTGCGGCCTGCTAACTAAAACTTGCCGCCTTAATCTCATCCTGGTGGGAGCTAGGGGTGGGTTCCCAACTTCTTAAAAAGGCTTTTTCAGCTAGTGGGGGCAAATAATAGCTTGATATTTAATTTGCTCCCTATTT
Organism: Trichodesmium erythraeum GBRTRLIN201; assembly: GCA_018457135.1. Lineage (GTDB taxonomy): Bacteria > Cyanobacteriota > Cyanobacteriia > Cyanobacteriales > Microcoleaceae > Trichodesmium > Trichodesmium erythraeum. The sequence goes on along the minus strand of JAGGDU010000013.1, from coordinate 61,166 downwards.
ATTATGTTAATTCATCATTATTAGATATAATACTTATCCAACGAAATTGTTTAGTATTATCTGCTATAGGTTTACTATCACTGTCCGGGTAAATAATAGTTAATTTTTTGTCAGATTTTAGCTGAGATTTTAGTTGATAAATTATCTTAACTCCCATCATACCTTGTACTTTAAATCATAGCATTTTTTAGGTTAGCGATCGCTAATTATTCAAACAATATAAATCTAGTTTAATACCCATTTCCCGTAATTTTTTTCAGCCAAAATTCAGAAATATTTTTGCCATTACTATAAAGCTATTTTTTTCTGTTTTAAACCTTAGTAAATCCGAGAGTAAAAAGCCACTTAATTCATTTTTATCTAGGTCATAAACATAATATTATTCACATCTAAAACCCAAAACCTAACACCTAACACCTGCCACCCTGACCACATTTAATTTTTCAACATTATTTAAAACCCCAGGCGCCACAGCCTTAGGAATACAAACCACATTCCCCGCTCGCATTTTCTCCAAGCGATCGCCAACCACAGAAACAAGCTGACTCAACCGCCAGCGCATAACCTCCCCATGCACCGGAATAATCTCAATTTCATCTCCCAGCGCCACAGACTCAACCAACTGTAAAACAATACTTTCTGACGTCGTCTCCATTACAATTCCTAAATACTCATGAGTACCCCTACTACTTTCCAACTGCTTATATACAGAATCACTCCCTGCAGGACTTTCCAACGAAGCAGAATCATAGTCACGGTGAGGAATAGACTCTAACTCAGCCACAATTTGACTCAACATTTCTGGAGTTAACCTCCCCTCCCCATAAGCATCGATCGCTTGCCGATAAGCCCGACAAGTCACCGCCACATAAAACGACGACTTCATCCGCCCCTCTATTTTCAGAGAACAAATTTGATGCTCAAAAAACCCTCCTACCTGGTGAATACCCCATAAATCTTTAGAAGACATAAAAGTCACCGGGCGATCATCAGTTTTTTCCCCCAACTGATAGGGAAAACGACAAGACTGAATACAACCACCACGGTTAGAGTCTCTACCAGCAGTAAAATTAGAGATTGTACAATTACCCGAAAAAGCCATACACATAGCACCATGCACAAACATTTCCACATCAACGCCAGTCTGCGCTCTAATTGCCCCACCCTCTACCACACTAACTTCTCGCCCCACTATCAGACGCTTCACACCAAACTGTTTCCACATTTGACCAGCATAAGAATTCAGACAAGATGCTTGAGTCGAGAGATGAATATCGATATCAGAACTACGTTTCACCACTCGCAAAACCCCCAAGTCAGAAACAATAACCCCATCAATACCAATATATTCTAGAAACCGACAATATTCTGCCAAACCCTCAAAATCATCATCATGGAGAAAAGCATTCAGAGTCAGGTAGACCTTAGCATCATTTTCGTGAGCAAAATTTACCCCATATTCCAAGTCATAGTCAGAAAAATTATCCGCTCGCGTCCGCAGACCGTATTTTTGCCCCCCCACATAAACAGCATCAGCACCATAAGTAACCGCAACCTTTAGACGTTCAAGATTTTTAGCAGGAGCTAACAATTCTGGTTTCCACATATTATTTATATATATTCATAGTCATGAACTTATATATTTTAGCTCCCTCCCTAAATCATGCTTTAAAGAATCAGAATTAACGCTATAATTCAAAAATACAGGTTTTGCAGAAATTTGCAGCAAGAAAAACCATGGTGAAACAACTCAAAACCGAAACCCATCAAGAAATTGTTTATCCCGATAGTGATGGCCAACCAATAGCAGATAATACAGTTCAATTTCGCTGGATAGCGGTCCTCTACCATAATTTAGCTTGGCTATTTGCCGAAAATCCTCAAGTCTTTGTAGCTGGAGATTTACTTTGGTATCCTGTAGTTGGGGATAATAAGTTGCGTCAAGCCCCAGATGTTATGGTAGCGTTTGGAGTACCTAAAGGAGATCGAGGTTCTTATCAGCAATGGAAAGAAAATAATATTGCTCCCCAAGTAGTGTTTGAAATTCTTTCTCCAGGAAATACTTTGAAGGAGATGAGTAAGAAACGCCTATTCTATGATAATTATGGAGTGGAAGAGTATTATTTGTATGACCCACAAAAAAATGATTTGACAGGATGGTTGCGTTCTGAGTCCTTACTGGATGTAATTGATGAAATGAATGGTTGGGTCTCTCCAAGATTAGGAATTCGCTTTGAGGTCTTGCCCGAAACTTTACAATTATATCATCCAGATGGTCAATTATTTGCAGATTATCTGGAGGTTCAAAAACGGTTAAATGAAGTTCAAGAACAATTGGACAATGTCCAAGAACAATTGGACGACGTCCAAGGACAATTGAATGAGGAACGTCAGGCTAAAGAACTTGCTAAGTCAGAGCTCCAACAGGAACGTCAGGCTAAAGAACTTGCTGAAGAACGTGCCAAACGTTTAGAAAAATTACTTCGAGAAGCAGGAATAGATACTGATAGTGGGACTTAAAAAAAATAGGGGGCTCAAACAGACTTAAATATAGACGGGGGAAGGCTTCTATCTCAAAAAGGTATAAATCCTGAATAAGCGAGGGTTCTAGCCATTTTTAGGGCATAGACATAATTTCCTTTTCTAGAACGACCTTTCCCCATCTTTTTCACCAGAAAATGTTTACAGCAACTTTAATTTTAGTAGACCACAGTAGGGACGTTCCATGGAAAGTCTTTACAAAGTTTTGTTTTGGTTGTGACCATATTTATCAGTCTGAAAAGCGCTGTAAGTACCAATAGCTGAATGTTTATAATTCAAATATAGAGGTTTTGCAGAAATTTTCAGGGAAAAAAACAATGGTGAAACAACTCGAAACCGAAACCCATCAAGAAATTGTTTATCTGGATAGTAATGGCCAACAAACCTCCAGATGGTCAATTATTTAGAGATTATCTGGAGGTTCAAAAACGGTTAAATGAAGTTCAGGAACAATTGGATGATGTCCAAGAACAATTGAATGAAGAACGTCAGGCTAAAGAAGTTACTCACTCAGAACTCCAACAGGAACGCCTCCCTAAGGAAGTTGCTAAAGAACTTGCTAAACGTTTAGAAAATTTACTTCAAGAAACAGGAATAGATTTTGATATTAAATAATGGGAGTTCAAAAATAGAGGTGGGGTGAGCAAATAAGTGGGGGTTAAGCATCAAGACTGTAGCTTCTCACTTTATTCATTCCATCCAGCATTAGGTACCTTTTGCTCCCTGTCTTCCTTTTGTAAATATAATTTGTAAATATAATAAGTATTTAACTGGATTTTATATTACTAGTTATTAAAAAAAAAATTGATGTTTTCAAAAGTGAATTATGGCAATCATACTAGATTTGATATAGTACTAATATTATCATGTATTTATTCTAGTTTTGCAGTATTTAATTTGAGGTTAAATTCTGTTTCTATATGTCTACGACCTAATGTCGAAAAAAACTATCTTAATTCCATATTTTTACTTCAATTTTCTCTAATAGATATTCTTTTTCTATTAGTTGAGACCAGATAAATTAAAAAATAGCTATGAAATAGTCCACTTCTTGAAATAGGCGATCGCAATTCCTCAAATATAATTCTGGAAAAAATTCTTTTAACTAACTGAAATTATTCAATAATTTCAGCAGTATTGTTTGTAATATTATTATCAAAAATTACTATTTACCAGGAAATATTTTTGGTGATAAAAATTGCGATCGCAGCTTTTTCAAGAGTAATAGTAGACATTTTCTCTATTCTCGGCAGGCATTGCCACAGTAAAGCTCAAAATAAAACCTAAAAATTAATATGTATATGACTCAAGTAAAATTTCAAAATACTTGAATTTGATTAATAACTCAAGGAACCCTAAATTATTTTGAAAGCCTTGTAAAAATTGCTTCTATTGATGGAGGTAAACGACGCATAATTTTACCTTTTTCCCGGTCAACAGTTACTAAAGTCACTTTGGCAGTCGTATATAATTCTTGATTATCCAAAGATTGAATTTTGTAATCCCATTCTAACCTAACCCCTTGAGTATTTCTCATGCAGGTCTTGACCACAACTACCATACCCAGCTTTATAGGTTGATGATATTTTATCGAAAGATCGACTACTGGCAAATCACAACCGAGGTTAACTAACTCAGCAAATTCAATACCAATAGAACGTAAACTTTCGACTCTCGCCTCCTCCATCCAAGAAAGATAAACTCCATGCCAAACAATACCACCATAGTCAGTATGGTGTGGATAAACCCGAACTACATATTCAAACCAGACTTCCGGCTTTTCAGTAGGTTGATTTTCAATTGCACTTGTAGGTAATTGAGGTTGAAATTGTTCTGATGAGGCCACTTTACAAAAATTTCTAAAACTCTACATTTCTCAAATTTACCATTGCAATTAGGAATATATGCTAGTTTAAATGACTATTATTATTTGGTTCACTTAACTTAAGATATGATTAATAAAATTTTGTTAGCAGTAGGTGGTCGGGGATTATGTGAAGAGATGCTCAATATGTTGATGGATATCCCCTCTTTCCAAAAAGCATCTGTAACTGTCCTACACGTTATACAGCCTCAAGTTACTTCAGAAGGTATGTCAAGAAAATTAGAAGAAGGCGGTAAAATTTTAGCTGAAGCTGTTAAATCATTAAAAGTAGCTCCCGAAAAAATTAATTCTCGACTCAAACAAGGAGACCCAAAAGATATTGTTTGTCAAATAGCTGACGAAGAAAAATCTGACCTAATTATTATGGGTTCCCGGGGTTTAGGCAAGCTCCGAGCCATTCTAGAAAATTCAGTTAGTCAATATGTTTTCCAGTTAACTACTCATCCCATGTTATTGGTAAAAGACGATGTCTATATCCAAAAAATTAAAAATGTGATGGTTGTCTTAGACCCATCAGAAGAAGGAAAAAATTCTCTCAAGTTGGGTATGGACTTAGTCAGTCAAGTTTCTGGAGGAAAATTAATTTTGAGCTATGTCAAGAAAGACATGAGTGGTAAGTCTAGTCAAGACTACACATCAGATGCAGAAAAAGAGCCTATAATAGCCGAAGCTATAGCAGAAGCAAAAAAAAGGGGTATTAAATATAGTTGTGTTACTGCAAGTGGTAAACCTGGGCCAGAAATTTGTAAAATCTCTCAGGAATTGAATGTAGGTCTATTAATCTTGGGTTCACCAGATCGTCGTCCATCCGTAGCCAAGAACCTTGTAGACCTCGATAAACTATTAGGAAACTCTTTATCAGACTATGTAAGAGTTTATAGTAGTTCTCCTGTACTTTTAATCCGCTAAAGAGCGCCACAGAAAACTCAAAATTTAGCCCCCTTTAACCCTCCTCTATTTTTGCTACCATAAACCTACTAACTATCTTTATCCTCTAGCGCCAAACCACCAAAACTACTATAACTTAACAGATGAATGAGTGCTAATGGTTAGTTATATAAGTCTTCAAAAGTAGGAGCATAATATAAAATACTCCCACACTAAGCTAATGCTATGGTGTGGGCTCTCCTTTAAGAGTCCCAGTACTCCGTCAGACTTCAACGACCTTAAAGACGAAATGCTTTACCGCCCTGTTTTTTATACTGATCCTTGGGTCTACATTACCCTCTATTAACATACCGCAGTACTCACAATTTGGGAGTTATTTTGGATAATTATATAGGGACTTTTTCGCCACAATTTGACCATCAAAAAAACCCAGAATAATATTGTAAATTAATGGGACATTAAGTCCCATTAACTAACCATTGATTCATCTCACGCCATAATCTTTAACAAGAGCGTAAAGCTTCTCGACGATAAAGCTAAAAACTTTACTCCTACTTGATTTTTTTCTGTGATCAACTCCTAGCTTTTTAGCTTTGTTGACTATTATTGGTTTGAATGTACAAAATGATCAAGAAAACCGCTGGCACAAATATAAACAAAATGGTTGCCACAAAACCCAAATCATTAACTTCCATAATTACCCACCGAAGAATTTAAATACCATAAATCCAGAATACCATTATTTACGTTTTGGTTTTGTTTTGACAACCACAGGACCGTTCACTAGGACCTGACAAGCTAATCTCCAGTTTTCAGGCCTCTTTTTTAACTTTTTTTCTTCCACCTCAGTACGGGGTGAAAGATTTTCCAGACCTTCAATAATTTCTACAACACAAGTGCCACACTGTCCATAGCCACCACAATTCATCAATTTGGCCGTAAAGGTGTAAATGTCAACGCGATTTTCTAGAGCTTTGAGCCTTAAATTGGCTCCATCAGCAGCAATTACTTCCTGATTTTCGTTTTCAAACTTAATGTTGGCCATCATGAATTATTAATTTATTGTTATAAAAAAATATTAACTAATATTAAGAACTTTAACTTAATTTTTAAGTTTAAAGTCTCCCACCCGCATCAGGCAACTTTTTATTAGTTTTTCCTTATCTGTGAGCAATTAATTCTGAGATAAACTAACCAGTTCCTAGGCCGACCCATAGAGGCCAAAACTTATCCAGATTCTGAATATTTAAATCATCCAAATCTTATAATATCCTTGTATCAAAATACTTTTGAGATTCATGACCTCAGGTCATAACCAAAACCCTATAAAGTTGCTTTCGGCATTCTACGCAAATATGTTGCGGAGCATTTTATGGTCACTGGTCACTCACCCTGTGGTCTAATGAAATAAAAAGCGCCTTCAATTTATTTATCTGAAACTATTTTTGTTTGATTTGGACTATTGACCCAAACAAAAAAAACCGTATATTTAAAGTAAAAAGATTACACTATAAGTTTTAGAGCTTATTTTTAACCTATTTTTCTTAAAGTCCCCCAACCTCTCCATCTCCCCTCTCCCCAGATATCTTTTCAGAGAAAAGTTAGTAATAACTCTTAAAGGAGTTAAAAAGCCTTGACTTATAAATGGGTGACTTTTGACTTTCTTAGTTCAGGCCTACATTTTACACCTTAACCTGTCATCTTAAAAGTAGTAGAAAAATCCCTAAAACTCTTACCTATTTATATTCAGTAAATTAGGTTCACTAGACAAAGCGATCGCCAAACCATCACCAATAAATTAAACATTGATACTAAATTTATCTAGATAAACCTTGGCCTATTATCTGATCCAGAACTTCACAAACAATCCTAAATTCTAACCCCTGACTTTCCATACTACTTTTGAAAGTGCAGAACATAGCTTAAGGATTATTTGACAAACTCCCATCAGGAAGATTACTCACAGCTCGTTGCAGTTCCGACAAAGAACGATTATAGTCAATTATCGCCCTTAACAAATTATCCTCAGCCCTAGTCAAATCCGTCTCCTGTTGAATAACTTCTAACTGAGTTCCCACACCTGCTTGAAATCGTAATCTCGCCAAACGTAAAGCTTCCTTCGCCTGCTCCACACCCAACTCAGCAGTATCAATATTCTCAAAGCTAGCTTCCAAACCAAAGAAAGCTTCCTCAACTTCCCGACGAATCTGATTTCTAACCTGCTCAAACCTAGTCTCTGCAATCTCCCCATTCAGTATACTTTGTCTAGCAGAAGCCCTTGCTGCACCACCATCAAAGAAATTCCATCTAAACCTCAATCCTATTGTACTACCATCAGCCCAACCCCTAGCTGCTCGCCAACTTTGGTTCTCAGTAGTTAATGCTAAAACATTGTAGGTAGCAAAAAAATTCAAGCTTGGTCTAACTGATGAAAGAGCTAGTTTCCGCTGCTCATCACTTAAATCTCTTTGCACTAACTGCTGTTCTAACTCAGCTCGGTTCCGAAAAGCTGCCACAATTGTTTCATCTAAAGATAAAGGCCAAGACCCCACTGGCTCAATTGGATCGGCAGCCGTCAAATTTATCAACTCATTGGCACTTAGTCTTTCTGCCAAACGACGTTGGGTAGTACGTTGATCTCGAAGAGCATTTGTCAGACTTTGTTGTTCATTAGATAATGTTACCTGAGCTTGCAATACATCAAATCTAGTTCCTACTCCTGCTCTTTCTAAAGCTTCCGCATCTTCCAAACTTTTGCGAGAATTTCTAACAGCAGCTTCTCCAATTTTAACCCGTCCATCTGCTTGTTGTAAATTATAATAATCGTCCGATACATTCAGACGTAATTCTTCTGAAAACCTCTCTAATTCTAACTCCCGTAGACGTATTTGTTCCCTAGCAACTCCAATTCTTGAAGAACGAGCTTTACCAAGACCAAGGTCATAATCAAATCGAAATGTATTGTTAAAAGTTGTAGTCGGGAAATTTTGAATATCAGTATCTATGAGCTCGTCTCTTCCTGTTACCTTATTGACTCGTTTTTGAGCCTGTGCTTGCAAGTCACCAAAAGCACTTTCTGTACGTTCTATAACTGATTCAAAAGTCAGACTAGGCCACAAAGCAGCTTGAGCTTCTCGCAGAGCAGCTTTACTCCTGTCAACTTCTAGTTGAACAATTTGGATATCTGGGTTATTGCGTCGCGCTAAATCAATAGCTTCCTCTAAAGTAATTGGTATTGTTTCTTTTATCTGTACTTGATCAGGAGTAACGGGAAAGTATAGTGGATTGGAATTTGGTTCTATTTGAGGAGGAGGATTTGTTTGTAAGGTTCCATTGGGTACTGGTGGAGGAAAACTTTCATTATTTTGTTGAGCAATAATCAAGCTACTATTATTTGATAAATGTTTTTGATTCTCAACCCTAGCTAAATTAGGAACAGTATTCATAGTTGAAGTTTGATTGAGACCAGTCTTTATCTGAACAGAATTTTGCTGTTTTGAAGTATTTCCAAAAGTAGGTGGACGCTGAATAATTGAGACTAGACTATTATTGGTTCTTCCTACTAATCTAATTGGATTATTTTTATTTTTTTGCGGATTATTTAATACAGATGCCTGGGTTTCAACCTCTGATAAATCATTTATTGTTGCCATTGTAGGAGCACGATTTATACTAGTCATCACTTGGTAAGAATTTCCTAGAATTGGATTTCTTTCGGATATTTTTTCACTATTATTAGTCTCATTTTTTTGATTCTTAATTTCTGGTGTTGATGCCTTTAAGTCTGTCTGATTTTTTCCATTTTCAACTTGATATTTTTCTAAATCCAAGTTAAATATTTCTGCATGATTTAATAAATTAGTTGATTCTTGAAAGCTAATTTCTTCAGAAAAATTTATTTGATTTGCTACCTCTAA
>JAGGDU010000013.1:20340-51835 GCA_018457135.1 Trichodesmium erythraeum GBRTRLIN201 | reverse complement strand
TTGATTCTTGAAAGCTAATTTCTTCAGAAAAATTTATTTGATTTGCTACCTCTAATTTTCCAGATTTTGACTCCAGCAATTCTAATAAACTGGAATTAGACTTACCCAAAATCTCCACATTCTTTTCTGAATCTATCCTAATTTTTTGATTCTTGTTAGCTGCAAGATTATGATTAATATTTTGTTTAAATTGTAATGCTGAAGGAGAGATATTTTCTTCAGAATTTTCTGATTTTGACTCCAACAATTCTAAAATACTAGAATTAGATTTCCCCAGACTCTCCACATTCTTTTCTGAATCTATCCTAATTTTTTGATTCTTGTTAGCTGCAAAATTATGATTAATATTTTGTTTAAATTGTAATGCTGAAGGAGAGATATTTTCTTCTTTTATAGGGAATTTTAATTTTGCCAATAAACTATCTTTATTTTTGTATAGATTTTCGAGTTCTTTTAATGCAGAAATTCTCTCTTTATTAGGTTTTAACTTAGGTAGTTGTTTATTTATATTGACTTCTGAGTATCTGTTTGATGGTACCTTTATACCTGAATAATTTGACTTTAACTTTTTTAGTAAACTACCTTCAGGTTTCAATTGAGTAACTTTTTCCAAAGAGCTAACATCTGACTCTTCTCCTTGAGTTTCTTTAACCTCAACAGATTTTCCTTTGACCTCTTCTGGGTCCAACATCGAATTTTCAGGAGCATTACTTTGCAGATGAATAGGTAATGGGGCTGAAAAACTCTCCCCTCCATCTGAAAGAACTACTCCAATAACTCCTACTACCAAAATATTACGAAAAACACTCATGGATTTTTTATTAGTTTCCAAGTCCAACTGATATTTTAAACTAATGGGTTAACAGTTTTGCCAATATTTTTTCAGTTATTAGTTATCAGTTAGTCTCCCCCAGCAGGAACTACCTTAACATTACCCCTGGTCAAAACCAGAGGCTTGAAATACTGAAGTTTATTTTTTTTCATCCCCTTAAAAAAAGAGGCTATTGACCTGATTTTTTTGGTCAAATTTTAATAGTTTAACTCTCAAGTTCTCTCCAAGACCTTACTTGAACAACCACAGCAGTTAATACTAGTTCTTCTACTCCGGCTACTGGCCAAATATTTGTCTGGAGTTATACTGATAAATATTCAAGGCTTATATCGTCTCAAAACAAATTATCCTTGAGTTTTCAGCGTCAGAGCAAACCCATCTTATTTGCTAATTCCTATATATAGTGTTTTTAAGATTCAAGAAACACCATAAGTAGAAAGTTAATTGTGAACAAGTACAATAAACCATGAGTTATGAGAATTACCCATGGTTTATTGACAATATTTATTTACTCTAGTTTCAGCATTATTAAAAGTAACAAAAACAATTCAGTTGATGGAACTTACTGAAAATATAGTCTTATTTTATTTTATCAGAATATTATGAATATTACTGATTGAAATATGAGTTTTCTGTCAGTCCAAGTCTAATGTGTCGCCAAGGTCCCAAAAAGCTGTTATCTTTTTTTGAGAAAAATAGGACTTAATCCAATTACAGAAATCAGTGCTAATATATTAGAAGATTCAGGAATAGAATTTTGTTCTGTATTCTCAGCGGCAATGCCAGCAGTAATTCCAGAAACAAAAATTCTTTGATAGCCAGTACTTCCCCAGTCTTTAAATACAATTGTAGAAAGCTCTTCATCGTTAAAAGTTACTGGTAAATTAATTAATTGTTTATCAAGGCGATCTTCAGTCCCAATTAACCCGTAGGGATCACTAAATACTTTAACTGTTGTCGTGTTATTAACATTATTTGTCCAATAGTATTGATTATAATCTCGAATATCAGAGTTGCCATATAAGGTTTTTTTATAATAAGCATCATCTGAACCATGAAATTCAATAGAAGCTAAACCTGCTGTTTTCCCCCAATAAGTATTAATTAAAGTATGAACTTCTGTGACTCCGAATAGCCCCACATCAACTGTTAACATCCTCAGATTAGGGCCACCAGCATGATGGCTGTGCCAAATATTATTAGTGGTATTAGGAATATTAAATGGAACATTACCTAACACTAAATTACCACTAGGAAAATCAGAATTAATATTCTGTAGACTGCTATTAAACCCATCAGAAAAATCAATTGTTTAATATAATTGTACTGCGGTTGCTTTCAAAGATGATGCCAAAGTATTGCCAAGTACTAAACAACAACTAATAAAAAAAGTTGTAAAATTTATTTTTGTTTTTAAAGTACTCATCATTACTCCCTAAAGATAAAATATTTTTAATTTTAACTTAAAAACTACAACCCAAATATTTCGCACAAATACTGAGAGTTATCTCCTGATGGGAATTTTTTGGTCAAGTTTTAATAGTTTAATTAGCAATTTCTTTCTGGAACCCTGCGCGATCGCCCACAGCAGTTAATACTAGTTCTTCTACTCCGGCTACTGGCCAAATATTTGTCTCAAGTTGTACTGATAAGTCTTCAAGGGTCATATCATCTAAAAAAAGATTATCTCCCTGTTTCAGCATTACTGAAGGTAACAAAATTCCTTCTCCTAAGTCTCGCCCCTGCAAACCTTCTAACAAATCTTGACCTGTTAATAGCCCAGTTACAGTAATATCTTGTCCCCAATAACTGCTAGATAATGGTATCATATTTACTTCTAAACCTTCAATTTGATTTAATTGATTAGCGATCGCTACAAATGCTTTCTCTACTGCATTCCCTACCACCCAAGTTAATTTTCTTTGGGTGCTTAAGCAAATGTTTAATTCTAAAAACTCTTTGACATAAGCCTCAAATTGTGATATAAAATGACGAATTGAACCAACACCATTGCCAATTTGAGGATAATCTTCATATTCTGAAGCAGGGGGCAACTCTCGACGGCCAATTAAAAACCATTCGTCAGCTAACCAGATACAATTAGTTCCAGATGTGTATCTAACCTTAGCCTGAATTTCCTGTACTTGGTCAATAACCTCCTCTGCCTTTGCAGTAGTGACAGGTATTAACTCATCTTCCACAGGGCGAAAGCGAGTCAACCCCACCGGAACAACCGCAACAGATGCAACTGCCGGAATTTCTCCAGAATGAAACTTTGCCAAATCTAATAATGTACGTTCCAGAGAAATACCATCATTAATTCCTGGGCAAACTACAACTTGAGCATGTATTTGTAGTCGTCGTTCTTGAAACCACCGAATTTGTTCGAGTATTTTACCAGCCCGGGAATTTTTTAAAAGACGCGATCGCAACTCTGGTTCTGTAGCATGAACAGAAACATACAAAGGAGAAAGCCGCATTTGTTCAATTCTTTTCCATTCCCTTTGTGTGATATTAGTCAGAGTTAAGTAGGAACCATAGAGGAAACTGAGACGATAGTCATCATCTTTGAAATATAGAGTATCTCGTTTACCTGGTGGTTGTTGGTCAATGAAGCAAAACGGACAACGGTTGTTACATTGAATGAGACCATCAAATAGAGCAGTAGAAAACTCTAACCCCAAGTCTTGGTCGTAGTCTTTTTCTATTTCAATGTAGTGAGTTTTACCTTTAGCGTCGATGACTTCTATTTCTAAATATTCATCAGCACAAATGTATTGATAGTCAATGAGGTCTCGTGGTTGTTGTCCGTTAATAGCAGCGATCGCATCACCAGACTCAAAACCAATTTCAGCAGCAATAGACTCAGGTATTACCTTAGTTATTAGAGCAGGTTTGATAGAAGTTTGACTCATGTAATATATTTAATAGTAGATAAATTTTAAACTTTTTATTATATCATTTATCAAGTATACCTTAACCTAATTAAGTAAAGGAATAGCTATTCTAAATAGGTTGTATAACCTTATCCTAAAAGTTAGTTATATTAAGATTAGAACGAGCCATGACACCAGTGAATTAACTTTTGATTCTATTTAGTATTGGTGGGAAAACTATGGGTTAATTAATTATAGAAGAGCGAAATGCATATTAATTCTGTGTGATGGTGGTGGTAGTAATAGTTCCCGTGAATAGTATTTCAAGCAAGACTTACCAAATTTGGTTAATGAACTAGAAATTGAGATTCCCATCGCTCATGATCCCACTTATCCTTCCAAATATAATTCCATTGAAAACCCTTTATTTTCAGATGTCAGCCCTCTGCGCCAAGGTGTAAAATTTTAATCCTTAGAGAAAAAAAATAATACTGGTCTAAAAGTATTTACCATTTTCTTAGATCGAGCTTATCAAATAAGAAGCAAAGTGAAAGAGGAGTTCAAACAAACTATGAAAATTATTTTTAATAGTTATTTACCCTAATGGAATTATACTGCTCAACCACAAGCGTTATCAATTATCAATATTATTTAACCCTTGTTCCATAGCATTTTTTCTAGTAAGCATCCCTAGGCTATCCCCACCTTAAAAATTTTCAAAATTATTTTTTTTCAAAATTATTTAGTAATGTAGCCCCAGTTAAAAATACAAAAATACAGGACTTGAATAGTTAAATTCTCCGCCCTGTATACGTTAAAATGGACTAAGCATTCAGCCAGTTCTCAAACAGCTTTTCCTACAAAAATGGGTGATAGCCGACACTAACCGCTGAGTGCTTTTACCTATTTAGATTTAGCTTCCTGACGCTCTTTAGCTTCCTTAATTACCACTTCCGCCACATTAGCAGGACAAGGCGCATAATGGGAAAACTCCATAGAGAACTGACCCCTACCAGAAGTCATAGTCCGCAAGTCGCCAATATAACCAAACATCTCACTCAATGGCACATCTGCTTTGATGCGACTACCAGTTGCAGCCGAGTCTTGAGATTTGATCATTCCCCGACGGCGGTTAAGATCCCCGATCACATCACCAACATGATCATCAGGAGTAAACACATCAACCTTCATTATTGGTTCAAGTAGTTGAGGAGCAGCTTTAGAAAAAGACTGACGATAAGCAGCCTTCGCAGCAATTTCAAAAGCGATCGCCGAGGAGTCAACCGGGTGAAAAGCACCATCCATTAACGTGAACTTCATATCCACACAAGGATAACCAGCTAACATACCCTTTTCAAAGCTAGTCTCAAAACCTTTTTGCACTGCAGGCCAAAATTCTCTGGGTACATTTCCACCAGTCACCTTTGACTGGAAATCAAAACCAGTACCAACTTCACCAGGTTCTATCATATAGTCAATCTTAGCAAATTGACCAGAACCACCAGACTGCTTCTTATGAGTGTAGCTATCTTCAAGGCGCTTAGTAATAGACTCCCGATAAGCCACCTGTGGCTTACCAACTTCTACATCTACCCCATAAGTCCGCTTCAGAATATCAACCTTAATATCCAAATGTAATTCACCCATACCTTTAATAATGGTTTCATTACTTTCAGCATCCGTCTCAACTCTAAAAGATGGGTCCTCCTGAACCATTTTACTCAATGCCATACCCAGTTTTTCCACAGAACCTTTATCTTTTGCCGCCACAGCAATAGAAATTACTGGATCAGGGAACACCATCGGTTCCAAAGTAGCAGGTTCTTTAGGGTCGCAAAGAGTATGGCCAGTTTGCACATTCTTCATCCCCACAATAGCAACAATGTCCCCCGCTTGAGCCGATTCAATTTCTTCACGGGAGTCAGCGTGCATTTCCACCAAACGTCCAATTCTCTCAGTCTTGCCGGTAAAAGTATTTAATACTGTGTCACCTTTAGACAAAGTACCAGAGTATATACGAGTAAAGGTCAAAGCACCGTATTTATCGTCCATAATCTTGAAAGCTAAAGCACGCAAAGGTTTCTCTGGGTCAACGTAGGCAAATTTACCAGTCTCGTTACCTTCAAGATCAATCTCTGGTTGTGGTTTAATTTCAGTGGGGTTAGGCAAGAAATCTACAACTGCATCAAGTACCAACTGCACGCCCTTATTTTTGAAAGATGAGCCACAATAGGTGGGGAAGAAAACCAGATCCTTAGTTCCCTTACGGATACAACGTTTGAGGGTATCAAGATCTGGTTCTTCTCCTTCAAGATATTTTTCCATTACCTCGTCATCTTGCTCAATAGCAGTTTCAACCAACATTTCCCGATATTTTTCTACATCATCAGTCATGTTCTCTGGAACATCTTTAATCTCGTATTTGGTTGGGTCTCCAGAGTCATCCCAAACCCATGCCTTGCGGGTAAGTAGATCCACAACTCCCACAAAATCATTTTCAATACCAATGGGTAATACCATTACTAATGGCTCGGCCGCGAGTACATCTTTCACCTGCTTTACAACTTTGTAGAAATCAGCTCCTGTGCGGTCCAGCTTATTTACATAAATAATCCGAGCAACTTTAGAATCATTAGCATAACGCCAGTTAGTTTCAGATTGGGGTTCTACACCACCAGAGCCACAGAATACACCTACACCACCATCGAGAACCTTGAGAGAACGATATACCTCGATAGTAAAGTCAACGTGGCCAGGGGTATCAATAATATTTAATTGATGGTCTTTCCAGAAACAGCTTGTAGCAGCGGACTGAATTGTAATGCCCCGCTCTTGCTCCTGTTCCATAAAGTCTGTTGTTGCGGCACCTTCATGGACCTCACCGATTTTATGGATTTTTCCGGTTAGTTTCAGAATTCTTTCTGTTGTAGTGGTTTTGCCCGCGTCAACGTGGGCAAAGATGCCAAAATTGCGATAATTAGTGAGGTCTTTTGCCATATTTAACTCTCTTGTTGGATATTACAAACTGTACTCTCTTAGTATTATACATAGAGTATTTATTTGACCAAAAAATAAGGTCTTACCCCTTGGATAAGGGATCAAAAAATATTCGATTCAGTATTTCAAGCCTCTAGTTTCAGGGGGAGGTACTGATAACTAATAACTGAAATGGCCTTGGTAGCTAGGACAGAAATCACTAAATAGGTTTCGGCTAGCAGGTTGGCCCCTAACTGAGGCTGAATTTCCAATATTTGGTTTCAAATCCTGCTTTTATTTCCTTAGCTATATTGCTGATTTTAAAGTATCTTGACTAAAAATCAGCGTTGGGTGGGCAAAGATTTGTCTATTATAGCTAGAATTATTGGCCACTAAAACTTTTGTAGGTAGGTATTATGGGAGAAGGTAGTAGTCGCCATGGTGTCCAGAAAGTTAAGGTAAAGTTATCCTCTGTTTTGCCCATTGAACAGCTTTTGAAAATCTATAAAAATAACTATCCGGAACGTTGGCCAAAATTTTGGGACAGCTTGAGTTATTCTATTAGTAAAGACTCGAATAAACCCCATTATGTTAAGCTTAAATATTAACTTTAATTATATAAAGAAATCCACAATAGAGAAAGCGTCCTAAGCTTTTGTTCGGTATATATTACCAACTTCTATAGCAAACCCTAAGGCAATTTTAATTTCTTATCTCTTTAGTCATGGGTTCCTAAACCAGCCATTGTTCTGGAGTGTCTCCTGCTCTGGTGACTTTTGAGGATCAATTACACGGTAGTGCGAATAATATGCGATCGCTAGTTTGCCCATCATAACTATAGGGTATCAAACTAGAAACTGTTGATATTGATCCATTCTACCTTCTCTACAGAGCAAAAAGTTGAATTTAATTCTTGTAGCATCAGCGATCGCGGTCAGCCGTTTGCTAGAAAACAAGAACGAGCGCCCAAGCACATCATAAAAAAATGATTTTCATAAATCAAGCAATGAAGGCAAAAGGGAAGAAGTGGACTTGATTTATTCTTGCTTCTATATTTTTTGGTGGCAATAGATCACTACCATTGCTTCACACTTCCAGTATTTCCTCAATAGAAATTACCCAAGCACTGTTATATAAATTAGTAATCAATAAACTCAACATAGTACCAAATAAAATTTATCTAGTGACTTCTAAATTATAACTTAGTCTTTTTGGAGATTCTCAAACCTTCAAATTTAGTCAAAGCAAAAATTTAAATTCCAAGTCTCAAGTGCCAAATTCTGAGTTCTAAATTCTAAATCCGTGCCTTCTTGCCTTCATACCTTCTGCTTAGAAATTATCGATCCTCAGAATTATTAATAGGTTTGATAAGCTACCAAAAGTAACAGATGATGGCTGAATGCTTACGTTCAAACCATTATTATATTTATGAAAACTGCAAATTTTCTGACTTGGTTAATCTGTATTAGATCAATAACTAGCATTAATATTGGTGCAATGATATATGCTTATCGTGGACAAGAAAGTATTTCTGTCCTATTTACAAAATCAAGATCATCACAAGCAGAAGCAAAAGTAAAATTTTAAATTTTAAACAAGATGTGAAGCTTTTTGCCAAGGAAATTATCCACAAGCTATAAATAAGTTTACTGAAGTCATAAAAAATAATTATAATATTGCTGAAGCTTATCATAACCCAGATTTGGCTTTTGCTAATCTACGTCAAGATCATGAAAGTGTAGCAAATTTATTACAAGCAGGAGAATTATATCTCCAAGAGGGAAATCAAAAAGCGATCGCTATTGTCAAAAAAAATCTAGAGTTACTAAAAGCCAGAAAAGACTCTAGGAAAATTGTAATTTAATTGCTATGATCTGAATCAGATTTTAGGAGGCAACTATGGGTTTAGGTATTTTAATTGATGGTAAGTGGATTTCTGAAAGGGAACAAGAAGATGCTCAAGGTAGATTTATTCGTCCTCAGACCACTTTTCGTCATCAAATTACAGCAGATGGGTCTAGTGGCTTTAAGGCAGAAGCAGGACGTTATCATCTATATATTTCTTGGGCTTGCCCTTGGGCACATCGAACTGCTATTATGCGAAAACTTAAGGGATTAGAAGATGCTATTGGTTTGTCAGTTGTAGGTGCTGTTATTGATCAAAATAGTTGGGAATTTACAGATGAACCAGGCTCTATTGGAGATACTCTTAACCATCATAGCTATCTTTGGCAGCTTTATCTTCAGGCAGATTCTACTTATAGTGGTAGGGTTACTGTACCAGTACTTTGGGATAAAACTGAAGGTAAAATTGTTAATAATGAATCCCGTGAAATTATTCGGATGTTTGATACTCAATTTAGTGGTATCGCTAAAAATGATGTAAATTTATGTCCTGACGATTTATATAATCAGATAGAAGAAACTATTGATAAGATTTACCAACCTATTAATAATGGTGTTTATCGAGCTGGTTTTGCTGGTTCTCAGTTAGCTTATGATGAGGGAGTCAAAGACTTATTTGCAGCTTTAGATCATTGGGAAAATGTCTTGTCAAAACAACGTTATTTATGTGGTGATCGCCTAACTGAAGCTGATATTTGTATGTTTACTACTTTGGTTCGTTTCGACCCAGTTTATTATGTTCATTTCAAATGTAATTTACGCCATATTTGGGAATATCCCAATTTGGGGAATTATCTGAAAGATATTTATCAATATCCAGGGGTAAAAGAAACTTGTAATTTTGACCATATTAAACGGCATTATTACATGAGTCATCCTAAAGTTAATCCTACTAAAATTGTACCAACTGGTCCAGAGATTGATTTAGATTCTCCTCATAACCGCGCATCAATTTAAGGTATAGCAATAAACCTAAGACAAAAGTAAAAAATAATCTCTGGCTCGTTTTGAGAAGTTAGAAATTTTCTCACCTTTTATTCTCTTATTATTAGACGGAAGAAGGAAAAAGACAAACTTTAAGCTCTTTTCCTTTTCCCTATTTCCTTCACTATTTATCTTCATTTTTTCCAAATATTTTCAATCTAATCACTGAATATACTCCCTAAATATATTTTTCATAATGCTGTCCAACTAAAATAAAAAAAAGAATAACTCATAATAATTATAAAATAAGTTGCCCAAAGATACTATATATAGTACATAATAAATAAGAGGAATCTTTACGCTCTTTTTTTGTGTTATCAAACTCTATTTTGCCTTACAAATGCTTGACTCTTTATTAAAAAGGCTTTGATTATTAGAATTAAATAAGTTCGATTTTAACTCAAGGTTTTTTCAATTAGAATGTCAGATAATCAGATAATAATTAATACTTAAAAATATTTTAGCCTTTTTTTTGCTTAATTCTCAACAACCCTAGTGGTTAGAGGATGAAAATAGGAACCAAAATCAAAGTTACCCAACACCCCAATATACCAGCCTTTAGTAGTTTACCTGGGTAAGTCCTGATGATTTATTTGGCTTTCCTCAAACGATAAGCAACAGCACCAAATATCAATAAACCTATTGCAGAAGTTGCTTCGGGAACTGAGGTATTAGGCTCAGAAACAAGTCTGTAAGCATGATTCTCTGTTTCCAAAGCAGGATTAGAAGAAGATAGAATTATTCGGTCAAAAGACTCATTTTCCTCAGCAAAGAAATTAACGTATCGACTTTCACCATAACCAGCAAAATCTGTAGCTTTCCAATATGCAAGTAGCTGATTTCCTTTGTAGAAAGCCATCCTATTATCATAGTCTGCTAGACCCCCAGTACATACCAAAATAATCTAGTTGTTCCTGAGAGCTAATTGTAACTGGATTATTTCCTAAAGCATTACCAAAGGGGGCAACTGTTAGATACTTTGTCAAATCATCATCAGGTTGAGCATAATGACCAGGTACACTAACTAAAACAACTGTTGGGCCAACACCAGAAGCAGAATAAATAACAGGACCATCTGTCGATGCACCTGATTCAAAATCTATAGTTGTTACTCCTGGCAAACTGGAGAATTGACCTTACCCTACAATAGTTGTACCCCCAATAGTAAAGGTAACTGCATTTAACTGTTGGACAATAGTAGTTAAAGCTACTGCCCCCGCAAAACCCATCACTATTTGTTTGATTTAATTCATAATTATTCTGTCAAAATACAAAGTTTACATTAGCAATTCTCATTTTGAAGAAAAAAGGTCTAAAGTTCTCTAATTTAACAACATAACTAAAAGGAAATTTTACTTTTCCCTGTCATTTTTTTGAGTAGAGAACTTACATTGCATTAGTTTTTTTTAACAATAGATTTTCTTGAGTTGACAAATTTTATTACTTAATGACTTGAACTAGCCCATTGATAACTCTTAGACTTCTAAATTTTGAGCTAGCTCAAGCCTCCCCCACTAGCTTAGGGACTTTCATACAAGGTATCTACTCCCTATTTCTGAGTACAAGCATCATAAATTCTTTGACTATTCTCGCTTAAATTACCCAACCATTTTTTTCTAATTCTTTGGGCTTTTTTATTATGAGCAAGAAAGTCATTAATATACCTTTGCCAACTAGAATTATCTTCCCCTCCTGGAAGTATGAAGCCATAACCAGCACAAAAAGGACGGCCATTTTCTTGATTAATAGTAATAAAAGTATAATCATTTTCTATATCCAAGTTCATCATCTCCGCTGAACCTAACAAAAGAGTTCCATCACTAGCAAAACCACTAACTTCACCATCCATCACAGCTTGAACACCTTCTTCTCTACTTAAATATTTATTATCAATTTTTTCTAATGGATAAGCACTCTTTAGATCGCTTTCATTAGTAGTATTCCTAACTACACCAACTGTGGCATTACCCACTTTCACATCTTCTTCTTGTCTACCTTTTTTAGCTAAAATTTGTGTTGCTGTGATAAAAAAAGGTGAAGAAAAATTAATACCATGCTTGGCTTCACGCTCAGCACTAATAGAATTAGGACCGCATTCTAAATCTACCCTACCACTTGTTACCAAATCCCAACGACTTTGGGTCGTTGATGTAACTAATCTTACCCTGATAGGATCGAGCTGGTTGGCACTAAGGCGGTCCGCTAAAGCATAGGCAATATCTATACAATATCCCGTCCATTTTCCATCATTTCTGAAGCCAAACCAAGGGGAATCTCCCCTAACTCCTACTACTATTAACTCTCTTCTAATGATTGTTTCTTGTGTTTGTGCATGACTAATTTTTTGAGGAAAAATAGCCGCCAAGAATGCTAGGGATGAAGCAATAATAATTTTTAGTTTCTTGTTCATAATTGTTAGTTTGAAGATTAAAATCTCAAAGTGCTTCGAGTCACAAATACCCAAATAGGGTCATTTCGATCATCATGTTCCGGCTGGGTCTCAACAAAAAAACCAGACGTTATATCTATATTATTTGAAATGCGATAATTGTAGAAAAGTTGAAATTGTATAGAAGTATCTGGGTCATCCTCACCATTGTCAATATCAGTCAATTTTGGCTGTTGACCAACTGAAAGACCTAAACTTCCATTTTCAAACACTAAGTCATTTATCGCTACCGTCACTGCCCAATGCCAAATATCTGCTTCATCTCCTTCGCGATCGCCTGCTTCAGCTTCAGCATTGCTATAGCCAACCCAACCAGAAATCGTAAATGGTGCCCAGCGATAGCTACTTTGAAACCCAAAATGGTCGGCTGAAGTTGGCACTTTGCCAAAAGGTTTTTGAGCATTTCTACTACCTGTAAAACCTGCTACATTAACTAAATCTGCCGTATAATATGCTCTTACATAAGCAAAAGAAAAATCCAAATCTAAATTTGGTGAAACTGTTAACTGAGCATAAGCACTATTTGTACCGTTAAAAATTCCACCTCCTTCTCTTGGATCGTTAACTTTTCCCGTACCACCCCCAGGAGCACCCCCCAGATAAGCAACATCTAACCTCAAATTATCGTTAATTTGATAACTATAACCCAAACCAGCACCCCCTACTTGAATATAGATAGTGGGACTATAAGCAGGGAACAAGGCCAGACTTCCTGTATTACCACTAATTAGTTTAGGATTAAGTGCAGGAGCAATCAAATCGAAGTCAAGTCCAGCAGCTCCTATATAAATACTCATTTCCTTGTTGAGGGGAAAAATATAGTATATTTCTGTTAATCGCGTTATATCATTAGGTGGAGAGCCATTGTTTAAATTGGTCATGGCAGTATCTGTATTTACTCCAGGTAGGTCTCCTGCTCTTAACCTAGTTCTGAGGAAGTCTCTACCTGTAAAACTAGTATCAAAGTTCAACGTTAAGTTATGACCAAAGCCTATTTGGCTATCATCGGCGCTTGCTGTAGCATCCTCTTCACCATCATTACCAAAAGCATCATATAGAGCCAGCACTACTTCCCCTTTTAGCAAAGTTGTGGTAGAAAACTGATTAGCTTCCAGAATGTCTGTTCGAGTTTCCAAGCCATTGAGGCGAGATTTAATATCGGCGATTTCAATAGCAAAATCTTCCTGTAATCTTTGGCTTTTGGCTAAGTCTTCTTGAGTAATATAAGTTTCATCGAATTCTTCAATCAGATTTTGAATAACTTGTAAACATTCGTTAAGATTTACTGCAAATTCGTAACGACTGATAGCTCTATTACCACTAAATGTAGCATTTGGAGAGGTTAATAAACAATCATAACGTTCTGCTAATCCTTGGAGAGCACTATAAGCCCAATCTACAGGTAAAATATCACTAAGTTGATTGACAGAGTTAACTTTTTCTAAAGGGGCAGATATTTCTGTATGTTGGTCGAGTTGATTATATTGTTCTATTTGTCCTAAAATACCCTCATTTGTCTCTTTAACTATGGTTGTGCTTTCTTCCTTCCAGTTGGCAAGCGGTTGAGATTTTGGCGGAGGTTGGTTGAGAGGGTTGTACTCCTGCATTTTTTCTAAAATATGGGCAGCTTGCTCAATGTCCTGACTTGATACTTGTTTTTCGGCTTTACTGCTGTGGGCAATAGATAAAACCCATCCCATTCCTAGAACTAGGGGAAAAATTACAATGTTGCAAAACTTCAGTCTCATATTTTAAGTTTGATAATTTTATTGGCACTACAATTAAGTATTATGATTTTAAAACACAAATGACACTACTAAATACTTTTCTTCTCATGTTTACATCTCATATTTGAAATTTGACTATATAAAAAGCGACTTCCTTTGACAAATAGGAAGTATTGTATTAATTTTTTGAGGAAAACAATAGTAGGAAACTACCTATTTTAAAACTCTAGTGAGTTTTTCTCTGACTTTATGGAGTTTCCCTTATTTGATTACGGCAAGGTCGGGACTATTTCAAAGAGCTAGTATATATTTTTCTTTCGGTTCTCTTTTTTACCTCAATTTATCTTTGAACTTGATGATTATCACCCTATTGCTTCTCCATTTAAATATGAAGCTGTTGATAAATCTATCTTGACTGAAGCTGCTACACAAGTAGATAAAAATACTACAGTTAAGTTAAGAGCTTTAAAAGTAATGATTAACTATTATCGTACATTATATTTTTCCTAGCTTTTTAAATCATTAAAAGTGGAGAGATATACAAATTTCAAATTATCTTTGAACTTGATGATTATCACCCTATTGCTTCTCCATTTAAATATGAAGCTGTTGATAAATCTATCTTGACTGAAGCTGCTACACAAGTAGATAAAAATACTACAGTTAAGTTAAGAGCTTTAAAAGTAATGATTAACTATTATCGTACATTATATTTTTCCTAGCTTTTTAAATTATTAAAAGTGGAGAGATATACAAATTTCAAATTTAATTATTTTGGGAAAAAATAATACGCTTTAAAAACAGTTATTACTTATGAGACTCAAGAATATCTAGAAATTTTTCAAATTTGTTATATTCCTGACTGTAGCCATTGAGTGCAATAAAACCTGAATTAGTCAATCAATATAATGTGAGACAATTTTGAAGTAATAATGATGAATCAGTTGCATAAAATTTCCCGAAGTAAGTTTATAGTAATAATTTTAGTTCTGATTATAAACTGTTTTTTACTATCTAATAATACTTTAGCTCAACCTATTAACAATAGTCAGCGAATTCAAAAAGTTTGGGAGTCTATAGAATTAGATACAAACTTAATTTTATCAGGT
Source organism: Trichodesmium erythraeum GBRTRLIN201 (assembly GCA_018457135.1). Classification (GTDB taxonomy): domain Bacteria; phylum Cyanobacteriota; class Cyanobacteriia; order Cyanobacteriales; family Microcoleaceae; genus Trichodesmium; species Trichodesmium erythraeum. The sequence goes on along the minus strand of JAGGDU010000013.1, from coordinate 36,977 downwards.
GCTGAACCCCAGAAACGACAAGAGTTAAAAACTGAAAAATATGCCCGAATGTCTGAATCAGTATTTGATTTTTTTAGAGCAACAAACTCTTTATTTTGGCAAGACTTTATCAATGATAGTAGACTTGGTAAATTTGGTAATACTAAAACAAAAACTTGGATTTTAGGTGATTGTCACATTGGTAATTTTGGCGCTTATAATAACGACAAAGAAGAAATTATTTTTGACCTGAATGACTTTGATGAATCAATAGTTGCTGATTATCAATATGATTTGTGGCGTTTAGCAACCAGTATTATTTTAGTCGCTGAGGATAATTCTCTTAAGAATAAATCTGACCAGAAAGAAATAATTGATAATTTTAGTGACAGCTATCTACATAGTCTAAAAGATTATGTAGGCAATGATCATGAAACTGAGATATATTTTACTCAAAAAAATACTTATGGAGAGGTGGAAAATACCATAAAAAAAGCAGCCAAAGACACAAGAGAAAAAATGCTAAATAAATGGAGTAAAGTTGTAGAAAATAAAAGATTATTTGATATTGATAATAATGAAGATTTAGGAATAGCTAATGATGCCGAAAAAGCTATAAAATCACAAATAATATCTTATAGTGATACCCTTTCTAGCAATGTAAGATATAGCCAAAAATATTTTACAGTTAAAGATGTTGCTCAAAGATTAAATGCTGGATTAGGGTCATTAGGAACACCACGTTATTATCTGTTAATAGAAGGAAAAACTGATGATTTAGATGATGACCATATTCTTGATATTAAACGTCAGTATAAACCTACTGCTTATGGATTATTTAGCTTATATGACCGCTTAAATTATGACAGTATTTTTGTCAATACTGCCCAACGTCATGCTATAGCTTATAAAGCTTTAATTAAACATACTGATGACTTTTTAGGATGGATGAAACTTGTGGATAAGAATCTAACTGACGGAGATTTTTCTGGTTATTATTCTGTCCGAGAAATATCTCCCAATAAAGAGTCTCTTAAAACTTACAAATTAGAAGATAAAAATAGCTTCATAGAAGTTGCCAAACAATTGGGAGAAATTTTGGCTACTGATCATGCTAGAGCAGATCAAGATTTTGATGAAAAATTAATTCCTAATTCTTTAGAAAAACAGGTGAAAAAAATTACCGATGGTAGGGGTAAAGAATTTAGAGAATTAGTCAGTGACGTAGCCCTTCACTATGCAGAGCAAGTAAATATTGATTATTCTAGTTTTGTAAATAGGTATAATAGGTATAAGGAAAACTGAAGTTTAAATAAACTTTGAAAAAAAAGGAAAAATACTCAAGGTAGCTGTTTTAAGTAAACTGAAGCAGCTATTTTTTTTTAATTAAATTTACTGCTCTAGTTGGCAAACTCAGCTAGTGGTGGCACATTACAATTGTAATTATTTTGATTTAAAGTATAATAGTAGTACCTTGCTCTCTGGAAGTAATATTATCATTCAAGATATTAAAAATACTGGATAATTATAACTTATATTCTACACTTCAAAATCTAGTAGAAAAATATTGCAAGAAAGCGATCGCGATAAATTAAATATTAACACTGAAAGTCAAGAAAAATTGGCACTACTAGGGTACATTAGAAAAAACAGTAGGCAAGTGGCTAATAAAAATCCCTCAAAGCAAAAATTTCATGGAAAAATTGAGTCTTGGAAGAAAAAACCTATCTATTAAAAATTTTCAAGTGCGAGAAAAACTCCGTAGGTACCCCCTTAATAAGAAGATAATAATCCTGAGAATATAGGGGAAAAAACTTAAGTAAATGTAATCGTTTATTAGTTAACAGAACTTACCCACGCGAAACTATATATAGTGGATAAAAAAATCGTCTATCTTCACTATAACTTCATGGGATACAGTACTCCGAGTGACAAAGCGATCGCTTCACTATCTTTATTCAAAAACACTTTAGTTATTCCCCATTAAAAATTACTTCATTTTAATTGAAGGATGTTTCAATTCTGAGGCTAAACTCATCTTGATAAATACTTTTTCCTATTTTTACAGCAAATCTTTTTAATTAGTTAAAGTTAGTAGCAAAATTTCTACCACAAAACTCAGAAAGTATCTATTAGCTAAATTTTTAATTACTGTTAATGATCATGGAACTAATGCTAGTTCCCTTGAGCAAAAAATTTTCAGCTTTCCTATCTTGGCCCTCATATACTTTATGTTAACCAACTTTAAACTCACATATTCGTAAACCTTGCAGTTTGCGCGCGACTTTCTCGTTTGAAATTACCCACTCCTCTTACTACCCTCCCTCCGAGGGAATGGGGGTAGCTTACCCTTTCTCTTACCTAGGGAGGTTGCATAAAAGCGTCCGTACAAAGTATAGCAGTCGAAGTATAGGACTATAGGTAAGAAAGAAGTAAAAGTAATCTCTGACTGAATTTTCAGATTTCGCAATATCCTAATCTTTGTTTCGACTGCTATAAAGAAATTTTCATAAGCAATGCAAGCAACGACTCTCTAGTGAGAGACTCACAACATTCTAACTGTTGAAAAGATGTGTTTAAAATTTTCTTTTATTGACAACTACTTCAATTCAAGAAGATCAACTCAAATTCAAATTCCAGACTATATTGTGCCATTATCAATTGATATAGAGCATTAAGAATTATATTCTCTTCAGAAGAAAAGTGGTTTTTCCAATCTCCGACTATTCCGTTCTGAAAAAACTATGATTATTTACATAAATCTATTATTTTCTTGGTTATATCAGTTCTATTCAGTGCTTCACCCAGCCAACGTCAGCGTTATCCAGCTCCCCTGGCACACCCTTAGTAACTGAACTCCATTAGCTAAATTTAACCCTGCATTCAAGTCTAGCTCACGACCTTTAATTACAGTGTTCGCAATTTTAAAACTTTATGTAAGATTTAGCACCTGGAAATACTTTACCAGTAGATAACGTAGCCAATTATTTTACACCTAAATTAACACTAACTACATCCACTGACTTCTCAGTATTTTGAGTTATAGTTTCTACTTTAAAGCTGACAAACTATTTATTAGCTTTTCTGCTAATAGTTACAGAATTGGGATTAATATTATCAGGTAAGATTTCATAAGCTTTCACTTTCACCCATCCAATTTGAGGTAATTTTTATGACCCACTCCCATCTCCTCCTGAGAAGGACTGGGGGTAGGCATGGAACCATCAAGGGTGAAACTATCATCTCTACCTTTTTTCTGAAATTTAGGCACTTCCGACACTTTAGTGAATCTTCGTTTCCAAGCAACTGAAACAATACCTCAAACGATATTACAAAGATGTTCAGTGAAACCTCGTAGTACCAAAAGTTTTTTCGGTTTAACCATTGCTACTAAAAGTTTATGCAGGTCAATTGTAATCAGAAATTTGATTTTGCTCTCAGGTATACCCTAGTTATGATTCAATATCGGGTTAAATATAATCCCCATCCCCAGCTTCCTTACATGACCTGCTACACCCGCGTACGCGGGCTAAGTTTCGTTTTTCGCTGGTTATTTGGGTGCAGTTCAGTTTTCAATTCAAGCAGCACAAATAAAGATAATTACATCTGATTATAGATTATACCAGATTATAGCCAACAGCTTATGTACCCTAATGCCAGTATGGCTACCACTGAGCTGTCTGATTTTGGAATTCAGCAATTTCTTTATTTAAGATGTCTAATGCTTTTGCGTATTGAGGATCTGCTTCTATAGTACCTATTTTGTCACGATTTTTTTGCAAAGTTTCTTTTTGTTTTTCACTCAGGGGTATTTTTACATCTGGTTGAATTCCCAATTTGTTAATATCGCGACCATTAGGGGTAAAGTATTTAGCGATCGTCACCGCTATCCCTGCACCCTTACCAACACTACGCACTGACTGCACTAACCCTTTACCAAAAGTCTTTGTCCCGACTAATGTCGCTCGCTTGTTATCTTGCAGTGCACCAGAAAGAATCTCACTGGCACTTGCAGACCCCCCATCTACCATAACCACCAAAGGCTTATCTGTCAAAGACCTATTATTAGCCTTTTGGCGATCAGTGACACCATTGCGGTCTACCGTGGAAACAATATCTCCCCGCTTTAGCCACATCCTAGCAATTTCTATGCTAGCATATAGCAATCCACCAGGATTAGAACGTAAATCCAGAATATAACCTGATACCTTCTGAGTTTCCAAATTACCTATTGCCTCTCGCATCTCACCAGCAGCATTCGCACTAAATTGGCTTAAGCGAATATAACCAACTTTGCCTAAAGAATTGTAACTCTCTTTCTGAGAATACTTAACAGGATGAATTTCAATTTTTGCCCGAACAATAGGAAACTCTATTTCCAGATTTTCTCGTTTAATAGTTAAAATTACTTGACTACCAATTGGACCGCGAATCAGACTTACCGCCTCATTAATATTCATTCCCTTAGTGCTTTGACCGTCAATTTTGCTAATAATATCCTTAGCTTGAATACCTGCATCAAAAGCTGGAGTATCTTCTATTGGTGAAATAACTACCAATTTTTTTGAATCTGGGTCTTGGGTTAGCTGAATACCTACACCTGTTAGTTCCCCAGAAGTATCTATTTGCATATTTTTAAACTCTTCGGGATCCATAAAGCGGGTGTAAGGATCGTCTAACTTTTTTAGCATTTCCTTAATCGCATCATAAGCTTGTTCTTCACTGGTATATGTTTTATCAAGATACTCGTTGCGAGTTGCTTTCCAGTCTACTTGATTGAAAGTACCATCTACATAAGTTTTATCAATAATTTGCCAAACTTCGTCGATTAATTCTTTCGGAGCATTATTACTTAATGATGCTTGAGAGGAAAGATGAATACCAGCGCCAATTACAGTGACGCCTGTTAACATTAATGCTGTTACACCAAGGATAAGTCCACGTTTTGCTATAACCATTTTGTTTGTTGAATGTTGAATGAATTTAAACAATAATTACTACATCTAGGCTAAACCTAATTTAGCATATGTAACTATTGCCTAGAAGCACTTCTCTTTGCTAGGTTTATAGTCAAACTTCTTGACTAATAATTTATACTTTTAAAAAATATATTGAGTTTTAGTTAACTCCAGAGTAACATTGAATATCTAAACAGGTATTAAATCTACTTAATTGCTGCTAATTCATATTACACAAGCATCACAAATTATGGAGTGAGGCTCAAGAGTAATTTCAGCTAACTTTTATTCCTCTATCCGATTTTTACCTAAGTCCTAAGATTTATTTTTTTTACTATCCTGATTACCTAAATTTAGTTGTTCTCAACTTTTTTTAAGACCTCTAAAACTACTATTTATTTGCAAAATTTATAGAATATTCCTCACTATGAATATTAATTACAAGCTTTTATCGTACTCAATCACACTAATAAATTGTCATTTTATATATATCCAAACCAACTAATTTAGATTCCGGATAAGTGATATAATGAAATTTTGAGTTTACAGGAGTTTTCAGCTAAATAAGCTACATAAAAAAAACGATAAGTCACTGTGGTAAATTGTATGCAACCTCAAGCTATTTGTGTTTTTTTTATCACTAATAACCATAATTTATTATATTCCATATTTTATAGGATAAAAATACTACAAGAGTTATTTTATGTTTAGAAGCTATATAACATCCTATTTTATTAAAAATAAAAGCATCATATTATAACAGAATAATCTATTTTTACCTATATATTTTCATAATTATTAAATATTATCAGGCCAGACTTTGAATGGTTACTCTGAGATACTAAATTTTAACCTGTGTAATTTCGGTTAGATAATTACTGGCCATTAGTACTTCCAAATATGTTACGTTTTAGTAGGTTTAGTGGTAAACAGCAAAGATAATTAGTAAGTTTGGTGGTTTTAGGTTTGGTTAAACATTCGCCAGATAAGTTACCCTAACCGACTCCTCTTCAAAACCGTTCGTGAGACTTTAACCTCAAACAGCTCCTCTCTTAGACCTCCTTTGTCATAGGTACATCCTTTCTCTTCTAGTACTAAAATATCGTTTACCCATATATATCCCTCAGGTAAATCCTGTAATTTTGCTTTTTGATATGTTTTACTATCTAAGGCTGTCTTAGTATCGTAGCAATGTCGGTCCAACAGTTATTTGTCTTTGTATGTATTGTCAACACCTTTAGATTTAGGTGTTATATGCTCTATTTCCATCAAGTCTGTTGGTTTGAATATAGCTACACATAATGCGCATCTGTTCTTTTATCGTTTTAATCTTACCGTTACCTATTTCCTTATGCCTTGATATTTCCGATTCTATTGCTCCAATAAGTCCATTCGCCGTCATCAGGGGATTTGTTATCCTTTACCTTAACATACCTTGCAATAGTTACATCTGAGTGTAGGCTTAGTATATATCCTTTGTCATTTAATACCCAAACTCGGGTGTTAGAGATAGAGGGTAAGTACTTTTCTGTCACCCATTTGGCTAACTTATTTGGATGCCTTCTATTTGTCCATCGACCTAATCTTTTCCAAAGAATATTATCTAATTTATGGAATACTTCTTTGCTGACTTGGGCACAGAAGTAGTTATCATATTATTACCGAATTTAGTTTGACTATTAGAGCTTTTACTAGAACAGTTTTATGTGTATTACATATTTCTGCCAATTTCCGATAATGAATTTTTATACTCTAATTAGATGGTTTTATCAGTATCTTAAATCCTTGTTTGATTTACTTAACTTTCTATTACCTCATAATGAATACTAGGAAGTAAAATCCGAATCCGGGTTTATTTCCTTCATATTCCTCCAAAGTATGGGTAATTCTAGTTTTTTCTGGTTTTAGTTCTAATTCTATCTGGGTTAACCATTCCTGCATTACGGCTTTTGCTTGTAAAACTACTTTGAGGTCTTTGTTTAGGATAACAAAGTCATCAGCATAGCGAATGAAGGATAGTGCTTTTTTATTCTCTAGCTTTCTTCCTGAAAAGGATTCGGCAAACTTATTTAAGCATTCTTCCATCCCGTGTAGGGCGATGTTTGCACTTTAGAAAAATTACATCTCCCTGTGGTTTACCTTCCACAGTGTTTGAGAACTTTGTACTATCGAATACCTCAGATTTTAACCATTATTTGATTAATTTCCTGTAGGGTTTTTGACCTATTTTTCTCAACAGTGCATCATCGTTAATTTGGTCAAAAAATTTAGATATATCAGCATCAAGCACATATTTAGTTTTTTATTAATGCTTAGGTATATTGCTGAAGTAGCATCATGTGTTGATCTCCAGAAAAGACTATAGCTATTAGGTTCAAAAATTACCTCCGACTAGCTGTGACCTAACTAATTTAACCAGTGTTTGAAGTACCAGACCATACATTGTTGGGATGCCTAATGGGCGTTTTTCTTCTCATCCTGGTTTTGCTGTCGGTGACTCTGCGGGTAGGGCTTGCTTTCAGAAAATCCGTTTTTAGGATATCTACCAAGTTAAATCTTTCCATGGGTGGCAAATTCTTGATTCCATTAATTCCAGCAGTTTTCTTACATTGGTTGTCTTGGGTCACACCTCTAACAGTTAGCAACCTTGTGTACTAACTTTTGCTCAGAAGTTTTTGGTAATTACCCACTCTGGGAATATTGCCACAGCTGGATCCTCTGTAAATTAACTTTTACAACTTAAAAACATATTTTTCTACCCTCTTCAAGTTAATGTCTCTCCATTTAATATTTGGGTTAACACTAGCTTGACTGGATATATCATAAGTATCAAATACTACACTTAGAAAGAGTTTTGTGTTATTCAATTTTATTTTAAATTTTTAGCTTTATTCATTCCTAATAGTTACCATTAATTACTTCTAACAGTGGGTACCTTAGCATTACTGCTTTTTACCCAATTCTATTCCTTCTAAAACCTACAACCATTGTGTAGTTTTACCAAGAGTGCACCTTTGTTCTCCACCAATATTCTTAGCTATCAAGATAGGGGTTTTCTCATTCTCTTATTCCTTTTTTATGACTGACGAATATGGGGTAAAATCCCCTGGAGGTTTCGTATTTGTTGTTGATAATCTCTATCACATAAGATTATCCATTGCCCCTCTGATTTTCGTCCTACATCCCATAGCTACCTTTGAGATGGTTGTGCAGAATAAGTGTTTAATTACCTTCCTGTTCGTCCACTTGTCAGTCTCTCCTAGAAGTCTCACTCATTTAGTAGTTAGAGCTTTGACCCCATTTAGACCAGCTTCGGGGATTGATATTTAGCTTCTACCCCGTGGCCTACCCTGTCAACCTAACAACAAGGTGATAGGAATTCCACCCATAAGGTAATAAGAGTTATTTTCAACTCGAGGTTGTCCTCATGTATTGACTTCGAACGGTCATTTATATCTTAATTAAAGGCTTAGTGGCCAACGATTCTCACATACTATAGAGCAAAGGTAGAAAATGATTGAAGTAAAAAGTTATCCAAATTTAACGAGCCAAAATCAATGAATTTGGTAGTTAAGATGTTCAGGACTTACCCAAAAGGCGCTACATGAGAGTGAGAGCGAATCCTAGAAATACCTAGAAATAGCATTTTCCAGGTTAATTTGTGGTGAGTCTCGCCCATGTTGCTCAATTTGTAAAATTTTCACCCCTTAACCTGACACCTCAGAGCTGAAACATTCATCAACAATTAATTTTATTTTGGCAAGAGCATCAGATAATTAGTTTAGGAGTGTAGTAAAAATACACTCCTAGCACAAACAGATTGATTAGAAACTACGGTTCAACCCAACGCCCATCAGCTTTAATTAAATTAATCAATTCTTCAACTCCTTGAGATTCGTGGACTTTCTTAATTTCTTCCCGCCCACGATATAACGAGATATAGCCAGATTGCTTGCCTACATAACCATAATCTGCATCAGCCATTTCTCCTGGACCATTAACAATACAACCCATGACAGCAATATCCAATCCTGTTAGATGTTTTGTTGCTTCCCGCACTTCATGAAGAACATTTTCCAGATTAAATAAGGTTCGGCCACAGGAGGGACAAGCTACATATTCTACCATTGTTTTTCGCAGACCCAAGGCTTGCAAAATACTGTAACAAACTGGAATCTCTTTTTCGGGTGCTTCAGTTAAAGATACGCGAATTGTATCCCCTATTCCTTCTGCTAACAGTGTGCCAATACCAGCAGTAGACTTAACTCGACCATAATCTCCATCCCCCGCTTCTGTCACACCCAAATGTAGGGGGTAGGGCATACCTAGTTCATCCATCCGCTTCACCATTAATCGATAAGCAGCTAGCATTACCGGCACCCGTGAAGCTTTCAGAGAAATTACCAAATTGTAGTATTTTAAAGATTCACAAATTTTGATAAATTCTAAGGCAGACTCTACCATACCTTCTGGGGTGTCCCCATAAGTAAACAGCATCCTTTCAGAAAGGGAGCCATGATTAACTCCAATGCGCATAGCTTTGTTTTGGTCTCTGAGAGAGACTACTAAGGGCTTTAGAGTTTGGCGAATTTTATCACCTATTTCTTCAAATTCTGCCTGAGTATATTCGTTTCTCTCAGCTTGTGGCTTTTCAAATACATATAAACCAGGATTAATTCGCACTTTATCAACCTGTTTGGCCACTTCTAAAGCAATTTTCATGCCGTTATGATGAACGTCGGCAACCAGTGGGACAGGTTTGTAGGTTTCTGCTAATTTTTGCTTGATTTCTCCTAGAGATTTAGCATGGGCTATACTAGGGACAGTGACACGAACAATTTCGCAACCTATTTCATGTAAACGCCGAATAGCAGCTACGGATCTCTCAATGTCAAGAGTATCTTCGTTGATCATTGACTGAACTACAACTGGATGGCCACCACCGATGGTTATATCACCCACTTTGACAGAACGAGTTTTTCGCCGATGGATAGTAGTGTCAAATACAGCTTGGTTTATTGGGGTTTTGCTTGGGTTTGCTAGGGTTTGCATAATATAATATCTTTGTTTTTCTCTAGCGAACGGTTTAGTAGTTTATTATTTTCCTATATTTCAGGTTGACATATAACTGCTGAATTTGATCTTTATAATTTGGATAACTGTAGCGATCGCTTACATATTATCTACATAGTTGTTAAAAATGTAATTGATGTCATGCTATAATTATAAGCTATTTGATTTGAGTTTTGGGTTTTCTATTTCTACTTTCTAAGCTTCTGATCTCCATATTTCCTTAGGTTTAAGTTGAAATTTCTCCCTATCGTAGATGAGGAATACCATGACGATTATAACCCATTAGCTGATCGTAAAAACATTTGTAGCCCTACGCGCAAGTCATGCAATAGTCGGTTACGTCATTTAGATTGCCTTAAAATACCAAGTCTGTCATACCAATTTAAAAATGTAAAAAAAATAATGTTACAAATAGTTTCTAACTTTAACTATTAATTCATCACATTCATTGCATTGAGGTCAAAAATAATTTCTTCTTTGTCGTTATTAGACACGCCAAAATTATCAAAGAAAAAATAAGTTTAAATACAAGTTTTTTTAGTATAACTAAATTTATAAATATTGTCAAAATCTAGACTTTTTTGCTCTTCAAAATAGAAATAGTGATTAAAGCATTAGAGCATATTTTTAGACTTTAAAACATTAATTATCAAAGAAAAAATAAGTTTAAATTCAATTTTTTTTAGTATAACTAAATTTATAAATATTGTAAAAATTCAGACTTTGTTGCTCTTCAAAATAGAAATAGTAATTAAAATATTAGAGCATATTTTTCAGCTTTAAAACATTTTCAATTATGGGGATTAGAACCTAATAATATTTTGTATCTATCTAAATCTAATTCTATAAATGCCTAATTTCATTTGAAGTAAGCTGACTATTGTTAATAGATAGATATCAAATATTTTTAGATAGCAAAAACAACAGTTTATTGCCAGCAATAAAATTATTACTATTAACTAACTTCGGAATTTTTTTTATCATTATTACTCAAAAATTCTCCCATATATTGATTTACTAATTCAGGTTGTTCTTGTTGTACCCAATGGCTACAGTTAGGAAGATAACGAATTTGCCAACTTTCCACATATTTTTCCGTACCATAAGTTAATTCTATCCCTAAAGCCGTATCATTTTTACCCCAAATAATTAAAGTTTCAATTTGTAGCACTCCCCACTCTTGCTGATTTAAAAAGCAAAAAAAATATTACGATAATAATTAATCATTGAAGTTAAAGCACCTCGTTTAGCTGCAGCACCTTTATCTGCTTCTAAATCTGCCTCAGTAAAGGCAGATTTAGAAGCAGCCATCTTTTTAAATGTAAAAGCAATAGCGTGATAATCATTAAATCTCCAGATAAATTCAGGTAAAAAAGGCAACTGGAAGAAAAATATATACCAACTTCTTAAAAGTTGTTTTGGAGTACCTAATCCTTCCATAAATTTTGCCGGATGAGGAATATTCATTACGATTAATTTTTCTACCATTTATGGATGTGCATAAGCAAAATACCAAGCTATTGCTCCCCCCCCCCATCATGTCCTACTAAAATACAGTTTTTATAACCTAATTCTTTGATTACTTCTTCTATATCTTTGATCAACTTTGCCATAACATAACCAGACTTTTATTGAGGTTTATCGCTTTCATTATAGCCCCTCAAATCTAGAGCAACTACTTTATCATCTTGAGCAAATTCAGGTATTCGGTATCTCCAAGAATACCAAAATTCAGGGAATCCATATAACATTAACATTAATGGGCCTGAGCCTTGAGAAACATAATGGAGATTAATACCATTTACTTGAATAAAATTGCTTGGAAAAAGATTCCCTTTGATTGACATGAATATTTTCCAACAATTACTGTAATTTTAAATGCCTATGCTCACAGGAATAATCAATAAAAAATGGGAATATATTTTTTGATTTGTTGAACACCTTTATATCTAGAGTAATTTATTAATCATTTTATTGTCTGTAATATAGGACTTTTTATCATTTTTTACCAATCAAATAATTATTACTTTATTTAATTATTTAATCCTTTTATTTCTATCAATATAAGGAGGTAAAAACTTAGTTGGTTTCTGGTCATGAATTGTGTATTCCCAAGGAACATTAATATTTTGAGTCGTAGTCTTATTATTGTAAGAAGTTCGGCGTTGAGGTTGGGCAAATAAAATAATCATCCCAATTAAAATAATCCCACCACCTAAAAGTAAAACAGCTAAGATTATTCCCGCAATAAACCATAGTAAACCTTTTTCTAAATAACTTGGAGAACTATTTGAAGATCTTCTATTATAACTATCTATACCTTGCTGTAGACTTAAGCCAGAAATTAAACGTTCTTGCTGTTGGACTTGAACCAATAGTCGGTCATTTTCGAGCCTGAGTTGATCTTGTTGCAGTCTGAGTTGTTGTATTTCTCCCCACTGTTGTTCTAATTGAGTTTTTAACTGTCGTGTATCAAGTAATTGTTGTTGTATTTGAGTTTTCAGTTGATCGTAAGCTGAACGTTGTTGTTCAGATTGATTTCTAATTTCTTGTTCCAATCTATAATCCTTAAAATTAGGAGTAGAAGGAATTGAAATAGGTGGTGGTGGTAGTGGTAATGGTTGAGGTAAAGTACTTACTAGAGGAGAAGGAGAAACTTTTGGAGGAGAAGAAAATGTTACTGACGGTAAAGGGGATGGTATTTGCAAGTTCATCTGCTCATCAGGGGATGACTTGCCAAACACCATCCAACCCATAAGCAAAAGGACAATTAAAACCCCTGTGAGAACACATCCTATTATAAACGCTACAGTCTGATTCATTATTTAATTTCACTGTATGATCAAATCAGCACTATTTACTATTTAACAAAAGACAGTATATGATATCATCTTTATCCAGAAACAAGAAAGCTACAAATTAAAGGGTCAATCATACTAGGAAATATCAGAGCTATAGTAATCTTCGGTTTTCATCCTCCCAACTACATCTATATCTTGATTTATAGAACCTTTTACCCCATTTATGGACATATATATGGGCAGATAAACTCCTATAGCTTGTATCAAGTATGAGGTAGTCCAGAAAAAGTAATCCTTGAGCTCCACCCACTATTTTGGCTTGACACATTGGGCAGATTTCTTGTTGACTTTCTAACATAGTTATTATAATTTCAGCTCCTATTGACTTAATTTAGAATTAGTAAAGTAAACACTCAACAGTTAGCTATTAATTTCATTACCTTGAGTTGAAAATTAAAGCTGGTCGTTCTTGTTGAAAATTCTAAAATAAAAATTTAGCATTAGTTAAGCAAATGGTTGCTTCATTCGTGGTTAAGCTCAGAACTAACGATGAGTTAGTCCAATGCTTATTTAGTAAGTATATAACGGTTTCCCTGAAATTTTACAAATATTAAAAATAGGGAATAGGGAATAGCAGAAATATTTTTTATAATTAATGTTAACCTTTAAACAAAGATAAAACAGTTATTCAAATCATAATTTTTCCTTTTATTTATTAGTGAAGGCAAACATAAGTATTTAGTCATTAGCTATGAGCTATTAATTCATTATCATACTGAAGGGGGATTAGTCTCTAGGAATAATTAAAAGTTATTAATAAAAAGGTTATCAGCTAATCTTATATGAACTACATATATAAAATAAATCATTTCCTTAAACCATCTATTAATCAGGCTAATTTAGTTATCGATATATTTGCTGGGTGTGGTGGTTTATCTCTAGGTTTTGAAGCACAAGGTTTTACAACTCATGGTTTTGAAATGAATGCTGATTGTTGTGCAACTTATAATAAAAATTTAAAAGGTAATTGCACTCAAATTGCTCTGACTTCAGAAACAAAATTACCTCCTGGAAAGGTAATAATTGGTGGTCCTCCTTGTCAACCTTTTAGTGTTGGTGGAAAGCAAAAAGGTTTACAAGATTCCCGAGATGGTTTTCCTATTTTTATTAATGCCGTGGCAAAATTAAAGCCCGAAATTTGGTTATTTGAAAATGTACGAGGGTTGCTTTATCGGAATAAATGGTATTTGGATGAAATTACTCAAGCACTTCAATCTTTGGGTTATATTATTGAGGTTAAATTGTTAAATACTGTTGATTTTGGTGTACCTCAAAATCGTCAAAGAGTCATAGTTATTGGGCATAAAGGTGAGTTTACATTTCCTCAAGTTTTAGATAAAAAAGTAACTGTTGGAGAAGCATTAGAAGAAATGGCATTTCACGCCCCTCCAGAGTCAAAATTTCTAACTCCAAGTATGGATAAATATATAGAAAAATATGAAAAAGCTTCTAGTTGTAAACAACCTCGTGACTTATATTTAGATAAACCTGCTAGAACTTTAACTTGTCGAAATATTTCAGCTCCTACTGGCGATATGCACCGAATAAAATTGCCGGATGGGAGAAGAAGACGTTTATTCTTAAGAGAAGCTGCAAGATTACAAAGTTTTCCTGACTGGTTTGAATTTGTAGGAAAAGAAGCTAGTTGTTTTAAGCAGATTGGAAATGCAGTTCCTCCTTTATTTGCTTTTCATTTGGCGGGCAGTATTAGGAGTTATTTAGAGTCTGGGAAAAAATTATCACCAGAGGAAATTTCACAAAAAATTATTCCTGTACAATTATCTTTACCTTTTTAATAATTTAAAATGTCTGAAATTCCCCAGTATTTTATTAGGTCAGATAAATCTCAACAACTCCAAAAGTTAATCAATGAAGCTTTGTACATTATTTCTAAATTTGGTATACCTATTGAGGGAATGACTCAAAGACAATTGGAAAGAATGGCCATGGCTTTTTTGGCTGTGGCTAACGTTAAGAAAATTAATGAATGGGGAAAAATTAATAATTTTCATGCTTTAAGAACTAGAGAAATTATTAGGTACTGGAATAATTATTTTGATGAACAAATATCTGAAAGTTCTTATGACGATATTCGCCGAAAAGATTTAAAATTAATCGTTCTTGCCGGAATTATTATTCCTAGTTCTGCTAATCCAAATTCTGCTAGAAATGATGGTACAAGGTCTTTTGCTTTAAATCCTAATTTTGCAAATCTAATTAAAAATTTTGGTTCAGATAATTGGGAAGAAGAAGCAAAGGTTTTTTTGTCTAATCAAGTAACTCTAAAACAACAGCTTTCTAGTCAACGAAAAATAAGTTTAATTCCTGTAAAATTTCCTTCTGGTAAAATATTTAATTTTAGCCCTGGGAAACATAATGAATTACAGAAAGCAATTATTGAAAAATTTTTACCTAGATATGGTTATGGTGCAGAAATTTTATATGTCGGGGATACAGCTAAAAAGTTTTTACATTTAGAAAAAACTAGACTTAGAGAACTAAATTTTTTTGAATTATCTGATGGTGAATTACCGGACATAGTAGCTTATTCAGAAAATAAAAATTGGCTTTATTTGGTAGAAGCTGTTCATAGTTCAGGCGTAATTTCTAATGTACGTTTGTTAGAATTTAAAAAGTTGACAGAAAAATGTAAGGCGGACATAATTTTTGTCACTGCTTTTTTAGACCATCATACTTTTCGCAAGTTTGCTGTTGATATTGCTTGGGAAACGGAAGTTTGGATAGCTGATGTACCAGACCATATAATTCATTTTAATGGTGAAAAATTTTTAGGTCCTTATCCTCAAATAACTAATACTTGAAAAAAAATAATGACTGAAATTAACTGGCAATTATTTTGGATATTAATGATTTTGCATCTCTTTATTGGTACTGCTGCTGCTTTTGTGGCAAAACGCAGAGGTAATAATTTTAATTCTTGGTTAGGTTTTGGTTTATTAGGAGGTACTATTGCTTTAATAGCTGCATTTTTGCTACCTGCTAAAAGTCTAGATTCAAAAGGAGATTAATTAACTCAGAACTACAGAAATTTATCTAGTTGCTCAGATAACTATATATTTAGTTGAATAAAAAGTCATGTATTAGGGCGAGTATTTACCTACAGTTATTACTATATCAAAATTTTTCTACAGATGCAACTGAAAATCCTTTGACTTGCGATTTTTTTTGCTTAAGAAAATGAAAATGTTTGCGGTACATGGAAGTCAAATTTTCCATATTTTTGCTACCTGCTAAAAGTCTAGATTAAAAAGGAAATTAATTAGCTCAGAATTACAGCAATTTATCTAGTTGCTCAGATAACTATATATTTAATATTTAGTCAGAAAAATTAGTTGAATAAAAAGTCATATATAAGGTCGAGTAACCCCCACAGTTATTACTATATCAAAATTTGTCTGTAGATGCAACCGAAAATCCTTTAACCCGTGATTTTTTTTTGCTTAAGAAAATGAAAATGTTTTTGGTGTATGGAAGTAAAATTACTTCTAGATAGAACAAATATTCTCAAAAAGTATCTGGCAAATTTTCGGCTATTTATATAGATGGTAAAAATGGCAAAAAGTTGAGGGTAGGTAAGAGGCGATCGCTCCACTTCAGAAAATATTTACTATAACCAAAATTCTCAAAAAGTATCTGGCAAATTTTTGACTATAGAAAATATTACTAGAACCAAAATTATCGAAAAGTATCTGGGAAATTTTCGACTATTTATATAGATGGTAAAAATGGCAAAAAGTTGAGGGTA
>JAGGDU010000013.1:0-20240 GCA_018457135.1 Trichodesmium erythraeum GBRTRLIN201 | reverse complement strand
TGGGAAATTTTCGACTATTTATATAGATGGTAAAAATGGCAAAAAGTTGAGGGTAAGTAAGAGGCGATCGCTCCACTTCAGAAAATATTACTAGAACCAAAATTATCGAAAAGTATCTGGGAAATTTTCGACTATTTATATAGATGGTAAAAATGGCAAAAAGTTGAGGGTAGGTAAGAGGCGATCGCTCCACTTCAGAAAATATTTACTATAACCAAAATTCTCAAAAAGTATCTGGCAAATTTTCGACTATGTATAAAATAGAGACTTTATTAAATATCAATTTTTTCAGCTTCAGGTGGATACTTTTCCAATACCTCCCGCAAATATTTTCCAGTATAAGACTCAAAATTATCTGCCACCTCTTCAGGGGTTCCACAAACAATAATTTCTCCTCCTTTATCTCCTCCTTCCGGGCCTAGATCTAGTACCCAGTCGGCACAACGAATCACATCTAAATTATGCTCAATTACTACAATTGAATTTCCTTTATCTACCAATCTTTGCAAAACATTTAATAACTGATGAACATCATAAAATGATAAACCAGTTGTTGGTTCATCTATCAAATAAATAGTTTTTCCCGTTGCTCTCTTAGACAATTCAGAAGCTAATTTTACTCTTTGTGCTTCTCCTCCAGAAAGAGTCGGTGCAGGCTGACCTAATTTGATATAACCTAATCCCACATCCACTAAAGTTTGTAATCTACTTGCTGCCCTGGGAATATTTTTAAATATTTCCAAACCTTCCTCTACAGTCATATCTAAAACATCAGCAATTGACTTATCTTTATATCTCACCTGCAAAGTTTCTCTACTATATCTTGCACCCTTACAAACCTCACATTGTACATAAACATCTGGCAAAAAATTCATTTCAATTACATTTACACCTTGTCCGCTACAAGCTTCACATCTGCCACCTTTAACATTAAAAGAAAATTGCCCTGGCTTATAACCTCTAGCTTTTGCTTCTATAGTTTCTGCAAATATTCCTCGAATTACATCAAATACTCCTGTATAAGTTGCAGGATTTGAACGGGGAGTTCTGCCGATAGGTGATTGGTCAATTACTATTACTTTATCTATTGCTTTTAATCCTTTAATTTTTTCTAAATGTTTAGGAAAAGGAACATTACGACTGAGATAATGTTGCAAAGCTGGATAAATTAATTCGTTCATTAAGGTCGATTTTCCTGAACCAGAAACCCCAGTAATACAGACAAGTTTTCCCAAAGGAATCTCTATATCTATATTTTTGAGATTGTTTCGATGACAATTATTCAAAAGTAAAGATTTTCCATTTCCTCCTCTTCTTTCAGATGGAGTAGTAATATTTTTTTTGCCAGATAAATAAGCACCAGTTAATGACTCTTCCGTTTCTAATAATGTCTGAAAATTTCCCTGAGAAATTATCCGCCCGCCATGAACTCCCGCACCCGGACCAATATCAATAATATGGTCGGCTGCTTTAATAGTTTCCTCATCATGTTCCACAACTATTAATGTATTTTTTAAATCGCGAAGTTTGCTTAAAGTTTGCAACAGACGATTATTATCTCTTTGATGCAAACCAATACTTGGTTCGTCTAAAACATAGAGAACTCCTGTTAAGCCAGAACCAATTTGTGTTGCTAATCTAATTCTTTGAGCTTCTCCTCCAGAAAGTGTCATTGTTGCTCGGTCTAATGTTAAATAATCTAAGCCAACATCTAGAAGAAAATTTAGTCTGGCTCGAATTTCTTTCAATACTAATTCTGCTATTTTTGCCTGGCGATCACTCAGTTGTAAGCTATTAATTTTTTCCAAACATTCTCGAATTGAAACTTCTGTAAAATCAGTAATTCTATATTGCCCTATTTCTACGGAAAGTGCTTCTGGTTTTAATCTTTTTCCTTGGCAGGTTTCACAGGTTTGATTAATTAAATATTGCTCTAATTTTTGTTTCATTAAATCTGAACCTGTTTCTTTATATTGCTTTTCTAAAGTAGGGATAACTCCAGGATAGTAACGATAATCTCCTTCTCCATTTTTCATTTCTATCCAAATAGGTTCGTCGCTACCTTCAAGCACTAACTTCTGCTCTTTTTTACTTAATTTATTCCAGGGAGTTTCTATATCAAAATCATAAGCTTCAGCTAAACTATAAAGCAGAGAAAAATAATAAGGATTTTCTTTGTTCGACCAGGGAGCGATCGCTGAATATAAAGGTGCATTAGGGTCTGGTACTATCAACTCCGGGGAAAATTGCTTTAGACTACCCAAGCCGTGACAAGTCGGACAAGCGCCATAAGGAGAATTGAAAGAAAACAGCCGGGGCGACAACTCCTCCATCACGGCTCCATGCTCCGGACAAGCAAAATTTTCCGAAAAGACTATTTGAGTCTCAAACTTTTCCATTTCTACTTCTAGTTCCTGACTAGAATTAGCTGAATTATTCCCAGATCTAGAATTAGCTGAAGTTGCTATTTTTTCCGGATTTAGGTTATACTTATTTTTTGTAGGTACTGCCCCTGTGTATGCTGATGTATTATTTAATACTTTAATCAAAGCAATTCCAGTAGATTGACGTAGACAAGTATTTAAAGAATCTGCTAAACGTTCTTCTATACCTGGTTTTTTGATTAGCCTGTCAATAACAATTTCTATAGTATGTGTATGATTTTTATCTAATTTGATGTTTTCAGCAATTTCTACAACCTCTCCATCAACTCTCAAACGAACAAATCCTTGAGCAGCTAAACTGGACAAAAGTTTCTTATGAGTCCCTTTTTTGCCTCGAACCACTGGGGCTAAAATATAAAATTTAGTGCGGTCTGGCAAAGCCATGACTCGGTCGCACATTTCATCAATAGTTTGGGGGGCAATATTATGGTGGCAGATAGGGCAATGGGGTTCTCCGGCTCTACCAAATAGTAGTCTTAGATAGTCGTAAATTTCGGTGACGGTTCCAACTGTGGAGCGAGGGTTATGGGATGTGGATTTTTGGTCGATGGAAATGGCAGGGCTTAATCCTTCGATGAAGTCCACATCTGGTTTGTCGAGCTGTCCGAGAAATTGTCGGGCATAGGCACTGAGGGATTCGACGTAGCGACGTTGCCCTTCGGCAAAAATTGTGTCGAAGGCGAGGGATGATTTGCCGGAACCGGATACTCCTGTGAAGACTATGAGGCGATCGCGTGGTAGGTCTAGGTTGATGTTTTTGAGGTTATGTTGTCTGGCTCCTCGGATGCGGATGGTATTTTCATTGCTGGGGTAAGAATGATGTCCGTTTTGGATATTGGTCATTTTTGTTATTAGTTATTAGTTATTAGTTATTAATTATCAGTTATTAGTTATTCAACCAAGTTGTCTGGTTCAGAGATAATCGAATATTTAGAAGTTTTTCCCCAGAAACAATAGCTTAAATATTTTCATTTTTTTAAGCACTAACAAATATATGTCTGCTTTTTTTCAAGGTTTTCCATCCATCCTCAGTGGAAAATTACCTCTTTTTTTCATTCTCTGGAGCTCCGGAAAAAATGCCGCGACTTTGGAAAATCTGATTCCATCCTCATGATTTTTGTGATATTATACATGTATTGTGGGTTAAGCTTGCCTATATACATGACTTTTTATTCAACCCATTTATGGCCGCAAATCACAGACCATGGAATATTGGGAAAATTTTTACAGGAGAAAAGAGCAGATATATTTTCACTTTCTGAAGCACCCATAAATATATGTTTGTTTTTTTTCAAAGTCTTTCCATCCATCCTCAGTGGAAAATTACTCTGCTTTTTCATTCTCTGGAGCTCCAGAAAAAATGCCGCGACTTTGGAAAATCTGATTCCATCCTCATGATTTTTGTGATATTATACATGTATTGTGGGTTAAGCTTGCCTATATACATGACTTTTTATTCAACCCATTTATGGCCGCAAATCACAGACCATGGAATATTGGGAAAATTTTTACAGGAGAAAAGAGCAGATATATTTTCACTTTCTGAAGCACCCATAAATATATGTTTGTTTTTTTTCAAAGTCTTTCCATCCATCCTCAGTGGAAAATTACTCTGCTTTTTCATTCTCTGGAGCTCCAGAAAAAATGCCGCGACTTTGAAAAATCTGATTCCATCCTCATGATTTTTGTGATATTATAAATGTATTGTGGGGGTAGTTCGCCTATATACATGACTTTTTATTCAACCCATTTATTTTGGCAAATCACAGACCATGGAATATTGAGGAAATTTTCCCAGAAGCAATAGTAGGAATATTCTCATCCTGTGAAGCTCCAAAAAAATCCTGAACAAATCTTTCCATCTATCCCTGAATGTGGAAAACCACAAATATTAGGAACTTTGTGCTATGTCAGTCAGGCAGCTAAGACGACTATTTAAGCTCAAAGAATATAACAAAATGCCTTAAGTAGGTATTTTGAAAGAGGACGAGAGAGTAGAACTAATTCGAGGAGAAATTCTGAAAAGGTCCCCAGTAGGTCGTCAACATGCAGCGTGGGTGAACCGCTTAAATAAACTATTTCAAAAATTAGGCGATCGCGCTTTAGTGAGCATTCAAAACCCAGTTGAATTAGATAACTATTCCGAACCAGAACCAGATGTAGTTTTATTAGAACCAAAAGCAGATTTTTATGCATCAGGACATCCCCAGTCTCAGGATGTATTTCTCATAGTTGAAGTAGCAGATAGTAGGATTAAATTCGACGGTGAAATTAAAGTTGTTCTCTATGGAGAAAATAATGTAGTTGAGGTTTGGTTGGTAGATATTAATGAGCAATGTCTGGAGGTGTATCGACAACCTATTGGTAGTATTTATCAAGAAGTACAAAAGTTAAAGCGAGGGGAATTTTTATCTGTTCAAAGGTTTTCAGATATTAATATTCAAGTCGATGAAATACTGGGGTAAGATACATGATTTGATGTTGATAAATATGGTGGAAATATTGAAAAAGATCATAATTTTTAGGGATGAATTTTTGTCTGACTGAGAAAATAAAAAAGTTATCTGTTATGGCTAACAAAATGTTTACGCAGAGAATCATGGATAAAGCGAAAACGACCTCCAACTTGTTGAATTAATTTTCTTTGAGTAGCATATTTCAAAAATCTGGCATAGTTCCAAGGAATTAAACCATTTTGGCAGAGAATAAGTCTTAAGCTAAAGTATTCAATACATGGTGTGCCGCCAGTAATAAACCTACTATTATTCCTAGGGCATATCATCAATTACAGAGATTGACATGCAGGGGTATTATATGCTGTAGGTAGATAGGGATCCCTATGCTAATAAAATTACTGAGGCTACCAAATAAACCCCTCCCAGGAAGTTAACCGAACTTTTATCGTATCTTGTTGCGATCCCTCGATACTGTTTGAGTTTGGCAAAGAAAGAAATTTTCGCTCAGATGACGTGCTTTGTACAAGCCTTTGATCATAATTACGCTGTTCTTTTTGGTTTTTTTTCGGAGGAATCACTACTTCTATGCCTCTTTGGGTTAAGGCCCAATTGCCCGCTCTTGAGCATCATAAGCTTTATCCCCTAATAGCGCTTCTGCTTCCACCATCGGTAATAAAACATCTGCCCCCTCCAAGTCAGAGGCTTGAGCTATTGTCATCTACTTTTTCAGCAATCTGTTAGTATGGCAGGCCTTCTTCAATTGGGAGGGCAGGATCACGGGACCATTCATTCCAGGATCCAAAATATATTTTCACGTCCTTCACACCTGCCTCTTTAAGAGCAAGATAGGTGTTGGAGGCCCGCGCACCCTTGAAGCAATAAAGTGCAACCGGCGTTTCTGGTGTGATGCCTACTGTGGCGCATTCTGCAAGGACTTCTTCCTTGTTCTTGAGCATTAACCCTGTTGGGGTTGGCTTCATCATCCGATACCACTCGATCCACTTAGCTTCTGGAATACGGCCTTTGCGTGGGCAGAAATCCTTACCATAGGGTGAAGAGCTTTCTCCAATCCATTCGTCGATGTCACGAACGTCAAGCTTGACTACGCTCTTATCTTTGACTGCAGCCAGCATATCAGCAGTGTCCATCATCAGGCTTGCGCCAGCCTCTGAGGATGGAAATATCTTCGGTTCCGGAGTGACAGCTTGCGATGACGTTGGCATTCCAGCTAAAGTCCAAGCTTCATAGCCGCCGTGTAGCACCTTGATTTGTGGATAGCCGAGATATTGCAGTAGAAAATAGCCACGGCAAGACTGGCCGAAACCAGTGTTCATGGATTGTTCATAGATGATTGCAGTTTCTTTGCCCGACAGGCCAGCTGCACCGAATTCAGTTTCAAACTTACCCTTCAATTCTGCTATGCCTTCAGGGGTAGAAGTCGCCAGATAGGTGAAAATATTATGCAAATTTACCGCATCCGGAATATGACTTTCTTCATAGGCTTCGGATCTCCGGGTATCGATAATGACACAGGGGACTGTCTTTATAAGATCAGCAAGTTCTGCAGGGTTAATTAAAATACTATTACTCATTGTGGTTTTCGTGGTCTTGTAGGTTACTTTTTTGTTCAACATTTTCCTCTTGTTACAGAGGTCTGGTTAATTCAATGTAATCCATCAGATAAAAAGTATTACATTAGCGCAATAAAATTCAGTAGACCTCATATACCAATAAATCTTTTGGTTAGGACTGGGTGAGTAATTTTAGGTTGCAAGGGAATAGGGAATAGGTAATAAGCATTGGAACATATAGAAAAATGTCCTAACGCATTTTCGTAAAACTATATCACTAAACCAAATCTTGACAATACACTATTACTTGTTTAGCATACAACTTTAAATGCTGCAATTAAAGAATAGTATAAAGTATACAAAGTTTGTTGATAAAATATTGTTCCAGGAAAATCTAGCTTAATTAGAACTGCAATGTTTCCATTCCCAATTATCCTCATCTTTGTTATAAGTATAGTAATAATTATCGTAAGATTTTAAAGGTTGTTTGGGGTCTGTACCTAAGTATTTATAGACGTAATCTGAAATGTCTATTGTTGACTCATTTATTTACCTATAAATATCAGGATTCATTCGTATTGCTATGTTCTCTATCCAGGTTGTGTTAAACTAAGCCAGGTAAGTTACCCTGCCCGACTCGTCTTCAGAACCGGACGTGAGACTTTCACCTCATCCGGCTCCCCTCCTGAGCGTCCCTTGTCATGGGTACATCCTGCACTAGGGTTAACATATCGTTGATCCATTGGTAATTATCAGGTAGGTCCTGTGCCTTAAATTTTGGATATGCTTTAACGTCCAGTGCCGTTTTGCTGTCGTGACAATGTCGATGTAATAACTAATTATCCTAACAACTTTAGCATTGTCTTTTACCGTACCAATACTTTGATGGATACTTTGATGACCCACTCCAACTAAGCCTTTTTGGTCGTAGGTATTTCCGTTTGGTTCCATAAGTTTTAAATTAATTGATATACTCCCATCAAATCCAAATTTATGATGGGTAATTCTGATCATAAATGATTCTATATTTACCCAAATAATTTAAGTTGACAATATTTTTATCGTCTACTCAACTGATTTTTTCTATCATTAAATCTTACTGTTTATCCCCTTTAATAAAAAGCTCGTAACATTTTCATTTTCTGAAGCTCAAAAAAATCAAAAAAGGGATGGGGTGGCATACGCACAAAATTTATGATATAGTAAAGGCTATAAGGGTAAGCTCGATCGTATGTATGACTTTTTATTCAACTAGTTTTAGAAAACCTCAAGTTAGAGGCCGTCACTAAACATATTTAATTTCATTCTCTGAAGCTCCAGAAAAAACAACAGCTTATGCACTCATTTTTTTTTAGATCATCAAGTCTTACTATTTTATCCCCCTTAATAAAAAGCTCGTAACATTTTCATTTTCTGTAGCTCAAAAAAAATAAAAAAGGGATGGGGTGGCATACTCACAAAATTTATGATATAGTAAAAGCTATAATTCTAAGCTCGCCCGTATGTATGACTTTTTATTCAACTAGTCTGAGAAAATCTCAAATTAGAGGCCGTCACTAAACATATTTAATTTCATTCTCTGAAGCTCCAGAAAAAACAACAGCTTATGCACTCATTTTTTTTAGATCATCAAGTCTTACTATTTTATCCCCTTTTATAAAAAGCCAGTAACATTTTCATTTTCTGGAGCTCAAAAAATTAAAAAAGGGATGGGGTGACATACTCACAAAATTTATGATATAGTAAAGGATATAAGGGTAAGTTCGCCCATATACATGACTTTTTATTCAACTTAAATAGCCAGAAAGCTGAAACCAAAAAGAAACTTGGGGTTTGTTGCAGTTATCCTAGTAATTTTTTTTGCAAGTCCCTTAAAAGTTAACAATTAAAAGTTAACGAAGAGCCAACTCATACCTACGATTAACCTCCGGCCAATTAACAATATTCCACCAAGCATTCAAATAATCACGGCGACGATTTTGATACCTCAAATAATAAGCATGTTCCCAAACATCATTACCCATAATGGGATAGTTCCCAGTCAAAAAAGGGCTATCTTGGTTAAGAGTGCTAATAACCTTCAACTTTCCATCATTACCCAAAACCAACCATACCCAACCACTACCAAAACGAGCAGCACCAGCAGCATTAAACCTTTCCTTAAAACCATCAAAATTACCAAAACTCTCATCAATAGCAACAGCTATTTTTCCTTCAGGTTTACCCCCACCATTAGGAGCCATAATTTCCCAAAACATTTTATGATTAACATAACCACCACCATTATTTCTGACAGCAGTACGAATATCCTGAGGCAAACTATTCAAACCAAGCAATAGCTCCTCAGCAGTAAACTCCTTAAGTTTAGGGTATTGAGCGATCGCCCCATTTAACTTTTTAATATAACCAGCATAATGTTTACCATAGTGAAACCCCATAGTTTCCTTATCAATATAAGGTTCCAATGCATCATATCCATAAGGTAAAGGTGTTAGTTGAAATACCCCTAAATTTTCTGAAAACTTAGTATCATTCGGTAAAGTAGATTCTATTACAGATCCAGAAGAATTATCTAGTGATATCTTACAACTACTTACAGTCATAAACCCTAAAGTTGTACTTAGTAAAAGCAAGAAATGACGACGATTAATATTCATTATTAATTACCCAAAAACAACAATTTACCTTAATTAATTCCGGATAAATTTTTAGAGAATTTAGATATAAAAAATGTTATAATACTATCAACCACTTACAACATCCATGGTGGAGCCAACTCCAATTCCATTTCTATTTGATCGTGATTACCAGTTTCATCAATATTAAGAATTACCAACTCATCATTTGGAGTGCGAATTTTAAGATTTAAAGACTTTAAATCTGTAGTAGCATTAATATATCCTTCATATTTAGAACCTATAGGTAATTTTAATAAAATTTCCTCAATTTTTTCAATTAATCTACTAGAATTATAGCAATACTTGGTAGCATTTGCAAATTTTTGCTCAACCTTTTCTCGACTAATTTTTAAACTCTTAGCCAAACCAAAAACAAAACTATCCTCTTCCTCAGTTAACTTATTATCTGCCATAGCAACTTCAACAGCCAAATCAAAAGCAGTTTCTATTTCTTTTTCATTTTGAAGTACCTGTTTAGCTGCATAAAATAATGCTTCATTTTTCTCTTGAGCAATAATTCTTAAAACCTTTTCTCTAGCTACATTTACTTCTCTAGCAGTAAATCCTTTTCTAACTAAGAAACCCTCAATAATTTCTACCTCATTCATATCAATATCACCATCAACCGCCATAACCATTAAACCAATAGCAAAAATTGCTTCATTAGGGGTTAGTTCTTCAGAAGATTTTACTTTACTATTGAAAATATGTTCATAAGACATAGATTTTTTTTAAAGCTCTGAAATGTGAATAAAAAGATAAATCAAAACGAATAAAGAACAAAAAATTAACCATATAAATTATCTACATTTTTTGGAAAATCAAACATTATAAACAAATTTTTATATAAAACTAAATTATTTTGAATAATAAACTTATTATTAAATAATTAAATAATTAAATATTATCAGGTTGCACTTTTTAAGTTTAAATTAATCTGAAAAAAATCCTAATTTTCACTACTAACTCATCACTACCATTACTTAATAATACCAAAGCTAAAAAAAGAATCTTGCAAATAGTTTCAAACTATATATGTAAAACAATTTATTGAAATTACTAAGTATCTCAAAGTTTTAAGCCTATAAAATCTCAATAAAATCTCAATGTATTACTTCCGTCCTTGGGGTGTTAATGTGATTCAGGAGATAAGATAAAAAAGTATAACTTGTACCTTGTGCAAAAAAAGAATAGTTAACTTGAGTAAAGCTTCAACTCTTAAATAATTAAAACTTACTGAATAACTTTTTTGATAATTATTAACATTTCAGTATTAATTATTATTATGTTTGCTTTTCCCTTGCTCCCCTACTCCCTTATCGAAGAATCTACCCATCGCTCTTATTCTTAAGCATAAAATAACCAAAATCTTAATCTTACCTAGAACATTTTCTAGAGTATGCACATTAATTTACCAAGTGTTATATCAAATCTCACTAATTAGCCATCATCAAAATACTCTTCTCACATATATTATTCTCAATTCCCAGTTCCTAATTCCTAATTCCCCAAAATTTTCCCATAGTGAGTATCTAAATAGAGTTAAAATTATACCAGCTTGATATTATCTATCAGTATTTTTATTGACAAGGGAAAAAAATTAAAGTATTTACATTTATTAACTCATATATTACTTAATCAATTTGAGAATTTTCCCTTATTTGTAAATAAGCTAGAAGTAGTCAACTAATCTAATAAAAAAAATGCTATTATATAGATTAAGTGCTAGACAAAAGTTCTACTGGAGTCCCTACCAGTAATTGATGAGCATCTTGAAGAATATCTGGAATTTTATCAGCATGAGGACTATTCACAAGAAATTTACTCAAGTTATATTTTTCTACTTGTTCAGCATTTGCACCAGGAAACCAATGACTACCATTGCCCAATAAGTTATAGCGTACTTTAGCATATTCCCACATATCGTAGGCGATCGCTAAATTTCTTAACCATAAAATCACAGGAATATTAATATTTCCTGGAGTATTTTCTGGAGTAGGCAAACCAATATGCCAAGTTTGGTACCAATTTTCTCCTAGTTTAGCGATCGCTTCTTTTTCTAGACTATTTAATATTGGTTGTAATATCTCATCTGGTTTCTCTAAAAATTCCAATGTTTTTAAGTGCTCATCAAAATCTGTTGGTTTTGAAGCTCCCAAACTCAATGTATGAACTTGGGGATGACTCAAACAAAATAGATTATTAAACACCATTGGGCTTAATGGATAGCACAAATCTATTAATTTTTGTGGCGGTTGATACAATTTACCACCCTTATCAGAAGGACTAATAATAAATACTCCCAGATCAAACTTATTAGCAACCTCTATTGCGGACCAATTCTCCTGATTAATGTAGTACCAGTGTAGGTTAACATAGTCAAATTGATTGGTTTCTATAGTTTTAATTATTACATCAGTTGGCCCATGAGTAGAGAAACCAACAAACCTGACTTTTCCCTGCTCTTGTAATTTTCTAACTATATCTAAACAACCTCCTGGTCTAATAGAATAGTCAAGACGTTCTAACGTGTTAATCCCATGTATGGCCAGCAAGTCAACATATTCTAGTTGTAAAAAATGGAGAGACTGATCAAACTTGGATTTGAATTCTTGGGAGTCAACGCTTGGGCTAATTTTTGTTTGGATAATCAATTTTTCCCGTGGTAGTTGAGGTAAAATTTCTCCCAGTTGCATTTCAGATGTGCCATAATTACGGGCCGTTTCTATGTGGTTAATCCCACATTCTAGAGAGCGACGGATTGTATTTTCTAAGTTTTGTTGATTATTAAGTGGGATTTCATTTTTAGGAACATCTTGCCATTTATATTTATACCTCATTCCGCCACAGGAAAACACTGGTATTGATAATTCTGTGCGCCCAAAGCGTCGATATTGCATCATCTGAATACTCTCTATTAATTTCTATTAATTTCGGTGAGAAGGTTATTCTTTTACCTCTATATTATTTATTGTAAAATTTGTTCTAGCTAGAGAACCATAATATTTTCTTGCTGCTTCATCGTAAGCAATAGCTGCATCTTTTTCTACCTCAAAACGACCTAAACGTATTTGCTTTTTGTAAACTTTAATTTCTGCTATCCATTTACGTTTATCCTTACACCAATACACTCCTCGGTATTTAGATGAATGTTTAACGCTAGGTCTTCTGTGCATTCGCGCACTTCCTTTAACTAAGCGTAAATTTTCTCGCTGATTATCTAGTTTATTGTGATTAATATGATAAACAGATACACCCATAGGAGCATCCATAATCACTCTGTGCATATATATAGTAGTTCTCTTTTCCTCTTTTTTTATTGTTCTAGCAGCAAACCCATCTATTAAGTACCATTTATGCTTTGATAATTCTTCATAGTCTTGTTCATCCACTATTACTATCTGCCCTCTAGTAATCAAAATTTCTTTAGACATTTTTGCAGCTTTCTTGTTTTATTAATCTATAGAAAATCCTTAATTTATTTAAACATTTGAGGTCAGTACAAAGTTTTTGAGAATATAATTATGTAACTTTTTCTCTTTCAGCGCTATCGCCAGTTTAATTATTCTTAGCTGCACCCCAACTGTAATTTATCAATTAAGTTTTCAAAAAATCATTGACTTTATGGTTTTTTTACTCAGAAGTCTTAGTAATTTTATTCATGTTTTTACTTAACGACTCAAGAGCATTTAACCATTCGTGTATATAGTGGTTTTACTTTTTTTTTGTGTTAATCACCTCCTCATGGTTATATCTACCGATAAGTCTCTTAAAATAATTATTATAACCTCTCTTTAATTTTTTGACTACTAATTATCCAACAAATAGGTATATGTTAAATTTTATTCCTATGTAAAAAGATGTAAACTTTCTTTCCAGTCTACTGTCAGATATTTAGCTGAGAGTAACTTGACAAAATTTAATACAGTTAAACTTTTTTGTGCTTACTAGTAGTAAGCCAGAAGATTAACAGACTTATCAAGCTTGACTTTAAAATAGTTAAAAAATACTCTCATTCCTAATGATAAACAAAAAAACAAGTTTTTCTAGATTGATTTTTCATCAACAAAAGCTCATACTTGTTTATCGTCCATGAGATTATTCAAATATTCTTAATCATTAAGATAGCACATACTAACAGAGTTAAGCCAAGTTAAATCTCTAATTTTATAGCTAGTTAAGCTATAGATACCCCTTTTTTTCAAAAATATTGACCCTAAAATTGATACAAAAGTTGTTCAAAAAAACCAAAATCTACTTGATTTTGTATTTTGAATTTTCAATATCAAGTATAATAATACCACTGATCAAAAACTTTTATACCCAGGTTTTTAAACTGGGAAGAAGTTGATATTAGGAAAAGTCAATATTTATAAAATCAAAACTCTAATATCTAATAATGATAAAAAGGTTATCCTGCCGATGTTACTTAAAATAATTGAAGTATCATCTAAGAATAACCAGACTTTTTTCTAGTTAAGACTTAGGCAGTACCACTAAATATAGTATATTTTTAGTAATTATTTCAGATATTTTCACTACAATTAACCCCTTTATATAGGTCCTACTAGTATCAGTATAAATAAGTAAGAGGAATGTTTTTAACAATTCATTCTTAATCCTAAATCCTACTCCTTACCACTAAATTTTTAATTCTTAAGTGAAGGCCACCAATACTGACAAAAAAAATTGCTTAACCAGCCTGGCCACAATAGCTACTGTTATCAGTAGAATCATTGCGAATCACTTGAAAATCCTCAATAGTTTGAAATACATTTTTTGTGAAAGTAAAATTATCGAGAAGTTTCTCCACAAAGAATTAATATCAAAATTTCACCATGAGTTTAACCACCTCTAACTTGTACTATAAACCCCTGGATCAACCAATAATTATCATTCTTATTTGCAGAGCGATCGCCTGCGCCTAATTCATAAACTTATGAGTTATCGAAACAATAGGAGGATCAATAAATTTAAAGTAGCATTTCCTGATCAAACCACATAAATGATCAATACTAGGATCATCGACTCTATTCAACTTTTCCAGAGCTATCGGTTAACCGAATTTTAGTAACTCTTCTATCAGGGAGTTTTCATAAATAGAGTCTAGTTCATAGAGATAAGCAAAAACTTAGTTAACAAACACATCACTGCAAATCAGAATCTAAAATTATGTTATGTTTTGAGATGCTCAAAGCTTTAGCCTGTTTCGGTAAATTATAACTCCACCGAAACAGGATAAGTATTTGTAGCCAAGATTTTAGTATTTGATATAATGGAGAACACCAATAAAGTTAAATTTAAGCCACAGCTAACTCCTCAAGTTCACAAATATATCGCCCTACTGCAGTAGCAATAGGGCGTAAACTTTGAACTAACTTCACCATATCTTCCAACGACAATGCTTGCTGGGCATCCGAAACCGACTTCTCCGGTATAGGATGACACTCTATCATCAAACCATCCGCTCCGCAGGCAACCGCAGCTTTTGCCAAGGATGCCACCAACTCCCTTCTACCAGCAGCATGAGAAGGATCGACAATAACTGGCAAATGAGTCAACTGTTTCAATGCAGCTACCGCACCCAAATCTAAAACATTACGAGTATAACTATCAAAACTACGAATACCTCTTTCACATAAGACCACATTAGGGTTGCCATAACTGAGAATATATTCAGCTGCCATTAAAAATTCCTCAATAGTTGCAGCTAGCCCCCGTTTCAAAATCACAGATTTGCCAGCTTTCCCAACTGCTTTGAGTAACTCAAAGTTTTGCATATTGCGACTACCTATTTGCAGCATATCTGCATAAGCAACTACTGACTCTATTTGCGGAATAGACATAACTTCTGTTACTACTGGGATATTGTAGCGTTGGCGAACGGATGCCAAAATTTTTAATCCTTCTATTCCCAACCCCTGAAATGAGTAGGGAGAAGTGCGGGGTTTGTAGACACCTCCCCGGAACATTTGCACAGGTGCCATTATTAACTTATTTGCTACTGCTGTCATTTGTTCCATACTTTCAACAGTGCACGGACCTCCAATAATTAAAAAATTTGTACCTCCTACCGTTGTCTGTTCAGAAATATTGACAACTGTTTGATCTTCCGAGTGAGACTTGGATACAAGTTTAGTTTTAGACATGAGATTTTCTCCTTGATAAATTAAGTAGGGTAAAAAATAAAAAACCCGGAACCATTATCAGTTCCGGGTGAAAAGTAAAAGTCAGCATAACAAGTTACCCGGAACTATATCGGGGCCAAAAATAAAAACTGTAATACCATTTGTTAACTTGAGTCATGGCTGTTCGTGTCTTTTTTTGATACGTCGAGTTTGTGAACAAAAAACCGCAGTGTTTATGCTGCGGTTCACTCAGAGATTTATAGAAAAAAACTATATTCACTCCAAGTGAACCTATTTATACCAAAAATAAAGGTAGAAATTATGGATAAACATCGGCTTTTTATTAGTGTAAAGAAATGTACTAGTTATGGAATCTTTTATGCTTAGAGCAAGAATACTTCTTTTTATTTATTAATAAACAATCATAGCAGACACTTTAGATAGTGTCAAGCCCCTATAGGATTTTTTTTTCGGGGCTAGATGTAAAGCCACCTTTAGACATAGGGGTGAAAAAGAATGCAAAGCTTCTCTAAAAGGTTTACTCGGAAAAGCTTATGTAATTTCTGTATTAGTGGTAAACAAAGAAAGAATTTTTGCACCTTAAATGAATGGATGACAGGGATATATAGTAATCCTATTTTGGTTATAATATTGTGTAGTAATTAGGATTCATAATTAAAAATATTTTCAGTTCAAGTCAACTATTTTAATATGATTATAGCCAATTTATGGATTGCTATAACATTATTAATATCATTAAACATGAACTAACTACCAAAAAATTGAGG
Organism: Trichodesmium erythraeum GBRTRLIN201; assembly: GCA_018457135.1. Classification (GTDB taxonomy): domain Bacteria; phylum Cyanobacteriota; class Cyanobacteriia; order Cyanobacteriales; family Microcoleaceae; genus Trichodesmium; species Trichodesmium erythraeum. Next base: position 4,175 of record JAGGDU010000013.1, on the reverse strand, counting down.
TGATTTTGCTGTTAATTATAATTATGAATTATCCTAATTTACAATTTATTCCTGTTCAAAATCTGCCTCTTTTATTTATTTTACCTAGTGTCATTTGTAACGCTCTATTATATTTTTTTTCATTCTCCTTAACTGACTGCCATAAATCAATAATTGGTTCTGGATAATCTACCCCTATTTTGACACCAAATCTATCTTGTTCAACAGGTAATAATTTCCAAGGTTCATGTACTTTAGCAGGAGGAACTTTTCCTAATTCTGGTAACCAATGTTTAACATATTTTCCTTCTGGGTCGTAATCTTTTGCTTGTTTAGGAATATTAAAATAGCGAAAACCTCGCCCATCATTTCCTACTCCAGCAGTGTAATTCCAATTTCCCCAATTACTACAAACATCATAATCTATTAGTAAAGACTCAAACCATTCAGCTCCCATTTGCCAATTAATTCCTAAATTTTTAGTAAGAAAACTAGCAACATTTTGTCGACCACGATTTGACATAAAACCTGTAGCTAAAAGTTCACGCATATTAGCATCTACTAGAGGAAATCCTGTTTGACCTGCTTGCCACTTTCTAAATTTTTCCCAATCCTCTTGCCAAGGAATAGCTATACCTTGTAAACCAGATTTATGAAATATTTTATTCCCATGTTTTTGACAAATAAATCGGAAGTAATCTCGCCATATTAACTCAAATATTAACCAATAAGTTGATTGATTCTTGACTCTTTGATATTCATATTCTTTAACTTCTTCATAAATATAACGAGGTGACAAACATCCTAAAGCTAACCAAGGGGAAAATTTAGAAGAATAATTGGCACCTAGCATTCCATTTCTGGTTTCCTTATAAACTTTTAAATAGTCTTGCTGCCAAAAGTAGTTTTTTACTCTTTCCTTAGCGGCAGTTTCTCCACCTTTAAATTCTAAAACTCCCTGTGAATTTAGTGGCGGTTTTTCTAGATTTAAATCAGATAATGTAGGTAATTCTCCCACATCAATTTTTGGTAAGGATGATAATTTTTTAGGGATTGAGAATGTAGGGTTTACACTAGAATTTTTCTCTACATCTTTACGAAAAGTAGTAAATAATTCTGGTAATTGTTTTATTTCAAAAGGTAAATCATCTGGATGGTAAAGTGTATGACCCCAAAATGATTTTAACCTAACTCCAATTTGTTTTAGTGCTTGATGAACTAATCTTTCTACTTTAACTTCGAGCTCAGTAACTTCTTGATGAAAAAATACTGATTTAGCAGATAATTGTTGAGCTAGTCTAGGAATTACTATTTCTGGTTTATCTTGAAAAATAACTAAATTACTACCTAATTTTTGTAGGTTGTTACGCAAATCAGCAATACTTTCTAGTAAAAACTTTGCTCTAAATACACCTGTTTTAGGAAAACCAAAATCTGTTTGACTAAATTGCCTTGGATCTAAACAATAAATCGGTATAATTTGAGCATTAACTTTGAGTGCTTTATATAGTGGTTCATGGTCATGGATGCGTAGGTCATTACGATACCATAATATAATTACGTTTTGACTCATATTAATTTTTGAGGGAATAAGGAATGGAAAATAGGAAAAACTAGGATAATTGAATAATGTTGCTGATATCCTTTATCTTTAGTATTTTGGATGATACCAAAAGTAGCTTTTAAGACAATATGGTTCAGATCAGGATTTTTTTTCCATTTCTACAGTTTTGAAAATTTCATAATTTTACCTTTATATTATAACAGTTTTGGTATTATAGTAATTATTAGATATTGATACTATATTTAGTTTATATTACCTGATTAAGTAATTAATATCTGCTCAATAACTTTTTTTGATAATTACTAGCTAGTAGGGCGTTAATTATTCTTCATACAGTAGGGAGGTTGTATGCAATTACCTACCTATTCTCCTACTATTAGGAAATGTAGAATTTTTTTTGATAAATTATAGTATCTCAACCATAAGGGCTTAAGGAAAATTTAAATATTTTATGTGATTATCTATAATTGAACTAAAAGAGATATTTACCATAAAAATGATATTTTAGCTATTTATTATCACTTTTGAATCTATATTTATATCCTCCTATAAACTGTTTAACTATTTGTGGTCAATACTTATTAAATTTTGCTATTTTGCTTTTTTTATATTTACAATAAAAAAAGCAAAAAAAATATGATTTATAGCCTATATTCTTAATAGATATTAATAGTTTATGTAGTATTTTTTTGGAGATATGATTTTGCTAATTATTTTTAATAAATACTTTTTGTTCTTAGGCATAATTCAGGTAATAACATATAGTTATGAACTCAATTTTGACAAAAAAAATTAGGAGTAAATTAATCTGTTTGATTAATATTGGCTGAATTTGATTAAATCTTTGACATTTTAACAAAATGCAATATTTAATTTTGGAGTTGCGATCGCTTCCAATATAAGTCGTTTTTTCTGCTTAGTATTGTGTCTAAAATACCTAAATAAATTTGTGGAAAAAGTGTTGACAATTACCGGTAATTTATAACTCAAAAAAATAGAACAACTTATAGGTATATATAGGAGTTATAAATATTGTAAAATATACGGAATTTACGAATTTTATATTTCCTATTATCTCTTCCATATAACCTTAAATTTTGTATTTGAATAAAATGATAATTTCTATGGAAATTTATAGATTGTAAATTTTTGTTTCATTTAGGAAAATCAGGGTTGCTCTAAATCTCTAAAAGAGTTAGCTTATATAATACTTTATCAACCATAAAACTCGGAATTAAAATTAGGATTGAATATACCAATTACAATATGTCTAATACTAGTACCGTTGAAATTCACACTGTTGAAATTAACCACCAAGGAAAAACTTACACTATAAAGGTGTCAGAGAATAAGACAATTTTAAAGGCTGCTGAGGAGGCGAAACTAGATTTGCCTAACTCATGCAATGCAGGGGTTTGTACTACCTGTGCAGCTCAGATTCTGGGAGAGGGTACTGTAGATCAAAATGATGTTATGGGAGTTAGTCCAGAACTTCAAGGGGAAGGTTATGTGTTATTGTGTATGGCATATCCTCGGTCTAATTTAACGATAGAAACTGAAAAGGAAGATGAGGTTTATAAGCGTCAATTTGGTTCTCCATAAATTATTGAACAAGTAAATCACGAAAAGGACTTTTAAGACATATTTACGAGTGAAAAAAAGTGGGGAAAGTTAACAAATAATTAGTATTGATACTTGATTCTTCTCTACTTAGTATCTTTGTTATTCTAAAATTTGTCTTTTTTTGATTAACTAGTTTAAGTATAATATATATTTTATAGCTGCAAGCTTAATGCAACTAAGTATGAACTAACTAATTGTATAATTACCATGACTACTCATTTTATTAATGCTGAAATTGATTTGCAAGAATCACCAGGTAAACTCAATCAAGAAATTGAAAAGGAGTTGGAAAAATTTGGTATTCCTCTACGTTGGGCAGTGACAAAGGTAGATACAGAAAAACAAAAAGCTAATGTAGAAGCTGTAGTGCTTGAAAAAATAAATCTCAAAACTAATTCCCAATAATTAGTTATGCAGAATTAATTACAAATACTTTCAAGCCAAAAGGCATATATTCTCTGTGATTTGATCATAATATTAGGTAATTAATTTGGTCTTTGCACTTAAGTAGTTATACAAAATTAATTACATATACTCAAGGTACTGAAAAGCCTATAAGTGTAAAAATCACAGGGAATAAATAATGGTAATTAATTGGGCTTAAAGACTTAGAACAGATAATAATTTTATAGGTTATTGTAGTGGACTGATGCTATTAATCAAAAAATTTTCGACTTGGCACTTTGAGTCGGGGTCTCACCCTAAGCCCCTAAACTGGAGTAGGAGGGGGAGTAGATCGGAATTTTCTATAGAACGTCCCTACTGTCAGAAGAATAATTAATTGGTTACTGACTCTTTATTATTAATATACTTCGGACGTTGCACTGACGTGACAAGGGGAGATTTTTTAGTTAGGGAAGCCCTAAGGGCAGTTTTCAGTTGAGGTGATGTCCTCGCCTTGTATCAACTTTGATTTATACATCTATATATTATAATGAATGTATATATAATTTTGGTGGTCCTGTATATGTAGTGATAAGCCAATATAAATGATTAGTTATTGACATCA
>JAGGDU010000012.1 GCA_018457135.1 Trichodesmium erythraeum GBRTRLIN201 | reverse complement strand
TTCTATAATAGGTTACTTCTAAAAGTGTAGCTTAAGTTTATGAAATTAGTATTAGATAAACATTTATGACCATCATTAAAAATTCCCAGTGTACTGCTGCACGGATAATTCACCATTAATTACGAAAAAACGTTATTAGAGAATTAGTAGAAGCAGGGGGTCACCAATTACTATTTTTGCCAAAATACTCTCCTGATTTAAATGACTAAGAACATGATTTTAGTGCATTAAAAAGAGCTAGAATGTATTCACCTATCAATACATCTCTTGATAAAATTATTCGTAATTATTGCGCCAGATAGTGTCTCATTCTTATTTAAAAGAACTATATCTGAAGCATTAAACTTTCTAAACCATGAAATAATACTTAGTTTTTCCATTCGCTTTCTAAACTGCTGAGTTACATTTAATAATTATTTGTTTTCATGGCATAATTTTTTATGAAAAGATCATTTTTACTGCCAAGGCTATTTTAATTTCAAGGCTATTTTAATTTCTTTGAGCTCTTTTTTTTGATTAATAAAATCATCTAGTTCATCTATAATTTTCCTTTGTTTTCTTTTTCTTATACCTGTTATTTTTACTATTATATCTGTTGCAACCAATATGGGATTGCTATATTTTTATGGGACCAAAATGTCTTGCATAAAAGGTTAAAAAATAATGTTACAAATAATCAGGGGGATAAATCAAGAGGACTTAATCAGATTTCCCTTTCACTAAAAAAGGATATTCAAACCTTTATGATGATTTTTAATGCTAGGGGAGAAAAAATAATGCTTAACCTGGATGAAACTTCAATTATTAAGAATTAACACTCTACTAATAGCTTTTTTTAATAATTAGTATCCCAAAAGAATGTTGATTTTATAAATATTGTACGGGTTACCCTTACTGAAGAAAATGTAACAAATATTGGCGTTGCTGAATTATGGAATGAATCTGATTGAAACGGAAACATCCTGAAAATGTAGCTAGTGAATCAACAACCAAATATCATACCCCTGCATGTCCAGAGATTTAAAATAATATAATGTTTTTCGGTACAATCAGGCCAAGTAGTGTCGCAAACGCATATTTTCCCCTTCCACTCTAGTCCTGTAGGTCTTGATCAAGATTTGGTCTCGATCAGGAATAAACTGAGGGTAGACTTTATAGCGATCTTTGAGATAGAACAAGCAAGGCCATTGTCCAACTCTTGACCATAGGGAAGGGTCGGTTCAGTCACTATAGCCACCCAGCACCCAATCCAAAATTCCAGCCTTAAAATGGTTTATAGCCATCCAAACCCAGACTTTTTTTTTGAGCCTACAAAAGTTTGTAGTTCATCGAGTTCTCCTAGCTCTGGAACTGTGCCTTGTTCATAAGCATCAGGTAACTGATTACCCATCTGCAGTACTCAGCCAATCACAGTAGTGTGATATACCTTTGTGATTTCCTAAATCCCTCGAAAGCTCATGCCATTCACAGATATCTTCAGGCAAGTTCGACCAACTTCATCGCTTTAACTTTTGTGAAGCTTAGGGTTGCCTACAAACTGGCAAGAAAAACTGACACAGATATGATTTTTGTTTACCTGGTCTAATGCCATTTGGTATTCTGGACTTTATTGTATAGGAGAATCTTGAATCATTTACTCTTATATTTTGTGATTCATCCCCTATTTCAGTAACGCCGAATTATTTGTATAATATTTAATGCTAGTCTAAATAATTCAAATGTCGTTGCACAGTGACAAATGATTAGGAATATTGAGGAATGTGCTGATTTTTCAAATAATAGATAAGCAAAAAAATTGACTTGCATAACATGTCAATTGACTTGGAGTAGCATAAAGTTTTACTATGTAAGCTGGCTAAGTATTGTCAATTACGGTAGTTTTCTCCTTATACTCAGGTCATAGCTGTTTTACTGACCTTGCGCTCGCAATTCTCAATTAAGTAAGGATAAACGTTGTAGCCATAAGTAATATAAAGAAAACAAGCCCAATCTTGAATCATCTGCCACAATATTGTGAAAGTAACGGTCCAGCGATCGCCTATCACAAACTTAAGAATTCCTGACATTTGGCTATTTACGACCGTCCAAACCCAAAGTTGTTTTTTTTTGAGCGGATAAAAGTCTATAGTTCATCTATTTGAGTAGTTTCAGGATATCAAAGTTTTCTTCAAGAATCTGTGTCCCAGCAAGTCGTAACCAGTTAAGCACTGTCCAACAGAGAAATACCAGTCACTTTCTCAATAGCTCGGAATGCCATGCCGTTAAGGGACATTTTGACACACAGCTCTTTAATATCAGAACTGTAGCCCATAATGTTATGACTCCTGAGTAAAGCCTCCTGACTCAATAGTGGTCGCCTAAATTATCAGTAAAATATTAATTTTCACCTTAGCTATACTAGCCTACACTTCAATTAGGAAAGTATAGGCTTTGATTAAATATAGGGTCGCTATTGCTATTACCATTACTAGCGTAGACTTTCTCAGGCCTCTCAAACTTAGTCACAGCAACAATTTAATTGTTGACTTCTGACTTTAGTTATGGCTTTTCTAAGTAAATATACTTAAAATCCGACGAAAAAGTATATTTACTTAGCTAAAACTTAAGCAATTACCTTTTCTAAGTTTTCTTGAGTTAAGCTCATTAAAACAAATACTTTTTAATAGGACAATGGAGTATATTTACTTGGCCAAGACTTGAGTGATTACCTTCTCTAAGTTTTCTTGAGTTAAGCTCGTTAAAATAAATACTTCTTAATAGGACAATGGAGTATATTTACTTGGCCAAGACTTGAGTGATTAACTTTTCTAAGTCTTCTTGAGTTAAGCTCGTTAAAATAAATACTTCTTGAACTGTCTTTCCTTGTCTGGCAATAAGTTTAAAACCACCACGAATAGGCACTGATATTTTTAGCTTTATGTGGGGAATATGACTTTTGGATCTGCCGATAACCCCTGGAGTAACAGTTTCAATACCCTTATGTTGGGTTAATTTATCTAAAATTCGTATTAAGCCTTCAATATGGGTTGAATGATTCCAAACCAGACGACCTTTAGATTTAGATGATTTTCTCATCGGATTTTCTCCTTCTCTACATACCTAGTTTAATCTAGGGTTTGCTGAAAAAGCTGAAGAGTGAGGGCAGAAAATGGGCAATAGTTGCAGCAGATTAACTTTTTCCACTCAGATCAAGGAAAATCTAAAGTGGCCATATTAATTTATTAATTTTTTGTCGCTTTTCTCAAAGTAATATCAAGTCTGATTACGGGGCGATAACTACTTCAAAACCATTGTGGGATAAAAAAATCAGGATAAATGCATAGGAATAAAATCATTTTTTTTTGTTTTTAATAATAATAATTATTTATATGAAAAGGGGTACATTTCCTCAACATAGATAACCATTATGACTTCATTTAAATTCATTTTTATGTCAATTATTAATACTAGCTAATTGTTGGTTTTTATATGATTTGAATACTTACTTATTACTCAGTTTATTTTTATCTATTATATTTGTTGCTAATATAAATATCCTTACTTTCATTTTTTCCGTAACTATAACTTCTTCTTTTGTTTCTATTTCACTTTTTACTTGATATTTTATTTCAACTTAAAAAAATCATAATTATAAAATCTACTTTAATCTCTGCGGAATCTGGGTTAGGATTAAGATTTTTTTAATTAACTGAAATTAAATTTTCTGACGGCTATTTTGTTGAAAAATCAATCAATAAAATTTGATAGTGCGGGTGAGCAAAGCAACATTTTTGCTAAGAATAATTATCATTTTTAGGCGAACCGTAAGTTTATAAAAGAGTGAATCTTCTTTAAAACTTTTCTTTAAAACCTTATCTAGTAATAGTTTTGAGGTGCTTATAAACCCGTGTTCTTACGTACTTATTTTTAGTCCAAGAGACATAGAAATAAAGTGTTTTTTAGCTATCAAATAAAACAGGACTTCTTTGAAGATATTGTAGAAAAGTCCGACTTTAGAAGTTCGGTTGCACTGACTAGAGTAATTCCAAAATATCTTGTTAATATATAACTAATCTTAAATAGTTGTATTTATTGGAGGTAAATATTATGAATAATATTCCCGGCAGTCCTTCCAAAAATTTTTTCAGTCAATCAAATAGTAGTAATTTACTATGGCAATATGTTCAATCTATGAATCCAGAAACTGTTGCTCAACTTTCTAAGCCAGCTCCAGAAGTAGCTCAAATTATGGAACAAAATTTAAGAGGAATTTTGGGGAATTTGCCACCTGAAAATTTTTCTATGGCAATAACTACAAGTCGAGAAAACCTTGGTCAACTTCTAGCTTCTGCAATGATGAGCGGTTATTTTTTAAATCAAGCTAAACAAAGAATGGAACTTGAAAATCTGTCGATTCCTTTCACAAACGATAAAAATGAATAAGTATTCAACTTAAGATAATAATTATTCTGATTTTATGTTGTAATATTTTAGTATAAATAGATAAATAGATAATTAGTTTTTCTAGATTCAAAGCTTTGTTTTTTTTCTAGTTGACTAAGAACAATAGTATAAATATATAGAGTAGGGATAGGTTTAACTGTCAAAATAGAAATTATTATTCATCTATTATTACCTATCCCAGTAAATTTTTGTGAATTAATACTATTTTTTGATTATCACAACATTTCTAATGCTTACTTTAATTGTTTATAGAATTAAAATATTGCTGGAAAAATTGATTAACTTATCCCCAAATTCTTGGTTCGTTGGCATAACATTCCCTACAGTATGGTCACTATCAATATGTATTAACTCTACCCAAGGGGGTTTAGCTACAAATTATTAGCTATTTTGAATAGGAATTACATAATTATTTAAACCATGAAAAACTCAAACTTGCAAAGAACGTTAGATTTTTTTCCTGATAAATGCATAACCAAAATTATTTACCTATTTTAATTAAAACTTGTTTCTGGAAGTTTTATAGGTAAGACTAGAAGGTAGGTCGGCAAGATTAAATTGAGGGAATATGAGGTATAGATATAGTCATTTTCAATAAGAATGAGATACTATTTGGCACAATAATTACGAATAATTTCATTAAGAGATGTGTTTATAGGTGAATATATTCTAGCTTCTTTTAATGCACTAAAATCATGTTCTATCTGAATATTCCCCACTGATTTATGTCTCTCTTCAGGAAAAACAAGCTCGTAAGCTGACCCAAAATCTGTATAACAAACTGCACACGGCCTTAAGACACCGTGGGTTAGAATTCCATAATCTATGCTGCCCCTTTTTCTCCTCTTTCCCCTAAGTAGAAACCCACAATTT
>JAGGDU010000011.1 GCA_018457135.1 Trichodesmium erythraeum GBRTRLIN201 | reverse complement strand
TCCTAGATAATTTTTCGAGCATTATGTCCTAATCTTTGCTTCGACTGCTATACTCAAGAAATAATACGGCAGTTATGATCGCATCTTTTCTTTTTTTATTACTTGTTGAAGAAAAAAAGTCTACTAACTTAAGTAGAAACATCAAAAATAAATAAAATCACATCTAAAACATAAATTTAGGAGATTATAAATATGACTCTTGTTAATATTTATATTGCACCTAAAATAAATTCCTAGCCGAAAGAAATAAATAATTTATTTGAGTTTTTTGCTCCTAGTATAAATCGTGAATTCAAAGGAATAGCATTTACACCAGAAGTTGAAATTTATGAAAAAAACAATGGAATTAATTTAAAACTGGAAATAACCGGTTTGGATAGTAAAGATTTAGATATACAAGCTACTGCTAAAGCAGTTAATTGAAATAAGAGTCAAATCAGACAACCGATAGGGTCACCTGATCAGAGTGAAAGTAGTGACCACTAGGATTAAAACTATAGGCATGAGAGTTATTAGCATTATCAGAAAATAAATAGGGCTAGTAACTTTATAGCAAATGAATCTATTGAACAAAATAAAAGGAATGACTACTTCTGTAACATTATAAGATTGCCTATCAAAATTTTACTGCAAGTATATGCTGCAATGATCTAGTAATTATAATCTTGCGCTGGGAAGGGAGTAATTATTTATTATGGCAGAAAACAGGATTAATTTTGCTAATGTTTTTCTCTGGACTTCTGTTCAGAAAAATCTTCTAAATATTCACAAAATAACTAATTGATTAATTATGCACCAAAATATCTCTTCACTAAGCCATAAAAATTTACCAAGACCTAAGGGTATACCTGGCAACAATTCTGATGCACATATGTATTTATCAATGTATCAAACTATTGCAAAAAAAGAGCATGTAGAAAAGGAACTACGAGATCTAGAGAGGCGAACTAAAAAGGCTAAACAAAAATTGGCTATGCTTGAGGAACAAATAAGCAAATATCCTGCACTATCGCCCGAACTAAAAAATCCAACTCAGTCACAAACGAAACAACACACTAGTATGTTAAAAAAACACAAAACCTTGAACGTATTCGATAAAACCAGCACAACTGGGAGGGGTAGTACTCAGAATGAAACGAAATTTACAACAATTACTATGGGATATTAGTAATTCGTAATTATCTCTCGTTTTGTTGCTCCTTTATGTTTGGAAGTACAGGTTAAGTTTTGGATGAGGTTTATCTCATTGAGTATTGATCCCTCACGGGCTGATAATTAGTGAAAGTTATTGTTAAATAAGGGTTTTAAGGATACATTAAAGGGTTCAAATTGGCGATGACAACACAAAAATATAATTATTATTAGCAAGGGTGTCGGTGAGGGAAGTTCGCCGACACCCGCAGCTAAATTGGATGTATTTTTCAAGTTTGAGACGACAAACACATATTGTGAATAAACTAGGGGTAATTTAATTTTAAAGACATTATATATAGAGATCAGTAAATTAGATGTATTTGCCCTAATGGCTGCCCGAAAAGTTGAAATAAAAATCAACTAAAATTGGGGGGAGAAGGGGTTGGTTCTCGAAGCTAACTAACTTCTTTTCTAGAAATGACGATGATTATTACTAACCGAAAAATCAATATTTTCTAAAAAAGTAGAATTATTTAAATCTTTGTCCGACAATAGTTTGGAGTATATTGTTGCCCTGTTATGAATTGAGCATATCATAGCATTTCAAAAAAGAATTTTATAAATAAGTTAAGTATTATAATCATGTCATAGTAGGCATTTTGAAAGTTAGTATTAGCAGGTAGTAAATAGCTACTGTGAATTTTTATGTTGTGCGTGAAGTTGATCCCGGCAAAAAAATCAATCAATTATTGGCTGGATATTTGCGCTGCTAATTAGCTAAATATTAGTCATTGAGAAAGATGGAATGAACTGAAAAAAAAAAGAGTAGGGAAAGTACCTGAGTTTGTTTCTCGTTTCCCTCACTTACTCAACACATAATTTACTCTAAAGTAGAAAAAGAAATAAGAAATTAATCGTACATAAAACATAAATTTCGGAGGTAATTAAAAATGGCTATTGCAAATTTGTCTGTTCTCGGCAATATAGGTTCTTGGATGGGTTTTCCTATTGTGGATCAAGTTGTGGATCAAATCAATTCCTTGAAAAAAGAAGTAAATTGTTTATCTGAGGTTTCCACTTCTACTATCAATGGTAAAGTTACTTCTACTATAAATGGTAAAGTACAAGAAATAGAGTTTACACCAGAGGTTGAAATCCACGAAAACAATAATGGTATTGATTTAAGACTGGAAATACCAGGTTTAGAATTTCAAGGTTTAGGTCTACAAGTGAATGCTGAAAGAGTAGAAATTAAAGGAAAAAATCGCCAAGACACTGAAGTAGAAGAACAAGATTAAGTTCGTTATGAATTTCATTATGGTGCTTTCTAACAAAGAATTTCTCTACCAGTTAGAGCTCAAAATGACCAGGTAAAGGCTGACTATAAAGATGGTATTTTGCATATATATTTACCTAAAAGTAAAGCTGATAAAATCAAGTGATGAAAGTCAATGTTGGCTAAATATTAGTCATTGAGAATGATGGAATGAACTGAAAAAAAAGAGTAGGGAAAGTACCTGAGTTTGTTTCTCGTTTCCCTCACTTACTCAACACATAATTTACTCTAAAGTAGAAAAAGAAATAAGAAATTAATCGTACATAAAACATAAATTTCGGAGGTAATTAAAAATGGCTATTGCAAATTTGTCTGTTCTCGGCAATATAGGTTCTTGGATGGGTTTTCCTATTGTGGATCAAGTTGTGGATCAAATCAATTCCTTGAAAAAAGAAGTAAATTGTTTATCTGAGGTTTCCACTTCTACTATCAATGGTAAAGTTACTTCTACTATAAATGGTAAAGTACAAGAAATAGAGTTTACACCAGAGGTTGAAATCCACGAAAACAATAATGGTATTGATTTAAGACTGGAAATACCAGGTTTAGAATTTCAAGGTTTAGGTCTACAAGTGAATGCTGAAAGAGTAGAAATTAAAGGAAAAAATCGCCAAGACACTGAAGTAGAAGAACAAGATTAAGTTCGTTATGAATTTCATTATGGTGCTTTCTAACAAAGAATTTCTCTACCAGTTAGAGCTCAAAATGACCAGGTAAAGGCTGACTATAAAGATGGTATTTTGCATATATATTTACCTAAAAGTAAAGCTGATAAAATCAAGTGATGAAAGTCAATGTTGGCTAAATATTAGTCATTGAGAATGATGGAATGAACTGAAAAAAAAGAGTAGGGAAAGTACCTGAGTTTGTTTCTCGTTTCCCTCACTTACTCAACACATAATTTACTCTAAAGTAGAAAAAGAAATAAGAAATTAATCGTACATAAAACATAAATTTCGGAGGTAATTAAAAATGGCTATTGCAAATTTGTCTGTTCTCGGCAATATAGGTTCTTGGATGGGTTTTCCTATTGTGGATCAAGTTGTGGATCAAATCAATTCCTTGAAAAAAGAAGTAAATTGTTTATCTGAGGTTTCCACTTCTACTATCAATGGTAAAGTTACTTCTACTATAAATGGTAAAGTACAAGAAATAGAGTTTACACCAGAGGTTGAAATCCACGAAAACAATAATGGTATTGATTTAAGACTGGAAATACCAGGTTTAGAATTTCAAGGTTTAGGTCTACAAGTGAATGCTGAAAGAGTAGAAATTAAAGGAAAAAATCGCCAAGACACTGAAGTAGAAGAACAAGATTAAGTTCGTTATGAATTTCATTATGGTGCTTTCTAACAAAGAATTTCTCTACCAGTTAGAGCTCAAAATGACCAGGTAAAGGCTGACTATAAAGATGGTATTTTGCATATATATTTACCTAAAAGTAAAGCTGATAAAATCAAGTGATGAAAGTCAATGTTGGCTAAATATTAGTCATTGAGAATGATGGAATGAACTGAAAAAAAAGAGTAGGGAAACTACCTGAGTTTGTTTCTCGTTTCCCTCACTTACTCAACACATAATTTACTCTAAAGTAAAAAGAGAAAGAAGAAATTAATCATACATAGAACAAAATTTTCGGAGGTAATAAATATGGCTATTGTTAGTTTTCCTATGGTGGGGGATATAGATTCTTTTATGACTTTTCCTCTTGTGCGTAGAAACAATTCCTTGAAAAAAGAAATGAATTGTTTATCTGAGGTTTTCACTTCTGCTATAAATGGTAAAGCTAAAGAAATAGTATTTACACCAGCGGTGGAAATCTACGAAAATAATGATGCTATTGATTTAAGGCTGGAAATACCAGGTTTAGAAGTTAAAGATTTAGATGTACAAGTGACTGCTGAAGCAGTAGAAATTAAAGGAAAACGTCGTCAAGAAACTGAAACACAAGAACAAAATTTGGTTCGTTCTGAATTTCATTATGGTGCTTTCCAACGCAGAATTTCTCTACCAGTTAGAGTTCAAAATAACCTGGTAAAGGCTGACTATAAAGATGGTATTTTGCATATACATTTACCTAAAAGTGAAGCTGATAAAAATCAAGTTGTGAAGGTCAATGTTGGCTAAATATTAGTCATTGAGAATGATGGAATGAACTGAAAAAAAAGAGTAGGGAAACTACCTGAGTTTGTTTCTCGTTTCCCTCACTTACTCAACACATAATTTACTCTAAAGTAGAAAAAGAAATAAGAAATTAATCGTACATAAAACATAAATTTCGGAGGTAATTAAAAATGGCTATTGCAAATTTGTCTGTTCTCGGCAATATAGGTTCTTGGATGGGTTTTCCTATTGTGGATCAAGTTGTGGATCAAATCAATTCCTTGAAAAAAGAAGTAAATTGTTTATCTGAGGTTTCCACTTCTACTATCAATGGTAAAGTTACTTCTACTATAAATGGTAAAGTACAAGAAATAGAGTTTACACCAGAGGTTGAAATCCACGAAAACAATAATGGTATTGATTTAAGACTGGAAATACCAGGTTTAGAATTTCAAGGTTTAGGTCTACAAGTGAATGCTGAAAGAGTAGAAATTAAAGGAAAAAATCGCCAAGACACTGAAGTAGAAGAACAAGATTAAGTTCGTTATGAATTTCATTATGGTGCTTTCTAACAAAGAATTTCTCTACCAGTTAGAGCTCAAAATGACCAGGTAAAGGCTGACTATAAAGATGGTATTTTGCATATATATTTACCTAAAAGTAAAGCTGATAAAATCAAGTGATGAAAGTCAATGTTGGCTAAATATTAGTCATTGAGAATGATGGAATGAACTGAAAAAAAA
>JAGGDU010000010.1 GCA_018457135.1 Trichodesmium erythraeum GBRTRLIN201 | reverse complement strand
AGAGTTGATTATGCTGTTAAGTTAACGTCCTAACCTTTGCTTCGATTGCTATAAAAAACGATCTGCAAACAAAGACTGAAGAAATTTGATCATTTTAGAGACTGTGTGGATGCAGCTTTTATAGAAAATCCTCAAGTTTTTCCGTAGTGGTGAAAGATATCAATTATTAATATAGAATATAGTTGCTCTTTGAGGCGATTCTCTCACTCGAGAGGCTTCGCGAATACACTCCCATAACACTGTGATTCTTTTGTTGTCAGTTAAATCAAAGTGCAACGCGGGAGTCTATAATACCAAATTTTAATCCGAGCTGCCATGCTATAATTATTGCCTGGCAAGGATTTTCTGACATCCTTATGTCACATTATTTTTTCAGGCATGGCATAAAACTTTAAGGTAGTGCGATTGCGCCTCCGTTCCGTTGTCACGATCGCATAGAAAAAATGTCAGTCATGTAGCAGGATGTATACTACATGAATGACATTGGTAGTATGTAAAGATGCCAGCGCTCATTGCTATATGTGGATTAATCGTATTTAATTAGTGGGATAGGTTCATTGTCAATAGATTAATAGACATCTCCAAAATAGAAAATAAGGTAAAATTATCAAAACCATTTATGTATACAGTCTCCCAAATGAATCCAACTTTAGAATATATTTATAATCATCTAAAAGAAACAAAAATAATTATTAGTATTACTTATAAATAGCTAATAAAATTAATATAAAATACCCCAATAATAGAATCATAAAAAAAGATTAATTAAAGCAGATGGAGTCAGAAAAAATAATTTAATAAACGAAGAATAAATAATTTTAACATGATTTTATTTACATCAAATACCAAGTTTTAAAACATTAGGAATTAACTTTGTTATAAGTGAATCAAGTGCTAATAATATTTTTACTTACTGGATAGATATTCTCAGAGAATTACTGCCAGCAATTTTATTAGAAAAAGTAAAAAAAAAGAAAATGAATTGGAATTGGTAAAGGAGATATTAACAGAATTATAATTAATTTTAGATAGTACAGAACAAGGTAGAGAAAGACCAAGTGAATATAAAAACCAAGAAAAATATCAAATATGAAAAAAGAAAAATTATACTTTTAAAAATTAAATAATAACGATACCAAAAGGAACAGAAATAGTGGATGTAATAGTAGAAAAAAAAGGTACAGTAAGTAATGTGAAAATATTAAGAAAACAACAGGATAAATTTGATAAAAAACAAAAATTTTAAGGAGATAAAGCTGATGAAGGAGTAGAAAAAACTACTACACAAAAAAAGAAACCAAGAAAAAAAGAAATGCCACCAGAAATCAAAGAAGAAAATCAAGAAAAGCCCAAAAAAAGAATATTTTTAGAACATGTAATAAGATTAATTAAAATATTTATACTTCCTAGAGAAAGATTCAGATTAAAAGATAATAATTATCGAAAAGTAATTTTAAAAATATGTAGTTTAGTCCGACTAAGAATTGGCTAATTTATATTAGTAAAAATCATCAAAAACTGAGATAAAAATAATAAATCAAAGTCTAATAAATATTTGAATTAGTAACACGAAGTATCTCTGATACCCATAAAACTGTACAAATTAACTATCTTCAAGGTGAGCTAACGCTCCACTAAAAATAGTTAGTATAAGCGTTTGAGTATTTTTGGAGATGTCTATTGAGCTCAAAAATGATTTATCATATCTGTTGATAGTCTAAATTTTTTCCATCCTTTACTTGATTTTATCTTCAACTATTTAGTCTAAACTCCAGTCAGAAGAGTAAAATTCATCCTAGCTGCGACCTCTGGAACCGACATTAGAACGATAAGTGAACAACTATAACTACATAGAAGGCAAGTGAGACAGTGGTGAAAAAGGTCGTTGGAGGCTTCTGAACAACTGGCAATTGCTGAAACTCAACAGGTGAGCGACAAGAAGTTAAAGACACTGATAGAAGACATTCTCAGTGATGCTCCCCGACCAAGAACAACCAAATTTTTCTCCGTGGAGCAAGTGGTCCAAATCGTAGCATAGGCCAGTGAAGACCCAAGACAATCTCAAAGACCAGTGAGTCATTAGACTCCCAGGGAGCTAGCAGAAAAAGCCATAGATAGAAGAATTGTGGAGAAGATTTCACCTCTTAGTGTGGGGCGTTTTTTAAAAGGAAGGGACTCTACAACCTCATGGTCATCGTTACTGGTTAAACTCTAATCCCTCTGACCCAGTAGCTTTTCGCGACCAGGTTAAATCTATCTGTCAGTGATATCTGTCGGCCCAAGAATTACTCGAAAAAGGAATTCATCTGATTAGTACCGATAAAATGACGAGTATCCCAGCTAATGAGAGAATTGGCCCCACTCAACCAATAGAGCCAGGACAAGTCGAACGCAATGAGTTTGAGTACATTTCCCTAGGTACTCAATGTCTACTGGCCAACTGGCACATAGCCAAAAGACAAATCATTACCCCTTCAATTAAGGCCACCCCCAGAGAAGTTGATTTTCTGCAACACATTGAACAGACTATCCATACTGAATTCTGATGGAGGATGAATTTTTCGGATTAGAGCAACTCAATACTCATAAATCTGAATGATTAGTCCGTCAAGTGGCTCAATGTTGTGGTATTCAGACTGATTTGGGGGTAAAACAGAAATCAGGTATTCGAGACTCTATAGTAACTCGTGCTGCTTTTTTGTCTGAGGAGTCTCACCGGATTCGCTTTGTTTATATCCCTAAACATACTTCTTGGCTGAATCAAATTGAGTGTTGGTTCTCTATTTGGGCCAGGGGTTGACTCCGGCGTAGTAGTTTCTCTTCCACCTCAGAGCTCAAGCAGAAGATACTAAATTTTATTGACTATTTCAACTGTACTCTAGCCAGACCTTGTTGCTGGAAATTTCAGGGGTTTGAGCGAGGATGATTAACCAGATTCAGATTTATGCTCATACTGGCTCAAGCATCAAACTCTATGCCGATCATTTTTAGCTTGGCTATTAGACCATTTATTTTACAAGTGCGATCACACTTCTGAGTATTCCATCTCAGGAAGAAGGCATCACTTCTACTGGTCACTTATTTCTCCCATCCTGTACTAGAGGTGGTAGAAAGCGAGATAGCTCAAGTGTCAGGTCATAGAGCCTATGCTCAACGCAAATGCTACTCCCAAGCATCTCATAGAGGAGCCAAACTGACCATACCGCCCCCTAAAAATATAGTAATATGACATCTAGGCAATTGTAAGAGTCCACCTCATACCAGATATGAGAACCTCAGAGAGATTCGTAGAGTAGGATATAAAAAGTGGAAACGTGAGAGGAGATAGCATAGAAGTTTTCTGTCAGAAAACTCCTGTGTAATGGTTGAAAGTAATATTTGGGGGTAAGTTACAACAACGCAAATTTGACAATCAGGCAGTGGAATTGTTCATACAATGTGCTATACTTAATCGTATGATACAGGATTGTAAGCCAAAAAGCTACAAAGTAGAATTCTAATCAACTTCTCCCCACAAGAGAAGTTAAAGTCGCAACATTTATGCAACAAAGCCCCAAAAAACTGTAAAGCTAATTATTAAGGTAAAGAACTATCAAATAGCTTCAGTTGAGATTGAAATTATTCCTAGCTGTTAGGCACAGGGGTAGTTCTAGCAAGCCAAAGCTCAAGGACGGTTTGAGATTTATTATGCTGCTGGAATTTCTTGTTGTATGTTGCAAAACTTTACCCTAGCGTGATCTTGGCCTGATGTGTCCGTTTTTTTATCTCGGATTGCTTGTGCGGGAATAATTAATTGACATTTAGGATAAAATATACTGAAAAAAATAACTAAAAAGTTGCCTGATAGGCGGGGGAAGCTTTAAACCAAATTTTTTACTATTCTTTTAGCAGGTAAGTAAATCCAAACACCAAAGCATCCTTTGTCGGTGTTAGAAATCTTTCTCCATGGCCTATTCTTGGAGTTAGAAGGATGTTAATCTTTCCTTTTTTCTGATTTATCATTGAAAAATAATTTTCTATGCCTTCCCAACTTTGGCCTTATGTTAGTCCAGGTATCCCAGATGACTTATTTGAACGTTTACCTGGCATTCCCATGAGTAAGCGAGAAGTTCGCTTACTATTAATATCTTATTTACGATTACAATCAGATTCAGTAGTATGGGATATTGGCGCAGGAACAGGAACCATACCAGTAGAAATTGGCTTAATATGTCCTCAAGGTCGAGTTATTGCCATAGAAAGGGATCAAGAAGTAGCAAGTTTAATTAGGAGAAATTGTAACCGCTTTGGAGTGGAAAATGTCACAGTAATTGAAGGTAATGCTCCCGAATGTCTTGATAGTTTAACCGATGCACCTAGCCGTGTTTGTATAGAGGGAGGTCGTTACATCAAAGTTATATTGCAAGAGGTTTGGAAAAAATTATTACCACAAGGTCGTATTATTGCTACGGCTGCTAATCTAGAAAGTCTTTATGCTGTTTCTGAAAGTTTTGCGGATTTACAAGTTAGGAATATAGAGGTCGCCCAGTCGGCTCTGAATCGTCTGGAGACTAGAGGAGTATATCAAACCTTCGCAGCAGTTAATCCTATATTTATTTTGAGTGGAGAAAAAATAAATTAATTTTTGCCTCAGCTTCAAGTAAAGAAAATTAACTATCAACAATTTTCATAATTCCTGAGGTACTTAGATTCCTTTGTTACGTGAAATAATAGAGTAGCTAGGGACGTTCATGCAACGTCCTGATGTTATAGTAATTTGAGCAACAGCGAATAGAAAAGAAAAAAAACAACAGGTTAATAGTGGTGGAGAGTTTGATCTCCTCTCCAGCTTTTATGTGCGGGTATGTCTACCGAGGCTAATCTCAAGTGTGACGTTTTGCTGACTGCTCCCAAAGCTGCTGAACAAACCTAAACCTAATAACTTTAGAGATAGATTATATTATGTCCGGTAGTATCGTTTATTTAAAACCTGAGGGATATGGCTACTTTGCAAGTCCTTGATAAACTATGAGTAGGTCACCAAAACTTTGTTCCATGAAAGTGACGATATAGCTGCTGTACTTGGCCCAAATATCAAACTTCCTCTCTGCTTTAAGGAGACATCATATTTAGACCAGTTGCTAATCTGGTACTTGGACTTGGAATTAGACTTACTCATATCTAGGTTAGTGCAGTTTTTTGTGCTATGAACTGTTATTTTGACCCTCTTTTCTTGCCTTGTTCTAGCTACCAATAATAATAAGTGAGACCTCGAATGAGCGATATTGCTACGCAACGCTACCACGAATGCTATTTCATTAAGTTTATACATCGATCATCAATCATTAGACTTCTCCGAAAATAGTCAAATCAATACTATAACTATCTTAATTGGAGCG
>JAGGDU010000009.1 GCA_018457135.1 Trichodesmium erythraeum GBRTRLIN201 | reverse complement strand
AAATATTGACAGTAGTCAACAAAATTAAAATTCATATTTTTGAACTAATATAATCATGTCATTATCATCTAATAGTTAAAGATTTTTAGCAAGTTAATTTAACCTAATTGTAACCTTATTTTCATAGATATTAAAAGTAATATATATCTGAAAAAAAACTAATTATAGTATGGAGAATTTCATGTCAACAGTACCCTATATATATCGTACCTGCGTAAGTCCTGATTTCAAGAGAATGATGATGTAGTTTTGACAGGTTCAAATACTATGGTGCTTGAGATTCTTAGGAGGGTTTACCGGAAGTGAGTGAATCCTTTGTTAATATAGCCATGATTTCACTGATGTTAAATCGTCTTGTTACTTAAGGTTTTATTTACAGAGATGCTATTAGAAAATTTATTAAGCTTAGAAATATAGACGTTGCATATAACCTTTTTACAGGATGGGTAAAATATTTCTAATGTTAATATATACCCCCTATCTTTACCGGAATTATTAACTGGTAGTAGAGAAATAATTCAGGCTACATCTTTTATATTTAAAGAGAATGATGATGTAGTTTTGACAGGTTCAAATACTATGGTAGCTGAGATTGTTGGCAGCACAAATATTTCGGGAAATATAGATGTATCAACTACCGCTACCTCCCTCCAAGATGAGGGACGTATTGCTACGGTAGCTCAAGTAAATATATTATGCGATCGTGTCTATTTTATAGGCACACACATCAACACCGAATGTTAATTTTTCTGATTTTGTACAGACGCTATTATGCAACCTCCCTACTCCTACTCCCCTACCTTATCCCTTTGGTGGGAGGGGAGCAATAGTAGATCCCCTGATCAAAGTGCCAAATAGAAAAGTTTTTTAAAAATGATATTGGTTGCCACAGGCTCAAAAATGAATTCTAATGGGCAGCATCCCTGTATCTAACAATAATACTCGCCCAATAATTCTAGTTTCAAAATACTCCTGTTGTAGCGCATTCAAACAAGCACTCGCTAAATTAGCTGGCACTGTAGCAAGCAACCCACCAGAAGTTTGCGGGTCAAACAACAGAGGATAAAGAGGATACATACTCGCTTGTTCACGATTTTGAATTGATGCAGACATTTGCAAATTTCCCGGATAAAGAGAACTAAAAATACCTTGTTCCAAAGTTTCAGCTACACCTGGCAACACAGGAATAGCTTCCATATCCAATTCCACGCCCACTCTTTGCCCTTTTAACATTTCCAACAAATGTCCGACTAATCCAAATCCAGTCACATCCGTACAAGCAGTAACACCATACTCTAATAATAACTGTGCAGCATTCTGATTAGAACCCAACATTGACTTAATAGCACTTTCAATCCAACGCCCCCTTGCCTTCAGACGCATATCTGCAGCAAATAACGTCCCTGTTCCCAAAGCTTTCGTTAATATCAGCATATCCCCCGGTTGCATCCCTCCCTTGTACAATAGTTTTTTTTGTGACACTAAACCATTACAGGTGAGACCAAAAGCCAGCTCTTCTCCCTCTGTTGTATGACCACCTATCAGAACAGCACCAGATTGATTCAAAACTTCCGTTGCTCCCAATAACAATTGATATAAAGTATCCTCCTGTTTACTTGGGGCAGCGTAGGGAATAGTAGCGATCGCTAACCCACTCTGAGCCATTGCCCCCATAGCAAATAAATCACTCAAACAATGATTAGCCGTAATTTTTCCCAACAAATAGGGGTCATCAAGCAACCCTCGAAAATAATCGATCGTCTGTACCATTACCCTATCCGCTGGTACCCTAATCACTGCAGCATCATCAGGTGTATCCATACCAATCAAAATATCATCCCTCCTGATTTCCTGTGGAATTTTATGCAGCACATTTTCCAAAACCCTACTAGTAACTTTTGCTCCACAACCAGCACAGTACATTTGGGAATCTTGTTTTCTGTCTTCTGCCTTCTGCGTTCTGTCTTCCATTTTTAGATTAGAGAATTGAGCCATAAATTTACGGTCAATGCGGTTTTTCCAACGCCAAAGTAACTTATGAGGACCAAAACCTATTCTGCCACGGGAAGCGATCGCCCGTTCATCACCAGTACCAATTAAAATCAAGAACTTTTTCTGAGGTATAAATGACTTCAGCAATTTTTTCTTAAGAGCCCGTTGTAGATTTTCAAACAAAGGTTGTCCCTGTCGCACCGCAAACACTCCAGCTTTGGGGCGAGAATGATTGATTATTGTTGCCACATCTCCGGCCGCAAAGACTTGAGGATGAGAAATTGACTGTAATTTCTCATTAACCAAAACAAAACCTCTGGTATCTGTTGCCAAACCTGCTTTTTGTAACCAAGGAGAGGCCGATGCTTGAGTCACCCAAAACAGAATATCACACTCTATTTCCAACCCTGAAGCACAACAAATCATTTTGAGAGTAGAGTATAAAGAATGGAATGTTTTATTTCCCTCTACATTCGTGGGAAGCTCCTGGTCATCACCCCTAACCTCCTCAACACTTTCCTTTAAATGCAATAGCACACCGCGACTTTTAAGAATTTTCTCAACTTCCTTTCCTACCCAATGATGACGCTGTGGTAATAATCTCTTCCCTCTATGAAATAGATGCAATTCCAAATTATCAGTAGGTTGTTTAGCATTGCGATAAATCTGATGGAGATGACTTTGAACCGCGAAAGCTAACTCTACCCCCCCAGCACCACCACCCACTATTGCGATCCGCGTTTTCTGTGTTGGAGATTTGGAAATCATTGTAGTTATTTTATCCCAATAGGTGAGAAATTTTGATATTGGTTTAACCGCAATAGCATATTCTATTGCCCCCGGTACAGTTAAACTAGCGGGAGTGCTACCAATATCAATAGAAAGTAAATCGAAATTTACAGGGGGACGACTAGTGCAAAGTATCTGATTTTTCTCCAGGTCTAGACCTATAGCGTGGCTTAAAAATATTCTAGCCCCAGCAAATTTGGCGAGGGGGAGTAGATCTATGTGACATTGATCGAAGTTGTATAAACCTGCCACATATCCTGGTAACATTCCAGAGTAAGGAGTGTGATATACATCTGTGATTAGGGTTAGTCTAACCCCTGGTATAGGGTTCATGGCAAATTTTCGGAGAGCGATCGCATGGCTATGACCGCCTCCTATTAGGACTAAATCTGTTTTTGGTGGTATAGGGAATTTCATTATTATTTATAGTATTAAAACATTTTGTTGATTTTCAGAATAGATGATTTGAGCAAATATATTTGAATTTTATCTATTTGAATAATCTGTGTTTATTCATAGCTCATTGCTCAATCAAAATTGCAAAATTATATATATTTTTTATGATTATGGCCATACAAAAATTAAGTTCATGTTCTAATAATTAATTATAATAAATTAAGTGAATGAATTGTAGTGATTGCAATTATTTCTTCCCTGTTAATTTTATATCTGTAGGCTATTCAATACAAGCAAATATATATAATTAATTTGGCATAACTACTTAAAGTTTTTGTTGATAGTTTTCTCAGAGAAAATAGAGCTTTGTTAAGGTAATTGCCTAACTTCGTTCAAGCTCAATATAGTTTTTTATAATCATTGAGCTGTCAGCTATCAGCTAGAAGAAAAAATTAGCCTCCAAGAAGAATTCAAAGTCTGGCAAAGAAAAGATTATCGGCTTAAATTAGTGATTTATTACTTTCAGACATTTTTTGTAAGCATTTCAACTTTATATTTTTGTGCAGCTAGACCCTTGCCATTGTGCTCAAGCTGACGGCTAAAGTACTAAAAACTTAAGTTTCCTAAGTATTTTAATTAACTTAAAAAATAACTTTTAAGTGCTAAAATAAACTAATACTTGACTGAAAATAGAACTGAACTAAATGTTAGATTGGATTTCTGCTAATTTTTCTAATTTATTAAAAAATATAGATGCTATCATTTTTTATAGTATAGGAGGAGAGCAAGGCCTACCAATTATTGTACTGTGGCTCATTAGTGGTGCTCTCTTTTTTACTATCCGAATGCAGTTTATTAATCTTCGCGCCTTTAAACATGCTGTAGATGTTGTTTTGGGCAAATACGATGACAAGAATGAGGAAGGAGAAGTTTCCCACTTTGAAGCTCTCGCTACTGCCCTATCTGGTACCGTAGGGCTAGGAAATATTGCTGGAGTTGCTATTGCTATTAGTGTAGGAGGACCGGGTGCAGCTTTTTGGATGACCCTCGCAGGTTTTTTAGGGATGAGTACTAAATTTATTGAGTGTAGCCTAGCTCAAAAATATCGCATTTTTCACCCCAATGGTACAGTTACTGGAGGACCAATGTATTACCTGTCAATAGGCTTGGCCGATATAGGGCAAAAAAAATTAGGTCAAATTCTAGCAGTAATGTTCGCATTTTTAAACATTTTGGCGACATTGGGTAGTTCTAGTATATTTCAGTCTAATCAATCTCAAGTTGTTGTTGCCAATATACTACCATTTGTTGCCGAAAAAACTTGGATCTATGGATTGCTTTTAGTATTAATAGTAGGATTAGTAATTATTGGAGGTATCCAACGTATCGCTGCAGTAGCTGCTGCTATAGTACCTGCAATGTGTGGCATCTATTTTTTGGCAGGTTTATGGGTGATTTTATCTAACTTTACGGCTATTCCTAATGCCTTAGCTAGTATTCTTCACAGTGCTTTTATTCCCCAAGCTATGGTAGGTGGTTTTGCTGGAGCCTTAGTACAAGGGTTCCGTCGCGCAGCTTTTTCTAATGAAGCAGGGTTGGGAGTGGCAGCGATCGCTCATGCTACAGCCAAAACTGATGAACCTATTCGGGAAGGTATTGTCGCATTACTAGAACCATTTATTGATACTATCATCATCTGCAACATCACTGCTTTAGTAGTAATTATTACTGGAGCTTACAATAATCCAGAATTTGCCAATTTTGGTGGTTCTGAACTAACTTTAGCCGCTTTTGCTTCTGTGATTACCTGGTTTCCTTCTCTTTTGACACTATGTATATTTTTATTTGCCTTATCTACTATAATTTCTAGTAGTTATTATGGTCAAGTTTCCTGGCAATATTTATTTGGAGACCGGAGTGTAATTATATATAAAATTTTATTCTTAATAAGTATTTTTCTTGGTACAGTTATTCAACCAGAAACAGTAATTAAATTCGCTGACTCTCTAAAAATAGCTCTCGCTTTTCCTAGTTTACTTGGGGCTTACTTCCTCTCTAATAAAATCGCCAATGACCTCAAAAATTATATGAAACGTTTACAAACAGGAGAAATAAGTTCATAAAATTAATACTTTTATTTTTTATTTTTCAGGATGAGTAAATCCTCAAAACAACAAAGGTTTAATACCATTTATTTTTTTTTAATGATAAATATTTTGAGAACATTTTTTTCTAAAAACGTTTTTAAAATTTTTCCTAATCCTGAAAGTGATTCAATGAAATTGCTAAACAGACAAAATTATACTTTTATGGTATATGTATTTAATTAAGAAAATAATTTATTGGTAAAGTTGAAAATGAAAAGACAAACTTGGCTATATATACTCCTATTGATATTAACACCAACTGTTGTTTTAGCAACACAACCAGA
The DNA here is from genome assembly GCA_018457135.1 of Trichodesmium erythraeum GBRTRLIN201. Taxonomy (GTDB): domain Bacteria; phylum Cyanobacteriota; class Cyanobacteriia; order Cyanobacteriales; family Microcoleaceae; genus Trichodesmium; species Trichodesmium erythraeum. The sequence continues at coordinate 58,461 of JAGGDU010000009.1, read as the reverse complement.
ACAAGGAGATAGTCTCATAAACATCATCGATCAAGCTTTTTCGAGTTTTGTAGATGTAATATTTAACATCCTCTTCTTTAGTATCGGTGGTTTTCCTTTAATTATTTTATGGCTAATTATTGGCGCATTTTTTTTTACTATTAGGATGCAATTTATTAATATTCGTGCTTTTACACACGCCATTGAGATCCTTAGAGGTAAATATGATGATCCCGAAGCTCAAGGAGAAGTTTCACATTTTCAAGCTTTAGCAACAGCATTATCAGGAACAGTAGGATTAGGAAATATCGCTGGTGTAGCTGTAGCAGTGAGTATGGGGGGAGCTGGTGCTGTCTTCTGGATGACGATCGCTGGTTTTTTTGGGATGACTAGTAAATTTATAGAATGTACCCTGGCTCAAAAATATCGCATTGTTAAACCTGATGGCACTATTTCTGGTGGGCCGATGCGCTACCTATCCGCAGGTTTAGCAGAAATGGGGCAGGGAACCTTAGGCAAAGTTCTCGCTGTATTATTTTCTATCTTCTGTATTTCTGCTGCTTTTGGTGGTGCTAATATGTTTCAGGCAAACCAGTCTTATGGCGCCGTTTCAAATGTATTACCAGGTTTACCTAGTTGGGTTTATGGCTTAGTGCTAGTAGTTTTGGTCGGATTAGTTATTATTGGTGGTATTCAGCGTATTGGTATGGTGGCAGGTACTCTTGTACCTTTAATGTGTCTGCTCTATGTTTTGGCTTGCCTATTTATTCTTCTGGCTAATTTTACCCAAATTCCAGGAGCGATCGCTACTATTATTTCTGGTGCTTTTGCCCCCCAAGCAGTAGAGGGTGGGATTACTGGTGTAATTATTCAGGGATTTCAACGTTCGGCTTTTTCTAATGAAGCTGGTGTCGGTTCCGCAGCGATCGCTCACTCTGCTGCTAGAACTGATGAACCTATTCGTGAAGGCTTAGTCGCCCTGTTAGAACCATTTATTGATACTATTGTGGTTTGCAATATGACCGCTTTGGTAATTGTTATTACTAAGGTATATAATGCTGAAGAATTCTCTGCTTTGCGGGAAGCAAATAAAGGGGCAGAATTAACTTCTGCAGCTTTTGGTACTGTTTTGGCATGGTTTCCAGTTCTATTAGCGATCGCTGTTTTCTGTTTTGCGTTTTCTACCATGATTTCTTGGAGTTACTACGGCGAACGTTGTTGGGATTATTTATCTGATGGTAAGGGATTAATTATTTACAAAATATTGTTTTTGATTGCTACTTTTGTCGGTTCAGTATCTAACCCATCCTCTGTAATTAATTTTAGTGATGCTACTCTACTTTCAATGGCTTTTCCTAATATTTTGGGTGGGTATTTTTTGTGTAGTCCAGTAGCAAAGGATTTGCAAAATTATATGGAGCGTCTTAGAACAGGAGCCTTGACTTAATCAAACAATAACAGTTTAATATCAAATCCCTTGGCTTCGGAGTAATATAATTCTTTTGATTGTGATACAATAAGTAAGGGTGTTTTCCTTTTTGATGCGACCCAAAGATGCGACCCAAACACCTTCGGAGAATTTATAGCTATTCCCCCCTCCCCCCAAAATATCAATTATACTTCTTTAATACTGAATAAAATCATATCCGGATAATTGTAACAAAAAAATAACAACCGTAAGCACCAGTTAATTCCTTCTGATGAGAGCTACAGATCCTCCTGCAAAAAAAACTCCCAGATTATAGGTTATGAGGCTTGAAAACCAATTTTTCAGTAAAAGTAAGGGGATAAAAATACAAAATTAGATTTTTCCTTTTTTTCCTTCTATTCGGGAAATCTAATTTCTCAGAATCTTCATCTCACCTAAATTTTATATTAACTTTAATGAAGAAGACTATCCTAAATGACTAGTTTGAACATTATAATACATATAACTACCTTCATGGAATAGAGGAGTAGGAAATATGTTAAGAACTACTACATTTGACAAAGACTAATACCATACACTGATTCGATATATTAAACAAACTATTCTTCATTGGCTGAAAACTTTTGGGAAATGTTTAGTTTGTTTGATAGTGAGTATATTGTTAGTCCATCTTGCTAAAAACTCTCAGATAAGCTAATGATAATTACCGAAAAATTTGTTTTAAAGCGTCGCACACCCATCGGACAACTTTCAATTGTTTAATAACTAGGGTTCAAATACCCCCCTTGTCTCATAAATATTGTAGAAAAGAAGAGGTTGGTCTAAATTCTCGGAAGTTGAGAGCAGAACTTAGAAGAGGAAACTTTTAGGTTTTGGATCAATTATATCCCCTAAAATCATAAATAGGTAGTGCTAAACAAGTAATGATTAATTGCGGAGCATAGCTTTTACTGACCGTTTTAGCTAGATTCAAGCTAGCACTTAAGTCTTTGGCACAACTGAAATTTGAATGGCTAATACTATACTAGATTATAGGCAGAAGCTTATCTGCCCCAATTATCCCCTCTCAGTAAGGGATAGAGTAAGTAATTTTTATTCTTTACTTTAACCAGGAAAATTTCTCTCTTCCAGTTCCCTAGCTGTAATTTCAAATGCAGCCAACCCTAATAAATTGATTCACTTACCCATATTGGGATCATACAATTTTCATATTCAGGTCAGGGTCTTTTTTCATTCTGATATTATGAGTGCTCAAAGTTGTTAACAATGCACAGAAAGATTCAACGGGTTCAGCGGGATCTCCCAATATCTATAATAAAACCTATAGACCCTTTTTAGTAACAGTCTCACCTTAGTGGCTTGAGGCTCACAGAAGTCTTAATTACTTGACTATGTGCGAATGGTAACTTATTAATAATTTGGTTAGGCGGTGGTTTGGTTTGATACCACAAACTACTATGTTTATTAGATTTTACTATAATCTACATAGCTTGATTAAGTATAACTATATCAATATATATAAACTTATATGAATAAATATTAATAAATTCAACAATAGTTTAACTAGTCCAAAATTGATATAATACTAGAATATTTATAAATGCTCCCGACGTTGCTCTTAAGTGACAACGCGGGATAATTAAAATTACAAATGAGAGTGATTTATCCTCACTCCTGTATCAAAAAAAATACTATAAATTAGCAAATTAGCTTTGATCTAAGGGTGAAATCAATAGATAAAGCCCTGGAATTCCAATCAGGAATATTAAAAACCTAAAGCTGCACGAGTACGAGGTCCAACAATACCATCTGCCCTTAAGCCAACATCCCGTTGGAATGCTTTAACTGCATACTTAGTCTTATGGCCAAAATAACCAGTTGCACGAGGATGATGAAAATATCCCATAAGTCCTAGTTGATGTTGCAACTTAGCAACCCTGTGTCCACGGCTACCATGGTGAAGATAATATCCATGACCATGGCGGTGACGACGATAAGAAGCATGACGATAGTGTGGACGACCATAGCGCCGACCTAAGCCACTACCATAACGATAATTAGGACTACCGCAGCGAGAGTAGCAATTAGCAGCAGCAGAATCAGCAGTTACGCTAAGAGAACTTAAAATAGTAGCGACTGATAGCAGACCCATCATCCCTAAGCTGGAAAACTTTTTCCAGTCGACTGCTTTCAACGTGGGTTCAACTATAAAACTTTCTTCGGTGGTAGCTAGATGAGAATATGCTAGTGTTTCCATGAATCCTCAACTCCTCTGATGAGTTATATTTGACAATTTTTTTGTGGGGTGAGCGTGAGCTTCTCGCTTTCAAGTCTTTCGCTTTGCACCAGACTCTACGAGTTTTAAGGACGGGTGCCACACCGCCCTATTTATATATTTCTGCACTAAACTACCATATCAGATAGATTTTTAATGCAGAATGTTTAAAAAAACTTAAAAAGTCCCAACCAACTCTGTATTTATTTGTGGACTTTTAATAAACCAACTTAGTAGCAGCCACCGTAGCCACCGTAGCCACCACCGTAGCCACCATAGCGACTACCATAGCCACGAGAACCACCGTAGTTACCATAATTACCATAGGAACGATTGTAGGAACTACTAACAACTTTTTTATAGTAGTGACCAGAATTACGACCATAGTTACCATGGTTACCATAGTTACTACCATAGCCACCGTAGTCACCGTAGCCACCATAACCATAACCACCATAAGCAGAAGCAGAATCAGCAGTTACGCCCATTGCTCCGAATACAGTAGCAGCAGACAGTAAACCCATTGCACCAACGCTAGATAGTTTTTTAAAGTCTACACAAACAGTAAACTCTTGATTCTCTGAATTTTCTGCGCTATAGGCTAAATGGGAAAATGCTAATGTTTCCATAAATTCCTCTGTTTAGTCAAATTAAATGAACTACTGCAAAACTGGATTTTACCTAACTAATAATTACATCCCAATTCAAAGAAGCCCATAAAGCAGGACTTTAAATTTAGACATAAAAATTGTATTTAAGGTTCAGCTTATCTACTCCCAGTCTGTGCAAAAACCGGACAGATTGATTGTCAAATTTGCATATATGGAGCATCACATTAATTATATAACTTAAAGTAAAGTTGCCAAATCAAACTTTAACTAATTTAAATATTAGCTGGCCTTTACCCAGTAGAATGGACTATTATAGGTCACAAAATCTTACTGCAAATTGACTTTAAAATCAATTTAACATGCTCAATCATTAAAAGCAAGTTTTTTTATCTTTAATATAGAAATATAGAAAACTTTAGAATATTTTGAAAAATCAAATTAAGCTTGGTATCCAGAAATCTAGATCTAGTTATTGGAAGCTCTTACCCTACATTTATGAATATTGGCCAACTATTGTGAAGGCATTGACCTGCACATTAGTATTTACTATTTTCTGGCCTATTTTAGCTTGGTTAATGGGTGAAATGGCAGGTTATATCGGCAAGGGAGATGTCAGAGCAATTATTCAACTTGCAGGGCTAGCAGCTATCATTTTTATGATTAAGGGCGCTGTACAATATGGTCAAGATACTCTGATGGCAAAAGCAGCTTTAACCATTGCTTTAGACTTGCGCAAACAATTGTATTCTCACTTACAAAAACTTCATATCAGTTACTTTGAAAAATCAAAAACTGGGGATCTTTCCTATCGAATTACAGAAGATATAGATCGTACTGGGGAAGTTATCAATAAATTTTTTCACCAATTTGTTCCTTGCATTTTACAATTAATAGTTGTATTAGGCTATATGGTCTATCTTAACTGGCAATTAACTCTAGCAACTCTGATAATTGCACCTTTGATGGCATTATTAATAGGTTGGTTTGGAGAGTTATTACTTTCTTTTTCTCGCCAAAGTCAACATCGTATTTCCAATTTATCTGCTCTCATAACTGAAGTATTTAATGGTATTAGAATAGTTCAAACTTTTGCAGCTGAAGAATATCAAATTGCTCAATTTTCTGTGGAAGCTGAACAAAACAGACAAGCAAAATATATGGCAGAAAAAGTTAAAGCACTCCAGTTTGTAGTAGTGGGTTTCTTGGAAGCAATGAGTGTGATTTTTTTATTTTTATTGGGAGGATGGCAAATATCTCAAGGAAATTTAAGTGGAGAAGGCTTTATTAGTTATGTAACAGGTGTTGCTTTGTTAATTGATCCGATTTCTTTAACAACAAGTAATTATAGTGAATTTAAACAAGGTGAAGCTTCATGCGATAGAGTTTTTGAAATCTTAAGAATTCAACCTAAAATTATACAAAAAACAGATGCAATTCCTCTTCCTACTGTAGTGGGAAAAGTAGAATATAAAAATGTTTGTTTTTCTTATAATTCTGAAAAGCAAGTTTTAAAAAATCTGAATTTGTTGGTAAAATCAGGGGAAATAATTGCTTTTGTAGGAGCCTCTGGAGCAGGTAAAACTACACTTATAAACTTGCTTCCTAGGTTTTATGACCCTCAGTCAGGGGAAATATTAATTGATGAGATAAATATTCAAGATGTTACTCTTATAAGTCTAAGAAGACAAATTGGAATTGTTCCCCAAGAGGTAACTTTATTTTCTGGAACTATCTTACAAAATATTGCCTTTGGTCAACTAGATTATAATATTTATGCAGTAAAAGAAGCAGCTAAAATTGCTAATGCTCATCAGTTTATTACTAAGCTACCGGAAGGTTATCAAACTTGGGTAGGTGAAAGGGGAGTTAATTTATCTGGAGGGCAAAGACAAAGAATAGCGATCGCTCGTGCAGTATTAGAAAATCCGAGGATATTAATATTAGATGAAGCTACTTCTTCTCTAGACTATGAATCTGAATCTTTAGTTCAAGAAGCCTTAGAAAGATTGATGGAAGGGAGAACTGTATTTATTGTTGCTCATAGGTTGACAACTGTACAACGTGCTAATCGAATTTTGGTTATGGAAAATGGTGAAATTGTAGAGTCAGGTACTCACATAGAATTATTAGAAAAAGGTGAACTTTACACTCGTTTATATCAGAAACAATTTAGTTAATATCTTGAGTTGAATGCTTATAGTTATAGTTAAGCATTCACCTTTACTAAACTTGTGCTAAAGTTCAGCTATTATAGTAAAATATTTAACTCAAATTAAACCGCAAAAAAAATTTTGCGGTAAAAAAAACTTTTTCTACAAAGCCTAATTACTAATTTTAATTGTTGATATAAAATTTGATATAGGATGTGAAAAGCGAGTCCTATTAAAAAAGGAAATATGTTGGTAGTAATGAGGTTAATACTAAAGAAAAAAAAGCATTAAAAAGCATTAAATATTAGTAAAAACAAGGATTTAGATTATTCGCATCCAGTGCTTTTTTTCTTAGAAAAAACTTAAATATAAATTTACACCTCATTAGAAAACACTATAGCTGACTGGTAAGACATGAATGCTTATACATCAAGATGTTGCCCCAATTGCCCACAAGACTATCGGTAAAGTCAAAAAAGATAAAAGCGTTGATATTATCACAACTCTAGAAGTTCGTGTCGCATCCCCACCAAATTCATTAACTATTAAAAAAGAAGCTAAAGCACTTGGCATAGCACTTTCTAATACTAACACTTGTAAATCAAGCATTTCCAAGTTCATAATTTTACCAACTAAATAAGCAACAAATGCTCCTCCAAACAAACGAATTAAACTAGCACCTAACTCATAAGTACCTGGTTGAAAACGATTTTTAGATATTTGTATTCCCATCAATAATAAAGAAATTGGAATTGCAGCTTCTCTCAAAATATGTAAACCATCATCAAGTTTTAAAGGTAATTCAATATTGAATAAGTTAAGAATTACACCTAAAATCATTCCCCAAATTATCGGTAATTTAAAAGTAAAAATAATACCAGATCGAAACCCCCCTCCTTTGAGAATGGCAGGCATTGTACTAAACACAATTAAATTCCATGATATTAAATAAATTATAGCCCTTTCTAACCCAGCTTCTCCTAATGCAAATAAAGCTACAGGTAACCCCATGTTTCCAGAATTAGGTAAAGCTGTAGTCGCCAATAAACTTTTTTGCAGAGACTCCGAAAAACCTAACCGTCTTCCTATTCCCCAAGGAATTAAACAAAGTAAAATATAAGTTAACCCAAAGGCTATAAATATCCCTATTGCTTCCTCAATTCTCATAGTAGTTTGATACATTATATCGGTTAATAATGCAGGAAACAAAACATACAAAGCTAGCTGAGAAAGTGTCTGTTCATCAATGGAAAAATTTTTGCCAAATATAAAACCAATTAAAACTATACACCCCACTGGAAAAACAGCAGATACAACGGAAAAGAAAATCTCAATCATACTAAAAAAATTATAAGTCAATCATTGTACAAAGTTATTTCCCGGATATTTCTTAGTTTTGAATTTATCTAGACATCTTTTGCACTTCACTAAAAACTCTCATTAAGTTTTTACCCCAAATTTTTTGAATATCTTTTTCAGTATATCCCCGTGCCATTAATTATTTTGTATTTTGTAATATTGGGTATTTGTGAAACATCATTCATTCCAAATACTCCACCATCCCTATCTAAATCTAAAACAATAGCAACATGATTAATACTTATAACTTTTACCATGTAATCTATATGGTCTACTACATCAGCAACAGTGGGTTAATTTTTCAGATATTTCTTATTAATTTGACAATATTTTTCTTTGAGTACTTTTGTTTGTTCTTGGCTTAGTTTTCCATTTTTAAATGCAGCAAGTTTTTGTTCAATTTATTTCATTGCTGTTTTTATTTATGGTATTTCCGGGATTTTTTTAATATAGTCATCAAAAATACAATTTTGTACAACTACATCATTTTATTTGACAATTTTTAAAATTTAATTACTCATATTTTAGGATTTTTTTTCTAGTTATCTAGCACTAGAATGAGATGCAATTACTGGTGCTTTTATTAACTTAATTAAATCCAAAAATGTATAATTATAGACATGATAAATATCAACCATGATACCCAAAATATTTATTTCTTTGATAACTTTTTTCCCATGGTAACTTAAGCCATTCCATTTTTGTTTTTGATATGTAGAAGAATCACCAAGCTCATTATTTTGGGTATGAGTTATTATTTTATATCTAATCCCTTGGTGATAGAAAAATTGAACATTACTAATATCTTTACCAATTGGATAAGCATTTTCCATGCCCATAAATATTGCCATTTTTATAATTTTATCTAGCAGTTCAGCATCCTGTGCATTTAAGGCAAGTAAAATTTAAAAAAAATTGAACTCAACCATCTTTTTTGTTATTTTAATCATTTTAATTACTTCCTCTTTTCTCCGCTGATGTTCTTCTTTATTCCTCTATTTTTGAATAGTAAATATTGACGTAAATACAGCATATAGGCCACTTTCCTCAATTCGAGTAATATCTGACTGACTAATATCAATTCCTCCAGGTTGATGTCTGATATTTGGTTGAAAATCAGGATATAAAAATTGATGATAAAGCAAATCAATATGACCGTTAACTGTTAAAAAAAATCGTGTATTTCTTCAGGAGTTAATACTTTTTGTAACTGATATTGACTTACTTTAGGAGATGATAGTAATTGTTTCTTCGAGATAGTACATCCATTTACTGTAAAAGAAAGTAAAACTATTGGCAATGATAAGACTAGATTTTTTGATAAGTTCATCTAGATGAAACCTCAAAATTATCATCATGAAAAGGTAGAGTTAAACCAATAATTATTAGTATTATGACACATAAAACTTATTTATTATAAGACTGTAATAGTTCAGGAATAGGGAATATTGTAGTCATCAAATATTTCTGATATTATTGCTATTTTAGGAGTACTAAAAAAATATAATATCTTGATTTTATAAAAATTCTCCAGTCTAAGGGAACTTTGCCATTATAAAAATCATGAAGGCTTTAAGTGGATAAACTAAATAAATTACACATTTATCGAAACTAAAATTAAATTCTTGTGTAAACATCGCGCTTTGTAAATAATTTTATTTAGGTGCTTACCACCCAAAAACTTTGAGATAATTTCTGTACTTATTGACATGGATATAAATTCTCTGACCATTAAATCAGGAATTATTTGAGTTGTTAGCATCTATATTGTTACTGTATTGAACTGTTTTAACTAAAATAATACTTTAGATTTGTTATTGCAGCTAGAAAAAGTTATCTATTAAAAATTTGTGTTTTATAATATTTAATATTAAACAGTTCAGTACAGTGATTATTAAATCAATTGCTTAAACTTACATAGGTAAAAATGTGGGAAACAAATCTAGTTATAATTTTAAGGCTAAATATTTTTTACTAAAAAAAAATTAATTTGATGTTCCAATACAAAAATTCTTATAGTACTTCGGTAAAAAATTATAAGTTTTAGGGAATAGAGGACAAAGAATAAGGTACAGGGAATAGGAAATAAAGATACAAGCTTACCTCGTACTTACTGAGAAACTCTATAAAGTCAAACTTAATCTTTTTAGAGAAGAGTTTCAAAGTATTAATCGACTATTCTGAATCTAACTCTTTTATTCTTATAATAATTTCCTCAAGTATGGCTACGCATCATACTCAAAAATGAAATTATATTATATTATTAAGATAAACAGTATAATTTAAGTCTAAATTATTGGTATTATATATAGTTTTAACTATCAATATTTTTTCACTGTAATTTTATCAAATTTTACTTTTAAACTTGATAATTATTTTATAATAATAGCTAGATTAATATCTTTTATTATACTGCTAAATTCAAAGTCAAGGTAGTACTTGAAAAACTTTATATTGATTAGTAGAAGCACTTACTTTAAAGATAAATAGAGAAAGTCAATAATGGATAACATTTAATTGTTTATTTCTCAACTTAAAATTGTCACAGCAGTAGTTACTCAAACAACTTCAAAACAACAAAAAAATATGAATTTTGGTAAATGGTTAGGCTTTTTTAGTTTGCTGATTGTTCTATATATATTTTGGGAAATCCGACAACTTTTACTATTAATATTTGCTGCAATAGTTTTGGCAACTGCCTTAAATAGATTAGTACAAAAATTTAATAGATGGGGTCTTGAAAGAAATTTAGCTGTAATTGCTACTTTAAGTTTAGCTGCATTAATTATGCTGGTATTTTTGTTACTAATTGTACCACCTTTTATTAGCCAGTTTCAAAAATTAGTTGCCTTAATACCTGATGTTTTTACAGAAGTCCGCTCTCAACTTATCCAGTTATATCAACAAAGACCAGATTTATTTCCAGCACCACCTACTGCTACTAATATGCTAGTACAAACACAAAAATTCGGTACTCAGTTATTTAGCAACTTTTTGAAGATTTTTTCTAATACTTTTACAGTATTTTTGCAGGTACTTTTAGTATTTGTATTAACAATAATGTTTTTAGTTAATGCTCAAGCTTATCGACGAGTGGGATTACTTTTATTTCCTTCTTTTTATCGCCGACGTGCAGATGAAATTATATCAAAGTGTGAAGTAGCTTTAGGGAATTGGTTTGGTGGAATAGTGATTAACTCTGTTTTTGTAGCGACCTTGAGTGGTATTGGTCTATTACTATTACAAATTGATTTAGTTTTGACTCATGCTTTACTTGCAGGTTTACTCAATTTTATTCCTAATATTGGTCCGACTTTGAGTGTAGTTTTTCCTATAATGATTGCTTTTTTGGATACTCCTTGGAAAATAGCTGCAGTAGGAATTTTATATATTATTATTCAGAATATTGAAAGTTATTGGCTAAGTCCAGTTGTTATGGCAAAACAAGTCTCACTTTTACCTGCTATTACTTTAGGGGCCCAAATTTTCTTCACTACTTTTTTTGGAATTTTAGGTTTAATTTTGGCTTTGCCTTTAACAGTAGTAGCTAAAACTTGGATTGAGGAAACTTTATTCAAAGATATCTTAGATCCGTGGCAACAAACATCTTCTATTTCGTAACATAATTCTAAATGTTCTAATTAATATTTTACCTCTTTATATAGATAGCAAAAATAATCATAATTTTTGATTAATAAACAAAGTTTCAAGCCTCCGCCTTTTGAGGGGATAAAAAGAATATTTCAAATTTTCAGATTCCGACTCCAGCCGTCGTTACTGATAGCTGATAGAATTAAATATTATAAAAATTATCAAAACCAATGCGCAAATTTTTATAATTGGATAAGCTAAATTATTTACCTATTTTTTAATTATGACTTATTAAATACATATTATTGGTAAGGTTAGGAGCTACGGAGGTATGGATAAACTTGAATGACAGAAGATGTTGTCAAAAATATTTTCTTTCAATTTTTCTATCCTTAAAATCTCAAAATTGAGGGTTTTGAGTCAACTTGTAGCAAAATATTGTACATTTTTTATACAAAAAAACCCTGAGTAATATTTAAGTAAATGCTTTCAGTTTTTTTCAGGTCACCTTAATTATTTTCGCTCATAATAATGCTAAGAACTTAGCTAATATAGATATGTAATGAATTTAGCACAACTACTTATCAATTTGAGAAATATTAAAAGTTCCACCTAGACTTTTATAAACTTTTTTCTATGCTCAAACAAAAACTTTTGTTACTATGGTTAATCTGAAGTATATCAATTCAATTAACTACACTAAATAGAAACTTTATAACATTATCAATAATCAGGTTTCTATTCTCAGCTTCCAAAATCTTTATAACATAACTATTACATTCTTTAAAACTGACTATGATTAATAATTAACTTACTAATCATTTCACTAACAATCTGATTTCCTTTAATACTTAAATGAATATTATCTCGATACAAACTATCTGGTTCTAATACAGATTTAAAAATTGGTAATAGATCTAAATATAAAATATTTTCAGCTTGGTTAAATTCCTCTAACAATTTACGAGTTTTAATTTCATAATCACGAGGTCCTGGTTTGCCTACTTCCCTAAGCAAAGGAGTCATTACCAAGATAAATTTAGTATTGTTTTGATTAGTAATTTCCTGAATTTTTTTGATTGCTGCTAAATTAAAACTAACTTTTTCTTCTTCTTCCTGAATTTCTGGAATTTTTGCTGTCGGCAATAAATAACGACTAATCACTTCAGTTATTGCAGAAAGAGGTTTTTTGTCTGGATAACTCCGATGAACTCCTACCACTAATGAGCTAGGTGCTTTAGCAAATAAATCATCAGTATTAATCAGTAATACTATAGTTTGAGAATTAAATAAACCGAACTTTTCTAAATAAGCAAGTTCATTTCTAGGTCCCCAAGAATTAGCTGAAGCATTAAAAACTTCAACAGTTTTATTTTGACCTAATTTTTCATTTAATTGTTTCTCTATAATTGCAGAAATTGTGTCATTTTGATCTGTCCACCAACTACCATTCGCTACAGAGTCTCCTAACAAAAGTATTCTCAATGTAATATTTTCTTTTGACTCTTCTATCGGGTCAGAACGCATAGAATACTGATTAATTTTTATCCGGTTACCAAAGCGAGTAACACTTTGATTTGGTGTCAAAAGATAACCAATTTTACTATCTATATTATAAGTAAGAGGATTACCAAAACCAAAGACTAAGCGGAGTCCTATTTCTAATACCCCCAATAAACAAATTACAATAGCTAAAAATATCAATATACCTTTCATTAATCTAAAATTTTTAATAAATTCCGTAAATTATTAGCAATACCCATGAATAACTTGGTGAAAAAATTTATACATATTAATTTTTTTTACCAACCTTGATTATTTGAGAATAATTTTGAATAGACGTAAGCATTTAACCCTCAGCTATCAACTATTACTTTTGATTTCAGAGCAAAGCTTTATTAATTGAGCCAGAATTAAATTTTATTACAAAAACTTACTTCCTTTACCTTAAAGTCTATATTCATTTAAATTCTGCTCAGGACTAATATCTAATAGCTGAATACTTAACAATAGACTTTCCTAAGTTAAATAATAATTCAACTCCAAAATGATATGATGATCATAAAATAGAGGGAAAATTTTAAGATAGATGTAGTTGTAATGGGCAAATTCCACCTTGGATAAAGATCCTTATTTCAACTATAAGAAACACTCTCCAAATTGACTGCTAGACTAGCAGTGTCAGTTTGTGGAGCAACCATAAGACTCGAAGAGAAAAAATCTCCGAAAGCAGGTGCTAAAAAAACAGAAACCTAAATCATGAGATTTGGGATACCCACGTTGTGGCAGTTTCGCTACATTGGGAAAACATTAAGTTATTGCCAAATAACTGTGGTTTCAGGTAAACCCGTGGACTTAAAGCAAATATTTAAAACCAGAAATCCAATAATTGGGGTAGTACATTTACAACCTCTGCCCACCTCACCCCTTTGGGGAGGTGACCTTCAAGCTATTATCAGTAGAGCAGAAAGAGAAGCCACAGCCCTTGTCTCAGGAGGTGTAGATGGCATTATAGTAGAAAACTTTTTCGATGCTCCTTTTGTTAAAGACCAAGTTGATCCGGCTGTGGTTAGTGCAATGACACTTCTAGTACAAAAGATTATGAACTTGGTTTCTCTACCTATTGGAATTAACGTTTTGCGTAATGATGGCCAAAGTGCTATGGGTATCGCTTATTGTGTGGAAGCCCAATTTATCCGTGTGAATGTCCTGACTGGAGTTATGGCCACAGATCAAGGATTGATTGAAGGCATAGCACATCAACTTTTACGTTATCGTCGAGAACTGGGTACTGATGTCAAAATATTGGCAGATGTTTTAGTCAAACACGCCCTACCTTTGGGTGAGCAAAATCTAACGACAGTCGTTCAAGAAACAATAGAACGTGGTCTCGCTGATGGGGTAATTATTTCTGGTCGCGCAACAGGAAGCCCTCCTAGTTTGGAAGATTTAGAATTAGCCAGAGCAGCAGCAGCAGGTACCCCAGTCTTTATCGGTAGTGGTGCTAACTGGGAAAACATTTCTACCTTGATGCAAGCTGCGGATGGGGTTATTGTCTCTAGCTCCCTCAAGCGACATGGTAAAATAGACCAACCAATAGACCCTATCCGTGTGAGTCAGTTTGTGGAAGCAACTCGCTGGACAATATCAGATAAGGGAAAAGATTATCAGAATTGGGAAGCAGAGACTATCAATTCACCTTCCCCTATCAAAAAAGTATAAGTTTGATGTACTCCACTCACTTGATAGAGTGGATTTTCTCTTTCTTTAGTTATAATAATTAGTGAAAATCCTAGCTATTTAGCTATACTAAACAAGGTCATAATTTAAGGAATATTATTCCTTAAATCATTGACAATTAAGTCTTTCTCAAATTAGGAATTTACAGAATATATACAAACAGGGTTACTGCTGGAAAAAGCTATAGGAAAACTAATCGTAAATATTCAGAACTAAATAGTATTTATTCTGGAAAAATCTGTAATTACTATTGCTGTTTATTTATTATTTATGGTTGATAAACTAGCTACTTATAGGGGTGTAGGATAATTTTCCTAATCTGATGATTGAGGAATGTTTTAAATTCTCTTCCTGCTCACCCCTAATACTATATGAATTAGTACACAGCAAGATTAAAAACTGACAAATATTTTTGATTTAATATTTAGTTTTTAGTCGTATGAACCAGTATTCAATCTATAGTCACCTTCATTATATACATCAGCAGTTTTAGTCACTGTAAAATTTTTCAGATTTGCTTCTAAAAGCTTTTTTTGCTCTTCAGTTAGGCCAGGCATTTCTAGTACATCTTCTACTTTTTCGTAGGGAGCATTGTCTACTATCTGTGCAGCTATAGTTGGGAACATTCCCCGATATTTCCGAAAGCTTCGTAAAGGACTATTGTTAAGATCGAGCTTTTCTCCAATCTCTCCTAATTTCTTGTCTGCATTGTTAACTGTTCTAGATTCTACTGCTAAAATTGACGCTGAAGGCCATGTAGTTAAATTTAAGTTACCTGCATGAGCTTTGTCAGATGGTACTAATCCCAGACAGCCCAAACATAAACTAAATATTGTCAATAATAGACCGATCTTTTTCATTATTGTATTTCTCCAAGTCTTGATATCTATAGATAACTTTGCCAGAACCTAGCTTCATTATTGATTTGTGACAAAGTGCAATTATTAATCTATCTATGAAGTAGATTTACTGCTATATTAGCTAATAACTAATTACTAATAATTTACTCTACAACACTTAAGTAAACTTTGAGCATTAAACATTGATACAATAATTTTTCTCATTCCAATAACTAGGGCTATTTGTGTAAGACAAAGGCGTTACTCCTCCGAGTAAGCCAAAGCTACTCTAACCTCTATCTTTTTGTGACTAACATTAGGGAATGAAATAGACCTCTTCCAATAAATGTCCCAGGTTATCATTTATAACATCAGATTGGACAAATAATCTATAAGACGTAAAGAGTAAAACTTTTTTAGTGCGGATATTTTGCCAGCTAAATTTGTACCTCACGGGCCCTGAATGGCAGGTACTATGTATTCTAGTAACCAAGACTTATAAATTAAGCTGAGTCCTTTAGAGTCAGGTTTTATTATCCATTTTAAGAAACCTACAATTATCTACATAAATCTCTGAAGACGCTCGCTTATATCATTTCTCTTCAGTGCTTTTACCTGGTAAAGTAGGAGTCATCCAGCTCCCCTGGCACATGGTGTCCAACTTAACTCTATTGTTAGATTAACATTTTTCAGTTATACACACTATATTTAGGGTAGCACGATAGTTTTTACTAAGCTTATTTAGTGTTTTTATCTAATTTATTATTATTGTTACTTTCAAAATATGTATCTTAGCCCTCACGGAATTAAAAGTACTTCAACACTATTGTTAGGGCCGTATTTCAAGGATTAATCCTCTTTAGAAAATGTTGATTGTTCCTTAATAATAAGGTGGAAATAATTAACCAAAAATTAGGAGTCTATAATCAATAAAAAATTAGATAATGACAAATGATTAAATCTTTAATCATCAAAAATTTAGTCATAGTATCACGTATTTTATATTTGTTAGGGTCAGTTATTTGAAGAAAAAGAGATATAAAAATTATTAGGGACAGGAGTCAAAAGTGAATATTTCAATGATGATAAAATAGGTAGAGTGATGGATGATATTTATCAATTAGGGTTAACAAATTTTTTTGTAATTGACCGTTCTAAGAAACCTATAATTATCTACATAAATCTATAAAAATACTTGATTATATCAGTTCTATTTAGTGCTTCTACCTAATCAGGTAGGTGTTATCCAGCTTTCCTAGTACATGGGGTCGAACTGAATTCCATTTTTAGATTTCAATTAGCATTGTAAGTATCGCTCCACAACTTAAACCACAGTTTTCACACTTTAAGAATGCATATTACCCAAATCATAACACCTCAAGCAGGTCAGCAGTTTTTGGGTTTAACCTAAACCAAAAGCTTATGTAAGTCAATGACAGTGAGAAATTTCATCTTACACTTAAGAGATTTTAAAAGTTATGAAAAAGGGATGAAGTTCGGTGAAGCATAAACCTCAACTTATTTGGATGACTGGATACAAAGCTCGTGTTTGAGCAGCAATGTTTTTGGCTGGTTATTTGAGTGTAGTTCAGTTGTGAATCCAAGTAGTATGACTAAAGATAATTAAAGATTATCTATGATAATGCTAGATTATAGTCAACAATTACTAGCCCTCTGAAATTTTGTCTTAGGCCACAAAAGCAGCCAACAAAAACAGACTATCTACTACAATAGTGCTCAATACTGCTGCGCCAAAGGCCCACCAGTGTAAGCTTTTAGACTGCAAAGGTACAAGACCAAAAAACAAAAGAATTCCTACTAACAGAATAATCCAAGTTACCCCCCAGGAAGTACGCACTTGAGTTAAAGCATCTTGAAATACTTCTAAAGCCATTTCTGGTTCAACTATCATTAAACTCCGCCAATAAGGAATCAGACCAGTTATATAGAAATATCCGTCTGTAACTGCTGTGCCTAGTAGAGAGCCTAAATAAAAACAGTTCCCTACCATTTCTCTATTGTGGCTTAAACACCATAATGCCCAAGGTACAAACATTGCTTCAACTGGTAAATGGAGAAATGGTTCCTGTCGTAGCCAACCCCAGTATATCGAACCTGTGAACCAACTCCAAGTAAACCCTAGCAATAAATCACCCCATAAATTAGTAGCTCTCTTTTTAAGCAATTTTAAACTTAGCCATAACCAAAAGCCTGTCATAACTAAACTTAACCAAGGTAGTTGACGTACCATTGGAGCTTGAAAAAATACTGGCACTGTCACTAGAAATATGGCAGCACTAAACACAGCCCACTTTTGGCTCATTTTAATTTTTTCTAAAACAAAAGCAAAAAAAATTTTTTCCTGCTTTTCTGGAAAAAAGTTAGTTATTATATCAAAAAAAGCATTATTAAACAAGGTTTTTTTTTATTTTTTTACTTAACTTTATTTTATTTAAAATATCATGTTTTATCCCCTACTAGGGCATATTTAATACTAATAACATTTTTATCTCTTTTATCCTCATAGGGGGGATTTTTGAGAAATAGTTAAGAATGGGCCTTTTGCTTGTTGGTTTATAGCAGGTAAGATACCTGTCCTAACTTAATACCTGCTCTACAGTAAGACAATATTTGTTCCTGCTCCTGAACAGTGTCAGAAACCGGATTTTTTAAGTTCTAAAAAAAAGATTCCCAGACTCCCTGGCCAAATCTAAGGGAAAATGATGTATTGAGAAAAAACTGAACTCCAAGGAGGGAAAATGGATGATTTGATATTTGAAAAAATATTGTTCTATTCTTCAAGCTAACCTTCGTCTTCCGAGAAATTAATAATTAGCCAGGTATTGTCCATGACTACTGAAGCTATAAAGGCGATCGCTATTTCCCGGAAAATCAGCAGCCAAAATCACTAAAGCCAATGCTATAATCCACCTATAATAATAGGAAAATTCTAGTCGATGAAATTTTTCTGTGCATTCATTTTCACTGCTCTAATTTTTATATCTCTAGAAAAAATCGGCCAGTCATGTTGCCCTAACCCTATAGTTGACTCTGAACAGTTGACTATTTTTCAGGCAGTTATTCTGGGAATGGTACAAGGTGTGACAGAATGTATTCCAGTTAGTAGTACTGCTCACCTCAAGATTATCCCTGTAGCTCTTGGATGGGGAGACCCTGGTGTGGCTTTTACTGCAGTTATTCAACTAGGTAGTATTGTTTCAATAGTTTGGTATTTCTGGAATGACTTGACAAAAATTACATTTGGTGCATACAAGTCCATAATTACATCAGACTACCAGTCACCAGATTTGAAAATGTTGGTCAGTATAGGGTTGGGTACTATACCAATAGTATTTTTTGGTTTGTTGATCAAAGTATTTATTCCAGATTTTGATAATTCTCGATTGCGAAGTACAGTAGCGATCGCCATAGCTTCAATAATTATGGCCTTGTTATTAGTTATCGCAGAACGAATTGGTAGCCGGAAACGTAACTTTGAAAAACTAGATATTAGAGATGGTATAGTAATTGGTCTAGCTCAAGTATTAGCATTAATTCCTGGAGTATCTCGTTCTGGCTCAACTATTACAGGAGGGTTGTTTATAGGATTAGAAAGATCCACAGCAGCACGGTTTTCTTTTTTACTGGGCCTTCCGGCAATTACTTTAGCAGGTTTAGTTGAATTGAAAACGCTTTTAGATGAAGGGTTTGGAAGTGTGGGTTTAGTAGCAACTCTCACTGGAGTTTTTTCTGCTATTATCTTCTCTTATATTGCAATTTCTTGGTTGATGAGATATTTACAAACTCAGGATACCTGGATATTTATTTGGTATAGATTAGCCTTTGGGATATTAATTTTAATAGGGATTATTAGTGGTGTAATAGAAAATACATAAATAGATCATTTGATATCAAAAATTAAGCTACTCTAGGCTAATATTTCTAACAATAGGACAGAATATATTGCAACTAATGGGTAATTTAAATCTGTAGTATAGTTTAATCTGAAAGCAGATTAAAAATTGAATTATTTTACACTATAATTAAGTGATTAAAGGCAAGCAAAGTCTGTAAATTTCGTCTCAATCAATAAAAATTATATAGTCTGTGTTATATTAGTCTGGAATTTAAAAAAAAATTAGTACTAAAAATAGAAAAAACTATTGATCAAGTGAAACATAAATTATTCTCAGATTATCTGATAAAGAGTGCAAGAGCGGAAAAAGAACACAATAAAATTTAGGGCTATTTCTTTTATATAGGTATTTTTATTACTATTAAATGAATGGAAAAAATATTGAGGCGATCGCTTAAAAATTTATTAATAAAAAGTAAGTCTTGAAAAACCCAATACGGGAGATTTTCTTGCAACTAATGTTTGAGATATACAAAAATTAACTGAAAAAAAATCCTCTCTAAATATAAATAGGAACAATAGCTCTAACAAGGTTTGATAATTCTAAAATATCCGATATAATTAAGCTTGATAATGCCTTTCTAACATCTCCAAAAATAAATGAAGCCTTTGGGATTAATAATGGGTTAATATTTACTGGTTGATACCATCAGAAAACAATAACTTAGGCAAACTTTAAAAGGCATGAAAACTGGGGTAAAAAAACAGTAGTGTCGTCTGACAGATAGACCAAATATACAATAGATCTTTCAATGTTTTCAATCCATTCATGTCTTATATGTTCAGGGGTTAAAACAGATATCTAATTTAACCAATTAAAATTGTATTTATCAAAGTTTTTTCCCGTGTTTTTTTTAGGGTTATTATCTAGGAGAAATAATGTTTTTTTTCCAGTTATTTTTGAATCAACTAATCTTAAATTTAATGGAGTTTTACTCCGACTTAAACCGATTTTATTTGTTTGAAAAGTTTTTTTTCGACCTCACCTAAATCACCTTTTATTTTGAATGTTTTAGTCATAGCAATTTTTCTTTGTTACCAGTATTAATACTTAATCAATTGCTATTTCTCTCTTATACTATCTATTTACTATATTCTATTTACTATATTTTGAAGTGGGGAATGGGAGTTATTTCTTATTCAAAACTCAAAAAAATTGTCTGTAGGGATTTAGTGATAAAATCCCTACCTAGAGAACAAAAAAGCTACAAGAAGCCAAAAAAATTAAGACATTGCTTGAATAATATAGTCAAAATAAGGAGCAGTTTCCTTAGCATCCTCTTCATCAAGTAAAGAAAGACTTGCTTCCTTTAAACAACGAATCGACTCTACCATTCCAGGAACCGGTACACCAAGAGAGTTATACATTTCCCGAACACCTATCAAACCAATACTTTCAATAGGATCTTTATCCCCAGCTAATAGCCCATAAGTAATCAAACGCAGGTACCAACCATAGTCACGAAGACATAAAGCACGTTCGCGTTGACCAAAAGCATTACCACCAGGGGCAATAAAATCTGGACGCCTGCGCCATAAGTCCTGACTAGCTTTGTCCACAATTTTTTTTTCATTTTCAGAAAGCAATGTAGCAATTTTAACACGCTGCTCACCTGTTTTCAAAAAAGTATTTATGGCTTCAAGTTCCCCACTACTGGGGTAACGTAATTCATCATCTGCTTTGAGAATAACTTGACTAACTGTTAAACTAAGCCAGATAAGTCACCCTACCCGACTTGTCTTCAGAACCGGACATGAAACTTTCGCTTCATCCGGCTCCTCTGTTAGAGGTCCCAATTCAAGGGTACATCCCTGCTTTAGTGTCAGCATATCGTTAACCCATAAGTAACATTCAGGTAAGTCCTGTGAATTGCCTATTAGATAGCTCTTGTGATTTAAAGCAATGTTAGTCTCGTGGCAATATTGGTGCAACAATTGTTTATTCCTTAGTATGTTGTCACCACCTTTAAACTTAGGTATTACATAGTTTACCTCTATTAGGTCAGTTACTCTAAAGGTCAATCCACAAAATGCACATTTATTCTTCTGACTTTTGAATAATTTTGAAGTCTCTGTTTTTACCCCTGAATATTTGCCAACTCTGCTAGTCCAATAATTCCAGTCACCATCTAGTGTTAAGTTATTATCTTTTACTTTGATGTCTCCTATGATGGGAACATCAGAGTATTGATTTAGCATATATTCGCCCCGCGGGAGAATCCAATTTCCATTCTCAATATTCGGGAAATACTCTTGTTTAACCCAGGTGGCTGAATTGTTTGGATGCTGTCTACTTGCGCAACACCATAGTCTCTTCCACAGAAGCATATCCAGTTTGTTGAATATTTTATTAGTACTTACTTGTGTTGAGAAATAGTTAACCCATCCACTGATAGCTGGATTAAGTTTAGCAATTAATCCTTTGACTGGTGCAATTTTGTATGAATCAAATCTTTCTGCCAGTTTCCGGTAATGAGTTTTAATACTTCTAGCGGACAATTTAATCAGGGTTTGAAATCCAAGTTTTGCTATCTTTGCCTGACCTTGCCTCATTGTGAATCCGAAGAAGTCCAATCCAGGCTTGTTCCCTTTATACTCTTCTAGAGCGTTGGCAATTCTGGTCAATTCTTGTTTTAATTCTAATCTTACCTGGTTTAACCATTCCTGCATTACGGTTTTTGCTTGCAGTAGTACTTTGATATCTTCCTGTAGAATTACGAACTCATCTACATAGTCTACTAGAATTAGACTTTGACATTTCGATTGCCAGCTCATTTGAGCACCCTTTTTATTTTTCAAATCTAGGGTTTTGGCAAACTCCATTAGTCTTTTCTCTATACCGTGTAAGGTGATGTTTGCTAGCAGAGGACTCATTACCTCTCCCTGTGCTGTATCCAACTCAACCAACCCACATCTATTTCCGAGAAGGAAGCTGTCGGGGTAGGTGAATAGGAGCTGTTGGGGTGGGTAGAATTGATTATTGTCTAAAACTCTAGACTTTAAACATTGTTTGATTAGTCGTCTGTAGGATGATTTCTTAATTTTTCCTAGCAGTGCATCATGGTTAATTAGATCAAATAGATCAAAACATTTGGATATATCAACATCAAGAAAGTATTTAGATTTATTCTTGATGCTGGTAAAGATGATTTCAATAGCATCATTGGTTGATCGTCCTAGTCCCAAACCATAACTATTAGGTTCAAAGCGTTTCTCCCACTCTGGTTCCATACTTAGCTTGACCGAGCCCTGTAATGCTCGGTCGTACATTGTTGGGATGCTTAAGGAAAATTTTGCATTTAACCCTTGCTTTAGTATTGAGACTCTAGGGTTTAGAATGGCTTTCAGGGAATGTGATTTGAGTAGGTACACAAAATTAAAACGTTGCATTGGTGGTAGATTTTTAATACCATCTACCCCGACGGTGTTTTTAACTTGATTATCCTGTCTCACCCATCTAACAGTTAGCAACAAAGGGTAATAACTTTTGGTCAGAAGTTTTTGGTATCTAGGCATCTTGCGAATTTTGCCACAGCTGGATGCTCTGTAAATTAACTTTTGCAACTTAAATACATTCTTCATAGCCCGCCTCCAGTCTATGTCTCTCCATTTAAGAGTTAGATTGATACTAACTTGAGACGGTATATCCTCTGTATCCCATGCCACACTTAAAAATGGTTGAGGGTTTCCTAAGTTTCTTTTTAGTGTTTTAGCTTTATTCATTGCTAATCATTGCTTTACATTACGTCTAACAGTGGGTACGTCTGCTAATCTTGCTTCTTACCCAATCCTGCTCTCTCTAAGACCTACGACTAACTGTGTAGATTGACCTTGAATGGCTTCCTAAGTTCTCGACCTATAATTTATTCTTAGGTGTCTTAGAGAGTTTTTCTCGTTCCCTTATGCCTTTATTACGACTGATTTAGTGGGGTAAAATCTCCCGGAGGGTTTTATTTGGTTGTTGATAACTCCGAGCATATAAAGTTATCCATAATTCCTCTGACATAATGTCTTTCACTCCATAGCTACCTTTGGAATGGTCTAATTTAACGAGAGTTTGATTACCTTCCTGTTCGTCCACTTGTCAGTCTCTGCTTGGAGTCTCACTTATTTGGTAGTTAAAGCTTTGACCCCGTTTAGGCCAGCTTCAGGGATTGATGTTCAGTCTCTACCCTGTGGCCTATGCTGTCAACCTAACAACAAGGCGAGAGGAATTACACCTCTAAGATCATAAGAGTTATACACAAGTCGGAGGTTGTCCTCATGTATTGACTTGGGGTGGCCATTTATAGCCTGTTTCATGGTTTAGTGGCCAACGAGTCGCACACACTCATAATTATTGATTTTTTTTAGAGTTATATTTCATTTTGAGTATAGAATATAAATGAGTTTCTAGTCTAATTCTTATTCTTAACTTTAAAGTTTCTGTTATACTCTCCGCGACAGGGATAAAGAATGTAACCTCAAAATAATATTAATATTACTCAAAAATTTGCTTGTGCTTTGAAAGCTTTCCGCGCCCATGGCATAACTTTTTAGTTGTTTTTTTTGAGTAAATATGTTATTTGATTTATTAATTTATTTAGTCTGGTCGTGGGGGAACAGTTACCAAACAAAAAACGGACGCGCCAGGGAAGTTTAATCAAGCTCTATCCCCTAACTATCTATTCTATCTCTCCTCTCATGGGTTCCCGTGGGTGCAGTGTCTGGTAAAACGTCTACTTGTCGCAGGAGTTTCACCTCGGTATAATTCCCCTCAATAAAAATAGCCAGGGAAGATGTAAAAAGCAATTGTTAGAGATAGACTAAAAATAATTACTCATGGGGAAAATGAAAAACTTTTAAGATAAGATTGACTTAGTGAAAAGGGATTATTAAAAATTGGTCACATCATTTTGGCAACAAGGTCAGCTAGTAGAAATAACTATCACGGATTTAACAGATAGTGGTGATGGAGTGGGTCGTTATGATGAAAAAGTGGTATTTGTGCCTAATACAGTTTCTGGCGATCGTCTACTTGCCCGCCTGACAAGAGTCAAACCTAAATATGCCTATGGGAAAATGCATCAACTTTTAGAAGGGTCTGAACAACGGATAAAACCTTACTGTATTGTAGCGGATAAGTGTGGTGGTTGTCAATGGCAACATGTTGGTTATGAATATCAGCTTCAAGCAAAACAAAATCAAGTTATTCAAGCTTTAGAAAGAATAGGAGGGCTAAAATTACCAGAAGTTGACCCTACTTTGGCATCTGTATCAACTTTTGGATATCGCAACAAAGTTACATATCCTTTGAGTATTTCTAATGAAGGTGAGGTGAAAGCAGGTTATTATCAAAAGGGTAGCCATAAGTTGATTAATCTAAATCAATGTCCGATTCAAGACCAACGTTTTAACCCTTTGCTAAAAGAGATAAAACAGGATATTACTAGGCGAAAATGGAAAATATATGATGAACATAAACGTATAGGTATTTTACGTCATTTATCTTTGAAAATAGGGGAAAAAACAGGGGAAATTATATTAACTTTGGTGGTTAATGGTAGTGAGGAAAATCCAGAAAAGTTATTACCTGGCATTACAGTTCAAGCCCAGAAATGGTTGGAAGATTATTCTCGGTTAGTGGGTGTTTGTTTAAACTATAATTCAAAGGCAACAAATACTATTTTTGGTCAACAAACTGTTTGTGTTGCTGGTAGGTTTTATGTGCGGGAAAAGTTTAGTGGTTTAGAATTTCAATTGACTCCTAATACTTTTTTTCAGGTAAATACAAAGACTACTGAAAAGTTAGTAGAAATAGTTATTCAAGAGTTGGCTTTGAGTAACTCTGAGATTATTGTTGATGCTTATTGTGGAGTAGGTACTTTCTGTTTATCTCTGGCAAAATATTTACAGCAAGTTGATATTAACTATAATGAATCTCTGAATATAGTGACAGAAGATTTATCAGAAATAAAATTGAGAAAAAGTATGGTCATTGGTTTAGAAGTGCAAGGAGTGGCCATTGAGCAGGCTAAGTTTAATGCTAAAATTAATCACTTGACAAATGTACACTTTTATGAAGGAAAAGTTGAGCGTTTGTTGCCTCAATTGGAGGTCAAACCAGATATAGTTTTGTTAGACCCACCAAGGAAAGGTTGCGATCGCTCTGTTTTAGAGACTTTGCTGGAAATTCTACCTGAGCGAATTGTATATATTAGCTGTAAACCTGCTACTTTGGCTCGTGATTTAAAATTTCTCTGTTCAACTGGTAAATATTGTTTGAACAAGGTACAACCTGTAGATTTTTTTCCTCAAACTGCCCATGTTGAGTGTGCTGCATTTCTAATAAAGCTGTAACACAAATTTATTGAACTAAATTCCTGAATTTTAACTGTAGAATTTTCTAGAAAAACTGAGGGTTAATATTAGCACTGACATAGTGCTTTAAACTCTGGGATTATTTAATATATAAGCAACTTTTAAATTTGAGGATAATTAAATGAGCTTTTCCATTCAATCTCTATATACTTGGTACCGCAATACTATCCGTAATCCTAAATATCGTTGGTGGATTATTGCTGGAACATTGGCTTATGTATTGAGTCCTTTTGATATTTCTCCAGATTTTATCCCAATTATTGGACAAATTGATGATATTGCTATTGTAACTCTTTTAGTTACAGAAGTTTCTCAGATGGTAGTTGATTTTATTAAATTGCGTCGGGGCAAAGATACACAAGTAGTATCTAATATGAATAACCAAGGCTCAAGTACTACCAATAATACAATTGATGTAAATGTAGTTTCTGTAAAATAAACACAGAAATAAGAATAACTCTAAATATACCAAGGTTAATCAAAAGTAAAATCACTTTTCAAGCATTTTTTGGTGCTTGGGCGAGTTACTATATTAATTTTGTTGAGGTTGGAAATTGGGGTAAGGTTTATAGGATCTGTATCTCGGAAAGCTAGCCTCTTGGTTAACGGAGTAACTCTGGGTAAGTTCCTACTATTTTATTCTCCCCAAGCAAAACCTAAATAAACTACATATAGCGGTACTACGTAAGTTCTATAACTGAAAAAAATGGGCGAACAGTGAGTAATCTTATAAATTATTATGATTATGATCATAGTATCAAACTTTCAAAATATATAAAATATATAAATTCTAAACAGGACTTAAAAAAACACTAATTGCAGTGTAAATATCTGAAATAATTATCAAAAATACACTCTAATATAGAGTTAAGAGGTAATAGGTAAATTCTGATAAAAATAGAGATAAGAACAAAGTGAAGTTTATCTACGATGTTACTAAAGTAGGATCTAAGTTCAAAAATTAAAGCAACTCATCACACACACCAAATAAAATAGGAGAACAATATGTCAACAGGAACTGATGGTATAACTATTTCTGGTACAGGTTAAAATGATAACTTCTCTGATGAAAATAGTGATGATTCTATTTTTGGTAGCGAAGGTAATGACAACATCACAGGTGAAGCAGGTGATGATAAACTTTTTGGTAATTCTGGGGATGACACAATAAAAGGAAGTGCTGGTGATGACAAAGTTTTAGGTAGTCATGGCAATGACTCAATAGAAGGAAAAATTAGTAATGATATACTTCGTGGTGATGACAGTAATGACCTAGTCTGGGGGGAGGTGATGGAAACGATACGCAGACAGGAAGAGGAGGTAATGACAAACTCTATGGTGGAATTGGTGATGATAAAATACTAGGTGATGACGATAATGAGGAAATTACAGGTGACGCGGGTCATGATAAACTTTATGGTGGAATTGGTGATGACATAATATATGGTAACGAAGGTAATGACCAAATCACAGGAAATGCGGTTAATGATACACTTTTTGGTAGTTAAGGTAATGACGAAATCATAGGATGTGATGGTAATGATACACTTTAAACTCATCCTTGTAGTTGTTTGAGAGTTTCATCTTCTTCCTAACGCTTCAACTATCTGTGTGGTGAACTCTTAGAATACCAAATTTCTCAAGCTGTTACATCACAACCACGACAACCTGTTATTGGGGAAGTGAGAAGGATATGATTGTATTTATTGAAATGGAATATGAGGCATACCTTTACCTCTTTATTTTCTGGTGAAATAGGAAAAATATCTTTAAATAACTTCCATTTTATGTTACTTAATCCTTCAAATCTACCTGGCATCTTCTTTTAATTGCTATACTGAGTAAGGCTTATCATAGTATCATTATTTTACTATTAGTGAGATAGATTCTTGTATGATACTCCGACCAGTTGCTAAGACGGTACTTTGATTTTGACTGGGACTTGGACTTATTCATATTTACTTTTATGTCATGTACTTTTATTGTTACACTATGGGCATCCGCAGTGCAACAAAGCTGTATAAAACTACTCATAAATTAGTTAAAAAATATGACCATTATTCTCTAAAATACCTTAAGCTTAAAGGTAAGAGCTAGAAACACTAAGCTATTAAAATCAATTTATCATGGAGCCTGGATTTATTTTCTTAAAAAATTGAATGCTGTGGCGGTGAAACACGGTGTTTATGTAATTAGTTTTATCCTCACAATACATCGCATTGATTCAGTAATTTTAGTCAAAAATACTGAAAAAATTGTCAGCTATAACTCACTGTTATCCTAAATTTAAAGTAGTTTTAGAGATAGATAAAAATGCAGAATTAACATATTAAATAAACCATTAAACGAGGTGGGTATCATCCTATCTGCTTTTGGAGGCGCAAGACCTTAGTGAACCTGTAAAATAAGGTGCTTCAGCGAATGATGTAGAGGTTATTTCTGTTTTAGAAGCTCTCGTTATTATCTCTGATTTAATGAAAGATAACTTCACTTGATTACTATTTATTTTTGGTAAGAATATATTGTTTAAATACAGGATTAATTTCAAATACATATTTGTTGTCTAGTTCCTTTTTTTCCACTAAGCTACGTCTACATAAAGATTCAATTACTTGTAAAAATTCTGATTTAGATAATTCATTATTATTAGGTATTTGGCAAATATTTATGGGTTTATTTTGATTACATAACCAGTAAGTTACTTTTTTTTCTGATGGGTTAAAACGCTCAAAATGATACTCTAAAGTTTGTTGAAAATCTCCTAAATAAATCTCCTCAATTTCAGCTAAAAACTGAGAAACTCTACCAGAAAAGTATTCCCTAATTGTTGCAGCTATAACGTTTAAGCAGGTGGGATTACCTTGATAAATAGTTATTAATTCTGACCACTTTTCCTCATCTTTTAATTTTTTCGTTTTCAATATTTTTGTGGCTTCTTCTTTTTCTAATCCTTTCAGATGTAAGGTTCTTATTGGATAATTTTCTGTTTCTAATCTTGCTATTTCTATAGATTTTTCCCAACTAATGATAATTACACAACTTTGATGAGATAAAGAAGCAATTTGTTTAAAAAAATTGCCGTAGTTTTTATAGTCTAATAGGTATTTACCGGCTAATTCACCACTTTGAAAAATATTTTCTACATCATCAAGAATTACTAGACAACGATAAGCACGAAAATAATCAATAATTGTAGATAATAGCTTGGTTTGGGATTGGGAAAAAAATTTTTTTAGTTCGGTTTTTATAGTTGAAAGATGAGGATAATTATTAAGGCTTTTCCAAAAAATATAGTCAAATTCTGTTTGAACATGTTCGATAAGTTGACAAGCAAGATTGCTTTTGCCAATTCCACTTAATCCGTAGATTGTTATGAATTGAATGTTGCTTTCTAATATCCATTTTTTGAGGGTAGATATTTCTGATGTGCGATGAGAATTGCAAGTTAATTTCGGTGCATCTTTGAGATTAATTATAGGAGATTTATTTTTGTTTTGAGGACTTTTAGGAGAATATGGCAAACTTGCTTTTTCACCTTCTACACTTTGTATTAATTGACCGCCAATATTAAAATTATCAACTTGTAACAAAAAGTGACCCGAGTTAGATTTGTAATCTTGAGAAACACAATATTTTTTCTCTGCCTTATAACGAAAGTTAGACTTATTAAGGTCTGAGCCTAAGTCTTTACAGAGTTTTTTTAATAATTTAGCAGCTTTTTCTTTCACTTTAGATTCGCTGCAATAAAGTTCTTTAGCTATTTCACCATATGTTTTTCCTTCCCAAATGCCTTTTAGTATTTCTTTCTGAACCTCTGAGAGATTTTTTCTAGTTTCATTAAACATCAAATTATCAGCCCAATTTAAGATAGTTTCAAAATTATTCATAGGTAAATACTAATAAATGTTTATCCAGTATATCCTGTGAAATATACTTTTTCAACTAAATGTACTAAATGTACTAAATTCATTTCAAATAGTTGAAAAATCAGGTACTAAATATACTTGTTGAAAGTTGACAAAGCTAAAAATGACGAAATAAAATATAGGGCAAAGTAAACTCAACAAAAAATAGCAGCTAAAATATGGTAGCACATAGTAAATCAGAAGCAAGAAGACAAGCAAGTTCAGCTATTAATAAATGGGCTTTAGGATTTGCAGCAATAGCTTGGGTTCCAGGTTCACACTATGCAATGGGTGCTGGTGATATCGCAATGATTCGTCAAGTTGGAGCAATCTTTGATGTTAGTGTGAGTAAAACTGCAGCCGCAGAAATATTTACGATAGTTGCGGCTCCACTTATAGGGAGTAAGGTTGCTCACTCCGTTCTTGATTTTATTCCTGTTGTAGGGTGGGGTGCGAAATAAGCAGTGGCGGCTGGAGTTACAAAGGCTGTTGGAGAGGCACTCATCAGTTACTTTGATGACTGTTCCCCTCTTCCTTAAGAATAAAGATGGTTAAAATAACTGCTTCTTCTGTGCAAAATGCTAAAATTACTGCATTCTCTAGCTTTTGTAGAAGTTAAATCCCTATCAAAATAAGCGGACTAATAAAATTTATTCAGGTTTAGGATTCGACATTGTAAAGATCTTTTTCTGGTTTGTTCCACTCTGAAAGATCTATTTTTATTAGTTACATTATGGTGATAGTTTCAAGTTTAATGGCTTTAGGTTGGGTTGCGCTGTCGCTTAAACCAACAAAAACCTATATATGTTTAGTTTCGTTGCCTCAACCCAACCTAAAAAGTCAATAAAGCAAATCCAACATTTACTTCAACCCATCAACCAACTGCTCCTTCGCACTCTCCAATGCCTCCTTCAACTTACTCGGATCGCGACCCCCTGCTTGCGCCAAGTTCGGACGGCCGCCACCGCCTCCTCCACAAATTTTCGCTATCCCGCCAATAAATTTTCCTGCTTGCAAACCTTTACCATTTACAGATTTACTAAAAGCAGCAACTAAACTAACTTTACCCTCAGCTGCAGAACCTAATACCACAGCACTTTCATCTAACTTTTGTTGCAACCTCTCTGCTGCTGTCTTCAACGCCTCCGCATCAACTCCAGGCATTTCTGCTACCAATATCTGAAACTCACCGACAGTCTCAGCATTCCCCAACAACTGGTCAGACTTCGCTACTGCTAACTCCCCTTTCAATGCTTCCAACTGTTTCTGCGAGTCCTTCAACTCCTGCTGCAAGTTACTCACACGCTCCGATAGCTCCTCCGGTTTTGCCTTAAAGCGATCGCTCAATTCTTTAACCACAGCATCCCGCACCTTCAAATAATCTAAAACTGCTAAACCTGCCACTGCTTCAATACGGCGTACTCCAGAAGAAATACCAGCTTCAGAAATAATTTTAAACACGCCAATTTCTGCAGTATTATTCACATGAGTTCCCCCACATAATTCCATCGATACTCCCGGATAGTCAACCACCCGCACCACATCAGCATATTTTTCTCCAAACATAGCAACTGCTCCCTTTGCTTTAGCTACTTCCAATGGCATTTCGGCAACCGTCGCCGAATGTGCTTCAGCTATCCAACTATTGACTTGAGCTTCTACTTGCTCGACTTCCTCCGGTTTCAAACCCCTTGGGCAATTAAAATCAAATCGTAAACGGTCAAAAGATACCAAAGAACCCGCCTGAGAAATTGACGAGTCTACAAGAGAGCGCAAAGCAGCTTGTAATAGATGAGTCGCTGTATGATTTGCCTGTGCTCGACGTCGACAAGTACCATCTATTTGAGCATTCACCGTCATTCCTAACTGTAACCTACCTCGCTCAATACGACCAAAATGTACAAAAATATTATTCTGCTTTTGCACGTCTTCTATTCGTACTACCAAACTATCCCCACTGAGATAACCACGATCGGCTATTTGTCCTCCAGACTCAGCATAAAAAGGCGTTTTGTCAAGTACAATTTGCACTTGAGCACCTGCTTGAACCGTCTCCAATTGTTCACCATCTCCTACCAAAGCCATTACCTGTGCTGGAGAACTCAAATCTGTGTATCCTAAAAACTGCGTTTTGTCTATATCTAATTTTACCCCATCTTGAGCTGTCAAGTCAATAGTTTCATGTGCTGACTGAGAGCGTATTTGGGCTAGTTTCATTTCTTGATCAAACATACTGACATCAACAGTTAAACCATTTTCCTCAGCTATTTCTTGAGTCAGCTCTAAGGGAAAGCCATAGGTATCGTATAACTTGAAAGCATCTTCTCCAGAAATATGCTGAGTTTTCTTGGTTTCGGGTTTGGCCATAATTTCTGCCAATAGTTTTTCTCCTCGCTCCAATGTTTCAAGGAAGCGAGACTCTTCCCGTTGTAACTCTGCTTTAATCACAGTTTCTCGTTCTCGAAGATTTGGGTAAATATCCTCAGCCAGAGTGATTGCTGTTTCAGCAACTTTTGATGTAAATTCCCCAGAAATTCCAATCAAACGACCATGACGAACAACTCGCCGAATTAACCGTCGTAAAATATAACCCCTACCGACATTAGATGCGGTGACACCATCAGCAATTAAATTTGCTACTGCTCGCACATGATCACCAATGACTTTAAGAGAAACTTTGGTTTTATCGTCACTTTTTCTATAGTCAATATCAGCAATATCACTAGCCGTTTTAATGATGGGAAAAATCAGGTCAGTTTCATAATTATTAGGAACTTTTTGTAAGATTTGCGCCATCCTTTCCAACCCCATCCCCGTATCAATATTTCTGTTTTCTAGCGGGGTGAGATTTCCGTTAGCATCACGGTTATATTGCATAAATACTAGGTTATAAAACTCAATAAACCTAGTGTCATCTTCCAAGTCAATGTGATCATCCCCTAATTCTGGGTGAAAATCATAATAAATTTCTGAACATGGACCGCATGGACCCGTTGGACCTGATGCCCAAAAATTATCTGCCTCATCCATCCGTTGAATACGATGTGCTGGAATACCTATTTGGTCGCGCCAAATTGCAAAAGCTTCATCATCTTCTCGGAATACACTGACAACTAAACGCTCTGGTGGTAAAGCAAATATTTTTGTGGAAAGCTCCCAAGCCAAAGCGATCGCTTCTGGTTTAAAATAGTCGCCAAAACTGAAGTTACCTAACATCTCAAAAAAAGTGTGGTGTCTGGCAGTGCGACCAACATTTTCAATATCATTAGTACGGATACATTTTTGGGATGTAGTGGCGCGGGGATATTGTCGGGGTTGTTGTCCAAGAAATATGGGTTTAAATGGTAGCATTCCCGCAATAGTTAGTAAGACCGTAGGGTCTTCGGGAACTAGAGATGCACTTGGTAAAATGGTGTGTTCCCTTTGTGCGTAAAAGCTGAGAAACTTTTTTCTGATTTCGTTACCTGTTAGTTTTTTTGCAGACATAATCAATTTAAGATGCTTGAGTTTAATTTTTTGCGGGTAAAATTTTACCTTTTCTGTTGTTACTTTACTACTTCATAATAAGTGACATTTTAATGTTTACTTCCTGCTTTAACTGAGACCATCGGCGGTTACTCATCCACAAGCGTTGACTATCAAACCGACCGCATCTCTCAAATTCATACTGGCGTTTAAATCTCAATAAGATTGATAAATCACACTCTGAGCAGTCATAATTCCTTAGATTTAATAGCATATCTTGAAGATGACCGCAGTTTGAATAAGTTTTTGATGATGGAAAAAACCTGTCAACTACTACTAACTCCGAGCCGTACCATTGGCACTTGTATTCTAGTTGTCTGCGAAACTCATAAAAACCTTGGTATGCAATTGACTTGGCTAATTTTTGATCGTCTTTTCATATCGCTGTACCAAACATCCCACTAACCTTTAAGTCTTCAATGACAACAACGCCGTGCTTAAAGGCTTGCGTATGTTGTCAATTTATGAAGTGCATCTTTACAGATGTTAGCTACTTTTCCATGTAATCTAGCTATCTTCAGTTGTGCTTTTTTCCAATTAGCAGAACCTATCTCTTGATTGCAATTTAGGTATTGTATTCTAGATAGCTTAGTTGTAAATATGCGATCAGATTTCAGACTTTCAAATACTTTACCATCACTTAAAATTGCTAATGTCTTTAGACCTAAGTCAACACTTACTACCTCAATGGTTTTAGGTGTTTAAGTAGGGGTAAATTCATAGTTTAAGCTTAAGTACCAATCACCAGTCTGTTTACTTGTAGTTAGTTTTTGAGTCGTTGTTTCAATTGGTTCATAAATTCTCATAACACTAATAAAAGGTAATTTGTGATTCCAAGCATTTAGTTCTCTTGGTTTCTCACAATTATCTATAGTGAATGAATCATGTTTACCTTTATTCTTAAACCTTGGGTGTTGACTCAACCCTTGTTTGCGAAGCATTCCGAAGGAAAAGAACCTCTTAAATGCTTCACCTAAATTGATGAAAGCGTATTGATAAACTCTATACGACAAGTTTTTCATCCAAAGATAAAGAGGTTTTGTGTTATTGGTAAAAACTTCTTTGAGTTTACGGGTATTAGGTTTACAACCATCTCTGTAAGCTGCATTCCAAAAACTTAACCCCCAGTTGTCACACCATCTGCCATAACCTGCGTGTTGATCCATCAGGCTTTTCTGCTTATTACTCAGTTTGAGCTTAGTTATGATGGATTTCATTTATGGATATTGGCAGTATAATGGTATGCTTTTTCAGGTATTATATTGTTATTCTAGGATTAAGTCAATGCTCCTCTTTCATTTCAGCAACAGTCGAAACATAAATTTATACAACTCGTAATTTGTATAAATTTACAATCATACCAATTTCCTTAAGTATGGCTACACATCATACTCAAGAATGAAATCATATAATCTTATTAATATTAAGTAATGTAGCCTAAGTTTATGAAATTGGTATGAATTTATATAACCAGGAGCTATCCATGAGGAAGGAAATTTTGATTTTGAAATTGCTCAAGGACTGCAAAGCTTAAGCATATGAAACCCTAGCGCTAACACTCAAAATGAGAGAAATAAATTATTTTGCGTAAGTCCTATTGATATTCAATATGGTAGTATTGGGATAAAACAGTATATTCTGCTTAGAGTATCAAATACCCTACCATACTAATATCTACCTCCCATAAACCAAGTTTATGATCACACTCCACTCCTAAAGGGACTTAATTTTACTCAACCTACTACTTTTTAAGAAGCCTTAAACCGTATTTGAATCATCCGCCAAATTTCACCTATCCAGAATACAATAGAAGTACCACCAATAATTATTAACCAATCTCTTAAAGATAAAGGAACTGTTCTAAATACACTTCCTCCATATTGAACCATCAAAATTTGCCCCACAAAAATCAATGCAGCAATAACTATAAAACTAGCATTTTTACTAATATTAGAAAATGCAGATTCCCTTAAACCAAAACATTTAGCATTAAACATATTCCAAAATTGCAACATAACAAATGTAGTGAAAAATAGAGACAATTCATAAGGAGTTACTACTTGGTCTTTTTGGATATACAGCAAGAAACCGACAAAAAACACCAAAAATATTGATGCTACAGAGAAAATATTCACCGCCATTGATTGGGAAATTATAAATTCTTGAGAATTTCTTGGTGCTTTCTCCATAACTTTTTCATTAGGTGGTTCCGTTGCCAAAGCCAATGCAGCAAAAGTATCCATAATTAAATTCACCCACAATAGTTGAATCACAGTAAACGGCAGATTAATTCCAATAAACGGACCTAATAAAGCTATCCCACAAGCAGCAACATTTATTGTTAACTGGAAAAGAATAAACTTTTGAATATTTTGGTACAGCGATCGCCCCCACATAACTGCATTTTCGATACTACCAAAAGAATCATTCAAAATGATAATATCGCTAGCTTCCTTAGCTACAGAAGTACCACTACCCATTGACAAACCAACCTGCGCTTGGTTTAAAGCAGGTGCATCGTTAGTCCCATCACCCGTAACTGCCACCACTTCCCCACTACCTTGTAGTAGTTGTACAATACGTTGCTTATCCTGTGGTCGTGCTCTAGCAATCACTTTTGCTTTTTGCACCATTTCTAAAGCTGCTGCATCATCCAACTCACGGAGTTTGTTACCAGTGATAGAATAATCATTATCCTCATCCTCACTTATAATTCCAATTTCACGAGCAATTTCTATTGCAGTCAAACGACTATCCCCTGTAATCATTTTCACTTTAACCCCAGCTTTTCGGCAGATTTCTACTGCTAGGGGTACTTCTTCTCGCACTGGATCGGCGATTGCCACAAAACCCAACCAAACGAGATCATCGTATTGTTCAAGTTCACACCCTTGTTGATAGTTTTGAGGATCTCTAACATAGGCAAATCCTAAAGTCCGTCTGCCAATAGATTCATGCTTATTTAACTCTGCTGTGAGCGATACTCTCTGAGAATTTGTAAAAGCTTGGATTCCATCTGAGGTCAGAACTTGATTGCAACTTACTAACAATATTTCGGGCGCACCCTTAATATGGAGTATTTTTTCGCCTATAGTAGGGGAAACTCCGAGAGTTGCCATGTACTTTCTGTCTGAAGAAAAAGTTAACTGACTAATAACCTCAAAATCTTCTCGTTTGTCAATATAGTCAATGTTGTTTAGCTCTAACCACAATAGCAAAGATGCTTCTGTATGGTCTCCCAAAGGAGTAGAAACTCCCTCTTTTCTATGTTCTAAGTTAGCTGTAGTGTTTGCACATATCGCTTCAACTATAATATTTTCAGCATTGAGAGTGCTATTCTCAAAACTAGGAAACTGGAAATCACTCACCTGCATTTTGTTTTCAGTTAACGTGCCTGTTTTATCAGAACAAATAACCGTTGTGGCACCAATAGTTTCGCAAGCGTGCATCCGGCGAACTAAATTATTTTGTTTAGTCATTTTCTGAATACTGTAGGCAAGACTTAGGGTAACACTTAGAGCTAATCCTTCAGGTACGGCAACAACTATAACTGCAACTGCAATCATAAAGTATGTTAAGAATTTCAGGGCAACATCTGTAGCGATCCAATCAGTGGGAGAAGCGGGAACCCACTCTAAATAATACCCGACTCCCATACCGATGCCAAATATTACTAGGGCGGTCAAAAGATTTCTTGACCAGGCGATCTTACTATCATCTTCTAACCATCCCGGAACTTCTATTTCCTTACCTACTGATTCTAATCCATCTATAATTATTGGCAACCAGACTCTAGTTAAGGCAGTAACTAAACTAATGGCAAGGATACTGATAATGTACCATTGTCTAAAGGTGAGGTTGAGTTCTCCTGTAAATATACCCCGTACTACTAGAGCCATATCTATTAACACTGCTACACCTAAACCAAGGATACCAATTAGATTACTGAGGCGTGCCAGTTGCAGATTTAGAGGAGTTTCTACATCTGTAATGTCAAGAACACATCTAGCAGTTTTACCGATTTCTGTAGCATCACCAATGGCCGTAATTTCAATAATTCCATGTCCATCATTCACTACAGTATCTCGTAAAACTTTATTGGGAGGGTAAGCGTCACTATTATGATTGTTAAAGGATAAATTTGTCTCTACTGTTTTAGTAACTGACATTGCTTCCCCAGTTAAACTAGCTTCATTAACTTCTAGAGAAACTGCCTCTATTACTTGACCATCTGCTGGTATTTCGTCTCCTGTTTCTATGATTACCAAATCCCCTACTACTAAGTCTTTTTTCGGAATAGTTGTAATGTTATTATCCCGAATTACTGTGATTGGTATTTCATCATTTACTCGATTAAGAATCTCGAATTCTTGATTAGCTTTATATTCATTCAAAAAAGCAACAGTTGTAGCTATTAGGATAGCAGCAATAATACCTAAACCTTCTACATAATTACCTTCAAAAATTCCGACAGTAATAGCAATAACAGCGGCAATTATTAAAATCCGAATTATTGGGTCTTCAAACTTTTCTAACCATAATTTCCACCAGGGCAATCTCTTGGGTGGCGTTAATAAATTATAACCATATTTTTGCCTACTTGCCTCAACCTCAGCCTCTGTCAGTCCTTGATGACGGCTGTGTTTTTGACGTGGTTCTTCTGTTGTTTTCATTGATTAATCTCCTTGCCAAAATATGATTTGGTGGGTATTATGATAATTTTAGTATTTTATCATTTTTTTTAACTTTATTAATATATCTTAAATTTTAAATTTTGTCTATAAATGTTTATCATTATAAAAGTTAGTAGATTTTCTTGAAGCTTTACAGATACAAAAAATTGCTTATAAAAAAAATATTTTAGTTATTAGTTATCAGTACCAAAGCCCATCATTCAGAGGGTTAAAATAACTATAACAAATATTTTTTGATTTCGGTAAAAGGAGAGACTTAAAATATTATTTTTTTTGTTATAATATAACTTGAATTAGTAAGTACAAGAGTTATATTTTTAAACAATAAAATGTTAGTTCAAGCTTTAGAAAAAATACATTGGAATAAGGCACCAAAAATCATATCTTTATTTTCTGGTTGTGGAGGAATGGATTTACCATTTCACTATACAGGATTTAAGTTAGTGTGGGCCATTGATTCTGACCTTTATGCCTGTAGAACTTTTAGAAGAAATATTTCTAATATTATTGAGAATAATCAAATAGAAAATATAAATATTGCTGAAGTTCCAGAAGCAGACTTAATTATAGGAGGTTTCCCTTGTCAAGATTTCTCAATGATTTGGAAACGTCCAGGCTTAAAAGGTATTAGAGGCAATTTATATACCTACTTCTTAGAATTTGTTAAACGTAAACAACCAAAGGTATTTATCGCCGAAAATGTCAAAGGTTTATTAAGTGCTAATAAATACCAAGCAATTAAACGAATCATGTCAGATTTTGAAAGTATATCTCCAGGTTATTTAGTCAAACCTAAACTATATAATTTTGCTGATTATGGAGTACCTCAATTTAGAGAAAGAGTCATTTTAGTAGGCATTAGAATGGACACTGGTTTTAATTTTATTCATCCTTCACCAGAATATGGTATTGGTCGGAAATATACCTATATAACTGCTGGTAAAGCACTTAAAAATGTAGAAAAAGTTCCCAATAATAATGAACATCAAAAAATTCAACCTCGAACAATTGAAATATTGAAAAGGATAAAAGCAGGAGGTAATTTTACAGACATTCCTAAAGATAGTCCGTACTATGTAAAAGGAATGATTAGTCATGTTTATCGACGAATTGATCCAGACAAACCTGCTGCAACAATAATTGCTGGAGGAGGTGGAGGGACATGGGGTTATCATTATCCGGAACCCAGGTCTTTAACAAATAGAGAAAGAGCAAGATTACAAACATTTCCTGATGATTTTATTTTTGAAGGTTCTTTTAGTGAAATTAGGCGACAAATTGGTAATGCTGTACCTCCAGATGGAATTGTTTCTATTGTTGAATCTTTGATTCCACTATTCAAAAATGATTATAATAAAATAGATTTATACAATCTCAGTAAGCATTTACAAGCTATGTCAATCAAAGAAAGATTAAAATTAGCAGAATCAGAACTAGATGGACAACCAATACAGTTAAGTTTACTCTAATTTTTGAGATTAATATTATGGCTATTTATACTAATTATCCAGATTTTGGAGGTGCTTTTGGCGATCAACTTAGAAATCTTTTTAAATTAGCTAATTCTGTTACTATTGCATCTGGTTATACTTCAGAAATTACAGTAAAACAATCTCAATAATATATTGCTATAATTATCAACATTTGTGGGAATTTTACATTATTAGTTGCCATGATAATTTTTTAAAAATTAAATAGAAATACCTAGAATAAGTTAGGCAAATTAAACAGTTTAATATTATCTGCCAATGCTAAATGTGGAGGTGTCAGATTTGTGTAGAATCTACCACCATTTCATGGCAAAATTTACAGGATAAAATATCAAGATGAACTACTTTATTTTGCAGGGTCTTTAAATTTTTCTCAAAGAGGACTGTTTAATAATTTAGAATTTACCTGCAAAATTAGTGATACTACTACTATTAATCAAACAGAAACCTATCTTAATTGGATATTGACTGATAATGTATCTGTTAATTTTGCTAAGTGTGAATCATTTCCTATTATTGAATCAGCTAAGGAAAACCACAAAAAAACGACTTTGATAAATCCAAAAAATAAACCATTCATTAATTATAATATTTCTTATTTAGATCTATCTTTAGCTAGAGTTGAAAACCAAAAACGTTCCAACTTAAATGCTTTTTTTGGCAAAATAAGATGGAATAGAAAAACAGGTAATGTTATTCCTAGAGACTGGTTTGAAGTATAAATTATTGTAGATATAGCTTCAACTAAAAATCCCATTTATCCTCAAAGAGATTTTGTTGCCTACACTGATGATGGTTTAGTATTTCCCTGTCGAACTCAAGGTGATTATTATAAAAATCTGAGGTCAAGAGATGACTTAAAAATTTTAGGTCATTGACTCAAAGGAAAACTACAAAAAAAAGGAGTTTTAGAAGTATTTCAACCAGTCACAAGTCAAACATTAGAAAAATATGGTAAAGATTACATTCGGATGTATAAATTATCAGATTTAGATTACTATTTAGAGTTTTAATTGAAACTAAACTAAGTACCTGCTTTATAAACATTACACTCCCAATTTCCAATTCCCTAAAATTTTCCCAGAGTGGGTATTGAAAGAGCCATGATATTAGTTGTACTTTCGGGTACTATTTGAGAATTCCTAATGTTGTTAGGGATGGGGTTGAATTTTATTACCCAGAACTCTCTATGGGGCAGTTATTTTCCTAAGTTGAGCGATCGCTACATTAATTCTAATCAGGGACATTAAACTTACTTTGTCATCCAGCACTTTTGCCAATTTAATCGCCTATATAACTTTTAGTTTATCACCATTCAAAATAACTAATTAAAAAAGGTATTATCCTAAATATTTTGCTTATAATGGTTTATTTCTACCTCTATTTTTACC
Organism: Trichodesmium erythraeum GBRTRLIN201; assembly: GCA_018457135.1. Classification (GTDB taxonomy): domain Bacteria; phylum Cyanobacteriota; class Cyanobacteriia; order Cyanobacteriales; family Microcoleaceae; genus Trichodesmium; species Trichodesmium erythraeum. Next base: position 17,707 of record JAGGDU010000009.1, on the reverse strand, counting down.
TTTCTGTATAGAAGCGAAAATTTGGTTAATCAGTTGATTATTTTATCATTTAAATTAGTTCGTATAATCTGATATTTGAGAGCTATTTTATTACCAATAAAAATCTACTAAAGCTTAAATTTATTAAAACAATTAGATCCCATCTAAAAAACGAGTAATTAGTTATTGTATCTCTGATAAGTTAGGAGTTATGAATTATGAATTAGAAACCAGGAAAAATTAAGTATTTTAATTATTTAAATTTTCAATTTGTATTCAAGAAAATGCTTGTATTAAGAAAAAGTAGTTTTGCAATTGTAGAATTTGAATCTCTTGCCTAGATAGAAAATTGAATAATTTCACGGCATAATTAAACAATTAACGGGTTTAGAACGCATGCCAATGTCATCTGGGAATAATTAAAAAAATTATATTGCTTGTGCAATGAAGGGTGTGGAGCTTCTGAAAAAAATTTGCTTTTAAAATAGGACAAAGTATTTATCAAGTTAAACACGGATTATTATCAAAATATCTAACCAACCAATTGAAGCATCTTTCAATTAAAATTAAGGTTATTTAACTTGAAAAACTAAAGGTTTTTTTGAATAAAAATAGTTAGGAGATCGCTAACGCAAAGCTCCGCTAACCCATGAAGTAAAGCGTGAAGATTGTCGAAATTTTTATGCGCTATATTATAGTATTTGCCTAAGTCTGCTTATGTTGTATGGAAATTCTATGACAACATCCCTAACCTTCCAAATTCAAGGCACTCAATAGTCAAGTTGAAAAGTTTTTTATAAATGCTATTACTCTCTGCCTTTTAAGGCAAAATATTTTTAGAAGCTTGTTTAAAACCCCAGGGTCAGCTCATCTTAACAATCGTTGAAAAATAGTATCTTTTCTAATCCTATTGCCCTGACAGGTTTTGAGTTAATTTAGTGACGAAAATACATTCCAATTGTTAAGTTGCGAAAACCAATAATATAAAAATTTATTAAATCGTTATCATAAAAATATTGATTCGTCAATAAAAATTTAGATGAGCTTGCCCTGGGTCTCCATCAAGTACTCATTATATGAATGGAGAATTAGTTTTCGTGGAATCTTATTATAATGGTAAGCTAATTCAACAGTCTCAAAAGCTTTTCAGCAAAGAAGAAATGCTATATTTAATTGCTCAGGGGGTGACCAGTCAGCCATAGTTAATAGGTAAGAGTTATTGTTCTCACAAGCTACTAGTGCAGGATGGCAGAAATAAGTAACCAGTAGAAGCGATGCCTTCTTCCTGAGATAGAATACTCAGAAGTGCGATCGCTCTCATAAAATAAATGGTCAATAGCCAAGCTAAAAATTATCGGCATAGAGTTTGATACTTGAGCCAGTATGAGCATAAATCTGAATCTAGTTAATCATCCTCGATCAAACCCCCTATTAACAAGGTCTGGTTAGAGTACAGTTGAAATAGTCAATAAAATTTAGTATCTTCTGCTTGAGCTCTGAGGTGGAAGAGAAACTACTACGCCGGAGTCAACCCCTGGCCCAAATAGAGAACCAACACTCAATTTGATTCAGCCAAGAAGTATGTTTAGGGATATAAACAAAGCGAATCCGGTGAGACTCCTCAGACAAAAAAGCAGCACGAGTTACTATAGAGTCTCGAATACCTGATTTCTGTTTTACCCCCAAATCAGTCTGAATACCACAACATTGAGCCACTTGACGGACTAATCATTCAGATTTATGAGTATTGAGTTGCTCTAATCCGAAAAATTCATCCTCCATCAGAATTCAGTATGGATAGTCTGTTCAATGTGTTGCAGAAAATCAACTTCTCTGGGGGTGGCCTTAATTGAAGGGGTAATGATTTGTCTTTTGGCTATGTGCCAGTTGGCCAGTAGACATTGAGTACCTAGGGAAATGTACTCAAACTCATTGCGTTCGACTTGTCCTGGCTCTATTGGTTGAGTGGGGCCAATTCTCTCATTAGCTGGGATACTCGTCATTTTATCGGTACTAATCAGATGAATTCCTTTTTCGAGTAATTCTTGGGCCGACAGATATCACTGACAGATAGATTTAACCTGGTCGCGAAAAGCTACTGGGTCAGAGGGATTAGAGTTTAACCAGTAACGATGACCATGAGGTTGTAGAGTCCCTTCCTTTTAAAAGTTGTTCAGAAGCCTCCAAGCACCTTTTTCGCTACTGCCTCACTTGCCTTCTATGTAGTTGTAGTTGTTCACTTATCCTTCTAATGTTGGTTCCAGAGGCCGCAGCTAAGATGAGTTTTACTCTTCTGACCAGGGGATAGGAATTGGTGGTCTGACTAGCTAGAACTTGCAGCAGGTTTTTCTATCTTGGCGACAGGACTATGGATTGAGCTTTGGGGATAGGCATTCATTCATGGGGTTGACTAAGCTGATTGATTAGGCTTCCACAAATTCTAGTTGACTTCATAAATCACTTTTTTTTAGTGGTCACTTTTTGGGGCTGGCCTCTCCGATGCGATCGCACCTCTGAGTACTCTATCTCAGGAAGAAGGCATTGCTTCTACGTGGTCACTTATTTCTGCCATCCTGCACTAGAACAACAATAAAATACTTCCATATCAGTTATCGTTAAAGGTCTAGCGCGATAGCGGAGCGCGAAACCGAGTTTAATCGCTAACTCGAAAATAGCGTTTTTGAAACGTGAGCTAAGATGTCTCACAAAGCCCATTCTCGAAAGTTAGTCTTAGTCATTTGTCAAAAAAATTAGATGCGTTTGCCCTGGATTTTCCCCCTCTTTTTCTGCTTAAAACCCCCATTGCAAAAACAACTTATGAATTCTAAAATTATTAACCCATAGGAGGCATGCTTAAACCTTTCAAAGTTTGCTTTTTTTCTTCCTCACTCAAACTTTTGCTCTGCACCAAAACCCCAAAATTTCCTAACCCAATTGGGTCTATTAATGAATGTAATGCTTCCCTACGTCGGAAAACTTCTTCAACAGAAAAACCTTGATTATTTGATAATTCATTTAATCTATCTCCTAAACCTAAAGCCATTAAAAATAAACCTTGTTTAGTAAAACCTAGAGTTTCTAAGTCTAATAAATTTCCCTGTTTTTCCAAAGCAGTAAAATCAACATGAGCAGTAATATCTTGTCGCCCAACATTCCAATAAGGGTCATTATTTCGATGATGTTGATAATAACATTGTAGAGTTCCCTCTTTTCTAACAGGATTATAATAGCGTACTGCTTGATAACCATAATCAATAGTTAATAAATAACCCTTTAGCAACTTATTACTAACAATTTTTATCCAATCTAAAGCCTGTAAATTTACTTCACTTTGATAACCCTCAACATCAACAAATGAGAGTAAATCTATATCCACTAAATTAAAATATTCAGCAATTTCAGGAGTTGAAATTTTATCAGTTATTTCTACAAACTTTCCTTGAGAGTTAGAAGACACATAAATTTCTTTAATTTCCCGTTCTTCTATTCTAAACTTATGCACTGGAAAAGCATCTACCAACTCATTAGAAAAGAAACAACCTGTAATTGAACTATGGGAAATTTTATCCCAGTCACTCCATCTCACTTGATATGACTGTAAAATTTGTTTTTGTTGTACTTTTAAAACTTCTGATTTTTCAACAATTAGATATTCAACTGTTTGGAAAAAATCTAAATGTTTTTGTTTAAGATAACCTAAAATTTGCTCTGCTAAAATTCCCTGACCAGCACCCATTTCTACTATAGTAAAATTATTAGGCCTTTGCAAAATATGCCACATTTGTAGAAATTGTTCTGCTAATAATTCTCCAAAGTCACTACCCCAATGAGGAGAGGTTAAAAAGTCTCCTTGTTTGCCAATATTTACAGGATGAGTTGCATAATAACCATATTGGGGATGGTATAAAACTAAATCCATATATTCAGCAAAAGTAATCCGTTTATTTTGAGATTCAGATATGCTTTTATAGATAATTGTACATAAATTTTCATTATTATTGCTGATAGTTAGTTGTGGTTGATTCATAAATTTAAGGAAAAATTAAGAAAGAATAAAAATTAATTTTTTTTTCTTTCCTATAAATAGGAATAGTTAGTTTTATTATCTAACTGTATCTGAAATTTATAATTTTATTCACTCAATGTTTTTTGCTATCTATATAGAATATATTCATATCTACATATCTATATCTAGTCCCGAGAAAAAATCAGGAATAACCCTAATTTTTTTATCTATTTATGCTTGATAAATTTTATTTTGGGCACAGGAATTAACATAGAAACTTGCTGGCGATATTCCTGATATAAATTTCCATAAATAGAAATCATATCTACCTCTTCTAATTTAATACCTATTAATACATAAATTGTGATACCTATAGCAAAAACTAGATGAGAACTTGTCATTAATGGAGTTGCCCAAAAAGCAATAAGAAAACCTAACATAATTGGATGGCGAATATATTTATAAAACCCTGGATTTCTGAATTCTAAATCTTCATATTCCTGACCACGCCAATATAAATATACTTGTCGCAAGCCGAATAAATCAAAATGGTTAATCATAAAAGTGCTAAGAAAAACAATTAACCATCCCACGGCAAAAATGCCATAAATAACGTTAAAAATTATTGGGTTTTGTATATTCCAGATAATTCCACCAAAAGAAGACCATTGCCAACATAACAGTAATAATACTAGGCTTGCCATCAAAACATAAGTGCTACGTTCTATAACTTCTGGAATTATTTTAGTCCACCATTTTTTGAAACTTTGACGTGCCATAATACTATGTTGAACACCAAACAAAAAGATTAATAAAATATCAATTAATAACCCCTTAATCAGAGAACCATCTAAGTTTAAATCTAGTGTTTTTGGTACTATTAAATTGCCCACAAAACCAATGGTATACAGAAAAGTCATCAATGATATTAAATAACAAACTATACCATAAATAAATACTAGTGTTCTACTCATTTTTATCCTACAAAATCTCCATAACTTTGATAAAATTATTTGAGTAATTAAAGCAGCTTCATACCAATGGTAAAATTTAAATTTTTAAGTAATACTAAATCTCTACTGGTAAGAGGATATTTAAAAAATTTGAAGTCTTTACCCTAAATAAAATTTAGAGATAGGGTAAGTTCTCTTTAATAACTAAATTTAGTATAATTAACACAGGCAAAATCAGGGTAAACTCATCTAATTTACTAATTCCTATATATAGTTTACTGCTACCTTTAACTATTTTAGCAATAGTTTCTCTCTCTGACTCTCTCCATTTTCTTTCAGCAAAAAAAAATTCTTACAGAAGAAGAGTCTATTTCTATTATCCCAATAATATTAAGAGAAATATTTGTAACTTGATAAATTTTAAAATTTTCTATGCGAGATAAAAAAAAGCAATACTAAAATCTACTATTCCTTGCCCTACTCCACAGACCAAATTTCGGACTGGCACATTAATAGTAAAATTAAATCAAGATAATAAGCTTTTATTTACCCCCTATTCCACCTGTTCAATAAACCTCATATAAATATTATAATCAACATTAAATTTACCACAAATCCTCTGCATTTTTTTTGAATGCTGAACAAAATCTATCATTCCTATATTTAATCTCAAGTTTATTGATAATACTTAAGTCTGTGTAGGAAAATTTTTATATTTCTTCTTTTACTTCCTATTCTCTGGTTATTAGACGTCAAAAATTCAACATTATTTATCTTATTTTTGGATCTACTGCTTGAGATTTTTGCGCAGGCAAAATTTTTTCTAGTTGCTTATAATCAATTTCTGTTTTATTAAAAAATTTTACCAAATGTTTAGAAGTAAAATAATCTTTGGAAATTATTGTATTGGAAATTATTGTATTTGCAAAATTTTCATTCAATAAAATCCTACTTTTAACTTTTGAATTTCTAAATTAGTATTACATTCTGGAATCTCCTCAGAATTAAGTACTTGTTTTTGACTTTTAACTTCTGTAAAATAAGATCATTATTATGCCACTTACTGCAGACGTTCTTCAGGATCAAATGCCATACCTTTAAGAATAGCTTCTTAAAAACAATCACTAATTTTCCGATTAAATTTTGTGGCGAGTTAAAAGCCATTCTCGCTCCCTATTCAGGTTATGGAATAGGAATTTCAGCAGTTATTAAATAATCAAGATTTACTGCTAAAGAATAAACATCAGTAAATTCTCCCAGCTTTGCCTTTTTCCCATATTCTTCAATGGCATAAAAGTCATTTTCATCAGCATGAGTTTCAATTAGAAAAATATTTTAAATAAACTTACAAGCAATTTAAAAATTAATCAAAAAAATTGGGTAATTATTGTTAATATTATAGGCAATAAGATTTGGTAGTTTAACATTATTATTGCATCAGAATTTACAGTTAAAATTAAAGCTTTTTCTACTGTACAGAATGTAAATTAATTATCAAAATTCTGATAGTTTACGATTTATTTTAGTGACTTTTCTCAATTTTATACCGCCACATATTTAATGAAAATGCAGTAATATTTTTACTTATAAAAAAACTTTTTGTGCACACACAATATTTGTATGTTTACAAAAAGTAAGTTTTAAAGCTTCATATCGAAAATACAGCTAATTTTTTCTCTAGTAATTTAATTTTTCTCTAGGAATTTCTGAGATTTTTGTATTTAAAAATATTATATTTTAGAGTTTTAATAACTATTAGCTAAACTTTATTTTTTTGAGTAATATAAGTCATACTATAGCTAACCTTACCTAACTTTTTTTTGAATAATGTAGTAATCTTTATAAAGTTTTTTTTATCGTAGCTATGCCATAGCTTTTAGCGAAGTTATAAGTTATTTTTGTAACGGGGATGAGTGAGCAAACTTCCCAAAAATCTTGAGCCTTAAAAGGCGGTATTTTAGACCCAATGATTTTGATAATTATTAATAAATAAATATTTATTATATTATGATACAATCTTATTAAATATCAATTGTCATGGATTAATATGATACTTAGTTGATATTAATTAATCAAAATATCAATATAGGCTAAATAACTTTTTTTGATAACTATTAGCCAGTAGACCGTTAATTATTCTTATGTTGTACAGACCTTCCGTGCAATGTCTCTACTATACAGACTTTTCATTAAACTTCTCTAATTCTCCATGGCCGGGCTTAGGGGTAGGTCCTTTACTATGGGGAAATGTACAAAAGTTTTTGAGAAATGGTTAATGATATTGGTCTAGTAGTTACTATTACTGGCTCAAACATTTTCCCTATTCTTAAATATAGTCCGTACTGCTAATTTACTTCTGACTTCTGACTTAAGCAAGCAAGCGATCGCCCTTATCTCTCCAACAAAAAAAGCCAAAAGCAAAAGGTTAATAAATCTTTCTGACTTTTGGTTTTTGATAACATTTTTTTATTGATATCCTCCCTAGGCATTAAGCACAGAGGAGAGTTTTTGGGAGCCAAAACTCTGGTTGATGTTTTAGTTATATAAAGCTACACGCTCCACAGGCTAATGCTTTTCATCTCGGTAGGGCAAAACTTGACTCTAGTTTTACTCTTGTCCAGTAAGTCTGTTTTCTACCTCAGACTACCCGCCCGTGACTAATTAATTTTTTACATAATTAAAACATATTTATTAAAAAAACAACTAAAAAATTCTTTCCTTATGGGGGAGGCTTTAAGCACAATTTTTTTGCAAGCATTCAGCTTTCAGTCAGTTTTTAAACATATTCAAGCAACTACTAAGATTAGCCGATGACTAATTTCATTAATTCTCCACAGAGACTAATTTCTGCTTCCTTTGATGTTAATAACTCATAAGCTAGTAAAGTTACTATTTAGGAAGCATACTGAATGCTGAATGCTTACTTTTGTGACTTTTAAATTTTACCTTTTAACAATTGATCTTACTATCGATCCACAGACCCCATAATAATGTCAATACTACCTAAAATAGCCACAAGATCCGCCACTTTCGCACCCTGCAAAATATGAGGAAAAATCTGCAAATTTACGAAATCTGCCGCCCGAATCTTAAAACGCCAAGGAAAAATATTATTATCACCAATAATATAAATTCCAATCTCTCCCTTACCACTTTCAATGCGAACATAATGCTCACCTTTAGGAATCTTAAAAGTCGGAGGAATTTTTTTACCTAAAAATTGGTAATCAAAATCATTCCACTCGGACTTAGGCCCCTCAGCCATCCGTTTAGCTTCCAGATTTTCATAAGGCCCACCAGGAAGTCCTTTAATAGCTTGACGAATAATATTAACCGACTCTCGCATTTCTCGAATCCGCACGAGATATCGCGCCAAACAATCTCCATCTTTTTCCCAGTGAACTTCCCAGTCAAAATCGTCATAACACTCATAATGGTCAACCTTCCGTAAATCCCACTTTACCCCAGAAGCTCGCAACATAGGTCCAGAAAGTCCCCAGTTAATCGCCTCTTCCCGACTAATTACACCTAATCCCATAATTCGGCGACGGAAAATTGGGTTATTAGTAATCAGACGTTCATACTCATCAACCTTGGGTAAAAAATAATCACAAAAATCTTCGCACTTATCCACCCAACCATAAGGCAAATCAGCAGCTACCCCACCAATACGGAAATAATTATTGTTTACCATTCGATAACCTGTAGCAGCTTCCCACAAGTCATAAATCATTTCCCTTTCTCGGAAGATGTAGAAGAAAGGAGTTTGGGCCCCGACATCCGCCAGGAATGGGCCAAGCCATAACAAGTGATTAGCAATCCGGTTTAGTTCCAGCATAATTACCCGGATATAACTAGCCCTTTTAGGAACTGCTATGTCGGCCAGTTGTTCCGGAGCATTTACTGTTACGGCCTCATTAAACATTCCCGCAGCATAATCCCAACGACTAACGTAAGGAACAAACATTGTATTAGTGCGGTTTTCCGCAATCTTTTCCATGCCCCTGTGTAAGTAACCAATTACAGGTTCACAGTCAATTACATCTTCTCCATCTAAAGTAACAATCAACCTTAATACCCCATGCATTGAGGGATGATGAGGCCCCATGTTAATGACCATGGGCTCGGTTCTAGTTTGAATTTGGCTCATCTTGACTATTCTCCTAATGAGTAATATTTAATGTTTCTTTCCAATTATTTGGCCTGAGTTTTTTGAGGCTAAATGCTATTATGTTTTGTGAGGAGCAATAGTTAACTAAAAACCTTAATAAATATTTTTGAATTTTTTGAAAATTACTGATATGTAATTATAATTATATAATTTTAAAAAGGTATCCTTGAAAATTTGGTCAATTCCTTGACAAAAGCTAAAAAGTTAAGTGTCAAATTGTACAGTTAATAACTTTTTTAACAAGGGAACACTCCAGCCCAAGGAAGGAAGAACTAAAATCTATCAAAATAGATGGCTGATTGTAAGTTAAGCGACATAAAAAAACAGACTCCGTTGTTGTTACAGTGCAGGGAGCGCTCAGGTAATATGATCCAAACTATCAAGCCTTATATGTTTTGTCGCCAAATAGCAAGACAATATCTGCAATTATCCTCACTTTAATCGGTGATGTTATACAGATAAGGTTCATAGTTTTCAACAAGTTAAATGTAGCACCTTGCTTCAGTGTCCGTTTTTTTCTATGACTGCCCGTCTGGGACTAACTAACTAATAAATTAGTAACATATATATATTAAAAAAACAACTAAAAAGTTGCCCGATAGGCAGGGGAGGCTTTAAACCCAATCTTTTGGTAAATACTTCAATTTTGACTTTTGCCCTTTGAGTAATGACATTATGAACCATATACCAGTTCTAAGTAGTGAGTTGATTTCTGGTTTAGTAATCCGTCCTAGAGGTCTCTACTTAGATGCTACATTGGGATTTGGTGGCCATACTAAGTTAATTCTAGCTGCTGCCCCAGAGGTGAAAGTAGTAGCTATTGACCAAGATAAACAAGCGCTCGACTCTTCTCAAACTTTACTGGCCTCTTACAACTCTAACATTCAATTCTGCCACAGTAATTTTGCTGATTATGATCCCCAAAATCTCAAATTTGATGGCATATTAGCAGACTTAGGTATAAATTCTGTACAGTTGGATACTCCAGAACGAGGTTTTAGTTTCCGGCATCAAGGTAAATTAGATATGCGCATGAATCAGCAACAAACTATCACAGCAGCCAAAATAATTAATCATTGGGAAGAAGTCAAGTTGGCAAATATTTTTTATACCTATGGAGAAGAACGTCTGTCCCGGCGCATTGCCAGGAAAATAATAGAAAGTCGTCCTCTGGAAACAACAACTGAGTTGGCCGAAGTGGTTGCCAACTGTGTACCTTACAAATACCGTTATGGTAGAATACACCCAGCTACTCGTGTTTTTCAAGCTCTCAGAATAGAAGTAAATCAGGAACTTTCTCGTCTAGAAACTTTCCTCAAGAATGCTCCTCACTGGCTAAAAATTGGGGGTAGAATAGGAATTATTAGTTTTCATAGTTTAGAGGATCGTTTGGTCAAACATAGCCTGAGAAATGCTTCTATTTTAAAGGTATTGACAAAAAAACCCATACAACCTCAAGATAATGAAGTGGCAATAAATCCACGGGCTCGTTCTGCGAAACTAAGATTGGCAGAAAAGTTAAGCTAAATGGTACATATAGGGCAAGTAAGCTGTTGGCTATAATTCTTTGTTATAATCTACAAGCGTCAATAATTATCTGTATTGATGGTACTTGGATTTAAAAGATAACTCACTTACACTTAGACACCATAATGAGGATGGCTAATATAAGAAAAGATTAACTGTACAAATTTACTACTTTTGGGCTCGTAACTATAGTTGGATAGCAATAGAAAGCTATTATTTATGTGTCTGGCATGATTGCTAATAACAAGCTATCTCTTTAGCAGGATTTATAATATTATATTCCCAAGAGATATAAACTAACTACAAATCTAATCAAAACCCTAGAAATTGAAAATATAGTTACCCTAATTAGGTGGCAGTAATCTCATTCTTTAGCTATAGCTTGGTATCAATTCAAGACAGATAAGGGCTCTATAGATAGGGATTTATTAAAAATTAACCTCCATAATAGCTCGGGTTCTCAAAGAAGCCTTAAATTTAGTTGGTAATGACGAGAAAAAGTAAAGGCAAAATTTATGAAAGTTTACTTCTACATTATTATTATGTAGATATGACTAAGCTGAAATATTTGACTATGAAATACTCTAATGGCAAAAATGAGAGTGCAATATCTAAAAATTTGTCTAGGAGCCAAGATATAGCATGAGTTTGGGAGATAGGAAACTGAAATTGCTGGTTGTTGATGACGAACCAGATAATTTAGATTTGTTGTACAGGACGTTTAGGCGAGATTTTAAAGTATATAAGGCAGATAGTGCCTTCACTGCAATGGATGTTTTAAAAGCGGAAGGAGAAATGGCACTTATTATCTCTGACCAAAGAATGCCAGAAATGAATGGTACAGAGTTTTTAGGGAGAACCTTTGAAATATTTCCAGATACAGTGAGAATTCTACTTACAGGCTATACAGATGTAGAAGATTTAGTAGAAGCAATTAACTCAGGCAAAGTATTTAAGTATATCACAAAACCATGGACTCCAGAAGAACTAAAATTAGTAGTTCAACAAGCTTCAGAAACCTACAAAGTGCTGAAGCAAAGAACTAAGACTTTGACTCTGGCTCTGCGACGAGAATCTATTTTGAATGAGGTAATGAGTGTGATTAGAGAATCATTGGATTACTCTGATATGTTATCGACAATAGTTAAAACAGTAGGACAAACTTTTACAGCAACAGAAGGAATCTTATGGCCAGTAGCAGGCGATCGCTTAATATCTAAGCCTGTTTCTTATCAAAGCTCTGAAAATACCGAGAAAAACTTTCCCATCACTGAAGAATTGTTATTGCAAGTAGTAAAAAGTCGTCAAACCTACTTTGAAGAAGGTTCAAATAAAAATAGTTGCAAATTAATAGTCCCTCTGATTTACCAGCAAGATTTACTGGCAGTTTTAGCCCTTAATCAACAAAACAGTAGTAATTTCTGGTCTGATGAAGATATAAAGTTTATAGAAAGTGTGTTAGAGCAAGGAGCTTTAGCATTGTCCCAAGCTAAACTATATCAGCGTACTAGGGAATTGGCTGAACAAATGCGTAATGAGCTAGAAGTAGCTCGTCAAATACAAAGCAACTTATTGCGTCAAAGTTGGCCAGATTTTGATAAGTTCAGGATACAGGCTTGTTGCTATCCAGCTAGAGAAGTAGGAGGTGATTTTTTTGAAGTTTATACTCACCCTCAAGGGGAAATATGGTTAGCATTGGGAGATGTTTCGGGTAAGGGAGTACCTGCTGCGTTATTCATGGCTAGTGCTATTTCTTTGATGCGACGAGAACTTTCTCAAGAAAATTCCCCAGAACCCTACGAAGTTATGCACAATCTTAACAGTAGTCTTTCAGACGATCTGATTAGCAGTAATTGCTTCATTACAATGGTTTTGGCTCGTTATACACCAGAAAATGGCTCATTAGCCTATGCTAATGCTGGCCATATATATCCCTTGGTATGGTCTAAAAACCCATTGGTAAATACTGGAAACAAAGGTTCTGAGCAAGTACCAAATTTCCTTAAAGATCGTGGTATTCCTTTAGGAATATTGCCAATATGGAGAGGCAAAGCAGGTACTATAGAGTTAGATTCAGGAGATGTATTCCTTTTGACTAGTGATGGCATCACTGAAGCTACGGTAGTTCAAAAGGCTACTGATAGTGGGGAAGTAAGTCGTGTAATGTTGCAACAAGAAGGTTTATGGAAACTTCTCAAGGAACATAAAAGCCAACTAGACCTGAATAGTTTATTGGCTTATATCCGAACTGATAATCAGGTTCAGGAAGATGACCAAACTATACTATCTCTGGAGGTTCTGTGAATTTATGAAAACTGAGCTTCAGGTGCCAAGTGATATAAATTTTTTGACTATTGTTGAAAATTGGTTATTAAGTAGTTTAGAAATAGAGCTAGGAAAACATATTGATTGGCCTCGTCAATCTAACCGTTTGCGTTTAGTATTGGCGGAGGCTTATTCCAATGTGATTCGTCATGCTCATAAAGACAAGCCACACTTACCTGTACTAATACGCTTAGAAATAAAAAACAATGATATTGCTTTAGAAATTTGGGACTATGGTCAAGGTTACCATACAGAGGATTATAACCCACCCACACCAGATGCTAAACAAGAAAGTGGTTATGGATGGTTAATTATGAATAGACTCATGGATAATGTAGAATATAGATTGCAAATAGATGGTAGAAACTGTTTAAAGTTGGAGGCAAGCATACCAGAAGACATTTAATAGGAGATTGGCCTGAAGTTTTAAAAATCTCTTGTAAGTGGAAAACTATCTCACTCAATGTAAGGGCTTCAGCCATTTATCTAAACATAGATTCCGATTTATAAATTCTCTATAAAATCTACCAGGGCAGATGTTTAAAGTCGAAAGAGTTAATGAAAATAATTGTATCCCCAATGTACACATAGTTTTACTAGTGCAGGATGGCAGAAATAAGTGACCAGTAGAAGCGATGTATTCTTCCTGAGATAGAATACTCAGAAGTGTGATCGCCCTCGTAAAATAAATAGTCAATAGCCAAGCTAAAAATGATCGGCATAGAGTTTGATGCTTGAGCCAGTATGAGCATAAATCTGAATCTGGTTAATCATCCTCGCTCAAACCCCTGAAATTTCCAGCAACAAGGTCTGGCTAGAGTACAGTTGAAATAGTCAATAAAATTTAGTATCTTCTGCTTGAGCTCTGAGGTGGAAGAGAAACTACTACGCCGGAGTCAACCCCTGGCCCAAATAGAGAACCAACACTCAATTTGATTCAGCCAAGAAGTATGTTTAGGGATATAAACAAAGCGAATCCGGTGAGACTCCTCAGACAAAAAAGCAGCACGAGTTACTATAGAGTCTCGAATACCTGATTTCTGTTTTACCCCCAAATCAGTCTGAATACCACAACATTGAGCCACTTGACGGACTAATCATTCAGATTTATGAGTATTGAGTTGCTCTAATCCGAAAAATTCATCCTCCATCAGAATTCAGTATGGATAGTCTGTTCAATGTGTTGCAGAAAATCAACTTCTCTGGGGGTGGCCTTAATTGAAGGGGTAATGATTTGTCTTTTGGCTATGTGCCAGTTGGCCAGTAGACATTGAGTACCTAGGGAAATGTACTCAAACTCATTGCGTTCGACTTGTCCTGGCTCTATTGGTTGAGTGGGGCCAATTCTCTCATTAGCTGGGATACTCGTCATTTTATCGGTACTAATCAGATGAATTCCTTTTTCGAGTAATTCTTGGGCCGACAGATATCACTGACAGATAGATTTAACCTGGTCGCGAAAAGCTACTGGGTCAGAGGGATTAGAGTTTAACCAGTAACGATGACCATGAGGTTGTAGAGTCTCTTCCTTTTAAAAAACGCCCCACACTACGGGGTGAAATCTTCTCCACAATCCTTCTATCTATGGTTTTTTCTGCTAGCTCCCTTGGAGTCTAATGACTCACTGGTCTTTGAGATTGTTTTGGGTCTTCACTGGCCTATGCTAAGATTTGGACCACTTGCTCCACGGAGAAAAATTTGGTTGTTCCTGGTCGGGGAGCATCACTGAGAATGTCTTCTGTCAGTGTCCTTAACTTCTTGTCGCTCACCTGTTGAGTTTCAGCAATTGCCAGTTGTTCAGAAGCCTCCAACGACCTTTTTCGCTACTGCCTCACTTGCCTTCTATGTAGTTTGTAGTTGTTCACTTATCGTTCTAATTTTGGTTCCAGAGGCCGCAGCTAGGATGAGTTTTACTCTTCTGACCAGGGGATAGGAATTGGTGGTCTGACTGGCTAGAACTTGCAGCAGGTTTTTCTGTCTAGGCGACAGGATTATGGATTGAGCTTTGGGGATAGGCATTCATTCATGGGGTTGACTAGGCTGATTGATTGGGCTTGCACAAATTCTAGTTGACTTCATAAATCACTTTTTTTAGTGGTCACTTTTTGGGGCTGGCCTCTCCGATGCGATCGCACCTCTGAGTATTCTATCTCAGGAAGAAGACATTGCTTCTACTGGTCACTTATTTCTGCCATCCTGCACTAGGAATAAAACTTCTTTAGATTCTCTTAATACATAAGCTTATAGCTGATGTATTAAGATAGGATCGGATTAAATAATAGGGCTTTCAAAAGCATTTTGATCAAGTCTTGATTTTTTTGCCATCATAATGAAAATACTTTTATCACATCAATTACTCCCAATTCCCAATTTGTTAAAATATTTCCACAGTTAGGTCTCATGTAAGAAACCAGTTAAGTATTTGTAGTAATTTTTAGCAGATAAATGAAATTATATATTAGTAGTAGTCAAATCAAACAAAAAGCGCTAGAAGTTGGATTTCATAAGGTTGGAATAACTTCAGCTAACAAATTGAGCTCAGAAATAAATAGATTACAAAGTTGGTTGAATAAGGGTTATCAGGCAGATTTAGAATGGATGGCTAACCCTAAAAGACAGGATTTGAAGAAGGTGATGCCAGAGGTAAAGTCTGTTATTTGTGTGGCACTCAACTATTATACCCCACATAAACATTCTGAAAGTAGTGAGATTGGTAAAATTTCTCGTTATGGGTGGGGTAGAGATTATCATAAAGTAATGCACAAAAAGTTAAAATCTCTGGTAAACTGGCTGCAAGAGCAAGATCAAGAGATTTTAACTCGCTATTATGTAGATACTGGTCCTATTATGGAAAAACCATTAGCGGAGCAAGCTGGTGTGGGTTGGATAGCAAAAAATGGTAATCTAATTACTAGAGAATATGGTTCATGGGTGTTTTTGGGCGAAGTGCTAACGAACCTAGAGTTGACAAATGATCGCCCCCATACTGAACATTGTGGTAGTTGTACTCGTTGTCTTGAAGCTTGTCCTACTAATGCAATTGTAGAATCTTTTGTTATTGATGCCAATCTTTGTATTGCTTATCATACAATTGAAAATAGAAATCCAAAACTCCCTGTACATATTAAGTCAAATTTAAAAGGATGGGTTGCAGGTTGTGATATTTGTCAAGATGTTTGTCCTTGGAATCAAAGATTTGCTCAAGAGACAAATATTGATGAGTTTCAACCTTACCCTAATAATTTAGTACCTAAGTTAACAAAACTAGCAGAGATATCACAGGAAGATTGGAATAAGCAGTTTCCCGCCTCTGCATTGCGACGTATTAAGCCAGAAATGCTGCAACGAAATGCTCGTGCTAATCTTGAATAAATATTACATTAAGTATCTACTCCAATTATTTTGGATTTATATTTGATCGGATATACTCCCAAAAAACTGCAATCACTCATAATAGAATTAAGTACAAATTAACAATTGTATTTTAATCATTATTAAAATAATTATTTTTGATTGTGATGGTAGATTAGTAGATACTTTTGAGATGATTTTTGCTATCACAAATCGTTGCTCAGTTGAATTTAGTTATAATCTAAATAATATTATAAAGAATAAATCACATAAATTTAAAAGTTAAGCCCCCAGTAATTAATAAAGCAGTCAAGAATATCTATTTTTAAGGTACCTTTTTAACTGAGAATAATGAGAAGAGAGCTTCAAAAATAAATTAATAATGTAGGACTATCTGCTGGGATTTAATAAGTTTTGTTAGCCTTGAAACTTCAACAATATAAAATAGGAATAATACAATTTATAAAAAAACTTTTCTACTTGGTACTTTGAGTAAGCTCCGGTGAAGGGGTAGTAGGTAGGGAGGTTACCTGAAATGTTCCTACAACATTTATAAAATTAACATTAACAAGAATCAACTAAGCAAAAAATTTTTTCTCTTTGTCCTAATTACTTAATAATTGAAGTCTTAGACCATTTTTTTAAACACGTTTCTAAATTTTATTGAGTAGGAAAGTAGGGAAGTAGGGTAGTAGAGTAGAAATAAACATAATAATTAACATTAACTTAGCTCAAGAGAGTAAAAAAGTTATTTTTTTATATTAATTATTTAATAACTGAAGTTTGACAAAAAGTTACCGTTACTTTATGGGAATTGGTATTATCTAAGTAGAATTAGCAGGTAGTGCGTCAGTAAAGTGTGGGATAAGTAATTAAGTCTTTCCAACTCCAAAGAGCGATCGCGTTCCTCAGCTCTTTGCGCAGCAGTATTTTCTTTGCGACTATGAACCCAAATCCAATTAAATTAGTCCCTTGCCAACCTTACTGTTACCTCAGTTTGTTGCCAGAGCTTGCCAAATTTATTCTCTCGGCGATGCTATCGACCGAGCTGCTGTCTGATAATTCCATTTGTGCGTTCCAATTGCAGGGCAATGGTTTTTACGAATAATTTGTTCTATTACAGGGCAATACTCGTTCATACCCTCCTCAATAGATATCTCCAAAATAGAAAATAAGGTAAAATTATTAAAACTATTTATGTATACAGTCTCCCAAATGAATCCAACTTTAGAAAATATTTATAATCATCCAAAAGAAACAAAAAAAATTATTGGTATTACTTATAAAAAGCTAATAAAATTAATAGAAAATGCCCCAACAATAGAATCATAAAAAAAGTCGGCGATCGCCAAAACAGAAAAAAGATTAATTAAAGCAGGTGGAGTCAGAAAAAAG
>JAGGDU010000008.1 GCA_018457135.1 Trichodesmium erythraeum GBRTRLIN201 | reverse complement strand
AGTAAAGCAGCACTTTGAATATTAGTTGATCAGCTCTAATTTATTGATGATTTTTTGATGAGCTTCTTCTTTTTTTTTTCAGAGCTCCGCAGGATGAAAAATCTCAGTACAGTAAAGCAGTACTTTGAATATTAGTTGCAACTTCTACCCCTCTTTTTTTTCGGAGCCCCACAGGATGAAAAATCTGGGTACAGTAAAGCAGTACTTTGAATATTAGTTGCAACTTCTAGACCTCTTTTTTTTCCGGAGCCCCACAGGATGAAAAATCTGGGTACAGTAAAGCAGCACTTTGAATATTAGTTGATCAGCTCTAATTTATTGATGATTTTTGTGATGAGCTTCTTCTTAGACTTGCTTGTCTTGGTTTTCTTCAAGAGCGATCGCTTTCCTGTCCTCTTTTTTTTGTTGAATAAATAATCATGCATATAGGCGTGCTTCTCCTTATATTCATAGTCTATCAATTTTTTTCAGAAGTTGCAACTCCTATACCTCTTTTTTTCTCGAGCTCCACAGGATGAAAAATCTCGGTACAGTAAAGCAGTACTTTGAATGCTAGTGGCAACTTCTAGACCTCTTTTTTTTCAGAGCTCCGCAGGATGAAAAATCTCAGTACAGTAAAGCAGCACTTTGAATATTAGTTGATCAGCTCTAATTTATTGATGATTTTTGTGATGAGCTTCTTCTTAGACTTGCTTGTCTTGGTTTTCTTCAAGAGCGATCGCTTTCCTGTCCTCTTTTTTTTGTTGAATAAATAATCATGCATATAGGCGTGCTTCTCCTTATATTCATAGTCTATCAATTTTTTTCAGAAGTCGCAACCCCCATACCTCTTTTTTTTTCAGAGCTCCACAGGATGAAAAATCTGGGTAAAGTAAAAAAAAGCAGCACTTTGAATATTAGTTGCAACCCTAGACCTCTTTTTTTCGGAGCTCCACAGGATGAAAAATCTCGGTAAAGTAAAAAAAAAAGCAGCACTTTGAATATTAGTTTGTCAGCTCTAATTTATTGATGATTTTTTTGATGAGCTTTTTCTATGACTTGCTTGCTTTGGTTTTCTTCAAGAGCGATCGCTTTCCTGTCCTCTTTTTTTTGTTGAATAAATAATCATGCATATAGGCGTGCTTCTCCTTATATTCATAGTCTATCAATTTTTTTCAGAAGTTGCAACTCCTATACCTCTTTTTTTTTCTCGAGCTCCACAGGATGAAAAATCTCGGTAAAGTAAGTCAGCACTTTGAATACTAGCCTACCAGCTCTATGATGATTTTTTGATGAGCTTCTTCTTAGACTTGCTTGCTTTGGTTTTCTTCAAGAGCGATCGCTTTCCTATTCTCTTTTTTTTGTTGAATAAATAATTATGTGTATGGGAGAAGAACCCCTAATGCTTCAGCTCTATCATCAGCTATTGATCTAACACCGAGAAAACCTAAAGCCTAAAACCTAACGCCTAAAACCTAATGCCTATTTTGAAGAACTGATAATTTTGTCATTTTTTTACTTAAGGCTTTTGTCATCTGTCTCAGATTTAAGACATTTGACATTTAGTTCTAAAAAATTTTTCCCGCGGAGCGGGAAGTAAAGAACAAGAGGGCAAGAGGGCAAGAGGGCAAAGGGCTATTCAAAAGTCCTGGGGGGGAAACTCACAAGACGAAAACCAATATAGAAGTTGTCCGCCTCGTCCGAGATACAGTAGGAGCGGGACGCAGAGCGACACCTCCAAGGATAGATGATCCAGGAGCCGCCACGAAGTACTTTTATACTATTTTTATTACTATTTTTATTACTGTTGATTCTAGCACTTCCATCTGTAGGAGCTCCTACATAATTATTATACCTGTCGTCAGCACACCATTCATAAACGTTTCCGTGCATATCATATAAACCAAAAGCATTTGGTGGAAATTTACCTACAGGAGTTGTTTGCCCTCTATATTCTCCTTTTGGCCCATCGCTGTAAGTATACTTCCCATCATAGTTAGCTAACTCAGGTGTTATGGTTTCTCCAAAGTAGAATGGTGTACTCGTTCCTGCACGACAAGCATATTCCCATTCGGCTTCACTGGGTAACCTGTACTTTCTTCCTGTTAGTTTTGATAGTCTTTGACAAAATTCTACTGCTTGGTTCCAACTAACCAGCTCCACTGGTCTCTGCCATCTATCTATACTTTCGTATGGTTCTTTAAAATATGATGGCTCTGGGTCTAGGTCTCGTTCTACTTTTAATTCTGTTCGAGAGGCGATCGCTTTCCACTGTCCTTGAGTTACTGGATATTTGCCCATAAAAAAGGAAGGAACAGTTACCTGATGTTGGGGCCGTTCATCATCTTCGCTATCCTCTTCATTTTCAGGAGAACCCATGGTAAAAGTACCACCAGGAATATAAACCATTTCTAGCTCTACCTTTTCTCGAAGACTTTCTTTAAAGTATCGGGCAGAGTTAATATCTTCCTTAATAATTTCTCCTTTTTGGTTGACTTTGGGAGTTTTATACTCATACTTAAAAACCTCGATATCTGAGGGAAAAAATATTCCACCTGTTTCTAAGTTTTCAACAAAAGCTGTATAGTCTCCCCCTAGTTCTTTTAAGATATTAAATCCAATTTCGGCAAAAGCTGGCACAGTTTCTTCCGTATTTGTAGGTAGTTTTAATAAGGCTACAAATTCTTTCATTGACTTCCCAAAATGCTCTTTTAAATATTGAGAAACTGCATCAAAAACTTTTTGAGAATCACTGACTGGAGCACTTTTTAATAAGATATTTCTAATTTTTTCGTCTACAAATTTATATTCTACTAATTCTGAGTTTGTGTCAGGAGTAATTTCTTGGGTTGGCTTTAATAAACCTCCTAAAAATACTTCGGCTGTATGAATAGGTAAAGCTTGTGATAAAAGTTTTGCTTGAATTATTCTGACTACGGGAAGGCATATCATTGGTGCGGCAGATAATAAGCTTGCTAATTTTCTGGCTATAGGAGAAGCGTTCATTCTAAAACGATGAACTCTTTTTTCTGGGTTTAATTTTTCAATTTTATTTTCTGGTAAATTTTCAGATTTTAGGTGAAGTTCATTTGGCAAAAGAAAGCCTGATACTAATGCTTCGGGTTTACCTATTAACATTTGACTCCAAACTTTTGCTAGTTCTGGTTGGAGAGTTAATATGGGAATTTTTATTCCTTGTTCTAATAAGAGATTTCTCCATAACAAAAATTCTTTAATAATCAAGTTTTTGTTGCTATTTCCTGGTACTAAATTTTGTAGTTGAACTGAGGATCCTATTCTTAAACCTGTTCTTCTCCACATCCAGTCTGGTAACATTTGTAAAATTGCTAATGGTTGGTATTCTCCCCATTCTCGTAAGGTTGATAGTATTGAACCGTCATGCCAAAAGGGTGCAATACAATCACTTACTATTAATATTAAACGACGACCTGTTCTGTCTATTAATTCTTGAGTTTTAGGGAAAGTTTTTTGTTTTCCTATTCCTGCTGTTAGTAAAATTTTATCTGAGTTTTTTTGATTTTTTTGAGTGTATTTTTGTTTTTGAATTGCTGCTAATTCTTGAGGGTATAGTCGGCATATTTTTACTTCTCGAAAGATGCCATAATTTTTGAGGAGTTGTTTTAATTCTTTGATGGTGTGTTGCCATAAAGTCATTGATTTATATTTGTCTATGACTAAAACTAGGTCTAACCAAGGTTCGGGTTCTGATTTTAATATTGGAATACAAATACCGCTTTTGGCTGTTTGGTTTACGGTTTCTATTTCGTCTAAGGTTGTTTTTTTTGGGGAGTTTACTTTTTGCATTAGAGGTTGTAATGCTTTAGCGAATTCTAATGGTTTTGGTATTGAGGGGGCGTCGGGTATTCTTAAGGGTAAGTTTTTTTGAGTGTCTATTTTTTGTTTGGTGTTATCTCTAATGTCTAAATAAATAAGGGTTGTTTTTTGGGGAGTTTTAGGATGTGGGGTTGATGTTATTTTTTTAGGGGTATGGGGGGGTGAGTTGGGATGGATGTTTGGTTTTTTCTTATTTTGATTATCAATGTTTGTTTGGGTTTTGGTTGATTTTTTGGTTGGTATTAGTTCTTGGCGTTTTAATGATAACCATAATATTTCGGCTATTTCTCTTCCGGTAAATTCTAGGTCTATACCTAAAGTTTTGATTAGTTTTTCAATTTTTTGTTGTTGATTATTATTGGGAGATTTCATAAGAAAGAATAAGGGGTAGGATAATTAAATAGTGGAATAATAGTGAAATAATTTTAAGTTTGGTTTAGGTGAGCAGTTTGTTTGGTTTCAGGAGTATTTAAGGTAAAAGTAAGAATATTAATATTGCTGTTTAATGTTTATTTTTTTAGTTTTGTTTTGATGGCAATTTTAAGTTTGTTACTATTACTATTATTTTTATTATTATATGATTTTAGTTATAGTGGCAAATATCATAAATAATGAAAATATTTTAATATACTTTTATGGCTATAAAGTAATAATTTAAATGAATCAATATTCTAGTTCTAATGAAAATCCTTTAATATACTTTTATGGCTATAAAGTAATAATTGAAATGAATCAATATTCTAGTTCTGTGGTTACTAAGGAAAAACAATGGTATCAAAGTGATACTGATAAGTTGGTCTGCGAGCTCTGTCGACACTTCTACAACTTGGGCTGGGCTAGTGGTACTGGTGGGGGCATTTCCATCCGTGACGAAGATGGGATCCACATTACTCCATCGGGGGTGCAGAAGGAACGGATATCCCCGGATGATGTGTTTCTCCTGGATGCTAGGGCACTTGATGGTGCAAAAGTTATACGGCCAGCGGCTAACTCTAACTTACGTCTGAGCGAGTGTACCCCTCTATTTATGGCTGCTTACCGACTGCGGAAGGCTGGGGCGGTTCTTCACAGCCATTCGATATGGGCTATGTTGGCTGGACGTCTGTGCTCCCCTAATGGTGAGCCTGGGGTTTTTCGTACCCGCAACCTAGAGATGCAAAAGGGTTTGCGTGGACGTGGCTGTTTTGAAACAGTTGAGGTCCCTATTATCTCGAATACTACCCGTGAGTCCCAGCTTACAGATAGCCTGACGGCGGCTATTGAGGATAACCCGGATGTGGATGCTGTGATCGTTGCTGGTCATGGGGTCTATGTCTGGGGTGAAAATTGGGCCCATGCGAAGACTCAGGCTGAATGCTATGACTATTTGTTCCGTGCGGCAGTAGAGGGGTATCGCTTAGGTTTACCTATCCATTAGAGGAGGGAGCTGGGTCGGCTAATGGTGCTTAACAAAGGAGGCCAAGGGTAAAAATAACTGTAGGTTGGGTTGAAGCACGAAACCCAACAGACAGTGGTTGGCAGATAATAACTTTAGGTTGGCTAATGGTTTTATGAAGTAGGTGTGATGTTTCTGTTGGTTTTGATTTTTTTTGCCTAACTTAGGTTTTATGGTTTTTTGGTGGAATAATTTTTGGGCGGAATAATTTTTTGGTGGAATAACTGTAGGTTTGGTTGAGGTACAAAACCCAGGAAAAGCTGGTTGGCAGATAATAACTTTAGGTTGGCTAATGGTTTTATGAAGTAGGTGTGATG
>JAGGDU010000007.1 GCA_018457135.1 Trichodesmium erythraeum GBRTRLIN201 | reverse complement strand
AGGTAGCAACTCTATCAGGAACTGTCAACCCCTTTTCTCATTTTTTTTCGGGAAACAGGATTTAATTGTTGTACTATAAAGTCTAAACACTTTGAATAGTATTGCTTTTAGCGTTTAGAAAATTATAAAAAAAATTGGCGGCAATAAAAATCATTCGACAAAATGTCCATTTTTTATTTCAACTTTTGGATATATATTATTTTTAGATCCTTAATGTTTTGTAGAACTCATTTGAGATTTTCTTACCTAATTATAACCATCACAGTTTCTTGTTTTAATCCTCCATTGGTACAAAAATCTAGTAATTGGCTATTATATTAGGTCAAATTTATTTGATATACTAGGCCATATTTCAGAAGCTAAGGAATAAGAGTTTTATTATGTACACAAGTTAAATGGCCTAAAATCCACTTGCTCAAAGCTCTTTCAACAAAAAATCTGGGCTTTATTCTACTTTGATTCTTATTGGACTTTATTGAATTCTCATTCCTAATTCAAATTTAATAAATCAAAGTAATATTTTATATATTTTTTTATTATCTAAAAAACAAGATGGGATTCTTTAAGATTCACAAATTAGGTTTTCTACTTGATCTACAATATCTATTTATTAAGCATAACCTTTTTCGAGTCTTAATAATTACTCCATAAAGTTGAGCTATCAACCTAGACATTTTAAATAATACATAAATAAAACAAAATGTAATACTTAAGTCCAGAAAATTTGAGTAATTTAGGAATTAAGTATGGCCATTATCTGTATTCTTTATTTTTGATAATTATTTTATATCTGGACAGTAAAACCTACATTTTGTAGTGCATTAATAAAGGGAAACTTGAGTAAGTATTTAGACTCAAGAAAAAAACCTTAAAGTGTAATTATATCAGGACTTATATAAAGATACTATTTATAAAGTATAGAAAATCTAGCAATGGCTTAAAATTATGGCTATTTCACGGATTTGCTGATTTTAAGCAGTCTCATTACTTACACAAATACACATATAGTGTATAGAAAATTTAGTGTTCGCTATAATTTTTTTCAGCTATCGTTCAGGATTTGTCTATTTAGAAAAACTTAAATAGCTGTCATTTTAATTGCAGGATCTTTAAGTTCAGATACTAGATACTTAGATAATAATTGATGTTTGAGCTGATAAATAGTTTTCCCTAGAATGAATGTAAGCTATTTTTTTCAAATGATTCTAGACCAACATAGTCCAAGCAATATAATTTTTTGGAATTTTTGCCAGATGACATTAAGAGACTATTTGTAAAATAAATCTTAAGAACAATCTGTTTTAGTATCAAGCCTTCGTAACATCAGTGTAATCATCGCAGTGTAAATCAGAGCTTCACTTATCTCTGGTAGTTGTAATCCATAGCTAAACATCAGTTTTGAAATAGCCATGCAAAAGTTCTCTTACCACCCATGGTCTAGTTAAGACTTCAAATTATTGACTATTATCGTTGACTATTTCACTCGTGCTGAAATCAGGTCTGCGATCGCCATAGCAAATTTCGGTCCTCTATAACCAGAATCAAACCAAACTAATTTGTCCTTTTGGAATATTTTCAGCCTGTTCCTAGACATGTGCTTTGGCCCCTAACCGTTATCTCATATTGGAATATTTTCAGTCTGTTCCTAGACATGTGCTTTAGCCCCTAACCGTTATCCCATATTTGCTTCAGTTACTACTACTCCTAGTAATAATCCTTAAGTATCAACCAAGATATGATGTTTACGACCTTTTACTTTTTTACCACCATCATAGCCATATACCTCTCCCTTTTTGCTGTTGTTTTTACTGATTGAGAATCAACAACTACTGCTGTAGGTTATGGATGTCGTGTTTCTTGAACTCTTGTCTCTCGTCGTAGAGTATGGTTGATTTCTTCCCAAACACCATGTTGTTGCCATTTACGAAATTTTGTTGACACAGTTTGCCAAGATAGTAGATTGTGAGGAAAAGAAAGCTAATAACAAGCAGAGTAAAGGATATAAAATATACCATTTACTATTTTTCCCTCGTTTAGGATCTGGTTTAGGGCCTCGTTGAGATAGGTTTCAATAACAGAGGGTCGAGTAGTTCCCATTCCCGATCGCGCTTGATCGCTGGCTAAAGATTTTCACCGACATTTATTTAACGGTGAGCATTGTTTTTTTATTTTCTTACCTTGAATTATTAGAAGCTTTTTGTGTCCAACTTAAGTTGGTAGCGATCGCCACAATGCAAAAATAAGGATTACGGACCATAGGAGGAGGACGAAAAGCCGGATTGTTAGAGCCTCAAGACAAGCTATTTTTCATATTGTTCTACTTTAAATGCTACCCTAACTTTGAGGTGGCCGAATTATTGTTTAACCTAGACCGCAATTGAGCCGAAGGCAGGGCCTTACCAGAACGTAAATTAGAAACCATAGAGGAGTTCATAACTAGATTTCTATCTGTTATGGAAGTAATGATTGATCGGACAGAACGACCCATTCAACTTCCTCAAGACCAACAGAAACAGAAAGGTCATTACTCAGGTAAAAAAAAGCGTCTAATCCGTCAACATCTAATCCTCACAGATCGGGAGTGAAGAGTCCTAGTTCTATCGAATTAGAGAGGATAAGGTTCGTGACAAACGGCAACTGGAGGCAGATAAATTGGTAGATTTTGTCAAGTATAAAGTGACAATTCATATAGATTTAGGGTTTCAAGGACTACAGAAGGAATTTATCAACATAAAAATTCCCAAGAAAAAACTGAAACGAAAAGAGCTGAATATAATTTTCGATCTTTTTCATTTTGCAACCTAGATTTTTTCTTCAGCTTCAACTTTATCTATATAGAAATCTGAGGGTTGTTTAAATTTAAAATTTGAGTATTGTTTATCTGTCTGTAAATTTTTATTAATATATTCAAAAATCTGTTTAATATAAATATGCCCGTAATTTGTACCATTTTCATCCAGACTCGTTTAAATAGGATTACAAAAAAGGTCAGTGAATACACTATAAGATCTATATGATAGTTCATGACTCTTTTGAGCTTTTTGAGACGAAGTGATCATAGCAATTACTTTAGGAATTTTGGAATTTTCCATACTTTCTTTTATATTAGAAATACTATCATTTGAGTTCTTAATTCCTGGAATTATTGCACTATTATGCCAAGTATCGAGAACAAGAATAGCACGTTGAAACTCTTCCGCACTTACGTCATTCATTAAATTATTAAAGGGATACCAATGAGAATCTTTTAATCCTATTTTTAGACAATATAAATGATTTTTCCGAATATCTTCATGTCCTGAAAAGTAAAAAACTAATTGATCCTTAATATCCCAGGCATATAGGACATTACGTAATTTTTCTTCAAAATGTGCCCGTCTATTACACTCGTTTATTAGTGCTGGTCTATCAGTTCTACAACTTCCTTGTTCTAAACGTGTCAGGATAAAGTGAACTGTTGAAAGGTCGAGCTTGACTGCTTTGAGTTCTTGATCAGTCAAAGCGTTAACTGGGCTTTTGGAAAAAAGTAAAGTACATTTACCTTTATTCTTCTCTTAGAGAAAGTTATACTATTTCTCAAAAACAATGCTATACTTTAATGTACATGAAAACAGTAAATAATATAGTGTGTCTTGTTAAGCTAGATATTCTGGAATTGGCCCAATAACTTCAATAAATATTATCCTGACAGACAGCAATTGTTTCTCTCTTCAAAAGTACAGACATTATATTGCCTCTTAATAGGAGCAGAAGATATATTGAATAGATATCAATGTTATTAGGATGTAATCGTACAATTGTATCACGATGGTTTGCTACCTACAGAAAATTGGAAATAGAAGGTTTATTGAACAATAAATTGTTGGTAGACCGAGAAAAATATCACCCATATTAGAAAATAAATTTAGAACTAAACTAGAAGAATTAGAGAGTTTTAATAGTTATAATGAAATACAAAAATGGTTAAAAGCAGTATGTGATATTAATCTACCATACTTAATATGTTTATTATCACTTAAAGGCTAAATTTAAGGTACCTCGTCCAGTAAATATTAAACAAAACCTAACAGATATTGAAGAGTAAAAAAAAATGCCAGAACTGCTAGAAAAAGTTATTAAAAAATTTGGCGTTGGTGAATCAAGATATGAATTAATGTATTATTAAAATAAGTTTTGATTCTATAGTCTCAAATCATGGAATGTCGAGAATGTAAATCTGATCATATCCGCAAAAACGGAATATATTGACAAGGGAAACAAAACTACATCTGTGTTAATTGTTATCGCCAATTCATTGATAATTATCAATTAGAGCAGGGTTATTATGATAAATTTTAACATGAATGTTTAACAATGTATGTTAATGGAATGGGGTAAAGAGCGAGTGCTCTTTGTCAAAAAAAATAGCATGCTACCATAATCAATTGGATTAAATAAGTGGGTGAGTTATTATCTAATAGTTATTCTCCACCTTAGGACTCCACAGGTAGGAGAACTAGATGAACTGGAGACTTTTAAAGAAACAAGATTTGGATATGGAGCGCTGTAAATCATTTTAACAGAGATCTTTTAGAGTGGGTAATTGGAGAGCATAGTACAGAAACCTTTGAACCCTTATGGGCACAGGTAGAAAAGTGGAATTGTGATTTCTATGTGAGCTGATGGATGAAAAGTATATCTACAGTTGATCTCAGATGGAGATCAGATTATTAGTAAAACGTATATGACCAGAGTCGAAGGAGAAAATACAAGAGTTAGGCACTATTTAGCTAGGCTACACGGAAAAAGTTTGTGTAAGTCACAAGTCAGTGGAAATGTTTAAGTATTCTGTCGGTTTACTTATTCATTATCTTTAAAAGATATTCCTATTCCTTATCGTTCATAGCTTAACTCACCAACGCCCTAATTCTTTTAACAAGCATTTGATATACTTGTCCTTTCAAGTGAATTTTACCTTGAAGAGTAATTTCTATAATATGGTCAATAAAATTTAGATAGCGTTGTTGCCAAGAAATAGATTCTGTTACTTTAGTTATCAGTTGCAACCTTAATAGTTATCTTAATTTTTAAACTCACAAGAAAGAAGTAAAGAGGCACTTTATTGAGGAAGATTATACTCTTAGTGAAAAACTAACTATTATTAAGAATATATGTTAATATAGGTGTGAATAAATAAATTCTACAGGTTCAGTCCGAAACAAAAAACGGATACTGATGCTATGTAACCTACTTTAAAGCAAGCTGACCGAGCACTGAGCCTGCGCTAAGTGCAAAATGTAAAACAGTGAGAAATCTCAGATTTAGTAGGAATTAATAAGACTTTAGGCATGGGAGAATGTCCATTTATCTGTCCCATTAAAGTATAAGATACCATCAAAGCAACAGAAAACTCTTAAAGTAGGGTCTTATGGTTAAATTTAATAAGAAAAAAACAGGGGATGCCAATCCCCTGTAGCCAACAGATTTACCAACAAAATGCTTTTGATTTTTCAGTAATATTATATTAATTGTATAGATTATGCATAGCTGATAAATAACGAATTTGTGGTACTAGCAACCTTAATAGCTCTAAGATTAAATGAAGTATTTTAAATCAAGACCTATATTTAAATATTATAATTCATCCTTATAAATTAAAATCATTTTTTTTTAATAAGTTTCACTGTTGCTTAGTTAATTTATATATTAATTTGTATATTAATACTCTTATCCAAAAAAAGCAACCCTTGTTTGAGTAATTTATATTTTTTTTATGAAAAAAATTTGGAGTAGGGAGTAGGATTGAGAAACGATATATCTTGGTAGTCCTGTAGATATAGTGATATTTCTAAGTAAATCCCTTTGACTCTCAGGAGTCTAACTGCAAAAATTACTACTTCTACACCACTACTTATATTTTAGCTGTTTGTAAATGAATAGTAAAAAAAATGATTATTCTGTAAGGGATTTTTTATAGAAAGTCTCACTATTTGTAGTCTACTAATCATGAAAGATACTGTAAATATAAAGGTTTTTGCAAAGGTAAACTACAGAAAGAAAATAAGTATGTTTGAAATTTGATAGGTTATTAAAAATATATTTGTGAGTATATTATTATAATATAAATTTTTTTAAGTATAGCTACACATAATACTAAGGTAATGAAATGATATAAACAAATTAAGTAAAGCCGTGTAAGCTAAGTTAATGAAATTGGTATAAGAAACCATGTTTATGGGAGATACATCTTAGTATAGTAGGGTATTTAATACTTTCCCTAAAATAATATACTTTTTTAGTATTCAATTGTTAATAAAAAATCCTGTGATTATCCGAATATGGTATAATTGTAAGATGTTCTCACCTAAAATAATATTAAATAGACATCTGGTAAAAATCAATCAGTTTTTTTTATCAAAGTTAATACTTATATATTATGTGGAAAAAAATCGCTGAACATATCACGCAAGTAACGGTCGAAAATTTTGAAGTTACTGACCATTGTTTAGTTGGAGGAGGTTGCATCAATACTGCTTATAAACTGACTGATGGCACTCGTAGCTATTTTGTCAAAATTAATCAAGCTTCCCTAGTGGAAATGTTTCGAGCAGAAGCATTAGGGTTAGAGGAAATGTGGGAAACTCAGACTATTCGAGTTCCTAAACCTTTTTGTTATGGAACAGAAGGAAATAATTGTTATATAGTATTGGAATGGTTAGAGTTAGGCGATCGCGGTAACGATAAATCTTGGGAAAATATGGGGCAGAACTTAGCTGCTTTGCACCGTCATCAAGGAAAGAGCGAATTTGGTTGGGCTCATAATAATACTATTGGTTCTACACCTCAGATTAATAGCTGGTGTGGAGACTGGGCAGAATTTTGGGTACAACATCGCATTGGTTATCAGCTTAAGTTAGCAAAGGGTAGGGGTGTTAGTTTTAGTGGTGGTGATCGCCTGCTGAAAATTATTCCAGAATTATTAGCAGGTCATCAACCACAACCTTCTCTAGTTCATGGTGACTTGTGGGGTGGAAATGCTTCATTTACAGTGGATGGGGAACCGATAATTTTTGATCCGGCAACTTATTGGGGCGATCGCGAAGTTGATCTGGCGATGACAGAATTGTTTGGTGGTTTTCCTACTGCTTTTTATCGTGGTTATAATGAAGCTTGGCCTTTAGATAACGGTTACAAACACCGCAAAGCCCTTTATAATCTATATCATATATTGAATCATTTTAATTTATTTGGTGGTGGTTATGCTTCTCAAGCAGAAATAATGATTCAGCAACTTTTAGCAAAAAATTGGGTCTAATATCAAATCCGGTTGAATAGTTATTGTATAGTTAGAGGTGGGGCTAACTACTAAAGCCGAATAATTGGACTAAGTTATCCAATTATTAAGAAATTTTACAAATCTACTGATTATATGCTGTCATATATTTTAATCATCTTTAATAATTATCTAAAGACTTTTTTTTCTATGGCTTACCAGTCAAAATGAAATTAATTAAGACCAAGTTAAAAATTAACAATTACCAAAAAACAATACTTGCCAAATACGCAGGAGTGGTTTGCTGATGAACAGCTTCGCTAACGTCATGCTTATAAGTGGGGATTAAATACTTGTATCAAGGGATATAAATTAATGAAAAAATGACCCAGTGCAATTGAATTACCTTGCATAAATGTTTACTTGCGGTAATGATAGAAAACTATGTCAGGACTTATACAAATACACTATATATAGTGCATGACAATTTTGACGATCTTCACACTTAACTTCATGCGACTCTGGCGGTTCGCCATGGGGAGCCAACTCTTAACTATTTTTATTCAAAAACCTTTTCGGTTTCTATATAAATTGAGAAGATAGAGAGCATCCGAAGGTTTTGTTGGATCACTATAAATAATTCTTCAGACGTGATCTTAGTTCTTCTTTAGCCACCCCTCTTGGGGCTTGCTTGGGGTGGGTGCAGTGACCTGCATGGATCTTTGCGCTAACAAAACGTCAACTCACCGAAGAAGCTCACCCTCCTTAGAAGTCTCCCTGAGCTTAACTGTCTGGGAGGATGTCAAGTTAAGTAGTAGCGGGTGCAACATTTAACTTACTCAAAACTATGTACTTTGTTGAATTTGTATAGCATCACTGATAAAAGTGACGGCTGTTGCGGGTATTGTCTTGCTGTTTGACGACAAGATGCTTTTTGGAGGCTCGAAGCCTGCTTGCTCTCAGCACTGTAAAAACAAAGATGTCCATTTTTTAATGTCGCTTAATTTACGACCAGCTCTTTATTTTGATAGCTTTTAGTTCTTTGTTGGGTAGGAGTATTCCCTTGTTCAAAAATTTACTAACTTTAAAAGTAACATTTTACTTTTTAGCTTTTGTCAAGAATTTGTCAAGTTTTATATGTTAAGTAAAAATATTTATAAAGCATAGCTTTCAAAGAGACAGATCCAAGGGAGAGAAGCTCTCCCCTTTTATGGAAGGAGAAGGGTAGTAGAAAATATCTTAAGGAAAGCCAGCACTAAAATTACTCATAATTTTAGTCTAGACACCCTAGTAGGAATTTATAACAGTCGCTATTATTATCAGTAAATTCTCACCGTTCTCAAATTTAGTCCGCGCTGCAAACTTACCATTACTGTCTACTCGTCCCTACTGACTGCAACTATACCACTGAGTGCTACTTTAACAGGGACTAAACTCCATAACCGTAAGACTGGTACCAGTATAAACCACTTGTTCTAGTTTAAAACCGCTAGCTGCAAACAAATTTTTGTATTCCTCCTCTGTGCGCCAGTATCCCCCTGGGTTAGTAATCATCATTTGCACTGCTGCCAAAGCAGGTATTGTGCCATCGGGATATTCTACAGGCGCTCCCAAAGAAGGAACTAAAGTTTGTAAAAGTATTACCCTACCATCTTGAGGGAGAGCTTCCCGACAGTTAGTCAACACTTTAATTGAATCTTCCTGATTAAATACTGATAAAAAATACTTCATTATAATCGCATCAGCACCCTTTGGTAAAGATTCTAAAGCACTACCACCTATGATTTTTACTGAGTCAAGAACTCCATATTTAGAGATATTATTAGGAGCAGTTTCTACCTCATGGGGTAAATCAAATAAAATTCCTTGACAACCAAACTTTTTAACAATATTAGCGATTAATGTTCCTTGATTTCCTCCTATATCCATCACTGTTTTAAAACGACTAAAATTATAAACTTCAAATAATGGATCGACAGCTTCAGCAGTTAAGAAACTCATAGCATTATTAAACAAATTCTTGCTCTGAGGATTTTCTGTCATATAAGAAGTGTAAAAATCCTGTCCTTTAGCTATTTTAAAAGGTACTTCTCCAGTCTTTAAACCACTTTCTAATTCTCGCCAACTATCCCACATATTGGGCTCTGTAATGTGCATTAAAAAATGACCTATAGATGGGGAATCATCTGTCATTAAAAGTTCTGATAATTCTGTAGCAGCAAAAACACGGCCTGGCTTTTCTACAAATATTCCTAAATGAGCTAAAGCACGCAGTACAACATAAAGTTTTTCTGATTTTGTTCCAGTTTTTTCTGCTATTATTTCAACAGTTTGCGGTCCATAATGTAGTAAATTTGGGATACCTAAATTTGTGGCAGTATAAACGCACTGACTTTGCCAGTAACCGTAGATTATTTGGTAAATTTTTTTCTTAGATTCTGATGCTTTTCCTAACATAATTAACCTCTAAATATTTGAATGTTTTAAACAGCAGCTTAGTCTTTTTTTTTGTAATATTAATCACTATTTTTAGATTGCTAATCCCAAGTAAAAAAAATGAGATAATATTCTATTATTGATTTTTTTTTGTTAAATAACATATTTAATTTATATTATTAAAACCTAAATAACAATCTATTAAGCTATTTAAAACTATTCTATAGTAACTGCTTATGCACAACTAACTACCTAGTTTTCATATATAATATATACCTCTGATATGAAAAGTATGTGTAATTAATTATGCATAACTATTTAATATTATTATAGTAAAGTATGTGCAATTAATTCTACTTAATTACTTAAGTCATTGATATGATTGAATGTACTGAAATTTATACTACTAGACACATGAGTTTGTCGCAATGCGGCAACACACCATAAATCTAATGCTAGTTCCGACAAACTTTGACTATCCTCTGGAACATTGGGGAAATCATGCCTATTTTGCTGAAAAAACTAAGCAAAAGTGTCTTCAACATACATGGCTTATTGTTTTCAGCATGTACTCGAAAATCATACAGGAAGAATTCGCGACAGCCTAAAGATATGTGTGCCCGCTTCCCTGCATCACAGATTTTTCCCTATCTGGTATGATATTAACACGACAGGCAAATTTCACTGCTAGCTTTTCAGGTTCAAGAGTTAAGAACTTTCCTGGTACAATACTCATAATTTAGACTCGGTAGGTTGAGTTTGACTAATTGTTTCTAATTTCATAATTACTAACTAACAAAACTGGTCAATATTCCTCAAATTTTTGGTAAGTTTTCAACAGAATATTCCTGTAAATCTAATACTACTGCTTCACCTTCTAACTCTAAAAATTGCCAAACAGTTCCAGTAGTAATAACTCCATAAATTTTTTCATTCCTCGTTATCTTGACGTTGGTTGAAAATTTGAGCAGCAACCATTTCTGCCATGCATTGAGCCAAACCAGATTTGAGATTATTGTTTTTAGCTTCTACTAAGACAATAACTGGCGATTCTATGAAAAATTGTTGGGTTGAATTGCTAATAATAAAATCGCCAAAACTATTTAATCCAAGTTCTATGTCAACATTAAACTCAATGCCAGAAAATAAACTTATCTGTTTGTTTAAATGTTTTTTAATTGCCACTAAGATTGGTGCAACTATTAATTCAGAACGAGCTTTTTCAGAACCAATTGCCACTGCTAAGGGTAAATATTCATCTAAGGCTTCAAGAATAAATTGACTAGGAGCAACTTCTGGTAAGTTGTTAAATTTTCCTTTGTTGCCTGTCAATATTATATTGAATTTTTGTTGAAGTTCATCTAAGGTGAATTTACTGTCAGGCATAATTTCTTATTCAGTTATCAGTTATCAGTTAAAAGAATGGCAAAAAAACTTCTGCCTTATGCCAACATCCACGAAAATCTAATTATTAAACCGGACATAATTTTACTACTTTAATAAGTCTTCAACTTTTGAAGGTAATAAAATAGTAAGGTTAAAGTCGCGACCAATTTCATTCAGATTTCACTTTTTGGAGACTAATTCCTCCTGGAACTGTGATAATGAATTAAGAACTAATCCCGACCTGGAGGAAGTTCCGACCCAGGAGGCTAGCTGATAGCTGACTACTGTTTGCCAGCATTCCGTAGGAAATGCTTGCCTACTTTAAATGCTCACTCAAACATTCTGCTAATACTTTATTATTTGATTCTTTTATAAATGTAAAATGATTACCAGGAACCATAACTACCTCTATATCAGCTACATCTAAAATAGCATACATTTCTACCCAGACTAATTGGGGATCTATGCCATGGGGATGCTTTTCTTGCGCCCGAAAAACCGTTACTTTTCCTGGATAAGGATGACGTTTATAAGTATAAGTTGCCTTCAAAGTGCCAATTATTACATCAATAAAGCGTCGGTTTTGTTCCCGAGTAGCTTCCTTGGGAAATAACTTTAATTTCTCTGCCTTATCAATTATAAACTCTATTTGTTCTTCTGATTTTAAACCTAATAATTCATCTTCGGTAACTAAATCAGTTATACCAAACATACCTCCAAAGTAGCGACTTAATACACCCTTCATATACAAATTATCAATTTTTTTATTAGGGTCTAATAAAATGGGAACCCAAGGGTCTAACAAAGCCAATAAGCTAACTTCTTTACCTTGCTGAAGTAACTGCTGTCCCATCTCAAAAGCAACAACTCCTCCAAAAGACCAACCGCCAATTTGATAAGGACCATCTGGTTGAAATTCTAGTAGAGTTTGGACATAAAATTCAGCCATATCTTCCACATTTGTGAAGATTTTTTCCCCTTCATTAAATCCCTGTGCTTGTATCCCATAAAATGGTTGATTATTCCCCAAATAATGGGATAAATCATGATAATAAAATACATGACCTCCGGCAGGATGTATGCAAAAAAATGGTTGTTTATTTCCCTGAGTTTGCAGGGGAACTATAGAAGAAGAACTAACTTGACTTTCTCCTCGAATTAAACGGCCTAAATCTTCAATTGTCCGGTTGGTGAATAGAGTAGATAAAGGTAGTTGTTGGCCAAAGCTCTCCTGGATTTTGGCCATTAAATTAATTGCTAAGAGAGAATGGCCTCCTAATTCAAAGAAATTACTTTTAACTCCTACTGGATGAATATTTAGAATTTCTGACCACATTTGTGCTAATTGTTGCTCTATGCGATCGCGCGGAGCCACAAAATTATCGCTCTGACTAAAACTAGAAATATCAGGTGCAGGTAGAGCGCGACGGTTAACTTTCCCACTGGGAGTTAAGGGTAGTTTCGACAACACCACAAAAGCTGAAGGCACCATATATTCCGCCAATTTTTCTTTCAGATATTGTTTTAATTGGGGGACAACATTCTGAGCACCTTCAGTTTCAGGCACAATATACGCGACTAAAAGTTTATTACCAGGTTTATCTTCTCTCAATAATACTACCGTTTCTTTGACTATAGGGTGTTGACTGAGAGTAGTTTCAATTTCTCCAATTTCTATGCGGAAACCCCTAATTTTCACTTGGTTATCAATGCGACCTAAAAACTCGATGTTCCCATCAGATAGATAACGAGCTAAATCTCCAGTTTTATACAACCTGTTCCCTATTCCCTGTTCCTTGTTCCCTTCTATAGTAATAAATTTTTCTACAGTTAAGTCTGGGCGGTTAAGATAACCATTGGCCACACCGACTCCACCAATATACAGTTCTCCAGAAACGCCGATGGGAATTGGCTGTAAATCTGTGTTGAAAATATAAAGTTGATTGTTAGCAATAGGACGACCAATAGGAGGTAGTTTTGGCCAATTCGTAGCAGCGCCCTGTAAAGTGTAAGCAGAAACAACATGGCTTTCTGAGGGTCCATATTGATTTTGGACTTTACAGTTAGGAAGTCGGTTCATTAATGCCACTAGGTCTGGAGTAACCTGCAATTGTTCTCCTGCTGTCACAATTTCACAGAATGGGGGTAAAACTTGACATTGAGGAGCAACTGTAGCTAACTGCTGTAAAGCTACAAAAGGAAGAAATATTCTCTCTATCTGACTCTCAACCATGAATGCCATCAAAGCAAAACTATCACGTCTTACTTCTTGAGAAACTAAAACCAGAGTGCCTCCTGAATACCAGGTTGAAAAAATTTCTTGGAAGGATACGTCAAAACTAATAGGAGTAAACTGTAATGTTTTGGCCCCTTGACCTACAGTTGCTTCTTCTTGCTGCCACATAATCAAGTTAACTAAAGCGCGTTGACTCATGGCAACTCCCTTGGGTTTACCTGTGGAACCCGAGGTATAGATGATGTAACCTAGATTTTCTGGGGTGACTCCACTGCTCAAATTTACGGTAGAAAATTCCTTGATCCCTTTCCAGTCTCTATCTAAACAAACAACTTGTGCTTGATGTTTAGGCAAGGATGTCAATAATGATTCCTGGGTGAGTAACACTGACACTTGTGCATCAGAAATCATATAAGCCAAACGTTCTGAGGGGTAGCTAGAATCTAGGGGGACATAAGCTGCTCCTGCTTTGAGAATTCCTAATATACCGATAACCATTGAGAGAGATCGTTCCACACAAATGCCTAAGTGTGCTTTTGGTTTTACTCCCAATTTTTGTAAATAGTGAGCGAGTTGATTTGCTTTATTATTTAACTCGGAGTAAGTCAGCTTTTCTGACTCAAAAACTACTGCTATTGCATCTGGGGTTTTCTCTACTTGACTCTCAAATAACTGATGAATAGATATGTCTTGAGGATAATCTGTTTTTGTTTCATTCCATGCTATTAATATTTTCTGTTTTTCCCTTTCACTCAGCATTGATAATTTACCCACTGGTGTCTCAGGATTTTCGACAACTGCTGTTAGTAAATTCTGGAAATGTTCGGCAATTTGAGCAACAGTTTGAGCCTCTAATACATCACTATTATATTTAAAGTTAGCTAACAGAGATTCAGGTAATTCTATGATTTCTAAATTTAGTTCAAAGTCTACTTTTTGTTGTGGAAGTTCATAATATTCTAATTCTAGTTCTTTTGCCTCAAATAATTTATGAAATTTATGATAACTAAAAGCAACCTGACAGATTGGATAGTGACTCAAATTAGCAGATTTTAATTGTTTTATAAGCAAAGAATAAGGGTAATTTTGATAATTCTCAACTTCAAATATATTTTTGCTAACTTGATTCAAAAAATCTGTAAACTTAATGTTTCCTGAGATTAAATTTCTGAGAACTGTAATATTAGTAAAATTGCCAACTACTTGTTCAAATAATGGTTGATTTTCTCGGCTTTGTAATAAACCAACCAGAATATCTTCTTCTCCTGTGTAGCGGTAAAGTAGAACTTTAAATACTGCTAATATTATCTCTTCCTTTTTGACTTCTAGTGTTTTTGCGAGTTGTTGAATTTTCTGATTTAATTGGAAGTTTATAGTTGACTTTAGAGCAGTACCATTATAAGTTCTAATACTCGGGCGAGAAAAATTTGTTGGTAATTCTAGGATGGGTAATTCACCCCCTAACTTTTCCTGCCAATAATCACCAATTTGTTTTCCTTCTGAACTATTTATAAATTCTAATTCTTCATTGATATAATTAACATAATTCGTATTTATTGGGATTAAATTTGAGTTAGTATTATTAATTTTTGACTCGTAAATAGTTACAAATTCATCCACTAATATTGATATGGAATAGCGATCGCCTGCTATTTGATGCAGAGTCAACAATAAAATATTTTCTGTTGCCGAAATACAAAATAAACAAGCACGAAATACTCCACCAGTTTCCAGATTAAAAGGAAGCCTCATTCGAGCGGACAATTGTTCATTTAATTCGATATTATTCCAGGAATAAGCATCTATTTTTTCCCAGTCAATCTCCACATTTTCCCGAATCTGGGAAATAATATTTCCATCTTTTTCAGAATATACACTACGGAGAATAGAATGACGTTTCATTAATATTTGTAGTGTATTTTTAACAGTTGGAATATCTACAGAATTTACCATCTGAATTGCTATAGATATTTTATCTGCTAGACCCGTTGGGTTGAACTTATACAGAAACCAATTTGCTTGCTGTATGTGAGAGGTAGAAGGAGATATTAAAGTAGAAATACCTTGATAATTCATCGTTTATATAATAGGGAATAGGGGAGTAAATGAAGAAATATAAACTTGAAAGAGAAAAAAAATTTTATTACAGGTAACTAATTAAGACTTTATCTTAGGAGCGATCGCTAAGTAGTTTTAGCCATTACTCTAGCTTGCTCTTCTTGCAAGCATCGAACTTTAGTAGTAGAATAATCAGAAAACCCCCTGCGCACTGCTTCTTCATAATCTTTTACTGTCAAGCTGAACTGGGGAACAGATATATTTTGCTGACTAGCCATCTCTAGAGCTAGTTGCAAATCTTTATGTAGTAACTTAACAGTAAAGTCAGGATGCTGAGACAAGTCATCACAACGTCGGGAAAACCAATAGTGAGGCAAGCCATGAATATCTCCAGCGTTCTGACCAAAAGCACCGAAGCGTAAAGCATCCCAAATAGTTTCTAGGGGAATTCCCTGAGCTAAACCCAATGTAATTCCTTCTGTAACTGCTTGAACAGCAACTGCGTTTACCGCATTATGGATCAGCTTACATCGAGTCCCATTCCCTAAGGTCCCACAATAGATAACGCGATCTGCCATCAG
Organism: Trichodesmium erythraeum GBRTRLIN201; assembly: GCA_018457135.1. GTDB lineage: Bacteria > Cyanobacteriota > Cyanobacteriia > Cyanobacteriales > Microcoleaceae > Trichodesmium > Trichodesmium erythraeum. The sequence continues at coordinate 50,907 of JAGGDU010000007.1, read as the reverse complement.
TTGGAGGATAGGTTCAACTCTCTCAAAAGTTTTCCTAGAACCACTTGCCATAACAGCTAAACCCATACCTCCATCGCTTTTTGCACCTTCAGGGCAATCATTAAAAGGAGCGTCTAACATCTCAACCCCCAGTTCTTCCATAGCTTTGCTGAGTTTGAATATTGTTTCTGGAGAATTAGTGGTTATATCTATATAAATACTTCGCGATCGCAACCCTTGACTCAGGTTGCCGTCACCCTCTAGTACAGCCCTAACAACATCAGCAGGAGTAGGTAGAGAAGTAAAAATTACATCTGAATAGGTAGCAAGTTCAGCACAACTATGGGTAATATGAGCGCCTAAAGACTCTAACTCTGTCATTCTATCTAAATTTATATCGTAGACATAAACTGGGTAACCCTGGGCAATAAAATTAGCTGCTTGTCGCCCTCCAATATTTCCACAACCAATGATACCGAGCGTGGGATAATTAAGTGGGGGGTTTGTTTCTGAAGTATTTTTACTTGGTGACATATTTATATTAAGTCCGGTGTACATAGAAGATTTATTAAAAGAGTAAAACACTTATGCTTTCTGGCAGGAGGCAGAAGGGTTAAAAGGTCAGGAAGCTTTAGGCAAAAGAGTCAGAAGGCTTCGGAAAAACGAGCTTTTTATGAATCTAATTTGGTATTAGTAGTTAGTAGGTGCTAGGTTTTATAGCTAAATTCAGGAGTCAGAAGTTAAATTCGCAGCACGGACTATATTTGATAATTTAGGAATCTAACAGTCATGACAACTGTTATAAGAAAATGGGAAAAACCTATCAACTACCGCAACTTTTGAATTATACCATACGGATTAATTTCCAGTTTCTACCGTATGGTCTACACTATTAACCCAACAACAAGGCAGAAGGAATTTCACCTACAAAGATAGATGTTTTATGTTTCATGTATTGACTGAAAAGGTTTTTCTATCTACTTTAGAGAGTTTTTTCCCAGCCAACAAGTCCCATCTACTCAAGCTGTCTCAAAAATTCATAAAATCCTTGGTATGCTTCTTTAATTCCACTTAAACAAAGAACCACAAGCTACGCGAGTTCTTCCTGCTGCTGCACTCCACAACTCTAGAGCTACATCCTCCAGACTTTCTCCATCTGCTTGAAGCATCCGCGAAATCATAGCAATTTTCCCAAAAGTCCAGAATAAGCCTGCTTCCAGGAAATATGGTTCATTGGTGTTAGTATGTACCCGGAAATCATACAAAGAATAATCGCGACACCCCAATGCAATATGAGCACTTTTAGCTGCATTCGCTAGTTTCTCAAATAACTCTGGAGTAACATTCGCCGGACAAATTGGCTTGGCTATAGGTTTCTCAGGTTGCTTTTCAGGAGTTCCGTCAGATTGAAGTACCAACTTATCATTTACAGTTCTGATAGGATGTTCCTCTGTGACTAAATATTCTATCATAGGTAAAACTTGCAACTCACCCTTGCGCTCTACCACAGCTACACGCAATTCCCTTCCAGGAATATAATCCTCAACCAACAATTTATCCTCTAATTCAAACCCCTTATCCAAGGCTGCTTCTATCTGAGATTCATCCCACACCAATGTTACGCCCAAAGAATTGTCTTCCGAAGTTGGTTTCACAACAAAAGGAGGCTTCATTGTTAAAGTTTCTCCCCGCCGTAGTTGCTGCGCTTTAGCTACTTGTACCCCAGATGCCGAAACAACATTCCGCGTCTGAGCTTTGTTAGTTGCTAGTGCCGTACAATAGGATGGTGACCCCACTAAAGGTAGATTAAGCATATCCTCAAAAAATGCTCGGAAACTGGTCATACCAAGAAAGCAGAACATGTGGGGAACTACAACATCAATTTGAGGTAGTTGCAGAATCATGTCCTGAAGTAACATCTTTTCTGATAATGAATCTAAAGAAGCTCCCAACTGCCAAAGACCATCAGGATGTACTACTGCATAATAACTGCTGACTCCAACTGGTTGCACTACTTCTTTGGCATAGAGTATTGATAGGTTGTAGTAGAATTCGGAAACACGGGAACCTGCCAGGTGCAAGACTTGTAATCTATTCATTGTGGCTAAGGATGAGTGTTGATTTTGATTAATTTCTTCTAATTTCATTACTAATTATTTTTATTTTATATTTTTTGACTAATTAAATACTAACAGTTATCCGCTTTTTTAATTCCACTTAAATAAAGAACCACAAGCCACACGAGTTCTTCCTGCTGCTGCACTCCACAACTCTAGGGATACATCCTCCAAACTTTGCCCATCAGCTTGAAGCATCCGCGAAATCATACTAATTTTCCCAAAACCCCAGAATAAGCCTGCTTCCAGAAAATATGGCTCATTAGTTTCAGCATGTACCCGGAAATCATACAAAGAATAGTCGCGACAACCCAATGCAATATGAGCATTTTTAGCTGCGTTTACTAGTTTTTCAAATAACTCTGGAGTAACATTCGCCGGACAAATTGGTTGAGCTATAGGTTTCTCAGGTTGCTTTCCAGGAGTTCCATCAGATTGAAGTACATATTTATCATGTACAGTTCTAATAGGGTGTTCTTCTGTGACTAAATATTCTATCATCGGCAAGACAGACAACTTACTCTCTCGCTCAACTACAGCTACACGCAATTCCCTTCCAGGAATATAATCTTCAACCAACAATTTATTGTCTAATTCAAACCCCTTATCCAAGGCTGCTTCTATCTGAGATTCATCCCACACCAATGTTACGCCCAAAGAATTGTCTTCCGAAGTTGGTTTCACAACAAAAGGAGGCTTCATTGTTAAAGTTTCTCCCCGCCGTAGTTGCTGCGCTTTAGCTACTTGTACCCCAGATGCCGAAACAACATTCCGCGTCTGAGCTTTGTTAGTTGCTAGTGCCGTACAATAGGATGGTGACCCCACTAAAGGTAGATTAAGCATATCCTCAAAAAATGCTCGGAAACTGGTCATACCAAGAAAGCAGAACATGTGGGGAACTACAACATCAATTTGAGGTAGTTGCAGAATCATGTCCTGAAGTAACATCTTTTCTGATAATGAATCTAAAGAAGCTCCCAACTGCCAAAGACCATCAGGATGTACTACTGCATAATAACTGCTGACTCCAACTGGTTGCACTACTTCTTTGGCATAGAGTATTGATAGGTTGTAGTAGAATTCGGAAACACGGGAACCTGCCAGGTGCAAGACTTGTAATCTATTCATTGTGGCTAAGGATGAGTGTTGATTTTGATTGATTTTTTCTAACTTCATAATTATTGTTATTTTAGATTGTTCTATACTAACAGTATTTAGGAATTTTGATACTTCAATTATTAAGTAATTAACATAGGTCGAATAACTTTTTTGATAATTATAAGCTATAAGTGTGTTAATTATTCTTATGTTTACTTCTTATGTAGGGATGTTGCATACAACTTACCTACCTACTCCCTTACTTCTTTTTCATATCGCGAATATTACACATATTTCCGAAAGCGGTGAGAATTTTACGCGGTGGTTGAACATTGAGCCTACCGTGGACAACCTGTAGGTTATCTATTACTAAAATGTCTCCTTGTCTCCAGGGAAACACTGTAGCATTTTTCCATTCAGCTTCCCCTAATTCTTTTGCCTCTGCCTCTGTTATTTTCGTATTGTTTCCTTCTTCATTAACCAAGTACATTTTTGGTTGTGCATTGTCTATCCCTTCCAGATTTCTATACAATTTAGAAGGCAAAAAATTGTAGTATATTATTTCTTTGAATGGATAGCGCTGCGCAATGCTGCGATACCATTCTCTGGCAACAAAAGAATCAAAAGTGCTGAGACAAAAGCACAGTTTGCCCGTTCTTGGGTGATGGAACACGGGAATGTAAGAACATTCAAAATAAAGAGAACCATCAGCTTTCCACTCAAAATAAAATTCCCCGTCTTCAAGCATTTTTGTAATTTCCTCTCGCGAGAGTTCCTCGAAAACTATTCCTAATAAATGATTAGGAACATTTCTCACAAATTTCTGAGGTGTATTAGCGAATTTATGCTGCAAATTAGGAGACAATTCGTTAAAGATTTTTTCTGTATTAATAATAGGAGTTTCGCCATATAAAGTGGGTTCAATTTGACAGAAAAAAGCCAGACACATGGGCCTAACTGGCACCATATTCAGTTCATTATGTGGAGGTATTATCAAATTCCCTGGTGCTTCGGAAGAGGTGAAAACTTTATCAGTTATTCGATTTCTTTGAGAGCTGCCAAAATGATACTTTGATGCCAATTTAACATTCAATAGCTCTAGGATATTTTCAAATTGTGCCGCAGTTTCTATTTCAAATCCCCGGAATAATAGAGCGCCGTAGTTGTCTTGCTGTCTATGAAACCAATCTCTATTTTCCCTGACTAATTCAGCGAGAACTGAGAAGGATTTTTTCTGGACTGGTTCTATGACTAAAGGTAGTTTTTTTTCACCGGTAGTAAAACTTTTTTCCTCATCGCGTAAAAACCGCAATTTAATATTTGATGACAGATAATTTGGTAGTTTTTCAATTGTTAGCATAGCTGAAAAATTGTTACTATTATTAGTTTTTGTTTGTATTTTTTTTGATTATTTTTCAACTTTCACACACTGATGTATTTAAACACGGAACTGTCGGCCAAAAAATACATTAAGAGAAAATTGTGGTAGATGCAATAATTAAACTTAATTAATTAGAAGACTCAACTCCTGTATTAACAGATTTACTTGATATAGCCAAATACATTCCCCATAAAATTATTGAGAAGCTTACCGAACTCCAGAGATTAATATTTTCCGAGAAAATTATCCAACCTTCGATCATACTAAGAGCAGGAGCACATAATGCAACTAAGCTAGTAAACCCAGCAGATAATTTTTTGAGAGAATAAGCCCACAGCCCTATACCTATCATTTGACTACAAAGAGCTTGAATAATGACTGCAAGCCAACCAGTTAATGAACTTGGAAAAAGTTGATCCTCAGTAATTAGAACTACAGGTAAGAGCAATAAGGCACTCGTTGTTGAAGACCAAGTCATAATTGTAACTGGGTTGAATTGAGTGCGAAGTTTCTGAACTATAAGTGGGTGTATACCAAAAAATACTGCTGAGAGTAAAGCTGCTAAGTCTCCTAGTAATTGTTCACTAATTCTAAATGAGAAAATATCATTCACTTCTAACAAGGCAGAACCACATATCGCCACAAACATACCAAGTAGAAATTTATGGTCAAAGGTTTGACTTAAAGCTAACCATGCTCCTAACACAGTAAATATAGGCACTAAACTATGGAGCATAGTAGAGTGAGCAATGCTTGTCATGGTTAAAGACCAAGCCCAAAGTATCAGACCAATAGATAAAAGGATCCCATCTGCTATCAGTAGCATTCCTTTTTTAACTAGTTCTGGTTTATTTAATTCAATTTGAGTTTTATTTTTTTGTTTTCGGTAATTTAAAGTTAATAATCCATTTAGTAACCAAAAGGGAATAGCTGCAATCCAAAAACGATTGAATATTGTAGCATTTGGACCAAGATTATACTCGCTTAAACGGATAAAAATTGGTGAAAAAGATATACAGATTAGACTGCCAATTAATGCAGCTAAACAGTCTATAGGTATTGATGAGAAATGGTTTAATGGTAATAATCTAGCTTGATTGTTCATCTTTTTTCTAATTGCTGAAATTGAAAAAGTAGTAGTATGATTTTATTGTTTACTCAAATCTTTAGGCCAAATTTGCAAATTAGCAATTCCATAAACAATAAAGCCTGCTGCCATACCAGGCAAGACTTCATAAATAGCGCTTGATAGGTTAAAGCCTTTATTCCATATAATCGCAACTACTATACCAGTAATCATCATTGTTATTGCGACTGGAACCCTTACAGGTTTTTGCCACACTCGCAATACTAACAACGGACCTAAAGCGCAGGCTAAAACTGACCAAGAGAAAATGACCAAAGCAAATACACTATTGTTTGTTATGAGAGCGATCGCTAATACAAAAGCAGTAACAGCTAAGGTAGCAATTTTAGCTTTTCGATAAGAGTTAGATCCACTGGGAACTAAATCTTGACTTAGTGCAGCAGAACATGATAATATTTGAGAATCTGCTGTAGAAATAGCTGCAGAAAAAAGTCCTGCTAACATCAACCCTACTAAAACTGCTGGCAATAATTCTATAGATAGATTCGGTAATGCTAACTCTGGGTCACCAGATGTCATTAATTCAGGTAACAAAACTCTGGCAGTTAATCCTATACCAAAAGCTGTAGCCGAATTCATTAGACCGCAGACTAATTTTATGTTACGAGCTAACGCTATATTATCTGCAGAGTCAATTGCCATTGCTCTTACTAATACATGAGGTTGACCGACAACACCCAAGCCTGACACCAACCACCCCAAAAAGTAAGGAAAAAACCCCCAAGGTAAATTAGTAGGCATCCAATTTGTTAGAGTGGGGTCAATGGCATTAAGCTTGACCCAAAGTTCTGTCAACCCTCCACAAGCCAGTAAACTTACTATACACAAAATCAACAGAGATAATATCATTAAAATTCCCTGCACAGAGTCAGTCCATATAGAAGCACGGATACCTCCTGAAAAACAGTAGACAACCACAATTACAGCCCCAGCAATAATACCCAGTTCATAGTTCCAACCAAATATAGCATTCAGTCCTTTGCTTGCTGCTACCAGTTGAGCTGCAGCATAAGTACCCAGAATTCCTATGGTAATTAGTGCTGAAATTATTGTAATCGAGCGCCCTTGATTTTTTGGACTTAGATTTTCTTGACCTAAGAATGAGGAGATTGTATCTGAGTCTGTTTCCTGAGAAACTAACCTCAACCTTTTAAATATTAACAACCAAGCAATATAGTCTCCTATTGTCCAAGCAAGGGGTATCCAAATAGCAGCAAATCCAACTTTATAGATAAAACCTATCGAACCAATAAATAGAAACCCACTCTGACCTGTTGCCATTGCGGATAGTGCTGTCAACCAGGGATTAACATTTCTACTGGCAAGTAAGTAATCAGTTGTTGTATTTTGCTTTTGTGTTGCGGAGTAAATGCCTACTACTGTAAATGATAGCAAAAAGGCTATAAATGTTATCCCAATCCAAATTTGTTTTTCCATTTTTCACTATTAAATTGTAGTATTATTTTATTGTTTACTCAAACTTTTAGGCAAAACCGTAAAATTAGCAATTCCAAAAAAATAAAACCTGCGACGATGCCAGGTAAGACTTCATTAATAGCAATTGATTAGGTTAAGTTCTTTATTCCAGATAATGGCAATAATTATACCTGCAATCATTATCAATCATTGTTATTGCTACTGGAACACTTATAGTTTTTTGCCACACTGGCAATACCAATAACCGACCCAAAGCACAGGCTAAAATTTACCAGGAGAAAATCACCAAAGCAAATATACTATTATTTATTATCAGAGCTATCCCTAACACAACAGCAAAACATAATATAATAATATATCTTATTTTATTCTGCTGTATCTAATGATTTCTCAAGTTGGAGGGAGGCGAGGTTCTACTTCTTTAGAGCTGACAAACTATTTATTAGCTTTTCTGCTAAAAGTTACAAACTTGGGATTAAAATCATGTGGCAATATTTCATAAGTTTTCAGCCATCAAATTTGAGGTAACTTTAAACGACCTACCCCCCTGACTCCCCTACCACTAAGTTGATAGATGTAGGTATGGAACCATTAAGGGTAAAACTATCATTTCTGCCTTTTTTTCTTGAGTTTAGGTTGACCATACACTTTGGTAAATTTTCGTTTCCAAGCAACTGAAACAATACCTCAAAGCATATCAAGGAGGTGTTAAGTGAAACTGCTTAGTACGAATAGTTTTTTTTCGGTTTAACTATTGCTACTAAAAGTTTATGCAGATAAATTGCAGTCGGAAATTTGATGTTACCACCTTGATTACCCATGTTATGATTTAATATATTTTGGGTTATGATATCCAGCTTACTTGCATGAATTGTTATAAACTTACAAGATTATAGCTAACAGCTTATGTAGCCTTGAGTTTTTAGCTGACTTGTAAACGCTGCTTGCAAATAAATAAGTATCTTGTCTAGAAAAGACAAATAGCTAAATAGTGACCTTTAATCCCCTCCCAACTCTACCAGTTTTCCAATATTAAAGTCAATTCTTACCCAACCTTTAAATTTGCGTAAATTATTGAGTAGTAATAAGAAAATTTGCCAGTGGTGAACCATCAAAAATGGTAAGGGGTCATTCACTTGAAAAATAGCATCTTTTCCTTGATTAATTCTTCTAATCCAAGCTTTCAATTGCTCTAATGACCTAACTCCTGTTAGCCTCCATAATTCATGGTAAGTCCAATAAGTAGGTTGACTATTTAGTCCCGGTAATATTGGGTTTTCATTATCATTTTGACTATCTTTTAAATAAGCATCTGCTACCCCTGGATGGTCATGAAAAGTTGTAATTGCTGAATGAGTTCTGGGATTACATTCTATGGGAAAAACTCGACCATCCTCTGTCTGAATAAAATCAAATGAAATTTGACCAGTAATATTTAATTCTCTAACAAATTTTTCTACCCAATCGTAAATTTGTGGATTATCAACATGAGCATAATTGACTTGAAATTCTGATGATTCGCAACAGCAATACAGTCTGATTTTCCCTTTTCTAACAGTGCTATGAGTACAATATTCTTTGCCTTTAACAAACTCTTGCATAATCCATGGTTTCTCTTCACTAATAGGCAAATTTCCAACAAATTGTTCCATTTCTGCCCTTGAATTCATGGGCAATTTTGTCAAGTCTAAACGACGTACTGAATCGTAAGGAATACTTTTAAGAATATATCTACTCCCATCAGCAGCAAAGTCAAAATTGAGAATTTGTTTTGGGTCTGTAATTAAAAAAGATTTTGGTACAGATAAACCAAAACTTTTAGCTTTTTCCATAAATGTGAACTTGTTATCTAACATTTGAGTTACTTCTACGTCAAAGTGCAAAACTTCACAATATTCAGATAAAAGTGGTTTTGCTAAAGATTCATAGTAACTTCCTACTGGGCTAGATACTGGAATAAATACATCTATGTTTTCTTTTTTTACAATCTCTAATAATCCCTGACAATAACCATCCCAATCTTTATTTGGAGCAGGTATTGTATAGAAACCTGTAACGGCATTAGAAAATCTATTTCCTGATAACCAATATTTATTTGTTTCTAATATAAAAGCTTTATGACCTGCTGCATGAAATGAACGGGCAAGTTGCAAGCATTTTGTCATTTTTGCGCCCGTGATTAAGATATTTTTGGGATTATCTGCCACTAATTTTTTGGTAAATGGTAGACTGATTAAATTCCAGAGTAGTAAAGGTATTACCCTTAATAAATTAAATGGTAAAAAAATCAATAATAATGCAATAGTTCCGATATTTTGGAACAATGCATAAGCACGTACTTGAATAAATAATATTAGTCCCATCTTTAGTAGTTTTGTAGAGATAACAATATTTTATGAGTCTTCATTTATGCTTTGGTGAAAAGAAGGTGATCATTAGCCTGAAAGCTTTCCAAGTTCAACTCTAAACTTTGGAGAGTTTCAAGAGACTTTTTCTTTTCTATAGTATTTATTTATGAGACAAGTCGGGTATTCAAACCAATCTTAATTATAGAAATTCCCCGATAGGCGGGCGAAGTTTTCAAAATAATTGTTCAGTAAAAGTACTTTTTATGGGGTTATTTGAGCATAAGCAATAACTATTATCTTGTCATAAATAGCATTAATTTTGGCAACAAAGCCATTGAGACACACAATATAACAAATCAATTCCTCAGGAATAGTGTAGATTTCTAAGGGTTAACCATTGTTAATATTGACTACTGATAATTGAATATTAGCAGTTTTTAGTAGTTCTTCTTCAATAGTAATTAAAATTTCGTAGTATAACTGTGCTTTATTTCCTGTGAGTTGATGTAGTTTATTATTAAAAATAGTTGGAAATGAGAACAAGCCAGAAGCCGGAGAAAGTTAATTACGCTCAATAAATTTCCCAGGCACAAGCTACAAATTTCCAGTATTATTTAATTTACTTCCCTCAGTCGCACTTAATGATAGTTCTGGTATATTCGGTAACATTATAAATGCTACCAAATCTTGAGGAACTTATGCTTCTACGGATCAGGCAAAAGGTAAAAAGTTAAAATGAGCTGACAAAAGGTTGTAAACTTTTACTAATTCCTCATGTCATAATATTTTCCTCAAATCATAACTACTTTCGCCTAATAATAGTTAACCCATCTCGTAAAGGTAGTAAAACTTGTTCTACTCTAGGATCTTCTGCAACAAAGCGATTAAATTGAGCGATCGCTTCTCCATTAAGATTACGTTTTTCTTTCGGTAGATAGGGTTCCCCTTGAAGTAAAGTATTATCGACACAAATAAATCCATTTGTTGCTAACAAACTTGTATCCAAAAGTATTTTGAAGTACTCTATATACTCTTTTTTATCAGCATCAATAAAGACTAAATCAAAAGTTTCTCCTGCATCTGCCAACTTCTTAATGGTTTCTAGAGCAGGTGCAACTTCCACCGAGATTTTGCTTCCATGTGGAGACCCATCAAAACAAGATTTAGCAAAGTTAGATACATATTCATCCACTTCACAAGCAACCATCCGCCCATTTTGTGGTAAAGCTTCCGCCATTGCCAATGCTGAATACCCAGTAAACATCCCTATTTCCAGGATACTTTTAGCCCCAATCATATGAACAAACATTTTTAAGGTTTGTCCCTCAATATGCCCAGATAACATTTCCTGCTCTAATTGACGCACAGTCTCGCTATTGGAAAATCTTGAACTCCATGGTTCTTGACGAGTCTTTTCTGCTAATGCTGTCAAAGCAGGAGATTCTTGAGTGGTATTTTCTTCTAAATAGGGGTCAAGACCTGCCCCTAATTGATACGCTTGCTTAATAGCATTAGATAATTCTGGTGGTATTTCTGCAGTTTCTGCCATCTTGACAATTCTTTCAAGTTGCTCTACCAAAATACCTAATGGTGTAACTGGTCTGGCAGTTTCTGTTTTCACAACGGTTGTCATATTTTTATCCCTTACTACTTAATAACAGCAGAGCAGTAGAGCATCTAGACAAAAATTATAGGTAAAATCTAAGCCTCAAATCACTAAAATTTTCCCTGATAACAGATAGACTCGAAGTGGAAAAATGTTTCTCCCTTCTACTTATAGGAGAGGGTTCAGGGAAGGAACAGTATATTCTCCAACTTACCTACATTTTCAATCTAGACACACTAGTAAGGTGGGCTAATATTGAGTTATCTGTACTCAACTAATCGAAAATTTTCTCATATTTGCCCACTTTAAACGTTTCTCCCAAAAAGGAGAAGAAAAAAAATCTATCGTCAGGACTGAGGCATAAGCTAATAGATATCTCAAGAAAAGATTTTTTAAGCTCTTACCCTGCCGTTCCCAAATCGGCATTTTTGGAGAGGTATAACATATCTAATAGGGATAAACAACCGTTCACCCCTACAGATAGTGCATAATTTTATACGCCCGGAATTTTTCCTAATTATTTTCAGAAATCAGAAAATTGATATAAATGTCACTAATTATGACATTTTAATATTTACTTTCAGCTTCAATTTTTACCTGTCAGCAGCACAACTATGACAATGATAAACATTTAAGCTAACCGCATTTCTCTATCTTGAGAATTGCATATCATAAGGGGTTATTAGCAGACTCCCTATTTTTTTACTCCAAACCTAGGTCGCTTAAATACATTTCTTCACCTTTTCCTTGACTACCAAAAGAAGTAAAAGAAGCACAAAATTTCTTATGTTCCTCAACAGCAGATGTTAATAAATCTGGAGATATTTCCTTCGCAAAACTACAAGAACCAATACCTGTAGGTAGGGGTGCCCACAACCTACGACCGCGCTTACGAGTTATATTTTTCTGAGCTTGAAGCATTAACTCTGTATCTTCGATAATTTCATGGTAAACAGACAAACCCATAGAATGACACAAGTTAACTATTCGATCACGTTCATTTGTTGTTATCCAACCCATCTCTAACGCTAAAGTAGCTCCAAGAGACATACCAATAGTTACAGCATGACCGTGCATTAGTTTGACCACTGGCTCAAAACGGGGACTCCATGTATGACCGTAAGCATGAGGTCGGTCTTGATAGGTTTCAAACATATTTGTTCCTTCATGCTTCATATAAGAATACAAAGCACGATAAATCACCTCATCAGATATTTTTACCAGTTCCTCATCTGCATCAAAATTAGCAAAATGAGTTTCAACTAAACGTCGACCATATTTTTCCAGCAATTCAAATAATGTTTGATCATCAGTAACTGCCATTTTAATAATTTCTGCCATTCCGTTGCGAATATGACCTTTTGCCAAAGTACGGAACAAAGTACGGTCTACTATAGTCATCACAGGGGGATGATATGCTCCAATACCATTTTTAAATAGCTTACTATTTGTGCAGGTACGAGGAGATGGTCCAGCATCAATAGCAGCAACAACTGATGTTCCAATCATTACATAAGGTGTCCGCCGATGTTGTAAACTACAGGCTAAACCAGCAACATCACTGAGTACACCACCTCCAATTATCAAAACAGGTTCGTTACGAGATACATCACAACCATCTTTGCCCAAGAATTGCAATATTTTATGGACCGTATCAGTATTTTTGTCTGACTCCCAAGCACGACAGACAAGAGTTTTCAGAGGAATATCATTCTGCTCAAAATAATTTGTCAATGATTTTCCATAAAGTTCATCTACCATGTGATCGACAACTGCTACGCATCGATTACGACTTTTATAGATATTAGCTAAAATAGGGTTAGATGGATCTAAAACTCCATTTACTAATTTGACTTCTGATTTGAGGGTAAATGTTGCAGAAATCTCGAATGAGCGACCATCATCCACTGCCTTTATTTCTCCACGACCATCATACCACTCTGAAGTACGATATTGTTCTGCATGATCGCGCCGAATACTTGGATCAAATACGAAGTCTGGCTTGTTGACTTTTTCAATTACTGGTACAGAGGTTGATATTGCGTTGCTCATGATTTGTATTTAGGTAATTGTTTGCTTTAGAGGTATTGTCTGATGTTATTGCACAACAAACCAGTCTGCCTACACCTGAAGTCAGTGTAAGAGCTTAAATTAACACCTTATTATTGAGATGAACATAACCCAAAGGATATACCATTTTTTTGAGTGGTTTCTAAGTATTGAATGATAGAGTAATTATTTTGGTAATTCTCTAAATGCAGTAATACTTATAAGTAAACTTCTTTGACTGTAAAGATAAATTAACTACAAGAATCACTACCTATAAACGAATACCATTATTTTTATCTCTATTTTACGCCTAAGTATCGGCATATTAAAGTTTACCATCTCACCTTTTTGTTTGCTTTTATCAAAAAGCATTTTGATTTCTGGAATCTTGGTGGTATGAATCCTGCACAGACTTATGTTACCTCAATTTTATCCACAGTAAACTAGACAATCTTCCTAACATAGAAGATAGTATAATGTAATAACTTTTCCTTGAGAGTATTTGGTTCAGCTTCCTTATTATTGATAGCAAAACTAAACTAATACTTATTAGTCTTCCCTTATTCTTCTAGTTCTCCACAGTTCTATAGTACAAATTTTCTCTTCTTCCTTCTCCTCTAGCTTCCAATTTAGATTATAACGGTGATTCATGTTTTGACCTTGATTTAACAGTTGCCTAATAATTATGGGGTTTAGCATAGTTGTCAAATTCTTGATTCATGACTAATGGAACTTACCACGAGTTTTAATTGTACCAACATCAATTTATTGAATTATTACTTTAGTTAGCTTCTAGATATCTTAAAATCACTTATGCTTGAGGGCATACTACATAAGCATTTTCACATTCTAATACCTAACACTAATAGAGGGGGTCAAAATTTGTCTATTGTTTATAGGAGATAAACTGTTGATTAGACACAGGTTTATCAAGTACCCAATAGAAAAGTTCATCCTGAGCTTACCCGCTAGCAAAGTTTCATTATCTTAATATATTGGCATTGAGGTAAATCGTACCTGTTATGATTAATAAGACCATACTATTAGTGCTAACACTTTTTAACAATAAGCAACAAGACTAACTTACTTTAGGGGATATCTAAGGAATAGGGTAGAAAGCTTTTCTACCAAGCTTTTTATAAAAATCCCACAATCACCATTCTAGTAACGATCAAGGCGAAAATCATCTTGATCAGCAATCACTTTTTTATAACCTAAATTATTTGAGGCTTCTCGAGTCTAACTAACAGTTTTATTAGTATACACTTCTGAAACATCTAAGACAACCTTACTATACTTAGTAGCTTTATGCTTTAAAAAAAGTTCAAATCTATAATGTACCCAGCTCAACATTTGTCTAACTGACTTGCTTATGAGTTTACTATTAGATTTGATTCTAGTTCAAGAAAGTTCAAAAATTAACAGTAAAATTACATCAAAGTTATGAACCAATAACAAAGCTGTCCTTTGATGCAGCTCAGTCATAGGAGAATCCTAATCTTTAACCTCATTCGGTTAGCTGCTTTTTTAATCCTTTACTTTATTAAGTAAAGTATTCTTATTGCTTCTGACTATGGGACCTGATTTGTATCATTGTCTTAACATTATATAACTTATTGTAAACAAATATTAGCAAATCAGCAATGGTTAGTCAATCGTCAAAACAGCTTTATAAATTTCTCCCATTGATTTCTAAAGTTTATCTTTAGTGTCGATTTTTAGTTTAACCCTAATTCCGAATCATTTTACTTAACATCTAGTTTGTATTTGTTAATATTTCTTAATTATATATTAATTTAATAAATGATTAAAATTAAAACAAGCTTAATATGATATAATATTTAGCCTATTGATTTTCAGAACTATCAGCTTAAGTCAAAATTATTAACTGTAAAGGATTTCAATTCTATTAAGTGGTCTTGCAAAATTAATTACACATTTATAGAAGGTGAACTCTTGGCCTTCTAAAAGCACAGATAATTAAAATAGGTAAATAATTTTGAAGAGGTACTTAATGCCCTAATACTAAAGGTTAAAAAAGAATAGGGATTAAATAATACAGCAGATTCTACTTTAGTGAGGTACACCCATAAGAGCGAGATACTGGCATTGCAAAGATTTAATTGTTAATATTTGTACTTCATGTACTTGGAATATACTGTAAGTATGATTAAAAGACTTTATGAATCTATCCCACTAATAGTCAAATGATAATACTATGATAAGCGTTACTCAGTTATGGTAAATTGAAAGAGGATGCCAGGTAAATTTGAAGGACTAAGTGACATAGAATAGAAGTTATTTGAAGATATTTTTCCTATTTCACCACAAAAAAGAGGTAAACGTATGCCTCATACTCCCCGTACGATATGTACAATCATACTCTTCTCTACATATTAATAACAGGTTGTCATTGTTGTGATGTAACAGCTCGAGAGATTTGGGCCTCCAAGAGTTCAGTACACAGATGGCTGAAGCGTTAGGAAGAAGATAGAACTCTCAAATACCTACAAGGACGAATTTTAGGAATTCCAGAAAACTAAGGACTAATTAATTGGAGCTACACAGCCGTGGACGGCTCTTTTTACCCCGGTCAGGGTAGAGGAGAGGATGTAGCTTATGGCCATAAAAGGAAGGGGATTTTAATTCATACCTTGAGAGAAGAAAATGGATTACCAGTAGCTAACTGTACTACCCCCTCTAATGGCAATGAAAGAGAACAGCTAATTCCCTTAATTGATAGTACTAAGTGTGAAAACTTAAAAACGGGGCCCTCCACGTAAGCAATTCCAAGTTATTACCACTGATAAAGGATATGATTGTCAACGACAAAGACAAGCAAGGTATCAAAGAGGGATTAGACCTCAACTGCCCAAACGACTTTGGAAAGACAAAAAGAAACCAGGACGAGGGATCAAAATTTCTGTACCTCGTTTTCAACAAGAGGGTTGTTTTGCCTGGTATCAAGGTAAATATCGTCGCCTAGTTGTAAGATGGGGGCCTATTTATGCTTGTTTTGGTGCTTTTGTAGCGCTCGCCACTATACTTATGTAGATTAATCCCATTTTATTAGTGGCATAGGTTCATAGAAAATGTCCTTTTGACAAAAAAGATAATTTCCGAACTAAAAAATTATATTGAAGTCATTCCTTCTGACTCCTGATTTCTCATTTTTAGGGGAGTAAGGAGGAGTCTTGATCAATAGTTTATAATTTGTAGCAAATATTGATCACGCTTTGTATAACACTTTTTCGTAGTGCAATTTTTAGTGCTTTTCAGATTTATAAACTACATCTTCACAACAAAAACATCTTAGGGACATTTAATTTAACCTCCCTACTATGGTCTACTAATTATGAAAACTACTGTAAGTCAACAAAGGCTGAAGTTGATCAGAATTTACCAAGGTTAACCTAGAAACTGCATTTTTTGTAGATACATGTTCTTAAAGATAACAATTGCTCCTAAAAGTCAGGTGCGCAAGTGTGTAAGTCCTATTGATATTTTTCTAGAGAATTGAAACTGATTATGGTATTATAAATATTTGTAAGTTATAGCTCTAATTTAATAATAGCCATTGTTATATATTGCCAATAGCTATTAATGAAAATATGGCGAATCAAGAATATCTAGCCTTACTGAATCGTGGTGTAGTGACATGGAATGAATGGAGATATAAAAATCTACATTTACAACCAGACTTTTCTAATGCTAACTTGAGAGGCTTTAATCTAGAAGGTTTTAATTTAAAAGGATTGAATTTAACAGGAGCTAATCTGTCTTTAGCTCGGTTAATTAATGCTAATTGTAGAGATACTATTTTTACTTCAGCTCAACTAATTAATGCCAATCTAACTGCTATTAATTTTCAGGGCGCAAATTTAAAAAATACTAATTTTATTTCTGCTAATCTAAGGCTTGCTAATTTAATCGAAGCTAATTTAGTAGATGCTAATTTAATTGGAACTGATTTACAAAATTCTAACTGTAGGTATGTTGATGGTACTTCAGCAGATCTCAGTAGAAGTAACTTAGCCAAAGCAGATTTAATGGAAGCAAACTTCAGTTATGCTAATTTTAGTTATGCTAATCTTCATCAAGCTGAATTAATTGGAGGTTATTTTTATCAAGCTAATTTTCACCAAGCTAATCTTATTAAAGCTCATCTAACTGGGATTTATTTATTAAATTCTTCTTTGATAGAAGCTAACCTGTCTGGAGCAGATTTGAGATTTGCTAAACTCAAAAAAGTTAACTTTCAAGATGCAAATTTACAGGAAACTTATTGCCGAGGTACTAACCTAAGTGAAGCTATTTTAATCAGAGCAGATTTAAGAGGAGCAAATTTCAGGGGAGCTAACCTAAATAAAGCTAATCTTACTGACGCTTTAATTGACAATATTAACCTAGTAGACGCTAATCTTCAGGAAACAATTATGCCGAATGGCAAAATTAATTACAATTATTAACTTTATATTTATAAGTTTTTCCTCTTTATCTTTCACCAACTCATTCCTAGTTTTCTCTTAATTTTGATACTCTTTATGTCCATGCTTGGCTGCTAGGCTGAAAAGCTAAAAAAAGCGAAGAACTGGGATAATCGAGAATAAAGGAAAGTCAACATGCCCAAAAAGAATGGTAAAATTATAACCCTAGAAGTCCTAACTATAGTAGATAAAGAATGGTAATTTATTGTTAAATAAGCCTTATAAATTTTCTATAAAGGAACCTGTTAACCCTAAAGCTCAGGATTTAGAGCACTCAGAGCTACTAAGAATAAATAAAAGTACGTTTTATTCAAACTTTTTGGCCATAAAGGAAGTCAAAATAAAGAAGTAATGGAACTAGACGTTGAAAAATATTTCTACAGAATTAGCCACAGCTTGATGATGTCAAATATAATTTTCTCCCAACAAATCAAAAAGGGGCTGTGGAAATTTTTAATTCTAGGTTGGTTTGCTTAATTTATAGAACAAGGAACACCCCATTAGGGTGTAGTATTACCACTAGCCAACATAGCATTAAACAGTATGGAGGACATAGACCCTTCGGTAAACTGCCGATCTATTGGTGTTTTTCCTAAATCCAAAACACAACCCTGAGAAGATTTGAGAAAAAGTGCCACAATTCCTCTCATAAAGGGGAATGAACATATTAGCTATACTGAAATAGGAGTAGAACTAGATGCTGCTAACTCTTGTAAACGCTCCTGTTGATCTTGGGTAATACAAGCTTGAATAACATTTTCTATATCTCCCTCCAAAAGAGGTACAAGAGAAAAGTTCTGATTTAAGCGATGATCTGTCACCCGATTATCTTTATAATTATAAGTACGAATTTTTTCAGAACGGGAACCAGTACCTACTTGCGATCGCCTTATAGAACTCACTTCTGCTTGTTGCTCTTGTAACTTAATCTCATAAAGTTTAGCCCGCAAAATCTGCATTGCTCGCTCCCTGTTTTGTAGCTGGCTCCGCTCCTGGGTACAAAAAATTCTAATTCCCGTAGGCTTGTGAAACAAATCTACAGCAGTTTCAACCTTGTTGACATTTTGTCCACCAGCTCCACCAGAACGAGCAGTTGACAATTCAATATCCTTTTGGTCTATTTCAACTTCCACATCATCCACCTCTGGCATTATCGCCACTGTAGCAGTAGAAGTATGTACTCTTCCACCTGCTTCTGTAACTGGCACTCTTTGAACCCGATGAACTCCTGCTTCAAATTTGAGCTTACTATAAACGTGATCCCCTTTAATTTCTAAAATTGCTTCTTTAAAACCGCCCATATCTGCTAAAGATTCACTCAGCAAGCTCACCTTCCAGCTTTGGTTCTCTGAGTAGCGGGAGTACATTCTAACGAGATCTCCTGCCCAAATACTAGCTTCATCTCCTCCTGTACCAGCTCTAATCTCCAACATAATATTCTTATCATCGTTGGGGTCTCGTGGCAGTAGAGCAATTTTCATTTGATTTTCTAGAGATTCTAGTTTGGCTTCCAAATCTTCTACTTCAACTTTGGCCATCTCTTGCATTTCCAAATCGCCAACAGCTTCTTTCAATATTTCCTTAGCATCAGCTAATTCTTCTTGAGCATTTTTCCACTCTACATAACAATTTACAACTTCTTCCAGGGAAGAACGTGCTTTAGCTAATTTTTGGAACTCACTGGGGTCTTTAGCAACATCTGGATCGGCCAAACGCAGAGTTAATTCATTATATGTTTGCTCTACAGATTTTAACTTATCTAATAAATATGTTTCAGCCATTATAAGTTGTCCTTTAAATATGTTTCAGCCATTGTCCGTTGTCCTTTGCAGTAGTGCTAAACAAGTAATGATTGATTATAGCGATGGATAAAATGCAAAATGATACCAATGTTATTTTCAAGCTAATTTGGAGATAGACTGAGTTTTTTTACACCCATACCTAGATACCATTTCTCAAATGATATTATTGAATAGTTCAATTTAATAAATCCCCCCCTATTTCTTTTCAGAGTGCTTTATGTCGTTTACTAATCTCTAATTGCATAAGTTAATATACTCATTGAGCTCCTAAAAAAGCTTTGAACCAAGAGACCAAAAAGAGGCCATACAAAAAATAATATTACTAATTTTTGCGAATAAACATTAAGTAGAGCACAACGTTCTTACACTCCACAAATTAGTTCATGGGATTATGCTACCCATTCTTAAAACAATCACACATTAACGATAAATTTAAGACCAATACTGCTACAAATTTATAGCTACTTCTTAATCCTACAGGCTTATAGTAACAAACAAAATTTCACAACCCTCTACTTCCATTGCTTATTAGCTTTGTTACCCATACTCTTAACATAATTCATCACATTGAATTGGGAGTTTCCTCTCTTTCTTTAGGCTGAACCTTATCGCTTTTAGGTATTTTTGCTTATGTCTGGTTAATATCCTGCTTGTAGCCATTGATCCGTAACTTGGACTACACGAGTAATGCCAGCCATCGAAATCCTGATCTTAAACAGTCGTTCAATCAGCGATGGGAATAGCTTGTTTAATCCAGTTCTAGGTAAAGTTTTTTAGCAATTGTCGTCCACATTCATGACACAAAAACTCATACTTATCTTAATATATAATATGGCCATTTTTGACAGTTTAGTTTTTGAATATTCACACCTGGGAAAAGTAGCCATAGATAGAAAACAATAACTTTTACATCTCTATCATTACATATTGAGCACTACTTCTTTTGCTTTGTTTTAGCCATAGCATTTCCCATGCTAGTGAGGTCCATATTTAAAGCTGAAAAGCTGTGAATTAAAGCTTTTAGTATTCCTCATTTAAGTGGGAACCGCCATTTTCATTATTTAACAACTTTATTTGGGATTTTAATTTTAATTGTTGCCTGTAATGTTTAACCAATAAATAAGTTTTCAAGGGTTTTTATCTTTCCTCCTAATTCAGTAGGAGATACTAATAAATAATAACTGAAATGATATACAACTAATTAAGGACAATTTACGTTGTCACTATTTTTTGCCTTTACCCTTTTTAGATTTAGTAGATTTAGATTTATTAGATTTAGATCCACTACCCTCTTGTTTACTATATTTACGCATAAACCTTTCAACCCTTCCTTCAGTATCAATAATTTTCTGAGTACCGGTAAAATAGGGATGATTTCCCGACCAAACATCAACATGAATTTCAGGTTGTGTAGAACCAACTGTCATTACAACTTCACCATTGCAATAAACTTTAGCTTCTGGATACCATTCAGGATGAATATCAGCTTTAGGCATTTTCTTGACTTTACTTAATTACAAATATTTTCTTTACTCTTAACTGTTTTAACATAATCATATTTAGTAGTTCTTTGAGATAATTTAATTCACCAATAAACTAGATTTTAATGATTAACAGTTAATTTTATTGTATCAAATTATTTGCCAATTTTTACAGGATGAATAGTAAAAATTGGCAAATTAACTTTGTTGTCTCAAATGTATAGAAGTCGCCATTACTGAGGAGGACATTGTCCATCTGCTCAAATATAGTCCATGCTACGAATTTGATTTCTGACTTCTAAAGAACGAACTTCTGATTTCAGCTACATATTATCGTTTGGAATATTGAGATGCTTTACGTGCTTTGCGTAAACCATACTTTTTCCGTTCCTTAGCACGAGGGTCGCGAGTCAAATATCCTTCTATCTTTAGAGGTTTACGATTTTCTGGGTCTAATTGGCACAAGGCTCTAGCTACACCTAATCTAATTGACTCAGCTTGTCCTGTTAACCCGCCTCCTGTTGCTTTAACTAGAATGTCATATTCATTTTCAAAACCTAAAGTGTCTAGTGGAGCTTTTACAGATGATAAATAATTATGATTATATTGCAGGTATATTTCACCTTCTTTGCCATTAATAATCAATTTACCTGTACCTGGAACTAAGCGTACTGATGCGACAGAAGATTTACGACGACCAGTACCCCAGTACATAGCACGGCCACTTTCTTTGTCTTGCATTATCTTTCTCCTCCTGGAATAGTTTGAATAGTTAATTTTTCAGGTTTTTGAGCTTCGTGAGGGTGATTAGAACCAGGATAAACTTTTAATTTGTTGTGAAGCTTTCTGCCTAAAGAATTTTTAGGCAGCATTCCAAAAACTGCCTCCTCAATAATTCTTTGAGGCAAACGAGCTTGTAATTTAGAAAAAACTTCTGTTTTCATACCACCTGGTCTTCCCGAATGGCGACGATAAAGTTTCTGACTACTTTTTTTACCAGTTACAGTTACTTTTTCAGCATTAACTACAATTACAAAGTCTCCTGTATCCATATGAGGAGTATAAGTCGGCTTATTTTTACCCCTAATAATCATGGCTATAGCAGTTGCCAATCTCCCTAGACGCTGACCTTCAGCATCAATAACATACCATTTTTTGCCTTCAATATCCTGTGGTGGCAAGTAAGTTTTGTTCATTATTTTCTGAGTTAGTTATTGTTTTGAATTATTTATATTTGTCTTAATTTTAAAGACTGAAAAACAGTGCTGCAACTGATAATTTTCCTATTGACTAGTTATAAGAATTTATACAACATATTTCGAGCAAATAATGTACAGTGTAAATGGTGAAAATTCTGTAGTAAATACATTTTGAGCGGGTGAGTGTAGCTTACCGGAAACTAAAAGGGCTGTATAAGTTTTGGTGAAAAGCTAGGCTGCTTTTGAAAAAAAAGCATATAGCAAACACTTAAAAAAGTTTACCTGACTTTTTACTCTCCCTTGTTTTATATCTCATTTAAAAACACCACATCAGTTTTTAGCATTTCCTTGCTGGAATGCTTATACCATGTCCGGTTATAGTTATAGTTAAACCTTATAGTAGTGCAAAAGCTCTATGGTAAATATTTCAAAAGCGAAAGCAATACCACAAAGCATAATGCTTTTTTCTCACTAAATTATCCGGACATAATATTACAAAAGATGTATAATTTTTTATAATTATCTTTATCTTGAAATACCCTTCTGCCAAATAAAAAAATGATCGATCTGACTAAATTGTAGAGTACTGACTACTTATTTAAATTAACCAAGGATAAATCTAGGCATATTGTCATACCAAACTTCTTGAGGAAAAGGAAATTCTGGATAACCAACCCGCAATAAACAAAGACCACTAGCTGGAGCTGAGTGCTTCACAATGTCCCTCCTTTGATTAACCCAAATATCCGTAAAACTTTCCAGAGATAGCTCTTCAGTACCCACTTGAATAAGCAACCCTACCAATAATCGCATCATTCCATACAGAAACCCACTTGCTTGAACCTCTATATAGATAAATGGACCTTTCCTTTCACACATTACCTCTTGTACATCTACCCAAGAATGGGGACGACAGGATCCAGCTCTTTGAAAAGCAGCCAAATGATGATGACCAATTAAAGGATTCAAAGCTGCTTGAATCAATTGTGGGTCTAAAGAAGCTTGATAATAATGCCAAACAAAAGGCATCACAAACAAATTTGGTTGTTTATCTGTATAAATAGTATAGCGATAACGTCGCCAAATTGCGGTAAACCGGGAGTGCCAAGCATAATCTATTCTAGCCGAACCTCTAATCAATATATCATTAGCCAGTCGTGAGTTTAGAATAGTAGCCCATTTATGAGCAGGGATAGGACCTGAAACATCAAAGTGAGCAACTTGAGCTGCTGCATGAACTCCAGCATCTGTTCTACCCGCCCCATGTAACGTCACAGGTTCGTTAATGAAAGAAGCAATAGTCTTCTCAATCTCTTCTTGGACAGTTCGTTGATTTGGCTGTCTTTGCCACCCATGAAAATGAGTACCTTGATATTGAATCACAAGGGCAACGCGCTGAACTAAAGTTTGGTTATTAGCCATGAGAATTGTTAGTCTCTAAAGCTTAAAAGTCAATATCTATTAACATTAAGCTCTTACTTTTAAATGGTCAAATTAACCTTTTCTATCTTCCCACTGCCTTTTAGCATCAACCTTAAATCAGTTCAATAATTGCCATTTCTGCATTATCTCCACGACGACGAATAGTTCTCAAAACACGGGTATAACCTCCATTGCGAGAACCATATCTTTCTTGTGCCTCGTTGAATAAAGAATGAACTAGTTTTTTGTCATAGAGATAACCTAAAGCCCGACGACGAGCTGCTAAGGAACCATCCTTTGCCAAAGTAATCATTCTTTCTACTTCTGACTGTACGGCTTTAGCACGAGGTTTTGTTGTTTTAATTTGACCATGACGAATTAACTGAGTTGCCAGAGATCGCAGCAGAGCGCGACGCTGGTCTGTTGGCTTACCTAACTTTGGAACACGACAACTATGACGCATGACTACCTTAAATACTTAGAATATTTGAACTAATGTTTAGGAAATGTTTATAATTAGTTTCTAGTCTACTTTTACTAGCAGTTAAAAGAACTTAATTCTACAAATTTGAATGTAATAACATTTCCGGTTGTTAACCTTTTTTCCTCATTTCTAAGTAGCTTTAGCTACTTTTTCTTGAGGTAAAGTTATTCCCAAGCGCTTTTGTAAAGCTTCTATGACTTCTTCTGCAGACTTTTGACCAAAGTTTTTGATTTCTAACAAATCTTCTTGACTATAATCTAGCAGGTCTGCAACTGAGTTTATTTGAGCCCTTTTTAGACAATTATAAGCCCTAACTGATAACTGTAATTCCTCTATTGGGATCTGACTTGTTGGGTCTGTCGTTTCTCCTGATGGAATATCTGCCATATTGGTAATATCTTTGAGTGGTTCAAACAAACTCATTAAAATACCAGCGGCATTACTCAAGGCATCTTGAGGCGTATAACTGCCATTAGTCCAAATATCCATAATTAGTCGGTCTTGTTCTAAAGAACTACCTATATGGGCATCTTCAATCGTATAGTTAACCTTACGAACTGGCATAAAAATAGCATCTATTTGCAGAAAATCAAGAGTCGCCACATCATCACGAGTACGATCTACTGCTTTATAACCAGTTCCTTTCTCAATTCTAAATTCCATCTCCAGAATGGAGCCTGGGGATAGAGTAGCAATATATTGACTGCGATCTATTACTTCAACCTCTGAAGGCACATCAAATCGATCAGCAGTTACTGTCGCTGGTCCTTCTACCCGCAGCCTGCCAATTTGTGGTTGCTCAGAATAGCTTTTGAGAACAACCTCTTTCATATTCAGTAGGATTTCTAGGACATCTTCTCTTACCCCCTTAATTGTGGCAAACTCATGATTAACACCAGCTATCCTTACTGATGTAATAGCTGTTCCTTCTAAGTTAGATAGCAGAACCCGCCTTAGTGCATTTCCTACTGTTGTACCTTGACCACGAGCTAGTGGTTCTATAATAAATTTTCCGTACTGACTTCGATCTTTGTCAGTTTTAGACTCTACACACTCGTAATGAAATTGCGCCACGGAGTAACCTCCCTTTTCCATTGAACCCCAGAGTTAATAATTTGATTAGACTCTACGCCGTTTTGGTGGACGGCAACCATTATGAGGAATTGGGGTAATATCTCGAATCAAAGTTATTTCTAGACCAGCCCCCTGTAAAGCTCTAATTGCAGTTTCTCTTCCTGCCCCTGGCCCACTTACCATCACTTGAACCTGACGCATTCCTTGATCGTTGGCTCGGCGTGCTGCACTTTCTGCTGCTGTCTGTGCTGCAAAGGGAGTTCCTTTTTTGGCCCCCTTGAAACCACTTGAACCTGCCGAAGCCCAAGAAATTACTTCACCATTTAGGTCAGCAATAGTTACAATCGTATTATTAAAGGTAGACTGGATGTAAGCTACCCCATTGGGCACATTCTTTTTTTGTTTTTTCGGGCCTGTTTTTTTTGTTGGTTGTCGTGCCATATTTCTTTCTATGAGTAGGATATAAGATTAATAATGCATTTTTCTAACAACAAGTATACTTACTTCTAATCTCAGAAGAAGTTTTTTGAGTATTCTAATAACTATACTTCTTAAATCCTTACTGAGTAGAAATAATTTTATTGGTTTTAGATTACATAATCTGTTAGCTATTACCTTGCTTGCCTAGCTATTAAATTTTTAAGACATTAAATCATCTATTATAGTTTTAATACTAGCAGCAGTCCAAAACAGATATACCTAACTTGTTGATTTGATGATTTTTGGATCAGATATAGATTTTTTCTCCCTTCAGTGTAGAAGTATGAGTCTACAATTCCTACAAAAGTAAAAATAGCTAATCTTTAAGTTTTCTCCTTTGGAAATTTTCTTTCCTAAATTCTATAAAATATATCGGAAATATTTTTTTTCTCCTAAATATATAGCCATAACTAGACCAGAATAATTGACTTTTAAAATTTGCAATTTAATCCAATTAATATTTTTAATTAGACTTGTTTATATTACCATAATTAATATCAATTATTCATAATCTCAGCTAGTTTACATGAATTGACAGTCAAATTATCTGTATTTAAGTTAGCTAAATACAATTTATAAATAAGCAAACGATCTCATAAAATAATGCTTATTATTCAAGTTTTAAGTCAATCTAACTCAGATTTTTTTAATTAGAACATTATTAGTGATACTAATCTTTCTTGCCTTAATAGCTGCTCAAAATATATTTACAAGCAGGCTTCTACTTCTTAGCGCTAGCTTTCTTCTTACCAGCTACAGTTCGGCGTACACCTCTGCGAGTTCTGGCATTAGTGCGAGTCCGTTGTCCTCTAACGGGTAAGCCCATTCTATGTCGGCGACCTCTATAAGTACCAATATCCATCAATCGCTTGATACTCATGGCTTCTAGCCTTCTGAGATCTCCTTCTACCTCATAATTATTTTGGACTTCAGAACGAATAGCTGCTACATCCGCATCACTTAAATCCTTCACACGGGTATCAGGATTTACATCTGTTTCAGCTAAAATTTCTTGGGACCGAGATAGTCCTATTCCATATATGTATGTCAGACCAATTTCTATACGCTTATCGCGTGGGAGGTCTACTCCAGCAATTCGTGCCACTTTACTTGTTCTCCCTAAGCTTTAAATAGAACTTACATAAGCTTGATGAGTATGCAACAGATACTCTAATTTACGTGTCTAAGTATGTTTAACCTTGACGTTGTTTGTGTTTGGGGTTAACACATATCACCATTACTCGTCCTCTACGACGAATGACACGACACTTTTCACAAATTTTTTTGACGGATGCTCTAACTTTCATGCCCTTTTTGGCAACACCATAAATTTAATATTATATCATTTAGATATATTTTTAGCAACTAAGCTAAACCTTTAAGAATATGACAAAATCTCTAGTAAGTTTTATAAATCCTACTTTTTCCGAAGTCGATAAGTAATTCGGCCTTTTGTCAAATCATAGGGTGTTAACTCTACCTTGACTCGATCGCCTGGTAGAATTTTGATGTAATTGCGACGGATTTTACCGGAAATATGAGCTAATACATTAAACCCATTATCCAAATCTACCCTGAACATTGCATTAGGTAGGGACTCCGTCACTGTTCCCTCCATTTCTATGAGATCTTGTTTAGACAATTTTTAATAACCTCAACCCTGCAAATAACCGATTTAGTTTAGGAACAGCCTATTATTTTATGCTAATTCTATTAACATATCTTATCAAAAATTTTTGATTTTTAGAGGTTAAGCAGGAGGAATAATATCTCTACAAATATTTATCTGAAATAAGTAGCTTCAATAATTCTAGTTGGAGGTATAAAAAGTTTAATTTTTCCACCTTCAAAATTTTATTCCAAGTTACTTCAGGTAATTTTATCAACCTCTTGTTTTATAGCATTAGTCACAGTTTCAATAGGATTATTTCCATCTATAATAATTAACTGTTCACGTGCTTGATAAAACTCAATCAAAGGTTGCGTTTGTTGATAATAAACTTGTAAACGATTTCTAATAGTTTCTTCCTGATCATCTTCACGTTTTCTTGATAACAAACGAGCTACTAAAACATCATCCGGTACTTGTAAATTAATTACGTGAAAAGAACTACTACTCTTAGCTTCTTCTCCTTCACTCTCATATTTTTTGAAAAACTCTTCTGCCTGAGTTACAGTCCGGGGAAAGCCATCTAGAATCCAACCATTTTGAGCATTAGGGTTTTCCAGTCTTTCCTTAACCATATCAAGAATGAGTTGGTCAGGGACTAAATCTCCCTTATCCATATAGTCTTTGGCTTTAATACCCAAAGGAGATCTTTCTGCTACGTTACTGCGCAGAATATCACCAGTAGAAATATGGGGAACTTTATAAAAATCTGCTATGAGAGATGCTTGTGTTCCTTTCCCCGCTCCTGGTGGACCTAAAAATACCAGTTTTACCACTATTGCTTAACCATTCCTTCGTATCTTTGAGAGATAACATAAGTTTGAATTTGTTTGGCTGTATCTATTGCTACACCTACTAGAATTAATAGAGAAGTAGCTCCTAATCCTCTAAATGTAGGTACACGAGTAGCACTTTCTACTATAGTAGGAACTATAGCTACTAAACCCAGAAAAATAGCTCCTAGGAAAGTCAACCTATTCAAAACTTTCTCTATATAGTCACTGGTCGTTTTACCTGGACGAATACCTGGAATACTTGCCCCCATTTTCTTCAGATTTTGGGACATATCCACTGGGTTCATAATTAGAGAAGCGTAGAAGTAACTGAAGAAAAGGATCAAAACGAAATAAAATAAAGCATATAGCCAGGGTGTAGGACCACTAGGACTTATAGCAGTAGCAATCTGAGATATAATAGGGCTATTCGCAAACTGAGCTAAGGATACAGGTAATATCAGAACTGCTGAGGCAAAAATAATTGGCATTACCCCTCCTTGGTTCAACCGTAAAGGTAGATAGCTTTTTGTTTCCCTATATAATTTTCTACCCACTTGACGACGAGCTGAAAGTATAGGTATCCTGCGACTGCCCTCTTGTACAAATACAATACCTACTATCATTACGAGGAATACCAGCAGCAAAATAATTGCCCGACCAACTATTGCTCGGTCTCCTCCTTCAAAAAGTTTAATAGTGTCACCTAATGACTGAGGCAGTACAGCAACAATATTTACAAAAATAAGTAAGGATGCACCATTTCCAATACCTCTTTCTGTAATTAGTTCTGATATCCACATCACAAACATTGAACCTGCTGTAATTGCCAAAATAGTTTTAGCAATAAATAGAGATCCTGGATTAATTGATACAGTTACCAGTTCTCCATTAATATCTACAGATGAGCTATTAAGATATATAGCTAAACCAAAGCTTTGTAAAACCGACCAACCCAGTGCTACATAGCGAGTAATTTGAGAAATCTTTCGACGTCCTGCCTCACCCTCATTTTTTTGCAAGTTTTCTAAACTTGGTAGCGCTGCCGTCATCAATTGAATAATAATTGATGCGTTAATGTAAGGTATAATCCCTAATGCAAAAATACCTAATGCTGAAAAACCACCACCAGAAAAAAGGTCTAGGAAGCCTGTTAAAGCCTGGTCTCCAATTCTAGCTTGAAAAGCTTCTCTATTTATTCCTGGTACTGGTAGATAAACACCTAAACGCACTAATAGAAGTAAACCTATTGTTACTAGCAGTCGCCCTCGCAATCCTGCTGCTTGGGCCATCTGCAAGAATGTCTCTTGAGCAGTTGGTGCCTTATCTCTACTAATGTCCATATCTATTTGAGATTTGATTTTTTATATTTTTGATTTTAGCAGAGTTGGGCATAATCCTCCGCTTCCAGATATATTGGTTGTTTTATTACTTTGTTGAATTTTTAGCTGAAGTTATCTTACTCCTTTGTTGAATCCTCATTAGAGACAGCTTGAGCAGGGCCAATTTCTTCACAACTACCACCTGCTGCTTCTATTTTGCTCCGAGCTGAAGCTGTAAAAGCTGCTGCATAAACCTTAAGTGGAATGTTTAAGTCTCCATCTCCTAAGATTTTAAGTGGACCATCATCCGTAGTAATAATTCCAACTTTAATCAGGGAAGCAAGAGTTACCTCAGTGTTAGCTGGTAATGATGATAACTTACTAACATTTATAATCGTGTATTTTTTCCGATTTACCATCGGAAAACCTTTTAATTTTGGCAAGCGACGATATAGGGGATTTTGGCCTCCTTCAAAACCTGGTCTAGTACTGCCACCAGAACGAGATTTTTGACCGCGCATCCCTTTACCACAACTTGCACCTTGACCTGCTGAGATTCCCCGGCCAACTCTACGACCGCGCTGTTGGGAACCTTTTTTTGGAATTGCATCTTTTAATCGCATATTTATTTGTCTTGTTACCTATTAATTTACCTGGATTTTATTTTTCTCCCAAAGCTGCGATAAACCAAAACTTTTGATCTCCAACTAACGTTGAGGTCATAAAATTTAGGTTAAGTTGTAGGCATAAACCAGGTTAACCGCAGGAAATTTCGTGATTTTAAAAATAATACTGGGGTAATAAAGCCAGCTTTTTGTTTGAGTATGTAAATTGCTATAGGTGTTAATTCTCGAATTTACAACTAGTCTAATTAGACACTAAACATATAAATTTTCTATGGGTACCTCTCGCTCTTGAGCTACATCTGCTAATGTTCTCAAAGCATCTAAAGCGTTAACAGCAGCTCTCGCATTGTTTAATGGATTATTAGAACCTAACTGTTTTGCTAGTATATTTTGCACACCTGCCAGTTCAAGAACAGTTCTTACAGCTCCTCCCGCAATAACTCCTGTACCTGGTGCCGCAGGTCGCATCATTACTTTAGCTCCACCACCAAAACCATTTACAGGGTGAGGAATAGAGTTAGATTTAGTCAGTGGGACTTCTATGATATGTTTTTTACCATCAGCAACTCCTTTCCTTACAGCTCCTATAACATCTGCTGCCTTACCCACTCCTACACCCACTTGACCCCGCTCATTGCCTATTACGACAATAGCGCGAAAACTGAGGTTTTTACCACCTTTTACAACTTTGGTGACTCGGCGAATTTGGACAACTCTTTCTTGCCATTCAATTTCTTTTTCTTTGGTACGGCTACTTTTTTTCCTACGTTGTTGCTGTTCTGCCATAGTTCTTACCTTTTGTCAACTTCATTATTTTTTTGTGTAATACCATTTCTCAATAGTAATGCTATATTTTATTTTTACCTTTATTACTCTCCATATTTCCAAATTAGGATAAATAGCAAACTTTTTGATATTTGGTATAACTTTTGATAGCTAGAAGTCTAACCCAGCTTCACGAGCTGCCTCAGCTAAGGCTTTGACTCGACCATGATAAAGGTTGCCACCACGGTCAAAAACTACTTTTTCTATTCCTTTTTCTAGCGATCGCTGAGCAATTAATTTACCTATTTGTATAGAAGCATCGCAGTTAGCACCTGATTTAATGGTTGACTTTACTTCTGCTTCTAAAGTTGACGCTGCAACCAAGGTATGCTGTTTAGTATCATCAATCACTTGTGCATAGATATGCATATTTGAGCGAAATACTGATAACCTTGGACGTTCTGACGTCCCAAATACCTTTTTTCGCACTCGGCGATGTCGCTTGATAATTGAGTCTTTACGAGTGTACTTCATTGTTTATTTTTTACCTGACTTACCCGCTTTAAGTTTAATTACTTCTCCAGCATAACGAACACCTTTTCCTTTATATACTTCTGGTGGACGAACGGCGCGGATTTTAGCGGCAGTATTTCCCACCAGTTCTTTATTAATACCATTAACAATTACGTTGGTATTATTTTCTACAGCTATATTTATACCTTCAGGAGCTGGCATTTCCACTGGTTTACTGTAACCCACATTTAATACCAAAGTCTTACCTTGAACTTGGGCACGATAACCTACCCCTTGAATCACCAGTCGTTTTTCATATCCCTTAGATACACCTTCGACCATATTCGCAACAAGAGTGCGACATAAACCATATCGCTGACGTGCCCTACGAGATTGTTCTTGTGGTTTAACAATAATAGTATTTTCTTGTTCTTTCACTGCTATCTCAGGTGGCAAGACCCTAGACAGCTCACCTAATGGGCCTTTTACTGTTACTTTTTGACCCTCAATAGTAATAGTTACTTTTTTAGGTATTGGGATTGGAAGTTTACCAATTCGTGACATAACTTTTTCTTATATTTAGGTTGGTAGCTGTTTTTTTGCTTGATCAATGGCTATTTATTCATTTTGGTTATATAGAACTATGTATTTAGGGCAGGGAAATTATTAAGTCCCGTTTGAGGAACATTTTGGTATCTACAACTCAGTCATTTCAGTTGGTCAGTTATCAGTACCTAATTTTTTTTGTTACAGACTACTTTCAACTTTTGACCTGTGCTTATCGCTATCTACCAAACATAGCAAAGAACTTCCCCTCCAATACCTCTTTTTCTAGCTTCTCGATCAGTCATAATTCCACTAGATGTAGAAATAATAGCTATTCCTATTCCACCTAAAACTCGTGGCAATTCTTTACGATTTTTATAAACCCGGAGCCCTGGTTTACTAACTCGCTTCAAATATCTAATGATGGGTTGGCGATTTTTACCTTTGTATTTTAAAAAAATTACTAAGTATTTTTTAATACCCTCCCCTTCCTGTTCAAACTCACCAATAAAACCTTCATCTTTCAGAACTTTGGCAATACTGCGAGTCATCTTTGTTGCTGGAACTTTTGTTGTTGTATGCTGCGCCATGCAGGAGTTGCGAATTCGCGTCAACATATCTGATATTGTGTCGTTAGCCGCCATTTTTTCCCCTTTTCTTTAACTACTTTAGTTAATTACTCCGGAAGGGCATTCCCATTTCTTTAAGTAGGGCACGGCCTTCTTCATCAGTTTTAGCTGTGGTAATAATTGAAATGTCCATTCCTCGAATTTGATCGATCTTGTCATATTCTATCTCTGGAAAAATTAGTTGTTCTTTGACACCTAGACTATAATTGCCTCGACCGTCAAAGCTTTTAGGATTTATGCCTCGAAAATCTCGAATTCTAGGTAATGCTAAGTTAATTAGTCGCTCTATAAACTCATACATTCTCTGAGAACGAAGAGTCACCATTACTCCTACTGGCATTCCTTGACGGATTTTAAATCCAGCGATCGCTTTTTTTGCTCTAGTTACTACTGGTTTTTGACCTGTAATTGTAGCTATTTCCTTTATAGATGAATCTAAAGCTTTAGCATTTTGAGATGCTTCCCCTAAACCACGATTAATTGTTACTTTTACCAGCTTAGGTACTTGGTGAATATTTTTATACTTAAATTGGTCAATTAGTTTAGGAACAATTTTTTTGTAATAGTATTTCTTGAGTGTATCTGACATATTTTCGGTTATTTATTGAAAAATTTACTGAGAAAATAAATGCACTTTTTTAGTCTTTACTTGAAAATATCGACTATTCTTGATTCATTTTCCCTCTGTTTAATCTATAACCTCTCCTGTTTTTTTTAGCATTCGCACTTTACGTCCATCATCTGTAAATGTATAACAAATGCGACTAGCTACTTTTTGTTTAGTAGAATAAAGCATCACGTTAGAGCTGTGAATAGGAGCTTCTGTAGTAACAATTTTACCTGATTCTCCTTCTTGCTGAGGCTTAACATGCTTTGTTATAATATTAACATCTTTAACTATAACTTTGCTAACCTTCGGTAATACCTTAAGCACTTCACCTACTTTACCTTTATCTTTTCCAGCAATTATTTGAACTGTGTCACCTTTCTTAACGTGAACTTTATAGCGTATAGGTTTTCCTCTGGCACTCATTAAGGGTTTTTTCTTTCTAGACATTACAGTACCTCCGGTGCTAAGGATACAATTTTAGTAAAATTTTTGTCTCGTAATTCACGAGCAACTGGGCCAAAAACACGAGTACCACGTGGGTTTCCATCCTGGTTAATGATCACTGCTGCGTTATCGTCAAATCTAATACTCATACCGCTATCTCGACGTAAACCTTTTTTAGTGCGAACCACAACAGCTCTTACTACATCTGATTTTTTCACAGCCATATTAGGAGATGCATCTTTGACTACAGCTATAATTACATCACCTATGTGAGCATATCGACGATTTCCACCACCCACTACTCGGATACACATTAGTTTTCGGGCACCGCTATTATCAGCTACATTTAGTAAAGATTGTTGTTGAATCATGGTGGTTTTTATTATGTTTATGCAAAACCAAATTTACTTTTGACTAGAGAATAAGATTACAGTACATTAAAAGTACATTCAGTTGTTATATTAAAGTTTTACTCAAACCTTTAAAACCAACTATAAAGTAGCCTTAGAACCGATAATTTCAGAAAGTTCCCAACGTTTAGTACGACTCAGAGGGCGAGTCTCTCTAATCCGAACCCGATCACCTTCATTACATTTATTTTCTTCATCGTGAACTTTATATTTTTTAGTTTTAACTACTATTTTACCATATCTAGGATGAGCAGAGCGGTTTTCTATTGCCACTACTATTGTTTTGTGCATTTTGTTGCTGACAACTACACCTACTCTTTCTTTAGCTGCCATAATCATACCTCCTATTTTATAAGTTAAAAGTGTTCTTTCCTGTTACCCGAAGGATAATTTTTTTATATAGTGTTAGCAATTAATATTTTACTAAAATACTAAAATTCTAGTAACTGAAACACCATCTTAAATTTTAATGCTTACTGAGTATTCTCTACTGTGGAAACAGTAGTAGAAGCTTCTGCATTTTTAGCTAATTCCCGTTCTTTTTCTATTGTTAATAACTGAGCCAGTCGATGGCGGTTATGCTTGAATAGGTGTGTTTTTTCTATTCTTCCTGTAGCTTTAAGGATGCGTAAATCAAACAATTCCCGCTTAACCTTAGCTATTTCATTAGCAATTTCTTCATCACTCAATTCCCTAACTTCTGCTATTTTTGGGAAAGGCATAGACTAATCCTCCTCACGTACAATGAACCTTGTCTTTATTGGCAACTTAAATGATGCCAAACGCATAGCTTCACGAGCTATTTCTTCTACCACTCCGCCCAACTCAAACATAATACGACCTGGCTTGACCACTGCAACCCAGTATTCAGGGGCACCTTTACCAGAACCCATACGAGTTTCTGCGGCTCTCATTGTAACTGGTTTGTCTGGAAAGACGCGAATCCAAATTTTTCCACCCCTACGGATGTAACGAGTCATAGCACGACGAGCAGCTTCTATTTGACGGGAAGTAATCCAAGATGGTTCTAATGCTTGGAGTGCATATTGACCAAAGCTAATTTTATTGCCACTATTTGCATTACCTCTCATCCGTCCACGCTGCTGTTTCCGGAATTTTGTTCTTTTAGGACTTAACATAGTCTAATGTTCTCTTCTTGATTTGCTATTTGGTTATGGCAGTAATCACAAAGGTTAATAATTGAGAAAAATGTTAAGATGTTATACCCTATACATTTTATTTGATTGTCAACCTATTTTTTAAATGAAGTGCTGATCAAGAATTGCTTTTAACTTTATTATTTATGTAAAATTCACCCTTCGTTAGACCTATCATCATATTGTTGACGACGTTTTTGTTGTCTACGTTTTGGTTGATTTACTTTTGCATTGGCAATTTCTTCTTGACCAGGAATTATTTCTCCCTTAAAAACCCAAATTTTAATACCAAGGATACCGTAAATTGTTTTAGCGGTACAGTAGGCATAATCAATATTAGCTCTTAATGTATGCAAAGGTACACTACCTTCTCTGGTAACCTCAGTACGAGCAATTTCTGCTCCATTGACCCTGCCACTAACTTGTATCTTAATGCCTTCTACACCAGCTTTTTGTGCTCTAGTTATAGCTTGACGTACAACCCGACGAAAAGAAACCCTTTTTTCTAGTTGTTGAGCAATATATTCACCAATGAGCATAGCATCAGTATCTACTTTTGTGACTTCAACAACATTGATTCTGATCTGACGGTTACTACCCAAAAGTTTTTGTAACCCTACCCTCAAAGAATCAATTCCTGCACCGCCCCGACCAACTACTACACCTGGTCTAGCTGTTCTAACTTCTAAATCAATCTGCTCTGCTTTTCTCTCAACTCTGATTTGAGAAATTCCTGCATTAGCAAGAGTCGCCTTCACATATTGACGAATTTTGTGATCTTCTTGCAAGGTATCTGGATAGTTCTTAGGGTCAGCATACCAACGAGAACGATGCTCTTGGGTAATACCCAGTCTAAAACCAGTTGGATGTATTTTTTGTCCCATTACTCTTCATATAGTGTTTTAATTTAATCTAGGGAATTTATAACCAAAAAATTTAGTTAATCATCAACTAAAGAAGCAACTGCCACTGTAATGTGACAAGTAGGCTTACGGATTTTGTAAGCACGGCCTTGAGCACGGGGTCGATAACGTGGCAAGCAAGGTCCTTGATCTGCAAAAGCTTTGGATATAACTAAAGTGTCTGGATCTATTCCTTTGTTATTCTCCGCATTTGCTACTGCTGAGCACAGTACTTTTCGGATCGGAACACAAGATCGGTATGGCATAAATTCCAGGATAATTAATGCTTCCCTATAAGAAATGCCACGGATTTGATCAAGCACCCGTCGTACTTTAAACGGAGACATTCGGATATAACGCGCTATTGCTTTGACTTCTGTATTGGTATCTATGGGCATACCCCTCTCCAATTATCAATTTTTTTGTTATTGAGGACTTACGCAGAAATTGGTTCAAAAAATTCCCCATTACTTGGGAACAACAATAAATTGGGTCAATAAACCTGGTTTATTGTTTGGGTGCGTAAGTCCTGTTGTTTATCTTTTTGACTTTTTATCTGAACCGTGACCCCGATATGTTCTAGTCGGTGCAAATTCACCTAATTTATGACCTACCATCTGATCTGATATAAATACAGGAACGTGCTGACGCCCGTTATGTACTGCTATAGTGTGACCGACCATATCAGGAATAATAGTTGAAGATCTTGACCAAGTTTTAATTACCTGTTTTTCATTTTTAGCATTTAAAGCTTCTATTTTTTTTAATAAATGATCTGCAATAAATGGTCCTTTTTTTAATGAACGAGACATAATTGAACTTATGATTGATTTAATTAATACAATATTCGAGAACTTAAGTGGCCATCGTATCTATAGCTTGGGATTCAAAGACCCTATTTAGTAAGATGGGTTGATATACTCTTTTCCTTAGGAAAAAAATTATCTTACTGAATTCTAAGCACTTCTTTAAGCATAAGTAAGTTTTAGCTTTGACGACCACCTTTACCTCTTTTCGAGGATTTACGTCGACGTTGTACAATTAAAGCATCACTCTGTTTTTTCTTCTTGCGAGTTTTCATGCCCAATGCTGGTTTACCCCAAGGAGTAACAGGCCCACTTCTACCAACTGGTGCCCGACCTTCACCACCACCATGAGGGTGATCAACTGGGTTCATTACACTACCTCTAACAGTTGGTCTCTTACCTTTCCAGCGATTACGGCCTGCTTTACCTAGACTAATATTCCTATGCTCTATATTACCTATTTGGCCTAAAGTTGCATAGCAGCTTGCTCTAACTTTACGTCGTTCACCAGAGGGAAGTTTGATTGTTACATACTGATCTTCTTTTGCTACTACTTGAGCTACAGCACCAGCAGAACGCACCATTTGTCCTCCTTTACCAGGAACAAGTTCTACGTTATGAACATCTGTACCCAAAGGAATTTTACTTAGAGGTAAAGCATTACCAATCTCTAGTGGAGCGTTGACCCCAGAGGTGATTAATTGACCAACTTTTAATCCTAAGGGATGGAGGATATAGCGCTTTTCTCCATCTTGATAATGTAGGAGTGCTATTCTGGCATTCCGGTAGGGGTCGTATTCTATTGCTGCTACTTTCGCTGGAATATTATGTTTATTGCGATGGAAGTCTACAACACGATATAGTTTCTTAGTACCTCCGCCTCGATGACGACAGGTAACTACACCCCGGTTGTTGCGACCCTTTTTTCTATGTCTAAATTTTACCAGAGTTTTTTCTGGTCTTGATTTTGTTACCTCCGCAAAGTCTGAAACACTATGTTCTCGGGTACTTGGAGTATAGGGTCGGTAGGAACGAATACCCATAATTTCTTCTCTATCTCAGTTGAATATTTTACAGATTAATTGAAATTGAGTTGAGATATATTTTTTTTAGAGGTCTGGGAATAGAACTTTCCGAATTGGTTCCCCATCTTCTAGAGTAACAATAGCTCTCTTATATCTAGGTTTGAAACCTATATATTTACCCACTCTACGTTTTTTTCTAGGTAAATTTAGGGTATTAATACCTATTACTTTGACCTCAAATATTTGCTCAATTACTTGTTTTATCATTGGCTTTGTTGCCCTTGGATCTACATCAAATGTATATTGATTTAGCTCCATTAACCTAGTAGCTTTTTCTGTAACAACTGGGTTTTTAATGATATCTACTAAGTCTCGTGAATCAAGTTTCATTCCCGTAGACCTCCTGAATTTTAGCAATTGCTGTTACAGTTGCTATGATTTTGTCTGCTGCTAGAATATCGTAAATATTCAAATTGTTGGCTA
Source organism: Trichodesmium erythraeum GBRTRLIN201 (assembly GCA_018457135.1). GTDB lineage: Bacteria > Cyanobacteriota > Cyanobacteriia > Cyanobacteriales > Microcoleaceae > Trichodesmium > Trichodesmium erythraeum. Next base: position 12,636 of record JAGGDU010000007.1, on the reverse strand, counting down.
GGATAATTTTTAGCTTGGCAATGTTACGACCTGATAAATAAACGTTCTCCTGTTTTTCTGGCAAAACTAACACAATTTTAGCTTGTATATCTATTCCCCAGCGAGTGATCGCTTGCACCAATTCTTTAGTTTTTGGTTTAGTAAATTGTTCGCTTAAGTCCTCTATAACTATTAAGTCTTCTGAGCGACTTTGGAAAGCAGTACTAAGTGCTAGACGTTTTTCCTTTCGGTTCATTTTATGGGAATAGTCTCTTGGTTTAGGACCAAAAATTACACCACCACCACGCCATAGGGGAGAACGAATTGAACCTGCTCTTGCTCTACCTGTTCCTTTTTGCCGCCAAGGTTTACGACCACCACCTCTTACTTCGGATCTAGTTTTGGTACTAGCTGTTCCCTGGCGATTATTTGCCATTTGTAGTCTTAGGGATCTGTGAACAATATGTGCGGCACTTTCTTCCTTAGCTACACGTAAGTTGAGAGTTGCTTGCCCAACTTCTTCACCTTGCCAGTTTTTTACTACACAATCAACCATCTTTATTTCTCAAAAATTTTCTCTATTTTTGACCTACTATGTTTGCTGGTGCAATACTTATTAATGTGCCTGATTTTCCAGGAATACTACCTTTGATTAGTAATAGGTTTCGTTCGGGATCTATTCTTACTATTTTCAGTTTTCTAGTAGTGACTCGCACATTTCCTAGATGCCCTGCCATTTTCTTTCCTGGATAAACGCGCCCTGGAGTTGTTCCCGGACCTGTGGAACCTGGTAGACGATGGTTTTTAGAACCATGTGCCATTGGTCCACGTCTAAAGTTATGACGTTTTTGATAGCCAGCAAAGCCTTTTCCAATACTTTTTCCTGTGACATCAACCAGTTGACCTGCTTCAAATAAATCAACTTTTATTTGTTGACCTAATTCAAAGTTACCTGTATTATCTACTCTGTATTCTCGTAGATAACGTAAAGGAGTACCGCCAGATTTAACTAAATGCCCTTCTTGAGCATTAGTCAAATACCTATTAACTTCTTTTGGCTCTTTTGTATTTAGTTGACGAGTCTTATTTTTGGCTTCACCATATCCAATTTGAACTGCAGTGTAACCATCTGTTTGTTCTGTTTTTATCTGGGTAACTACACATGGACCAGCTTCAACTACTGTTACAGGAATTGCTTTTCCAGTTTCAGCTTCAAATACTTGTGTCATGCCTAGTTTTGTGCCAAGGATACCAACTACCACTGTCGCTCTCCTCTATTTATTTATGCACTACAACAACATTTGTTAATTCAATTAACATACTCCCGAAGCTGCTCTACAAAACAGAGCGGGATTTCCTAATATTTAGCTATCTTTAATAAGTTTTCTTGTTCTGCAGTAGAGTAAAAATTAGGTTTTATCCTTTCTCAAGCATCTACTACCTATTTATTATTTTTTTTACAGTTGAGTTATAAATATTACCTTATAGCAATCAAACGAAAGATTAAGACCCTTAACTATTCCTGATTTCTGTAGAAACCTAAATTGATGTCTTAACCTATGCTTAGAATGCTATATGTTTGACATTTTCCATAGCTGTTAGACACTGGGGAGAACTCTTACCTAGGGAAAGCCTAAGAGCAGGTTTACTTTTCACAGGCTAATATATCCATCCTATAAGAGAGGTTAGTTCTACCTACCTGTTGCGTCCATTTTTTATTTCAGACTGCCTAACTATAACTAACTCAATAAAATAACAACATAAAGTATATTAAAAAAATAACTAAAAAGTTCTTTGCCTATAGGCAGAGGCTATAAACCTAATTTTTCTGTAAAAACCGCAATATTGGTTGCCATTCTTATAGGATGCTCGCTTGCTCAGACAGAAGCGCGAGTATTCTTGTCAGATAGTTATCTAGTTTAAATACTCCCCGGCTTTTAGGTATGAAAAGAGCTTTACTGAGCCATAGATAAAATCTGGATTACTTTGGCACTTAGTATGCACTCAGTTATCAATAAACTCTTACTAGCTTGACACTAGTACTATGCTTACCTTAACTTCCGTTTTTTTCTCACACCACACTATAGGTGACTAATGAACCAAAAAGAATAATAACATATATATTCAAAAAAAACTAAGAATTTTACAATGGTACCTAATTTAAACCAATTTTTTTTCAGTCAAACAAGGACAGGTATTATTCTTATTTTAGTAATGTCTTGATTTTTATTACTCCGATCTTCAATTATTTTGCCTATTTTTAATTTAGATAGGTAAAATTTTTAGGCTAAATCTATTAATTGTTATTTTTCAATAGGGAACAGAATCATTAATAACTACAAAAAAATACAGTCAGGATAAGACATTGTATTTTTCCTAGATTGAAGATGTGAGGTATTATCTAAAAATTTTCTCCTAAATATTATATAAAAAAATATTATATCAAAAAAATTATGGAGTTAATACTCAAAAGTCTAGATAGTTATCGTCTGTTAAAAACGATAACTCCTTACTTGCTACACTATTTACTTGAATTTTTGGCTTTTATTTATCTAATTATGACTGTATATTTGCCAAGACTTGAGTAGCTTGCTACTCAGTATCTTTTCCTATTATTTGTTAACTACTAACCTATCAGCTTTTAGCATTTAGCTAATTGCCCCAGTTACTTTAGGATGGGTTTAAATTCCATTCTAAATTTCAAAAACAATGATCTAATTAGCTGAGAGCTGAAAGTTTATTTAACAACTGCTAACAAATAATTCCTATCTCATCCTAATTAAGTATGAAGCTTTTTTAGTCTATAGACTATTGATATTAAACTAGTGGCTCAATATAAATTAACTTTCAAACAAAAAAAATTAATTCTTTCTTCACTTTTTAGAGTATGATAGGTAGCCAATGGCTTTTTGGCTATATTATTAACCTTGTTTTAGGCAATAATATGTCATTGTATAGTATTTACTAGCATTTGTCTATAGATTTGAATAATTTTTTTTGAAGTTGCTAAGAGAGCAAGCATATTTGCTATATGGAACTATAATATATACCAAGTATAATCATCTAGGATCAAAGAATTAGGAATAAAATAAATATGGCACTGATTACAACTGGTCGAGGAATGATTCGGGATTTAGAGAAATCTGGATCTTTGGCGGTTTATCCTCCTTTGGAAGGAGGATTTGAAGGGCGTTATCAACGTCGTTTAAGAGCATCTGGGTATGTAAGTGAGAGTATTACTGCTAGGGGACTAGGGGATTTGGCCATGTATCTCACGGGGGTACATGGGGTTAGACCTCCTCACTTAGGTAAAAAAACTGTGGGTAATGGTCCAGCAGTTGGGTATGTCTACTATGTACCACCTATTGTGAACTATAAGTTGGAACATCTACCACCCAAAGCTAAGGGTTTGGTTCTTTGGATTATGGAGGGTCAAATTCTATCTAGTCAAGAAATTGAGTATTTGACTGTCCTACCTAAGTCAGAACCACGAGTAAAGGTGATAGTGGAAATGGGTGGCGATCGCTTTTTTCGGTGGACACCACTCCAAAATACTTTGGTTCCTGCCTAAGATTTTTTCCAGCTCAAACTTTTGGAGAAGAGAGTTAAAATTAGCCTGCTAATTTTAATATGCACATGCAAAAGAATATTCATATGCCTTGGGAAGCAAGGTTGTTGAATAGGCTGCAATACTATGGATAAAAAAGTTGGAAATTACTACTTAGATTAGATTAAGTCCAATATATAATTTATGTAGTGAGGAATTAGTGGGTGAAACAATAAAATTCAATTATAACACAGCTTTATTGGAGTATCTCACCTTTGTACCTCGAATTTTATAGAGCTAAAAATTACCATATTAAGCTTGAGAGAACGCTACTATCCTTTAAATTCCTTAAAAGAAGGCCACTGGTTTAAATTAATCTGTGGGGCAAGCTTTCAACACCTGCCAACGGTGAGAAATTTAACATTAGCTTATACTTTGGCGGGTGCAGATTGTATTGATGTGGCTGCAGACCCTGCGGCAATTGCTGCGACGAAAGAGGCTGTAGAGGTCGCATCTCAGCTTAAGTCTTGGGCTAAAAATCATAAATTTGGCTACCAAGCAAGGCCATTAATAATGGCCAGCATAAATGATGGAGAAGATCCTCATTTTCGGAAAGCTGAATTTGACTCTACCATTTGTCCTATAGAATGTTGGCGGCCTTGTGAGAAGGTATGTCCTGCAGAAGCTATAGTTTTCTTTGAAAAAGATAATGCTATAAATCTTGGTAATTCAGGAGTTATAGATGAACTTTGCTATGGTTGTGGTAGGTGTTTATCTGTATGTCCGAATCAACTAATACAAGCTCGCTCTTATGTCTCTACTCCTAGTTCTATTGCATCATTAATATTGCAGACTGGTGTAGATGCAATAGAAATTCACACTCAAGTGGGAAGAGAAACTGATTTTCAGCGACTCTGGAAAAGTATAAAGCCTTGGGTCAATCAATTAAAACTAATTGCTATTAGTTGTCAAGACGACGAGGGGTTAATAGAATATTTACAGAGTCTATATAAAATTATTTCTCCTCTTCCTTGTAGCCTAATTTGGCAAACTGATGGTAAGCCCATGAGTGGGGATATTGGTGTAGGTACTACCGCAGCTACAATTAAATTGAGTCAAAAAGTGCTAGACGCAGGATTACCGGGGTATGTACAACTAGCAGGTGGTACAAATAATTCTACCGTAGTCAAATTAATTGCTCTGGGTTTGCTAGCGAATAAGAGTCTGAAACAAGATAAAGATTACATCAATAATTTCAATATTCCCATTTCAGAAAATAAATTTGTTGCTGGTGTAGCTTATGGTAGCTATGCCCGTATTCTATTATCACCAATCTTGGAAAAATTAGAAAAAATGCATAAATCACAACTAGAGGCAATTGAATTTGCTTACGATACAGCTAGTGTCAATACAAAAGATGTTAATCAAAACCAGAGTAAAAAGTCTCAATTAACAAAGCTAGAAACTATACCAGAAATTCTTTGGGAAGCTGTTAGTTTAGCTAATTCTTTGGTTTCCCAAATTAAAAGATTGTAGATAGGCAAGAGTCTAAATTAATTAGCTATCAGCTATTTAAAATTAAGTTAAAATCTCCTTGTCATCCTAAACCAAATGATATTAGGTGATTGCTGATCGCTTCCTTAATGTGAGCTTTAATCAACTGAGGTTTCAGTTTTTGCCTTTCATTGATCTTTTTTATCGCCCATGTAGATAAAGTCACTTTAAATAAAGAATGCACATTACAGACGACCTTTATAGACTATTAGAAATTGTGCCTGATAAAATCAGACGGCCTTTACAGGAGCATCAAGAGCGAAATCATCTGATTGAAATTGTGATGGATTTGGGTCGTCTCCCAGAGGCTCGTTTTCCATCCCATGTAGAATATTTGGCGGAAATTCCTGTCTCAAGAAAAGACTTGAGTTATTCTATGGAACGAATTGGTACTTTTAGCAGCGATAATCGGGCAGGTATTGAACAGACGCTACATCGGATTAGTGCTATGCGCAATCGCACTGGAGAAGTTATTGGTTTAACTTGCCGAGTGGGGCGGGCGGTTTTTGGCACAATTGCTATGATTCGTGAATTAGTGGAAACGGGAAGATCAATTTTAATGCTTGGTCGCCCCGGTGTAGGAAAAACAACGGCGCTACGAGAAATTGCAAGGGTGCTTGCTGATGAATTAGAAAAACGGGTCGTAATTATTGATACTTCTAATGAAATTGCTGGAGATGGAGATGTTCCTCACTCTGCTATTGGTCGAGCCCGTCGGATGCAGGTTGCTAGTCCAGAACAACAGCATCGCGTAATGATTGAGGCGGTGGAAAATCATACACCAGAGGTGATTGTGATTGATGAAATTGGCACAGAATTGGAAGCTCTGGCAGCAAGAACAATTGCAGAACGTGGTGTGCAGTTGGTGGGTACTGCTCATGGAAATCAGATTGAAAATTTGGTAAAAAATCCCACTTTATCTGATTTAATCGGGGGTATTCAAGCTGTAACTTTGGGAGATGATGAGGCTCGACGGCGGAGTTCTCAAAAGACTGTTTTGGAACGTAAAGCACCGCCAACTTTTGAAATTGCTGTGGAGATGTTAGAAAGGCATCGTTGGGTGGTTCACGAGCAGGTAGCTGATACTGTTGATGCTTTGCTGCGTGGGAAAAAACCTAATCCAGAGGTGAGAACTATGGATGATAATGGTGAGGTAAAAATTAAGCGAGAGTTTAATAGTTCCCCTGGATTTGGCTCGGGAGTTAATCGCAATGCAGGGAGATTACTCGAACAGTCGGGTGAGATGTTGATTTCGGGTGGTAGTTTTCGGGACTCTGGTTATATGATGCCGTTATCAAATACGGGTAAAATTAGTCAGCCTTTGGAGTTTTCTGAGGCCAAATCTTTTGAACAGTTGTTGGATGAGTCTTTGTCTGGTAATGGGATGTTTTCTCATGATACTGGAGATCGTTGGGATAATAAAGATGCAGGGCCGAATGGTGAGGATTTACCTTTGCATATCTATCCTTATGCTATTCCACGGCATCAAATGGAGCAGGTGATTACTACTTTAGGTTTACCTGTGGTTTTGACTAAGGATATTGATAGTGCGGATGTGGTTTTGGCTTTGCGATCACATACCCGGAAACAATCTAAGTTACGTCATGCAGCTAAAACTCGTCATGTGCCTATTCATGTGATTAAAAATAGCGGTTTGCCTCAAATTGCTAAGGCGTTGCGACGTTTATTAGATATGGAAGATCCTGCTACTCCTGAGTTTGCTGATTTAAATTTGTTTGCTGCTTCAGCTTCAGAAGATGAGATGGAGGCGTTGGAGGAAACACGATTAGCGGTAGAGCAAATTGTGATTCCTAATGGGCAACCTGTTGAACTTTTGCCTCGGTCTCCGAAAGTGCGTAAAATGCAGCATGAGTTGGTTGAGCATTATCGTTTGAAGTCTGCTAGTTTTGGAGATGAACCTAACCGGCGTTTGCGTATTTATCCAGCTTGAGCAGTCTGGTTGAATGGTTACGCTTTAGTGGAAGGAAAGCAGAGAGCATTAAGGAACTTATGCAGATTTGCCTAGAGCACTTTTCATGATTAGTAGACTATAAAGAGCGGGACGTTGCATGCAATGTCCCAGAAAGGGTTATATCAAGTCTAATTAATTAGATAAATATAAAAGTATTTATAGGTAAAGGTTTTAGCCTTTACATATCTAAAAAAAAATGACTAAAACCCTTCTTAGTTGAGGTTTATAGTGCTTTTTAGGTCTTAAATAATGAAAACCTTATATAGTAAGTTTTTGTTTGATAATTTTAAATTTTCCTACACTAAACAACTGTATTATTAATTCATCATAATATTATTATGTTTAGTTCGCGTAAAAAAATAACTATCTGGAGGAGCGCTTGCTGGCTCCAGTAAAGATAGTTATAGTAAGGGAAGTGAGAGTTTTTGGAGATGTTTATTGCTTTCCCATGAAACTAATTCAGTTTAGCTTGGCTATATTTACTGAAATAAGTTTGAAAAACCTTTTTCGCAACTGGAGCAGCGGAAAAAGAACCATAACCACCATTTTCAACAATCACAGCGATCGCAATTTTTGATTCTTCGGCAGGCCCAAATCCCACATACAATGAATGAGACTTTTGTCCCATTACTTCTGATGTACCTGTTTTTCCTCCTGTGAGTGGAATTGTGCCATCATTAAGTAATTGTGCTGTACCGTATTCAACAACATCAATCATTCCTTTTTTAATCGTATTGACATATTCTGGTTTCAACCCTATGGGAATAGGTTTCATTTCTGGAGAGTTAGTTTCATGTGCAAACAAGTGAGGTGTAACCTGTTTACCACTATTAGCGATCGTTGCTGTTGCTGTTGCTAACTCTAAAGGCGTCACCAAAACCAAACCCTGACCAATTGCCATTGTAATTGTATCACCCAAATACCAGGCATCATTATAAATTCTCCGTTTATCTTCTTCAGTAGGAATGAGACCATTATATGCAGAAGGTATGCCCAGAAGGTTTAATTTTTTGCCCCCTAAACCAAGTTTATATGCCCATTGAGCTATCTGTTCGTGACCAATAGTCATACCAGCATGATAAAAGAAAGTATTACTACTATAAGCTAATGCAGTTCTAAAACCAATAGCACCATATCCCCCACTATGTTCATTGAAAAGAATACCTCCAACATAAATAGAATCAGAAGTTTGAATAATTGAGTAGGGAGAAAACTTGCCAGACCCTAAAGCAGCAGCAGCAGTAACTATTTTAAATGTACTACCTGGAGGGTAACCTTGGAGAGACCGATTTAAAAATGATTGTTCTTCACTGTGAAGACTTCGCCATTTTTCTTCAGGCATAGGCTTTGTAAAGACATTGGGGTTGAATCTGGGATAACTTGCCATTGCTAAAACTTCCCCTGTATTCACATCTAACACAACTACTGCTCCCTTGCGAAAACCCAGAGCTGTTTCTGCTGCTTTTTGAAGGTTTATATCAAGGGTTAACTTGACCGTTTTTCCACTTTTAGCCTCTTTTTCTTCTTCTTCAAAAATTCTTACTTCGCGGTTTTGGGCATTGACTTCTATCAAGTCCTGACCCCATTTTCCTGCTAGTACATCATTAGCACTAGCTTCAACTCCTATTCTACCAACCATCATTCTTAGTTGGTATTCTGGGTTAGCTTCTAGTTCTGCTGGTGTAACTTCACCAAGATATCCTATCACATGGGATGCTAATTGTCCATAAGGATAATAACGAGTTGACTCTGGTCTAACTTCTACACCAGGAAACTCCCCAGTCTTTTCTTGTAAAGTGATAAAAGTATTACGGCTAACTTGATCGCTAAGATGTATATTCCTTTCTCCTGAAGTAATTGCCTGTTCTACTTTTTTAATAATTTTGTCGGCTGGTATATCAATAATGGGGCTGAGTTTAGCTGCAGTAATTTTCCATTGCTGTAATGGTTGTTCTTTTGGCCATAAATATATGGCATGCTTAAGACGGTTAGATGCAAAGGCTTTGCCATTACGGTCTAGAATTAGTCCTCTATTAGAAGGGACTGGAATGGGTCGAATTCGGTTGTTTTCTGCTCGTTCCCTATTTTGTTGACCTTGAATTAATTGTATTTGAGCCAGACGAGTCACTTGTAGACCTATGGTAGTTGTGGTCAATAAAACTATGACTATTGTTCGGAATATTAAAGGTGACTGGCGTTCCTGATCTGGGAGGTTATTCTCTTCTGTTTTCCGAAACCAAGAAGAAAAAGAAAATTCACGTACCATAGGTTTTTAATTTATAAAGTAGGATTTTAAGGTTAATCATTTAATTTTTTTGACCTGAAAAATATCATAGTGATAAGCTACAATTTTTTTGAGGGAGTAGCTGGGGGAGGGTAGATTATTGAGAATAAAATAATATGGATAATAGGGTAAAACAAGGGATAAAAGGGGTAAACTAAATAAGGAAGCATAAAAAAGGCAAATTAAAACTATAGTAATTAAATAAAATAAATATTGAGTTTTAATCTCCTAAACACCAAAAAATAACTACTAAGACTATTGACATACAAAACCATAGGGGAATATGTAGCCATTGTATTAAGTCCATTGGTCTTAAAATCAAGACATTCGTCATTAACCAACTCAATATTAATACTATAGTGATTAGGAATAAAGACATAATAATAGTATTTTTTGGCAAATGTAAATAACTAATTTTATTTCAATTAGAGTATAGTATAAAATAACATTTTCTAAAATAACATTTTCAAGTAGAAAGGGTGAATTTCTCTGCTCAATACCTTATTAGCAAACGGAATCAAAAGATGTTAAGCTTTGTATTTCAAGGAGATCAAAAATTTAACTTTTAACTTCAAGGCCTCTACTTAAGTAGGAGGTACGAATAATTGATAACTGAAATGACTTCCGAATCATCTTTAACATATAGATAATCTTAGTAAAACTAGGTTAAATTAAGATAAATACTATAGCTATCAAGGATAATATACTATAGTAATTATGAATAAAAACACAATATATAGTATTTTTTAAAAAATTTAAATAATTAATTTGATTTAGATTTTAGTATAATGTGAAGTGACTATTCTAACTAAGAAGGTAAATTTCTGTGTTTAATACTCTGTTGGCTGATTTCCGAATTATTTTTGAGAGAGACCCTGCTGCTCGAAACTGGTTGGAGGTTCTCACTTGCTACCCTGGTTTTCAGGCTTTAGTATTTCATCGCATAGCTCATAGTTTGTATTTTCACAAAGTTCCTTTCCTACCTCGTTTAATTTCTCATATAGCCCGGTTTTTAACTGGAATTGAAATTCATCCAGGGGCTGTTATTGGTCAAGGTGTGTTTATTGATCACGGTATGGGTGTTGTAATTGGAGAGACTGCTATTATAGGAGACTCTTGCTTGATTTATCAAGGAGTAACTCTTGGTGGCACTGGTAAAGAAACTGGTAAACGACATCCTACTTTGGGAGAAAATGTAGTTGTTGGCGGAGGAGCAAAGATTCTTGGTAATATTAACATTGGTAGTAATGTTCGTATTGGTGCTAGTTCTGTAGTTTTGAAAGATGTTCCTCCTAATTGTACAGTGGTGGGAATACCAGGTAGAGTTGTAGATCGTTCTGGAGTTAAAGTAAATCCTTTAGAACATGGTAGTTTGCCTGATTCTGAAGCTAAAGTCATGCGTGCATTATTTAATCGAATTAATTCTCTTGAGGAACAAGTGCAGTTGATCAAAATTCTACAATTTCAAGAGCCAGAATTAGAGTCTGTTGTGGCAAAGCCTCACCTCAAATCTTTTGCTAATCATTCTAATTATCGTCTCACAGATTTAGCATTGTTTAATCGAATTAATTATCTTGAGGAACAAGTGAAGTTGATCAAAAGTTTACAGTCTCAATTACTAGAGTTAGACTCTACTGTAGCGAAGCCTCCCCTCAAATCTTCTGCTAATAATTATTCTAATTATGATTTCCAAGATTTAGAAATTCAGGATTTTTTCGATGGCTCAGGAATCTAACCTTATCACCACAATTGTAACCCTCTTTAAGGTAAAGGTAAATGAAAAAAATTGGATATGACATATAGGGATTTTTTATGGGTAAACCTAAGAATTTCCCTACTGTGTTTTTAGTTGTGATGTAAGGCCATGTATCTAAAAAACGCTATGAGGATGTTAAGGATTAATCTCTTGAATAGACCAAGTTCCATGGACATCACTTTGATAGAGGCAGCGATTTTGTGGTTCTTTTCTTAGTTCTAAATGCTCAACTTTTGTTGGCTCGAGCAATAATATATAAAAGTTGAATAAGGGCTTGGTTCTGTCTGGTGGAAGTAATTTAAAAGCACTTGCTTGTACTTTATTTTTTCCTGGATGAGGCCAGGTAAATTGCTGTCTAGCATTGTCTGAAATTTCTTGCCATATAGTAAGTCTTGCTTTAGTAAGTTTGGGGTGGGGGTTATCCGCTTTAACTAGAGTTAGTTTTCCTTTAAGCCGAAATTGTTCTCTGGTTTTGGGAAAGTACCAGCAGGCTTCACCCCAGGCATTTTTATCTATTTCCTCTACTTTTTGACTACGACTATCGGTGATAAATTTTAGCTGATTAGTTTGTTGTAAAAAGCCCCGAAATACGATGGTACGATTAGCAGGTTGACCTTCTGGGGTTACTGTTGCTAGCTGGAGATAACGAGCATAGACAAGGCTTTGGTTTTTATGTATGGCTCTCGCTAGGGGCGATCGCCAAGGTGCTAGTTCTTTTTCCTCTAATGAGTTGAGTTCCATTTTTGAGTTACTTTTGGAAATTTTTTATCTGAAAACAAAAAACACTTTTTATATTTATGCCCGGTAGCATCCCTTGTGTATAAAATTAAGTCACAGTTAGAAGAAACCTTTCTGCTTTCTCTTCTGGCGCCTTTTTTACACTAAAGTCTAACTATTTAGGAGCACACGATATTATACTTCAAAATATTTAGTAAGGTTAGTGTATTTATTGATGCTAGACTTTACTTTTTATTTAATAAATGAAGTATTGAGCAAGTTTTGGCACTATTGTCAGCTATTAGCTAGCTCCCTGGATCTGAACTTCCCTATTAAACTATCAATTTATTGCAGGTCTAGGAGGACTTAGTCTCTAGAAAGTGAAGTCTAAGTAAAATTGGTTACGACCTTAGACTTAGTAGTTAATTGAATATGTTCAAAAGCTGAAGCCTGAATGGTTAATTTTTGGGGCTTGATATAATCTGGTGTTAGATTTAGTAATATCAAGTCTGGTAGTGTACTGAAAAGTATATTCTGTTGGCAAAACTCTTAAATATCCTACTATACTTATTTACCTCTCATAAACTTTGTCTATTATAACACTCAAATCCTCTACTATTTCATTTAATCTGATATTAGCTTTTTCAATTAATATCTTGATTTGAACTTTTCAGAAAAGTAGGTGAGATATCAAAACTCAAAAAAAAAATAATAAATAGATAGCTCAAACTTGCTTCCCAAATTTCCTACTTAGCTACAGAGCGATCGCTAGTATCGGGACTTTAGCAAATTTCAAGCCCAAACAAACCCTAAACTCTCTTTATGAG
>JAGGDU010000006.1:3030-5780 GCA_018457135.1 Trichodesmium erythraeum GBRTRLIN201 | reverse complement strand
CGAATGATTATTATTCACTAATAGAATTTTGTCCGATTCTTAGGGGGCTGAACCATGTGCCATATTATTTTGAGTGTTGCAACCCAAAGATAGGATGACTTTTTTCGCCCGCTGAGCGTCCCCCGTTTTAAGCCGAATATTTAGAAAAAGAGTAAGAAAAAATGGAACTTGAACTCGATAACCCTGAATTTAAGATTGCTTTTGAATTAGTAAGGGATACTAACCGGACGTTTTTTCTAACAGGCAAAGCTGGTACTGGAAAATCTACTTTTCTCAGATATATTGTTGATAATATTGATAAAAACTTTGTTGTCGTTGCGCCCACAGGAATAGCAGCTGTAAATGTTAATGGTGTAACCCTGTTTTCTTTTTTTCAATTTCCCTTGAGGCCATTATTGCCAGAGGATAGAGGTGTTAAAATATTTTGGAAGGACTCAGAGAAAAGAAAAATAATTAGTAGGATGGATACTTTGATCATTGATGAAGTTTCAATGGTCAGAGCTGATATGATTGATGGCATTGATTATTCATTAAGAAAGAATGGTGGAAATCCTAATTTGCCATTTGGTGGTAAACAAGTTGTTTTTATTGGAGATATTTTTCAGCTTGAGCCCGTCGCCAAAAAAAAATCAGGAGAGTTTGCGATAATTAATGATATTTATGGAAGCCTCTATTTTTATAATGCCAAAGTTTTTGAAAGGATAGATCTTTTCACAGTGGAGCTTCAAAAAGTTTATAGACAGAAAGATTATGATTTTGTAACCTTACTTGATAACGTCAGAATTAATAGTATTTCAAAAAATGATATAGAAAAAATAAATACTCGATTTCTTCCTGAGGATAAATTAAAAGAAGAAGAATTTGCTATTACTTTAACAACGATAAATGCTTTAGCAGATAAAGTAAATAATGAGAGACTCAGGGAATTAAAAACACCCCCCTTTTCTTATTTTGCAGAAGTTTCAGGTGAATTTGAGGAAAGCAAATATCCCACTGATCCAGAATTAGTATTAAAAATAGGAGCTCAGGTAATATTCATAAAAAATGATACAGAAAGACGTTGGGTCAATGGTGCGATTGGTCAAGTAGTGGAATTGGGGGATGGTGTTATTAAAGTGAAATTAGAAAATGGTATAATTCATTCTGTATTAAAAAGAGTTTGGGAAAATACCAAATATCAATACGACAAAAAAAACAAGAAAATTGAACAGGAAACAATTGGGACTTTTAAACAGTATCCGTTAAAATTAGCTTGGGCTATTACCATTCATAAAAGTCAAGGTCTTACTTTCGATAGGGTTGTTGTTGATTTTGGTAAAGGTACATTTGCAAGCGGTCAAGCATATGTTGCTTTGAGCAGAGTGACTACATTTGAGGGCTTACTTCTTAGACAAAAAATACATGCAACGGATATATATATTGATGAAGAAATAATTGAATTTTGGAAAAATTTTAATCAAAATGAATTAATTAGTGAAAAATATCGAGAGGGTAAAGATCTTTTTGTTGCCGAGAAAAATAGTGATAATGATAAAATTGGAAAATATTATTTTCATAGGGCTTTGAGGTTGATAGATATAGGACAGCTCAAGAATGCTTATGCATTTTTAATAAAGGGTTATGAATATGTTGTTTGTGATTGCCGAGCAGGAGATTGGTATAATCAAGATGTTTTAGTTAGACTACTCTCCTCTGATGAAATTGATTGTAAACCATTTGAGCTAGATTTTATTAAATCATTTTTATTCTTTAATTCAAAAGAGGTCAATAAGGCATTAAACTCTATAAATAGTTTTATTGATCTGAACCCAAATAATGAAATAGGGTATTACCTGAAAGGCCGAATCGTCGAGGATAAAGCCACTAAATTGGAATGTTATAATAGGGCCCTTTCTTTAAAAGAAACTCCAAGAAGTCTGTACCGAATAGGTCGTGAAACAAATAATATTGAGCTTTTGTATAAAGCCTCTGTTATTGGTTTTTTTAGTAGTCATTGTTTAGGGAATTTAATAGGATGTGCGTGTCAAAAGTCTATTAAATTAAAAACAAACTCTGATAAACTTATTGCAAATATGTTTAATGAGCTTGTTTTAAGTGATACTTCATTCAGAGCTGAAATGGAATTTATATCTTTTATTGATTCTATAAGCAATAAGGAAATAATTCCTCTAAAAAAAGGGAGGGCTCTAACTTCGATTCAAGCATTGAAAAAGTTCAAAGATACTTTGATAGCTGATGAGCACTTTTTTCTGGATAGCTCTAGTCAGAAAATAGAAAATCATCAAACCCAAGAGGTGATCTTAGAAAAAAAATATAATTATTCTAACGATGCTTTGCCAAGTGGTGAGAAATATATTGGTGAATTCAAAGATGGAAAATATAATGGGAAAGGAACTTTAATTTTTCCAAATGGCAGCACATACGTTGGTGAATTCAGAAACGGTCAGAGAAACGGTTTTGGAACACATACTTTACCAAATGGTAGCAAATATGTTGGAGAATTCAAAGATGGAAAAATAAACGGCACAGGGGCTTTAACTTTTTCAAATGGTGAGAAATATGTTGGAGAATTCAAAGACGGCAAAATGAATGGCACAGGGGCTTTAACTTCTTTACCAAATGGTGAGAAATATGTTGGTGAATTCAAAGACGGCAAAATTAACGGCAGGGGCAGGGGGGCTTTAACTTCTTTAGGTGGTGAGAAATATGTTGGTGAATTCAAAGACGGCAAAATGAATGGCAGGGGAACT
>JAGGDU010000006.1:0-2930 GCA_018457135.1 Trichodesmium erythraeum GBRTRLIN201 | reverse complement strand
TGGTGAGAAATATGTTGGTGAATTCAAAGACGGCAAAATGAATGGCAGGGGAACTGCTATGGATAGTAATGAATTACTAGAAAACCAGCAGAATGTTGCCAAGATCGATACCTTTTGTTTATTTTATGATGTAGAAACAACCGGTTTGCCAAGAAATTTGAAAGCCCCTGTATCTGATTTGAACAATAGATTTTGGCTAAAAAAATTAAAGTTTATTCATTTCATGATGATTAGCCCAATAAGTAGGATGATTAATCGGGCAAAAGATCTAAATACAGATGACTTTGACTTTGGGCGCAGTTGTAATTTGTCCCCGTGAGTAGGAGTATAAAAAGTTTCATTGCCGTACACTTTTAGTTTACGGGAAGTTCTTTGAAAATTGGAAAGAAAGATTCATAGCATGCCTGACATAAAATCGGACAGCTCTCAGAGTATGTTTGGAGGCTAAAAAAGGAAAAAATGGAAGTCAGTCCATAACTTGAGAATTCACCACAAACCTCAAGCAATGGTTAAACAATTCGAAGAATTGACCGACTTTCAATGGGAAGTTATAGAACATTTATTCCCTGAGCAAGAAATATGCGATCACAGTTTAAGGACAGTAATGAATGCGATCTTATGGCTTTTAAGAACTGGGTCACAATGGCGGAATCTATAAAGTAAATATCCTCCTTGGCCTGCTGTATACCATCATTTCAGAAAATGGAAAAAAGATGGCCGGTTTGAGGAAATGAATCAGCAGCTGAATGAAATAGAACGCTACAATGAAGATAAAGAACCTTTGCCTTCTGCAGTATGTACTGATAGCCAGAGTGTTAAAACAAGTTCATTTATAGGTTCAGATGTAGGTGTTGATGGGGGCAAAAAAATAAAAGGGCGAAAACGCCATATCATTACAGACACAATGGGCTTGATGCTTGGAGTAGTTATTACAGCAGCAAATGTTCATGACGGCAAAGTTGGAATAAAGGTGTTTGGCAAAATAAAAATGCAATTGCAAAGAGTGGAAAAGGTCTTTGCTGATGGCTCGTATAAAGGAAGTTTTCAGCAATTCATAGAAGACTTTACAGAGGCAGAAGTAGAAATATCATCGAGGCCGCCAAGTGAAAAAGGGTTTGTCCCTGTGAAAATCCGTTGGGTAGCAGAAAGAACTTTTGGTTGGCTAACTTCATTCCGGCGCTTGTCCAAGGATTACGAAAAAACAGTAGAAAGTTCTGCTGCTTGGGTTTTATTAGCAAACAGCCAAATTATTTTGTCTAGAATGAGATGATTGCCGTATTAGTGCTCCAAACATACTCTCACCTTATCATGCACGAGCTGATTCACCTGGAGTTAATCATAGAGGCTCGGGCAATTGACGAAAACCAGCTATTCCTTGCACAGAACAAAGAGGTTCAGCTTTTCCGTAGCCGTACAGGGGCTGCTCAAAAACGCCTGGCAAAAGCAGGCTTTGACGAAAACCGGATTGACGGTTTCCTGGATATGCTGTTCCACGGTATCAACTCACAGATATACAATGCGCCAATCGATCTTTTCATCGAGCAGCGGTTGTACGAGCGCTATCCGGCACTTCGCCCGATTCACTTCCTCGGCTTGCTAAAGCTCAATCAGGAAGCGGTAGAAGGCGCGAATACGGAGTCGGCAAAGCTGTACTCGCCCAGGTTCGTCCGTGATGCTAACATCACGCTGTCCTTTACTCAGCTATTTCTGTTCCGGGACCTGTTCGGTCTTGATATGACCGGAGAGATCAAAGAGCCGAGACTGTATAAGAAAGCTGAAAAGCTCTACGCTGACTATCTGAATATGCGGGCTGATAAGGAGCCTGGCGAAGAATACGACCTTGTCCGGTGGTGGGGTGAAGATTTGGAGCTGGAGGGGATGTATAGGCTGGTAGGGGAGTCGTAGGCAGTTGAAATCAGGCTTGCTGCTACACGGTAAATTATTTTCGCGCAGAGTATAGAAAAGGGGCAGACTGAAAAATAGTACAACGCCATCATTGTGAAAGAGGACTTTTATCAGCTGTCATCTCATTAGTGACCAATACATGCCCGCTGAGGCTACCTATTCCGATACCATTAGCTCGGTGCGCTAAGCGGATGTCAGTCCCCGCCTTAAATGTTGATCCAGTTTGGATTCAGAACAGGAGCCTGCAACTATACGTAATACGAAGTGGTTTGCGACATCGGCCACTGACGAAGCGTAGCTTGTCAGGACAGACCCGTGACAAAGCGTAGCTTGTCAGGACAGGCCGCTGATGAAGTCAAGCTTATCAGGGCAAGCGCAAGCCACTTCTTAGCGTAAATGCTGACCCTCCTGCCTTTAAGGTGGTCAAAGCCCAAAGGCGACGAGACACGGGCAAGCATTGAGTAGGTTTGCTGTGGCAAACCACTTAATCGTCAGTATAATTACTTTTTCCTGCACTATATCGACCAATACGTTTTTTTACTATATTGCTTGCAGCCTGACAATGGTAACCGAATAAAACCACTAAAATGATGATTAGAAACGCTCTGGGAGTGACCGCTCTTTGGTGGAAGCTCCTTAACGCTCATGCAAAGCGCTCGTGGAACTGCAAGGATAGGATGACATTTGTCAGTGTTGGGGGTGTAACCTTGGGGTAGCTGCTCCCGTAGAATATGGAAATTGATTTGCTCACGAACGTGCTTAGGCATGAGAGAGAACACACTATCTGAGGCAACGCAAATTCAATTCAAAACTATTGGTCATTCCAATACGACTATTGAGTGGATAAAATCACATAATCTTTGCTTGAATTGGTGGAAGCAGAGCATTGACGATTACCGTGTAATCATTTTAACTCAAACTGCATATTCCGGAGTCACTGACCCCCTCTATCCGGTCTCATTGACCCCCACTGACGAAGCGCTGCTTGTCAGGATCAAAGACCTGTTGATAACTGAGCACTTTTG
>JAGGDU010000005.1 GCA_018457135.1 Trichodesmium erythraeum GBRTRLIN201 | reverse complement strand
CTGAAGGTAAATCCCTTTATATATATAGCTTTCAACTGGCTTGTCACCCCGTGAGCTTAACAATACAATGCAACATGGAAAAGGAAGTTTATAGGGAAAACATTATCCTTTTCTAAAAAGTTAAGTAATCACATTTGAGTTATATAAAAACTTATATATCATTACAATAATACAATTTGTACTTGACCATTACTATGTAAAACTACTAAAAAACTTTGCTACACTTAGGTTTTATATTTATAAATACTATTTATTGACATAATTTTATTTTTACCTAAATTATATAATCTTTATATTTATTTTTAATACTTTCTAAGTGTAACATTTTTTTTGAAAAATAATATTAAGTAGTTATACAAAATTTATTGCGCATTTATACAAACTAAATTCTTAGCTTGCTTGTGATTTTAAATAATTAGAGTGATCTGAAAAAAACTAAAGGTATTTACTTAAGTGTTGCTCAAATCAAACAGCTCAGGTGCATCTCAATTAAGGGATAAGTAATTGTATTCAAGAAGAGAGAATGCTCAAGCCACTGCGTTAATTTACTAGTAAACTTGAACTATAAAGCATTGTTATTTTTGGGGTTTGGCGATCGCATTTATACAACATGAAAATCCAGCAGCAAAAGCACCATTAAGATAAGCACAATGATGCTGGAGTATAAGGGAAACATTTTTTCGTGACCATTGTGCCCCTGGCAATTTAACCCGTAACCCAGTTTATTTGACTAGAAGTTCAATTAATCCTAAACCTATTGAATTTCCTGTTGCTTTCCTGGCTTGGTAGTTAATAATGACAGATTGATGCTTTCTCAAGTTAAGTCAAGTCATTTCTAGTAACAACTCTTTTATTGTCTCTTTTTTTTCTCTCTGTTTTCTTGAGTATAATTATTATACCTCATTTTTGAGTATAATTATTGATCGCTTAATTGAGATACATCCAACAGCTATCCTTAGATTGAACAATTTATTCTTTGATATTTTGAGATCAATATTGTGTTTATACAGTTCTTTATTTGCAACTCAAATCTGACATTTTGCATCAGGATTAGTTGTATAATTGCTTACTTTTTCTAAGTAAATAACTAAATTAATTAAGGTCGAGTTTATGTGACAAATTAGTAAAAATTGGTATGAGATAAAGATGATTAAAGCCTATATTGTTGTTAAGAAAAATCAGTAGTAGATTAGTTATCTATTAAGTTAGGATTTTTGAGGAATTATTTTAATGCTTTGTTATAAATATATAGATTAATAAGTACGCTATATAGATCCTACTTTGGTAAGTCTTTATCTTGATTGAATCGGTCTTCATATTGGTTAAGCATTCAGCTATTAGCGTTTAAATCTTAGCTTTTTAATAAATGAACCATTTAAGTATATTAAATGTCATAAAACTGACATTCAAGAGTTATTATTGAACCATTATTTATTGCAAATTAAATGTTTATTATTTCAGAATATAGATAATTTTGATATAAATAGTCATTTTAAACCCTTGACAATTCAAGTATATAAAGGTAAAATATTATTCACAATCATGATAAAATTAAAAACCTAATTATATCATAAAAATTATTTTTTTTATTGAAAATCAGAGATTTGTAATTAATATTAATTTATTCAATTTTTAACTAAGAATTTATACTTAAAAAAAACAAATTATGTTCACAAAAAATTAATAAAAAGCTGTAAATAGTATTGTATTTAACAATAAAAAATATTCATTTAGAGATATAAAAAGAATATAGATAGTAATTAACGATCTAAACAGCAAAAAAATCAGGAGATTACAGTGAAAAGTTATTTTATCCTCTCTGCATTAGCTTGTCTAGGTATCTTCTTACAAGCAGGATCAGCTAATGATCAGTATAATTGCGATTTTAAATACAAAATAGGTAATAATGATTGGGTTCAAGATAGTGCCAGTGGAACAACTCGTTCTTTAGCCAAAGTTTCAGTTGCAGCTTTTCTAGAAAACAAAGAATCTCAAGCGAATAGTTCTGGCCAAGATTTTGAGTCAGCTCAATTATTTTGTAATGATATACTAAAGGATTAATCTAAACATTGTAATTGGGGAAATTAAAATTCTAGCTATGAGATAGCTTTCCAGCTTCAAATAGTTGTTGAAATTTGGGTAATAAAGTGAATTCATTTCACAATTAAGTTTCTATGCCCTGCCAAAAATTGAAATTAATACTTCCAAAGTAGTTCCTATTAACAGTACTTTAACATTTATAAAAACGCGAAAATGCTTATTCTTACTAAGCATTGGGGGCACGAAAATACGCAACTATTGCTACGAATGGCTCAAACCTAGATAGGTCATAGAACAGGTTAATCAAATTTCAAACCTATATATAAAGCTTTGATGCTATTTTTAGCATATTTTTCCTCAAATTTTTACTCAAAGTATTAAATAGGAGTTCCCATTGAAAAACGGGAACTTTTTTTTAGTTCTCAAAACTTAAGGCATTGACTGCCATAACACTAAATCTTTTGGTTAGGACTGGAGAATTTGGCTTGTAAGGGAATAGGAAACAGGAAATAGAGAACAGATAAATATCCTAAGGTATTTGCGTAGTGCTATATAATTACTTTTGAATGCATCGCTTTTTGACTTGCATCGCCAAACATTGGTTAATTCTGTTTCCGGAAAATTAAAGTCGGAAAAACTCACTTCATTAATTACTTTTGAATGGGTGGGTTCCCCTTTTAGGGAAGAATAGGAAGGTTGAATTGTGACTGGCGCATAGCGCTATAATATGATATCCAAAATTTAATTATGTCCGAAAATCAACTTTTATTAGCATCAGGTACTCTCACAGAAAGACTCAAACAACAAACTAAATATGCTCTCTATTGTGGCGCACTCCAACCGATACCCACAGAATATGAATTTGTGGAACAGGATAATATTCGCTTTGTGGTGCGCATTTTGTCTAATTTATCGGGTAAAGAGCAAGCTAGAAAACAGCAGGAAAAAAATATTATTGTTACTGGCCAAGATTTTAACCCTTTTCTACCTTATGAGAAAGACTTATTTGTTGCAGACATCTCTACAACTCATCTGTGTCTGTTGAATAAATATAATGTTGTTGATTATCATTTACTTATTGTTACTAGAGAATTTGAGGAACAAGAAAGTTTACTTAATTTGCAAGATTTTCAAGCTTTGGGTAGTTGTATGGGAGAGTTTGAAGGTTTAGCTTTTTATAACGGTGGTAAAACTGCGGGTGCGAGTCAACGTCATAAACATTTGCAGGTAGTTCCTCTTCCTATGATACCTAGTGGAGAGAAAATACCGATAGATAGAGCGATCGCTACTGCTAAGTTTAATAACGGGATAGGTATTACGTCACAATTTCCTTTTAGACACGCTATAGCTAAGTTAGATGTTGCTTGGGTGCATTCTCCGGTTGAGTCTGCTGCTGAAATACTGGAATTTTATTTGACTTTGCTCAAGGCAGTGGGGATAGAAAGTCGTGATGGAATGAATGGGAAACAGTCTGGTCATTATAATCTTTTGGTAACGGGAGAATGGATGTTAGTTGTGCCGCGATCATATGAATATTTTCAGTCTATTTCTGTAAATAGTTTGGGTTTTGCAGGTGCTTTGTTGGTAAAAAACCAGGAACAAATGAATATTATTAAGGAGCAGAAACCTTTAACTATTCTGCGTCATGTTGCTGCTGGGTAATGACAATAATATAGTTTTTTGGGAGGAGTAAAGAAAAGAAAATTATCTTTGAGGAGGCATTCTCAAAATTTCCAGAAGCAATCTTTTTTACAAATATGAGAGACTTCTCCTACAGTATCAAATAACTACCAAATTATTGTCATATCTAATAGACATCTGCGGAAACTAAGTTCTTACCCAGGTATTTCAAAGGCTTTATATTAATTATCGCAGATGTCTAATATAAATCTAGGCAAAACATTTTCACTAGATCATGTTTCAGGTAAGTCTAATATTTCCCATCTTTTACCAGTACGATCAACTACCGGATAGTGCTACATAGTATAGCAAAGTGTGCTGGTATATTGACAATTTTTCTTGATGATGGGTTATTTTAAAGGGTTTGAACTATAAATATGCCTAATCTCACTGCTATCCCACAAATGGTTTGTGATTTAATATAGATGCCTAAGTCCTGAACTTGTGAATATGAAACACAAAAAATTGTGCTATTGCCCTACTACCCTACTTCCTTGCTTCCCTGTTACTATAAAAAAAACGGTGTTGCTGAAAAAGTTATGAAAATGAAAATTGAATGATGAAATAACTTTATTCAATAGTTTGGCAATTACTAAAAAATACAAATCATATCCACCCATCAGCAACGCCTAAAAAAAAACTAACTCAGTCCTACCAACTTAGAACTTAGTTCCCAAAGTTTAATTGCCTTATCATCATCACTGGCTTCATCAGAAACCTCTTGTACAAAAGACTTACGATCCTTCTTTTGACGATTTCCCCAGCTCCAATAGATGCCAGACTCCTTATACTCAGGATCTTTAACCACAGCAGCAACCCTTTCCCCTGCCAAATCTTGAGAAACATATCCTCCAGTAATGTTCTTTTGAAACAGTGGGAACAGTTTTTGGAATAAAGGATAATGATTTCGAAATAGAGGTGTATCTGCCACACATCCAGGATACAGAGAACTAAAAACAATTCCCGTTGATTTGTAATAACGCCGATGCAACTCTCGCATTGTCAACACATTACAGAGTTTGCTATCTTTGTAAGCTTTGCCAGACTTAAATTTCTTAGCGTTAATCATTGAAATAGGAGTTTTGAAACCCTGTTCAAAGCCCTGCAAGTTTCCTAAATCTGGAGGTGCTGGAATCGGGATTTTTCCTCCTAACTCTTTCGGGTTAGCTGTTACAGTTCCTAAAATTACTAATCTTTTATCTTTAGCAGGAGACTTTTTCAAATCCTCTAACATCAAATTACAGAGGAGAAAATGCCCAAGATGATTTGTAGCAACACTTATTTCATATCCATCTATACTCCGCATCGGTTCTTTTAATAATGGCAAATATACTGCAGCATTGCAGACTAAAGCTTCTAGAGACCTACCACTTTCTCTAAAAGTCTTGACAAACCTTTTTACAACTTCTAAACTGGCCAAGTCTAGGTGCATAACAGTGTAACTGTCTTGTGTCATTCCTACTTCTTGGGCAACTTTTTCTGCTTTTGAGATGTCTCGACAGGCCATTACAACATACCATTCACCTGTTTTAGCTAGAGCTTTTGCAGCGTGTAAACCTACCCCTGAGGATGCACCTGTAATTACTACTGTTGATTTATGATTTTCTTTCATTCCCAATGATATTTTGTAAAATTCGATTGACTAATTGCTTTATTTTACAACAGGTTTAGCCAAATCAAAAATCAAATGTGAATCACTAGAATAAATTTATTTTATAGGCTTACTGAAAGAAACTCGGTTGCTAGGACCTTGGACTGAGTTGATAATTTGCGTTATGTAAGCGATATAGTATTAAAATCATCTCAAATAACAATGTACAGGACTTACGCAAGCACGCTATATATAGTTTGCTGTCATATTCAATTATTTATACTATAATTAGTTGTTTTTCGGATACATATCACTTTGAATATATATGATCTAGTGCCAGTAAAAAAGCAAAGTTTTTCCAGGAAAATAGATTACAAATTGTTCAATTAATTTGCTAAAAATCTTTAATTATTAGACAATAATGGGGCTTTGTTGTATAAAGATAGAAAATATGGTAACAATAAGCGTGTGGCACA
>JAGGDU010000004.1 GCA_018457135.1 Trichodesmium erythraeum GBRTRLIN201 | reverse complement strand
CTAAATATTAAGGTTCCTGAGCCAGGCAGTAGCGTGGATGAGGACGGAGGCAAACTTCCAGAAAACGTCACCGACATCGGCGTGTTAACCTCATACGAAGAGGAGGACTCCATCGGTCGTGAAGAAAACAGTTATCGTGATGTCAACGACTACCGCAAGTTTACTTTGAGCGCTAAGAGTAGTGTCGATATTAACCTTACAGGCCTTACTGGTAACGCCAACCTACAGCTAATTGATGGCGACGGTAGCACTGTGCTAAATACTTCTGCTAATGGTGGTAGTGACGACGAAAAAATCAACCTTACTTTGGATGCGGGCGACTATTGTGTGCGAGTGTTTCCCAGGGGTGCGGCTAAAACTGACTACACTCTGAATATGAGTGCGAGTGAAATTGGTGAAAGCATAGACAATGAGCCACCAGGGATAGCTCTCGGTACGGTTACAGTTGGTGCTGATCCTCTTACCCAAGGCGGTGACCTCGGCTTCACGGAGGGAGGCGTAGTTGACACCAAGGACTATTACAGCTTTGATATTACCCAGGCTGGTTTCGTAGATATCAAACTTGACGACCTGAGCGATAACGCTGACCTGAAACTATACGATGAGACTGGCGAAGTAGAACTTGGCAGTTCTAATAACTCCGGCAATACTTCTGAGGAGATTAATAGCTTCTTGAGTGCCGATACTACCTATGTGGTGGGTGTATTCGGTCTAGGTAATCAAACTCCTTACGACCTGAGCATTTCTCTCTGATAACTAGTACGGAGCGTAGGTCGCTCGGCAAAGTTAGGGCGTGGGTTGCACACCCTAACTTTTTTTAATGTTTCATTATTATTTTGAATGACTATAAATAAAAGTAATGGCGAAGAAAACTAAAAGCAGTATCACAAATATAGTTGATCGCAAAGGAGGCTTAAATCCAGATGTAGTAGATGTAACTCTTGTACCTGGAGACAATGTGACCTTTGATATCACTGCCAAAGTTACTAAAAAAAGTTCCACAAAATTACCTCTAGACCTAGTTTTTCTTAGCGATCTTTCTGGTTCTTATGGGGATGACCTGCCAGTATTACAGGATTTAGTTCCCAAGCTAGTTTCCTCAGTTCGAGACATCCAACCAAACAGTCAATTCGGTCTAGCATCATATATAGATAAACCCAAAGATCCCTTTGGCGGCCCTAAAGATTTTGTGTATAGAATGGAGTCAGCGATCACTAAATCTCGCACTGATTTTCAGAAAGCGATGGATGACTTGAAAATTGGTAACGGTAATGACGGTCCTGAGGCACAGCTTGAGGCATTGATGCAGTTAGCTCTCAGAGAAAAAGAGATAGGCTTCCGTAAGAAATCTCGGCGCGTTGTCGTTCTTTCTACAGATGCTAACTACCACAAAGCAGGAGACGGCAAAAAAGCAGGTATCAAAACTCCCAATAATGGGGATACAGTTCTTGATGGTAAGCCAGCCGGTACTGGGGAAGACTATCCCAGTATCGATCAAGTAAGAGATGCTTTACAAGAAGCCGGCATTGTTCCCATTTTTGCAGTCACCGGCAACCAAGTCAGAAACTACAAAAAACTCGTAGATAAATTGGGGTTTGGTACGGTAGAAAGGTTATCGCGGGACAGTTCTAACTTAGTTAAGGTAGTAACAGAGGGCTTGGAGGAAGTCTTTAGTGACTTAACGATAGTACCCCAAAGCGATGAGTTTGGTTACATTAAAAGTATTAAGCCTACGACTTACGAAAATGTCCGCCCTGGGCAAAGTCGGACTTTTGAAGTTAAACTGGGTATTACAGATCTCGATGCTAGCCAAAAAGACCGTCTTTCCCTGGAAGTATTGGGTTATGGGGAAACCAAAGTTAATGTTACTCCTATTGTTAACACCAAGCCCATCGCAAGCAATGACAACCTCGCCACTAATGCAGGAAGCAAATTGGTTATTAAACCAAAAGAGCTATTGGCAAACGATACGGATAAAGACGGGGATAAGTTAAGTATTAGCAAGGTAGGTAAAGCTTCAAATGGCAAAGTGATCCTGGGTAAAAATGGTAAGGTAACTTTTACCCCCGATAAAGACTTTACGGGCAAGGCCAGTTTTGAATATACCATCGACGACGGTAATAAAGGCCGTGATAGCGCGACTGTTACAGTTCAAGTCAGAGATAATTCTGACCCCATCGCTAAAGACGACAAGGTGTTTTTTGTCAGACCCAAGCTCTTTCACGCTATCCAAGCAAAAAAGTTACTGAAAAATGATCAAGATAAAGATGGCGACAAGTTGACTATTATTAAAGTCAGTAATGCAACCAAGGGCGAAGTAGAGTTAACTAAAAGCGGTGAAATAACTTTTACCCCTAGTGGAAAGCATAAGAAGTTCAGCAAGGGGAGTTTTGAGTATACTATCAGCGACGGCAAAGGCGGTACAGATACAGCCAAAGTGATGCTGAAAAGAGTTGGGGACTTGCCAAGCTCTAAGCGTAGCGCTGGTTCTGAGAAGAGAGACTCCCTGACTGGAAATATAGATGACAAGGCACCAGGGATCCCTCTTGGTACAGTTGTTGATCCTCTCACCCAAAGCAGTGATATTGGCTTCAAGAATGGAGGCAAAGTTGATCAAAACGACTATTACAACTTTGTTGTTCCGGAGCCTAGTTTCGTCAGCATCAAACTTGACGGTCTCAGGAGCAACGCTAACCTAGAACTATACGATAGCGACAAAGTATCCCTTGATAGTTCTACTAACTCCGGCAATGCTCCTGAAGAGATTAACACCTTCTTGTTTCCCGATACCTATGTGGTTGGCGTATTCGATCAAGGTAGTGGAACTCCTTACAACCTGTCTATCTTATAACTATTATGGAGCGTAAATCACGCGACCAAGCTAGGGCTTACGTCCCAGGCGCTAACCGTCTTTTACAGTAGTTTTCATGTTAGTAGACTACTGTAAGGACCTTGGATAAGGACGTCCCTACAAGATTTTAGTTATAGCGATGTAGTTTATCAATTTTAAAAGTGCTGTAATTTTTCATTATTATTTGGAATGACTATAAAGAAAAGTTATGGGCAAAGAAACTAAAAATATTGTAACACATAAAGTAATTACATAGTTAACCTATTTTTCTCTAATTTGTTGAAAAATTTCTTTATGGGAAATCAACAACTAGAAAGAGATAAAAGTTTCAGAAGTTTAGAAATTGCAGTAATTTAACTTGATTTTTGATCTACTTTTACTAGACCTAAAACTAGATAGTTTGCTGTTGCCCAAGCCCTGAGAATCTGAATTAGTTTTTGATAATTTTTCTGATTATAAAATACCATTATAATTTTACCATAAGTTGCTACGATTTCACCATAAGTTATTTAACTAATTGATTGAAAATAACAGGAAACATTATTGTAATTGTTCCGGAGCTAAAGATAGAAAAACTCGGACAATTGTATCGTAAGCAGGAATGCCATTTGGTAATCCTAAAAACCCTTAGAGTCATAGATACTTAGACTCCCTACCAGGTTATACTATAGGACTACCTTGTTGAATAATATTAACTAACAATAGGCAATTTTCATAGTTCAAGAGTCCCTAAACATTTTAAATCCAAATTACGCTCAAAAATTTCATCAATAGGCAACATTTGACCATCTTCTGTCATAAACTTATGTTCTGGAGTTGCCCGAATAACTGTTCCATCTTCAAGGCTATATTCATAAACTTCCTGCATACCTCGATTATGCCATTGAGCAATTGGCTGAGTATAAATATATCCATTTTTATCAACCGTATAAACCGTACATTCAATCCGATATTCTACAATTTTACCAATAGGAAGAGGACCATATTCTACAGTCATAATTTCAGTCTCATAAGTTAAACAATATTCAGCAAACTTAATCATCTGTTCAAACAAATCTTTTGCAACTACAGACGAAACTCCCCTTTGAGCTGCACCATCAATAAACTTTTCCCGGTGTTTTTCCATTTCGGAGACCTTCTTTTTACCCATGCAGTTGTGAACAATAAAATCATTAGCAATAAAATTATGAGTTTCGGGAATTGTTAAATCAAAAACTTCTTCTTTGCCAATATATTCTATAGAGATAATCTCATCCCAAAAAACATCAGAATTAGCTATTGCCGTTAATTCCTCATCTGCCAAAACTGTCGAAAAATTATTAAATTTATCAAAGGATAAACTCCGGTTTGAAGTATTTTGAAAATTCCAAACCGATGAAATTTCACCACCACATACACCCAAAGCCCTAGTCATAGAACTAGCTTTTTTAGCTTTGACAATTAGGTCAAAAAAATCTGGAGTTAGAAAATATTTAAATTGATAACTTTGCTGATATTTAATCACTAAATAACAACTTTCACAAAGCCCCTGTTTGTAACTACTCAAATATGGCTTAATTAACTTATAAAACTTGAGCATATCCTCACGCCCTCTAACTTCAACCACATAAGAAACATCAAGTTCACCTTGACCTTTAACCTTATTAACATTGAATAGAGAAACAATACCTAAACGTAGAAATAAATGTTGAACTTGTCTAACTAAAACCTCTGAATTTGAAGAATAATATGTATACCCAATTGTTTCGTCAAAAATACCACTTGTTGACCATAAAATTCCCAAGAAAAGTTGTAACTGACTCTGAGAAAGAGAAAAGATCCAATTAGGAATTTCTTGAACCCGTGAATTAGCACATTGAAGATAACTATCAACCCAATTCTTCAACCCTGAAATCAAACCTATACGAACATAAATAACTGATTTATTTCCTAGATGTAGCTGTTTTTCAATAGGAGCAGAAGAGCCAAATAACTCCTCTGCACAACCATAAAAATCAGCAATTAATTCCCCATCACTATTACAGAAATAACTACAAGAAAAACTATTAGTATATAGATATCCTTCACCAATTAAATAAGCAGTAAATTTAACTTTAGAATCAGATATTTGACTCCTATAATTAATCGGAATTTTATTTGGTAAACCTAAGCGATCGCCTACAGAAAAATCTTTTAAAGGTTTCCATCCTAAAACTGTATAAAAAAGGTGGTCATCCGTAGCGCAAACTTTCCGGTTTGTACGAGTAGTAATTTGCCAAACATCTCGCACACCATTAGGATGAATTTCTGTTATTGGTTGTTGAACAACTTGTTGGCTTTTGAGATCTAAAGAAAAGACTTTTCGACTCAACCAATACTCAGGTTGAGCAGCTATTTCTTTCAGACTAAACAAGTTACCTGTTGCTGCATCTATTACTTTTGTCGAACCACTTAAACAACGACGTAATAAATCTGCTTCTCCCAAAGAATATCCTGCTAAATCTTGAGCCATTTTCATAATTTGCTCTTGATAACAATTATGAACTACTACTCCTTCAGCTAGAAAATAAGGTGAGCTTTGGTCTTCCATTTCTAAATCAAAACATTCTGCTTCTCCTACTTCTTCCACAGAGACAACATGAACAACTCTGACATCCTGTAAATAAGTTTTTTCACATTCCCAATTTTCCAACTCTGGAGTTTGAACCGAGAATAAATTCTGGGTAAATAAAGTTGCTTTCTGCTGGGAAGCCTCCCCAGTTTTCCGACTCGAACTATCTGTTTTCTGAATATTATTTTCAGAAGCATCTGTCAAAAACCAAGAGGAAGGTAGATGATTTTTTCTGGATTTTTTCCAATTTTCTGCCGGAGTTTGAGCCGAGAATAAATTCTGGGTAAATAAAGTTGCTTTCTGCTGGGAAGCCTCCACAGTTTTCCGACTCGAACTATCTGTTTTCTGAATATTATTTTCAGAAGCATCTGT
>JAGGDU010000003.1 GCA_018457135.1 Trichodesmium erythraeum GBRTRLIN201 | reverse complement strand
ATTTTTTTTTATTGAATTATTCCTCAGCTCCTGAAGGCAAATCCCTTTATATATATAGCTTTCAACTGGCTTGTCACCCCGTGAGCCAGTTATCACAATAATAGGGCGAAGTGAGTCGAGCTATACCGACTCATCTATTAATTCTAATCCTCCCATTTATTGCCCAGATGAACCTGGAATTCTTAAATCAACAATGAGAATTTCAAATGGTTAATTTCTTAATTTTTTAAGTGCTGTGATTACTGCATCATATCCCTCTACTTCTATGATGAATTTAGATTCTGTATTCTGCTTTATACCAACATTAAAAAATTCAGATATGATTCTACGTTTTAAAGACTTAATATATCTTTTGAGGGTATCTCTATTATCGTCTACAATTAATATTCTCAATACCATAATTTCTAAAACCCATAAAATAAAAGTTTGGAAAAATGTTATAGTTGAACTTACAAATTTATATATTTTATAAATTCAACTCTCATGAAAAAAAAAGAGTAATAGTAGTTCCTTCCTCCGAAGATGTTAGTTTTAAATCACCTCCTATTTGATGTATAATTCTGTTAATGATATACAATCCTATATCAGAACCACTTTCGCTATCTACGATTTCTTTGAACAGTTTCTTTTTTAAACCATCCTCAATACTAGAGCCATTATCTTTAATAGATAAAGTAATCAATCCATCATTTTCATAACTTGCAAATATTTGGATTTTACTATCTGGTTTATGTAATACCTTTGTAGAATTTCTAATCAGTTCAAACAATACACTCTTAATTTGATCAAAATTTCCTAGAATAGTTCGACCTTTCAAATTTTCCTGTATCTTAACTTCCATTTTTATATTTGAAGGTAATCTGTGCCTAGACAAAAGCTCAACCTCACCTATTAGTTTCTCAATGTCAATAGGTTTCATCTTTTGCTTACCTAGATTCAGATAATCTATCAACATTTGTAGACGAATCTGCCTATGTTCAAGACTTCTTTTAATTAGTTCACATTCCTCTAAAATTTCCGGTGAGTTATTAGATAAGTAGCGAATTTATTCGTTAGAACCTCCAATATTTAGAAATTCTCCTTTCAAACTATGAGCTACATCAGCACAAATTATTTGATATATTTTATGTTTTTTGTCCCTAATATTTTGTTGATTACAAGAATTAGTTAATGAATTGCTTTCTTCTACTAAATCCAGTGAATTTGATTTACTAGATTTAAGCTGTTTTTTTGTACTACCCTCTACCATAATATCTAGAGGTGTTGGCAGTTTTCCTCCCAGGGTTACTTTCTGAGTATAGTTGCCATTTTTCCCAGCAGTTCTATATATTTGCTTGCTGGTTTCATAGACAGTCTTAAGAGTTGAAAGAATTTAGTTTATATTATATATATCAGGACTTACGCAAAGGCACTATATATAGCGTCTACTAATTCAGGTAATCGCTATAATTTTTTAAGCGATCGCTTGAATGACAAAATTATCATAACTTATATAAAGACACGCTCTATAAGTTAATTTTCATAATGATAAATATTACTAACTGTAAATAAATTTTGCCAAAACACCCTAATTATTATAGAATTATGTTAGTTAATTTTAGCCAAAAATATGAATTTTAACTATATTGATTACTGTCAATATTTACTTATTTCTCATACAAATTATACTATCACAAATTTGGCAAATTATCTAGAAAATATTAGCCATGATACGATAAATCGTTATTGAAAAATAGAAAATTTTGATTACAAATAATTAGGTCGAAATGTTCAAGAATAAATTGTCACTAACACAGAAGGTTATTTGATTTTTTATGACACAGTGCTCAACAAAGAATATGGTAGTAAAATTGAGTTAGTTAGGCAACAGTACAGTGGTAATAAGCATAAAGTAATTCGTGGTATTGGGATGGTAAACTGTATATATTTTAATCCAACTATTGAACAATTTTGGATAATAGCTTATCGGATTTATGCTCCAGATAATAATAAAAAGACCAAAATAGAAGAGTGTTGAAGAAATGATATTAAATGTGGTCAAAAAGAATAAATTACTATTTAAGACAGTATTAATGGATAGTTGGTATGCAACACAAAGATTAATGGCATTAATAGATAATATGGGAAAAATATATTACTGTCCTTTAAAAATAAATCGTCTAGTAGATGATACTGGTGGAGTAGAAAAATATAAAAAAATAGGAGAATTATGTGGGAATAAATCAGAAAAAATATCAGGTAAAATAATGAAAATTAAAGGTTTTCCAAGGGATAAGAAGGTCAAGCTATTCTGGGGGACTGTTTCCACCTACATAACAGAATATGTGGTCACTAACGACTTAAGTCAATCTTCAGTAGATGCTGTAGAATTTGAGACTCAAACTAGATGGGAAATTGAAGAATTTCACTGCAGAATTAAACAATTAACGGGTATCGAATTTTGTCAATGTCACCTTAGTAAAATTCAAAAAAATCACATGGCTTGTGCTATGTTAGTCTAGAATTTCTTAAAAAGATTAGCAATGAAAATAGGAAAAACTATTGATTAAGTCAAACAGGAATTACTCTCAGACTATTTGAGCCAAGAATTGAAAAAGCCCACAATAAGATTCGGGGCAATTTTTATTTTATAGCTGCTTTTTACCTTGATTTTAATTATGGTATCTATTTTGAGGCGATCGCTACATTTTTTTTAAGCGATATAGCTGCCGCCACCATCCTCCGCCAACGCCTAAATTAGTAGACGCTATATTATAGTGCCCTTGCGTAAGCCCTATATATAAAGATGTATAATTAATTTGACACAACTAATTAACTAAGACAAAACTCCTATTTCTTTCTGCATAGGCAAAACATCCAATATATCAATTTGAGAACAATATTTCAAATCTTCATAACATTCTAAGCGTTGGAGACGTTGGCCATGACTAGCGTGGTTCATTAGTTCATGCAATTTATCCTGCCACTGAAGATAGAGAGACATAGCTCCAAATACTTCATCGTTACCTACATTTTCATCTGACAGAGAGTTAGTTTCTGCAAGTAGACTATGAGCGATCGCTCCTGCACAAACTGTATCTTCTAGGGAATAACTACCTTCCCACCCGGAACCTAAGATCCAAATTGTTTCTGGTTGATTTTCCTTCAGATATTCAACTACTGAGCGGCGGTTAACAAGAGCTGCAGCTAGAACAACCTTAGCATTTTGAATACGCTTAAGACAACGGGTGCCATTAGTAGTAGTCATAAATAAGCGTTTACCTTTTACTGTTTCTGATGTAAAGTTTAAAGGTGAGTTGCCTTCATCACAACCTTCCACTTTTTTACCACCTCGTTCCCCAACACGAATACGTTTGTCAGCAGACCATTTTTCGCTGACCGTCATTAATTCTTCAATGTCGCTAAATACTTGTACTGCTTCTGCACCTGCGTAGATAGCTGTAGCCATTGTTGTTGTTGCTCTGAGGACATCAACTGCGATCGCGCAGTCTGGCATATTTTCCGTAGGAGTTTCTTCTGGGGTATGATAGACAAATATTTTCATAATTTATATGATAACTTCACTGTACCAACTAACTTATTGTATTACTTTATCTCGACATTTGTTCTATTTTTCACTAATAACTTACTAGATATCATTTTGAATTTGAGTATAACTTACTAGATATCATTTTGAATTTGAGTACCAGTTTTTTTTCTGAACTTAACTTTTAACAAATTAAGTCCTAGGCATACATATTTTGTCATAGTTTCCAGAACTTTCTAACTATTAACAGTAGCTTTTAACTTCAATATATGTCTTCATCTTTTAATAAGTTAGTCTAATCTAGATATCCTCTCATATTTCGTGTCAGATATCTTGAGAGATTAAATAGGGTTTGTTGAAAAAATATTTTTAATAAGTAGAGATATCACCCTTAAGCCCAACCTTCAAGCGGAAATAAGTAGGGACGTTGCATAAGGGCGTCCCTATATTTAGGAAAAACAGGGAATTTATAGAAAGGGTATTCGGCTATATTCGTCCTTTGATATTTATGCTGTTTTATCCCAAAATCCTAACATGGGCAAGAGTTTTCGACTAAAAAAAAATCTATTTTTTTTCCCAAAAAAGCTTTAGCTAATATCAGTTAATACTTTCATATTTGATCAGCAAGCCTTAAATACTTACCTCAATTTTCTGGGTTTTATATGCTACATTTTGAATAAACGTAGCATCCTATTGATGCTCTATGAAATTTCCCTACTGTAGTCTGGCAATGATAGGGGGAACTTTTAAGGGAATAACAAAAATATTAGATTTTTTATTATCAAGTTTTTAGCTTCACTCGGATGACTGTTTACTGATCACTAATAACTGATAACTAATTAATAAACTAGGCATCGCTCTCAATATAGACAAACAATAAACCCATAACTATAATTGGCATTAACCAAGTAACTACAGGAATTAAAATCCAAGGTAAGTAAGATGCTGCATAAGAACCAGTCATTTCAAATTCTCCTTCAATTACATAATTTCAAATTAAGCGATCGCCTAATTTTACCGAAAAACAAGCTATCAAATTTCCCCTTGAATAGGGGATTAAAAAATAAATTTCAGTTTTTCAGGTTTCTAGTTTCAGTCTGAGGTACTGATAACTAATCACTGATAACTAACATGAGGTATTTAGCTGTTAAATAAACCTCGGAAAATGGAGTCCACAAGCTCAAAGTTTTCTAGTAGGAAGAAAGCCACAACGGCACCACCCATTGCACCAATGAAAAAACCACCAGTAAATTGACTCCAACCTTCAGAAGTTTTTAATGGGTCTGCTCCTTCAGGACTTTTTCCTTGGAAAGAAACTAGGCCATAAGCAGATAAACAAATAGTGGCAATTAAAACTAGAGCGATCGTAGAAATTAGTCCACCTAAGTTAGCCACTGCGGAATCTCGTAATGGACCGAGTTTTGTCCAAGGGCCAACGATAAAATAACCGTGAGCCATACCTACTTCTAGACCCCGTAGAATTGGGGATAGACCTGGACGGTAAATCGGCAAGTTACCGATAAATGCTCTGGTAAAGTCAGAATCACTGATAGGAGTGGATAAATGGCCTACAAAAGGATCTCCTTTGTAAGGTTGAACGAATCCTGAATCTGTTGCTTGTGTCATATGTCTTCTTTCCTCTGGTGTGAGAGTTGAAAAATCTTTAGAAGATATCAAAATCTTATTCTAAGAGGTTGCTGGATTTTAATCTCAAAATTGGTCTTCAACTTTAGAAAAGTTAATTTTATCTAGGTTTCTGCTTATGTTTCATATTAGAAAATGACTTTGAGTATTATGATTATTCTCGCGCCTCTTAAATTTAACTACAGCAAGAGTATAGGGGCACTTTGGTGAGTTTCTGACTACTGACTTCCCAAATTAGGGGTTAACAATTTGTATAACTAAAATTAGTTTTAAAAGTAAAGCTAGTGGTATAAAAAAAACTCAAAAAATGAAATCCAGTATTTGAGTCATTTATAGTCTTGAAGTTCTGAAGCAAAATTAATGGAAACCTCTTTCATCTGCCTTGGAAGTTTTTTACCAAAATTTTCTCTCTATGGATATAGCTGGTAAATTTGCTCCCTCATGATCATATCACTCAGGGGAACTCTAACTTTAACTAGAAACACCTCTTTTCATGCTCACTCTTAAATACCGTATTCCTACATGGAAATTTGCTCTCTAAATCTTTTTAAGGAGCAGTGGAGAGAGAGTTAGGGAGTGAGGGAGTAGATAGCGGGACTTTAGTGAAAAAATAGTAAAAAAAAGGGTATAATGTATACCTGATA
>JAGGDU010000002.1:22227-67978 GCA_018457135.1 Trichodesmium erythraeum GBRTRLIN201 | reverse complement strand
CAGGCTCCGATGAATTATTTTCTTCAAAGGGTTCAGTCATAGTATTAAATTAAATTGGCAGCAAACCTGAAATAATATTATAGTACTTTTTAGGAAAATTTCCAAGCCAAAAGTCAAAAAATATAAGTCAAAAGGGAGAAGCCCCCCCTAACCACTCCCAGGAAGGGACTAACAACACCTTTCAAATTAATCAACTACATCCCCATAACCAAAACCTTGTAGGGACCTGGCATCACAAAAATGGAAAAGTTCCCACTGTAGTCTATCCAGATGAAAACCGCTATAGGACTTAGGACCAGGGAACTTGGGAGTATCTAGCTCTGTTACTGACCAGGCAAAAATAAGAACTCAGAAGAAAGTCAAGCCAAAAATTATCATAAATTTAGCGATCGCCTCACATCATCTTCTGTTAAATAGTCACAGCTAACTTCGGAGCAACCATGTATAGCTGTATTTAGTAAAAACCATATCGTGGGGGCATCTTCCCCCGGTAAAGGTACCTCATAAACCTGAAATTAGCTGAGTATTAAAAGCTTATACTCAATAATTGAGCAAGAAAGCCTGTTCAGGACCCTTGCCCTACCAAAAATTATTCATCAAAATGATAAAAAATCTCCACAGGGGAGGAGTAAAATGCTTACAAATTGAAGCGTTTAGTAACTTGTTTAATTATACCACTAAGAATAGCACCCCCCATTAAAATTCCAATAGCCGGAGTAAAAACTGGTTCCCACAGTCTATGCCAAAGGTCAAGACCTAAAGACACCCCAGAATAACGACCAATAACAGCGATCGCGAACCAAGCAAAAGCAATGATCACTAAAAATACATCTATTACCAAAAATGTATCTAACCAGTTAACTAATTTTTCTCTCATGTGAAAATTTATATCTAAAAGCAAACTCAGTCATTAATATAGTACAACTAAAGACCATAGGCAAAGAAAGAACACTGAACCTAGGAGAAACTTCAATCATTCAGTAATTAACACCCTACAAATAAGCATCAGTTCAAATCAAAAGTATTAGTTGTAGAAAAGCTTGACTTTAATATCCTCGTGCTTGTTTGTAGGGTGATATTATTAATTGTAGGCAGTCCTCGAAGCCCTTAAGATATTTACTGACATTAGTTGTAATTTTGATCAACAAACCAAGTATCAGCTTTTGAGCCTTTAAAACCCACATAACACAAACTAGAATTTTTGAGCAACCATAGTAGAGTTCAGGAACAGACAACTCTTGCTCCTACCTCCTAATTAACTGAATAATTAACCTAATACAATTCAGATCAGAGCAAAAATATTATGGCATGGAAGTATTAGATACAAAACTTAATCCGACCATGAGGTATATATTTAACAAGTATGGTATCTGTGTTATAAAAGTTATACTATTAAAACTTGTATATCGTTTATCCAACATAAGCTGTAAGCTTTTCAGTGACATACAAGCGCCAAAAAAAACCTTAACTCAACCGTGTTGTTCTAGAATATTTGTTTCTAGTCTGACCTCCTATCCTGTGCTACCTAAAAATACTTTTTGAGCAAGCCATAAATTATTGGTATATATCTATTCTGTAGGTTATACTCTCAAAAAGAATATTTAACTGAGCCATATTCCCCTAAGATTCGTATAACTCCGTAAAAACACTGATTCAGCAAACCCTAATGAATTTTTTGGTTATATTGATTATATTTGTATTATACTATCCAGAATAATATTTAACTGAACTGTATGTTTTATGGTTCCTGTTTTTCCTATTATTCCCTATTGGCTACTCCATAAAAATACTTTTTCGGTAAACCCTAATTAATTTTGCTGTATATTAATTATGTTTATACCATTACGTTTACATTTAGTCAGATTATGGTTAGTTATACCTTGGCTCAAAATCCAGATACAATCATAACTGTTAGGGGTAAAGATTCAGACAGGGCCCGTCAAAAAGCTATGGATAAGCTTGTAGAAATGATGGACTCTGGTGAAATACCAACAGAGTTAGAAAATGGATTTAGTCCGGAACAGTTTATTGAGGTCAAAGAATCAAAAGAAGTAACCAAAGAGATTATTTCTGAGGAGGAAGATGCTGTTGCTCAAGCAGTACAGACGCTTAGTGATTTTGCTGCACTTAAGATTAAAGTTGTAGAATCTCGAGAAGAAGCATTAAAGATTCTGTCTGCAATTGAGGTACTATTTACAGATGAAACTGTAACAGTTGAGGAAATTGCTAACCTTAGGGATGGTTTTAAGATACTAAAAACTTTTGCTGTAGCTAATTTACGTTACAGGGAAGCAAGAGATAAAGCACAAAAAGCTCGTGTTATCCTTGATCAAGCATTCAGTTGTGCGGAGTCAGAATTAAACCATCTTTCTAGATCCAGAAAGTAGCTCCCAAACAGATTTTGATTCCCAATTTATTAAATGTCTCTATCTGTAAATATTTACTGTATTAGTCTAGTATAAATTTAGTAATCAAAAGTGTTGCTGCTTATAAGGGTAGTATAGCTAAGGGTGATGTAATTATAGTTTCCTGTAATAAACTTATAAAATTCCTCAACCATCACCCTACTAAAAGTTACCACGGAACTTTAATTCAGTTACTTAACTTATCAGTTATCCGTTAGTCTTCTAGAGGAAAAACTAAGCTAACAGTATCTTATCTACTGTTACAGCGACAGCCTAGAAAAACTAAAGTTGATTGTTTTAAAGTTAATAAATTGAGATTTGAAACATGAAAAAAATATATTAACTACTTATCAAAAAGCCTATGCTCTATCTATACCTCTGCTAAATCATTAAATTAATAACAACCCTGAAATATTCAAATGTTTCAAGGTTGAGTCAAAAAAATTAATAGAAAATTGACACTCAACACTACGAGAATTGAGTTTTCTATACAATAAAATTGTGATTTGAATCATTGAAAATAACTGAAATATCTCATAGGAATCAAAGATCTTAGTTACTAAGACTTACTGAATAGTAATTTATACTATTCATACTAGATGTAGTTATAAGAAAATAATATTTATTTGAGATTTTTTTAAGGTACTACTGAAAACAACTTTTAATTATGTCTAAAAAACAAGCCCAATTAATCAATTTTTTGAAGTGGGAGCTGTCCATCTCAGAGTCTGCGATCGCTACTGCTTTACGGCATCAGGAAGAAGGCTGTAATCAATTGCCCATGATACTTTGGCAATATGGTCTCGTAACATTGAAACAATTAGACCAAATATTTGATTGGCTACAAACGGCCAGTGTTTAATGAATTGCTTCGCTTAAGCACCATTACACTTATTTTTTCACCTGCAGCATAAAGTATTCAGGGCTGAAAAAGTGTGTAATTAATTTTGTGTACTTGCTGAATAGTAAGCAAGAAGTTGCAGAGGGAATGAGTCTGAGATTAATGAAAATGGTAAGCTTAAATAAGTACCTTTTTCTTGAGATAATCCTGCAATGATGGCTCAAATCAAAGATTATACCTTTTAATAATTGCACTGTGAGCCTTAAGATTTAAAGACTTGAGAGTACAACGCTATATTTATTATTATTTCAATCTAATCAAAAATGAGGAACTGATTATTATTAGCCCCTCAATAGATATGCCATTTTTTCTGAAATCTATAATTTCCAAGGTATTTCCCAAACTTTGTAGGCATCAACAACTTCTAAATTCCTAATTTCAATTTGAATCCTTTTACAGATTTTTCCCCGTCTACAGCACTTTCTTCGAAAGGACTTCCTAATTTAGGTTTATCCTGTTTTTTAGGAATAGATACCCCTGGTATAACTTCTATATCTTCCTGTTGACGACGCAGTTCATAGGGTTTAATTCCATTAGATTCTGATTCATCAATATATCTGCGATAATTATCATTAGTAATTGATCTACCTTCTACTGTTTTTAGAGAGTCTCCGGATACAGTTGCTTCAGGAGGAAGACTATTTAATTGTGCTTTCGCAACATGGGTAAAAGAGAGTAAGAGTGTACTAATACCCAATATAGCAATAATTATGTTCATGATTTATTCTATTTTAAGTGAATAATTTTTGTTCTAGTATGTAAATGCCTAAAAATACTAGGGTTAGGAAAACCTCTTCTACGTCTACAAATATATTTTTAGTATAGTCACTAAATTTAAATAGTGATATTCTCTTCATAATTTATTTTATTTTGAGTGAATTTTTAATATGTAAATACCTCAAAATACTAGGGCTAGGAAAACCTATTAGACATCTCAAAATATGTTTTCAGCATAACAGTAATTTAAAATAAAATATGTTACTAATAGCATCAAAACTTATATTTAAGACTAAGAAAATCAACCTTAGCTGGCAATGAAGATTTAAACACTATTGATTTAGGAGTCGAATACTCAGGGATAAAAATAAATAGTTTAAAGATTATTATATTGACTTAAAAATTAATTTTTAATACAAGAAAAATAGCATGAAAATATCATACTTTTTTTTCAATTATTTGTCAGATTATTTTTTTTGTTATTAGTCAAATAATCATTAAAAAAATCATTAAATATTTTTCTTATTGATATACATTAAAAAAAAATATTCTGCTATTTAATTCACCTAAAAATAGCAATTAAACTATATTTTTTTGCCTTATAAATATCAAAAATAATCACAAAAATTGCTTAAAATGTGATACAATTAAAAATATGAACCTAAATACTTATTTAGATTCATAAATATTATTTTGTAGTCAGACTAATTGTGTACTAGTTGTGTATAAATAGTAATTTTTGTAGTTGACACTATTGTAAACATCACTATATCTACAGAAATATGGACTTTAGATATTATCAATTAAATTGGTATAAGACTATGTAAACAGGGCGCAGAAATTTATAAATCCTCAAACCTAATCAGGGATTAACTATTACTTCTAACCTGGAACCCTAGGGTCTCAGGTGGATTTTATTTCAAACCTTCTGAGTAGTGCAATTGCCAACTCTGCAATACCATTTTATGTACTTCTATCAAAGGCATATTTTCCTGTCTAGCTAATGCAGCACAATCTTCATATTCCGGTTGTACATTCACAATTTTCTCCCCCTTCTTTGCTACTTTTAGTCGGATGGCTCCATATTCTGTTTGCACCTGATGAATTTCTCGCTTCAAAATACTCCGTTGTTGAATAGAGCAACGAATACCCAAAGTCGTAGTCTCTTGAAATATTACTTCTTCACAAGCAGACAACTTTTCTGGTGTACAAATAACAGTTAGTAAAACTCCCAAACGAGATTTCTTCATAGTTACAGGCTGACTAAAAACATCCAAGGCTCCCGCAGCAAACAGAGCATCAAAAGTATAAGCGATAGTTTGAGGAGAACAATCATCTATTTGAGTTTCCAACACTGACACAGTTTCTAGGTGAATATCTTGAGAAGTGGGAGCATCAGATTTTGTAATTTGAAAATTTTGAGTACTAGCTTTTCCTTCACCGATCCATAAGCGAAGAATATTAGGAATAGCTAAATTCTGGGAACCTGCTCCCAAACCTACTCGTTCCAAAAACATTGGCGGTGGTGGACCAAAACTACTAGCAAAAGTACAAGCGATCGCGCTACCTGTAGGAGTACACAATTCTTTTTCCAAACCATTACTATAAATCGGAACATTATGCAACTCCCAAAGTTTGAGCACTGCTGGTACAGGTACAGGTAATCGACCATGAGCTGCTTTAACAGTTCCTCCACCAATAGGCAGAGGTGAACAATACAGTAAGTCAATGTCCAACCAATCTAACCCCAAACAAGTTCCTACAATATCAATAATTGCATCAGTTGCCCCCACTTCGTGAAAATGTACTTGCTTTGGGGCAATACCATGTACAGCCCCCTCTGCTTCTGCTAACTTACGAAACACTTTTAAACTCCAATCTTCAGCACGTTGGGGCAACCCTGCTTTTTTGATTAATGCTTCAATTTCTGGCAAATGGCGGTGATGAGTATGATGATGTTTTTTTGTGCTAGATTTATTTTCTAAATTATGAGTGTGATGATGGTCATGGTGATGATCAAAAGTCAGAGGTTCCCCGTCTTCAGGATTTGCATGAATAAGTCTAACATGAAATTTTGTAGCAACTAAACCATTACGATGGACTTTCTCAGCACTTAACTGATATTCTTGAGAAATACCCAACAGATTTAGTTTTTCTATTAGATAGTTTAGAGGAACACCAACATGGACTAAAGCACCCAGACACATATCGCCTGCAATACCAGTGGGACATTCAAAATAAGCTATTTTGTTCATAAATTAGGGAACTTAGTTATCAGTTATGAGTAACTCCTACTGAATTAGGAGGCAAAAAAATACTAGAATCTTCTTATAATAAGGAGAGCCTTTATCCTTAATATTTTAGGACTACCCAAAGATAATAGTTTCAATTTAACTTTTAACTTTTAACTTTTAACTTTTAACTTTTGATTAAAAAATAAGGTCTCTGCCTTTTTTAAGGGGATGAAGAAAATATTCGATTCAGTATTTCAAGCATAAGGTTTTAATGGTTGGTACTGATAACTGATAACTGAAATAACTTTTGGCTAAAAAAAATGGCAACTTTTTACGAACTTCATCCTGATACTCCCCAAAATAGACGTGTAGAAAAAATTATCAATGATCTTAAAGATGGGGCAGTAATGCTTTATCCCACAGATACTGTTTACGCAATAGGTTGTGACCTCTATGTTAAATCTGCTGTAGAAAAAGTTAGACAAATTAAGCAATTGTCTAATGATAAGCCTCTGACATTCCTCTGTTCCTCTTTGTCCAACATTGCCAATTATGCTGTGGTGAATGACTCAGCCTACCGGATTATTAAACGTCTAATTCCTGGCCCTTACACATTTGTGCTGCCTGCAACCAAGTTAGTCCCACGTCTGGTTATGAGTCCAAAACGTAAAACAACCGGTATTCGGGTTCCTAATAATCAAGTTTGCTTGACCTTATTAAAGGCCTTAGACAATCCTATTATTTCCACATCAGCTAACATTACCAGTGATGCAGAAGGAATAGCTCCAATAAAGGTAGAAGTAGTCACGGGTAAAGCAGAGTTGTTTGATTGTCTAGAAAATCTTGTGGATATAATTGTAGATGATGGTTCTGACTCAATATATCAAGTATCAACTATCCTTGACTTAACTGGCCATCAGCCAAATCTGATTCGTCAAGGTCTTGGAGTTGAGGCTGTAATATCTCTGATTAGTTAATACAGCAATTCTCACTGCTGGAAGGGTTAACATTTAGTAGGCAATGTTCCTACACCATAAGAGTTTTACTATTCACAACTTGTACTTATGATGTACGATCAGATACTGTATTTGCTTTTTGAGGGCTTATAGCATTTCTCAAAAAGTTTTTTACTTGCAATTTGAGTAAGGGGACTCACTCCTAGCCCCAATAGTGGAAGACTAGGAACGTTCTATACAATGCCTATATAACACAAGAATAATTGAGATACTCCTGGTCAATAATTATCCAAAAGGTTGTTATGCCTATGTTAATTACTCAATAATTTAAGTATGACTTAAGTTTCAAAAATATTGTATAATAATTAGTATTACAAAACCTAACAAAAAACCGGGTTTACTGCCCTGACTATTGTTTTTCCTACTAATCTGAGGCAAGACCCGTGAATGCCTGTAGAGATATTACTACCAAATCTTACGTAGAAAGAGGAAGTAAATGTTACAAAGATCATAACCAATAATGTTTTACAATAGTTTAATGAAGCACTTAGTTGTAGCACTATCGTTCCATAGCATCTTAATAGATATCTCCAGAAAAGGTAATCAGGCCTTTACTCCGCTGTTCTAAAATTGGTATTTCTGGAGTGGTCTAATATTGCTAAGTGTTGAAACTCAGTCATAAATTACTTCTAACTTCTGATTTCTGACTTATCCATAGCGTTATATATGCCACCTCTCTAACAGATACACAGGTGTTACTGTCAATTGAATAATTGTCACAGTTGCTCTAATTGACTCGGTTTGATGAATAAAGCTTTTATTTTCAATCTATATA
The DNA here is from genome assembly GCA_018457135.1 of Trichodesmium erythraeum GBRTRLIN201. Classification (GTDB taxonomy): domain Bacteria; phylum Cyanobacteriota; class Cyanobacteriia; order Cyanobacteriales; family Microcoleaceae; genus Trichodesmium; species Trichodesmium erythraeum. Next base: position 59,930 of record JAGGDU010000002.1, on the reverse strand, counting down.
AACCTTTCACAGGCTTTTGACATGAATCCGGAAAATATATTTCTGATCGTGAACTTCAAGAATTCATTATGAGTAATAAAACCACATTATAAAAGTGGAACTTTCCTTTGGAAATAGTTGGGTGAGCTTTCCTATAGTTATAAATGTAGAGGCAAGGAACAAATCACATAGATTTCAATCAATATCAAAAACTCTACTATTTTGTAAACTTAGGTTGCTTTTTCAAAAGATAAAATAAAATGACTCTTAAGACTACTTACTCTTTTAACTCCCTAACCAACAACTCTACTACTGCTCTAGAAGTTAGTAATATCCAAGTTGAAGATCAAACTACAGCAAATAATTTACTCGCAATGGATGTTGAAACTTTAGCTGCTGTAGTCTTAAAAGAATTGCAAGGCGCTGCCAAAACTAAACCGGCAAAGGCTGAAACTGTTGCTTTACGTATAGCTAAAGAAGTAGAACGAGTTTGCTTTAAAAGTCATCGGATTCAAAATTCTGGTGAAGTTCGTTCTTGGCAACTTAGTTTAGCCCGTCATCGCTGGCAAAAGTGCTTACAATATTACAAACTCGGTTCTAAACAAGGTCGAGTAGAATTACACTCTCTGTTAGCTTCTATAGTTTATCGTCATATTGCTTCTTTGGCAACACAGTTAAATTTCCAAGGTCGCTATAACCTAATTGAGGATTTTTTACAAGGGTTTTATATTGAGTCTCTACGAGCTTTCCGCAGAGAACACGTTCTAGAGCAAGATTATACTCCTAAATTTAAGTTAGAATTGGCAGAGTATATGGCGTTTACTGAGCAGTATGCTAAACGTCAAATCGGTTTGCCTGGTAGAAATCGTCAGAGATTAATTGTGCTCAGAGCGCAGGGTTTTGCAAAAGGTCAACCTCCTGAAACTGCTCTTGATATTGAAATGGCGGTTGAGTCTCCCAAAGGTGAAGAGGCAGAAAGTTTTAGTCGTTCTTATGCAGTACAACAAGTTAGAGAACAAATGGTTTCTGAAACTGTTGACCCCGCTGAAGCTGTATTACGCGATCGCGTGGTTTCTGAATTGATTAATTACTTGAGCGCGGCTGGTCAAGAGCAATGTATTGATTATCTGCGCTTAAGACTACAAGATTATCAAGCATCTGATATTGATCAAAAGTTGGGTATAACTTCTCGCCAACGGGATTATTTACAGCAGCGTTTTAAGTATCATGTGGAAAAGTTTGCTCGTTCTCAAAATTGGCAGCTAGTGCATCAGTGGTTAGGTGCTGATATCGACCAAAAATTAGGTATGACTACTGAGCAATGGGATGCTTTCTTAGTTACACTTTCAACTGAGGAGCAGCAAATTTTACAACTTAAGCGAAAAGGTGAAGATGAAAAAGCGATTGCTACTGCTATCAAATGTACTCCTAAAAAGTTACAGAAGCATTGGGCTAAACTTTTGGAAATGGCTTGGGGCTTTCGCAATAGAAATAACAGCTAAGACCAAGTTTAAATAAGGGGTGGGCATTTGTATTCTGAATGTTTGCGATCGCCTATCCTTTGAATTAATTGGCTATTTGCTCTCTTTTTTTTATCATTTAGAAAAAAAATGATACGAACGCTGATTCTGAAAGGTTGGCACTTTCTGAGGTGCAACTCGCTCACCCGGACTAAATAAATTTATTATTGACAACTCAAAGTTTCATTCAATTTATTCGTAAGGATTTATCTCAGAGCAATACAGCTATCAGACTTGCTCCGCCAACACTTCGGTACTCACCCTTGCTAACGTCTGGAAATATTATAAGCTTGATAACAAATCAAACTATACTAAAGTTAAGGCATCAATAGCAATTACTTTTACGTTTACATTTATGTTCATCCAGCTTGCCAGAACCGCCTCAAGTTTTCATCTCTACAATAGGGAGTTTCTTTATTGTTCCCATGCTACCATGTTAGACTGCATCTTTTCGTTGCTCAATCGTCGTTTTACCCCTAGCTGGATAGCTTTTTCATAACACTTGTGCTGATATATAAGCTCCATAAACTAATACTTGGGTAATGATTGATGACGTTTGCATTATCTAACTGCATCAACCTGAAAATAGTTGATTTTTTATTCAATAAAAAACTCAAAATAACTTTTTATTATTATCTTTTATTTAACTATAATTTGAAATGATTGAACACACCGCCAGAACAGTTTTTTCTGCAAAAAAGTACAAAAAAGAGAAAAAGCCTCTTTTAAGAGTATTGACACAAATGTGATTTTGCTTCTCGCGTTTCTTAGCATTTTTACGAATATGTTGGGATTAGCACTCTGGAGATTTTATACTTTTTCCCTTTTATTCCCTATCTCTCGACTTATCATTCATCCTACAAATATGCAACGCCCTATAGAGAAATTAACTGCATATTTATCTCCAAATTCCGACCATTAAATTAAACTAGCCATCACTAACCAAGGATTTTCTGGGGGTAATTTGTCATTAAACGGTAGTTCAAAATTTTCTGGTAGAGTTTCACGCTGGCCTACTTTTTTGTACATGGTGAGTGCAGTATAGAGACTTAGTTTTTTATCTATTGTAGCTGAAAATCAGGTACAATTTATGATTATAAATGCCTTAAATTATGACTATGTAAGTTTTTTAGAGTTAATCAGCAAATTCTAAGTAGGTCAGCATGAATAAAGATTAAAATAAAAAATATGAAAAAGAGTATAAAAGAAACTCCTCAAAAAGTTTTCAGTGTTTTAAGTTTTTCTTGCTATTGCATTGATTATTAAACCTACTTACTTAGGTTATATAGGTAATAAATAAATATAAAAATTGTTAAAGCTATTTTTACATTACTCTTTAATATTCTCTATACTTTCCATTTATTGAATTTTTTATTCAGGACTTCAACAATTTTTATTGTGGGTATTCAGAGAGATATGATATCAATATCTAAATCATTCCAATATATATAAGCTTGTCAATATTTTTGATTTCTTTTATAAGGTAGTAATTCCACTATATTTACCATGATTTAAACAAAATATTTTATAAATTTTTTGGGATTAAAAAAATTATCAAATTTCTACATCAATTTACTTGATATTTATGGATAAATACATGATTGTAGTTTAATTATTAACCTTATAAAGAAAAGGAGTATTGACAAAATATTATAGAAATTTTAAGTAAAGTTCTTAGAAATTTAGTTAGAAATCATTCATAGCCAGATAATTCATAAGAAGTTTGAGAAATGAAGTTAATCTTACTCTTAAAATAATAAATAATGACTAATAAAAATAATACTAATGTTCATACAGACATTGTCGTTCATAAAATAATCCATTCAAGAGGTTGATCATCTCAGTAACTGGCAGGTTGAGTATATGATTCCATATTTAGGAAATTTCTAAAAAACTTAAAATTATCAACCGTAGTACAAATTTGATATAGATGCTGTCTTTAAGTTCACCATTATTTGAATTATTGACAACTACGATTTTTGTCAGCAACTTTGTCTTTAATCTCTTTAGCTGTTTTTGCCAGAGTCAAAGAGCTTTCCGCAATATCTACAGGTAGTCTTGGTATATCTGCTAAGGAAGCACGAGATAAATCCAACAAAAGTTGACGTACCTTTCCCACCCATTCTAGGGAATCTGAAGGAATAATTAGACTATCAGCTTTTTCTTGGATACTTTTAGCTTTATTGGCCAGTGGTAGAGCTCTTTCAGCAACATTTTCTGGTAGTAATGGTTGATCTGAAACAGAAGCACGAGCAATCTCAAGCAACAATTGATGAACTTTCTCTATCCAGTCAGTATCTGAGTAATGGGAATTTAAATTATTCATAACTAGTGCTAATTTGTTTCAAAATATGAGAAGTAACATTTTTTTGAGAGGGAAATTTTTACTTTTCAGTTAATTGCCAGACCCCATCCCAATCTTTTGAAGGAAGTTCGGCCTGAAATAGCTGACAACGACCAACGTGTAACTTGGCTGCTTTATTCTTTGGGTCAATATTCAGAACTTCTCTAAATTCAGCTTCAGCAAGTGCAAAAGCTTCTTTAATAGAATTATCTGTTAAGTTTTTCTCTTTGGATGGCCTCAAATAATACTCCCGTCCTTGATGATAGTGACCAACAATCTGATGTTGTTTGTCAGTCAATTCTTGTTTGAGATCACCTTCCTTAAAGCCCAAAAGTTCATATATTTTGACAGGTTTACTTTTTCCCTTCACAGTAATTAAGTCTAGCTCCCGAACCCAAAGCAATTCTTTGTAAGGTTGATAAGTATTATCACTAATAATCAAATCTGTACCATACTGTTTACTTGTACCTTCAAGGCGAGAGGCCAGGTTAACACCATCTCCAATAGAAGTTAGCTCCATACGTTTACTAGAGCCAATATTACCACTAACTACTTCGTCTGAGTGAATCCCTATACCAATACTGATGGCCTTTTTATCCTTAGCTAGACGATCTTTATTAAACAGCTGCAAGCGTTGGCGCATTTCTACAGCAGTTTGCATGGCATATAAAGGATGATCTTCTAACGGAGCTGGAGATCCAAAGACTGCCATTATCGCATCTCCTATATATTTATCAAGAGTGCCTTTGTATTTGAAAACAACATCTACCATTTCTTCAAAATATTCATTTAACAAACTGACCACTTGTTCAGCACTCATGTTTTCTGTCAAAGTAGTGTAACTACGAATATCACTGAAAAGTACAGAAACCTGTTGAAGTTTACCTCCTAAACCAGTGTCACCACTTGCTAATAATTGTTCTGCGACTTTTGGTGTCATGTAACGATACATCAAATTTTTAACTTGCTTTTCTCCTGTTATATCTTCCATCACTATCAACACACCATTCACCCTCTCCGGTTCCAAAACATCAATCATTGAGTTAATTGACAAATTAATACTTTGAGGAGGTAAATCTCCTTGAGGCAATAAAGTTTGATCTGGGTAATACTGCTGGTACTCTTTACTCTCATTAGGGGAAAGTGCTACATCTAACCATTTAGAAAATTCACCTTCTTTAAGGCGAACCAAATCTTTTACAGATTTACCTTCTAGTATATCTGTATAACTAATACCTAGTAAATCTCTAGCGCTTTCATTTGTAGCAATGACTTGACCTTTTTTGTCAGTAGATATTACTCCATTGGACAGACTGCGCAAAATATCCTTTTGCCTTTGTTGTTCTTGTTTGACTGTATCAAATAATTTCGCGTTTTGAAGAGCTACCCCTGCTTGAATATTAAAAGCCTTCATAAACTCTAAATCATCACGATTAAAACTAGCTTTCCATTGTTCTGGTGCATTAGGCCAATTAGCGGGGTTATAAGCTGGATACTCTCCTTGTTTCTTTTTATTAACCAACTGAGTCACACCAATTAGTTCATTATTATCATTAAAAACAGGCATACACAATAGACTGCAGGTACGATAACCTGTTTTTTCGTCTGTTTCTTTGGCTGTAACTGAACGAGAATCTTTATAAACATCAAAAGGAATTAGTAGTGTTTCACCAGACGTGGCAACCATACCAACGAAACCTTGGTTTTTATCTATTCGGATTTCGGTTCGCTTACCATCAATTAAGATTTTTGTCCAGAGTTGATTTTTATCGTTATCTATAAGCCAGATGGTACTACGATCTGCATTCATCAGTTCCCGGGCCTGATACATGACTTTGTCTAGGGTATCTTCTAAGTCTAGGCTACTTTTGCTAAGGGAGTCTACAGCTTTCATTAAAGCTTCTGCTGCCCTTTGTCTTTGGGTGGCTGCATAAAATGATTTAGAAGATTCTAGTATGAGACTAATAGAAGGAGCAAATTCATTAAATACTCTTTCATCTTCTTCGGTAAATCCATTGACATCTATTTTGTCTTCTAAGAGTTCATATTTTTCTACATCTTGTTTTAACTTATTTAGAAGTTGAACAACTGCAATTAAATCTCCAGTTTCTTCTTTTAATAATGGCAGTACTACCATAGTGTAAGTTCGATATCCGTTTTGTTTGTCGAGTTTTTTCGCACTCGCTGAACGGGGATCATCATAAAAATCATAAGGTATGTTAATGACTTTTTTTGCTTGAGCTGATTCGCCAGCTATTCCCTCATTGGCTGGAATTCTTAACTCTAATGGTTTTCCATTAGCTCCTTGAGCAACTGTTGACCAAAGTTCATTCTTTTCTTCATCTAATAACCAAATTGTTGTTCGGTCTGCATTCAATAATTCTCCTGTTTTGAGAGTAATTGAACGTAACATTTCATGGAGAATAGCATCAAATCCTTGAGCTTCTAACAAATTATTGAGCATCCCAAGGGTTTGATTCACTGTCTTTAGTTTTTCTTCAACATCTTTAACAACTCCAACAAAAGTATCTTTTGTTAAAGGAGCCAGAAATTCTGAAAAATTAGCCCCAGAACCAGAATGAACTAATGCACTATTTTCGTTAACTGTTGATTTACTTTGAGAATTATCTCCATTACTGCTATTAATTTGAGAATTTTTATAACCAGAATTATCTTGAGGGAGAGAAACATCATGGCTACTACCCTCTACAACTACTTTCACTTCTATTGGAATTTTATCTTCTTTTGCTATTTGATTTGAAGATGTAGATGTCATAACGTTTTAATTAATTGATATAAGTATTGACATTGGATGCTATTTTTTGTCTGCAAAATTAAGATTTTTATATAATTTTCACTCCATTTGTTAATTAATATTAAGAACTTAAGGCTTTTAAAGCTTCTATAAAAAACTATACTATAGTTTAACATAACAAGTAATTTTCATTGGTTCAGTTTTCATAACTTATTCTTATGTATTTATCAAAATAATGGGCTTCTACCCTACTTTCTCATTAATGGCAACAAAAGTATCTATAGATACTTAGATTTAATTTTTTTGTTCTTAATGAAGAATAATTTATTTCATCTATTAAGGTTTTTTTTGCTTTTTCAAGGTAAATTACCAATTTTTAGAGGGCATAAATCAATAGAAGTTAATCTAAAAGGGAAAAGAAAAATACGGTAATAAGCTAAAAATGGGTAAAACCTTAAATATCTGACTTAACTAACTTGTTTGTTAGAGGTTAAACCATTAATATATAAGATTTAGAGGTTATTTTTGATATATTTTTACTCAATCCCTAATCATTATTCCCAAAATAACCAGTAATATCCGCACTACTCCTTTCCCGCTAGAAGATTACCTATCATGTAGTATAAACATTACAAAAGCTAATTAGAGCAGCAAAACGATAAAACCTTTATCTGATAGAATGGTTCAATCTAGCGATCGCGATCTTAGATACTCAATTATGGCAAAAACTATAATACAAACCCCAAAAAGAATATTTACCAGAACAATTATTGGTACTTATTTCTACTTTAATCTAGCTACGCTAAAGTACAAATATACCGAGTTAGATTTTGGACTTGTTCAGTTGTCTGAAGTTGATTAAATTGGAAAATTTTTTCTAATATACCCTTAAACTTGTTGAATATTTACATCCCAGGAAAAGTGATTTAACAGTTTAAGTCTTAAAAGATGAATAATATATTCAACTCAATTAAAATTAGGAGAATATGTTGGAGTATGAATAAAATCTACAACAATTTTATCTGAATATTTGAGCATTAATGAGATGAAATTTCAATTAAAATTTCATTTTATTTTTATCTGTCTAGTCCAGAGCTAAAATAATAGTCAATTTATCAAATCCTTCTGTTAAAAAATCTTGAGTTAATTGTAAAAAGTCATCCGAAACTTCCTCTGTTTTAGATTTTTCTTTGAATTTTAAATACTCTTGAGCTGTAAAGGCATCAACTGAAATCATTCCATTCAATTTATTTTTACCTCCCTTCTCATTACTGGGTACTTCGGGAGCTGTATTTTTTTTCTGCCCATCTGTAAAAAATACTTGAGCGCTCATAAACAACAAATTCATCAAAAAATACTATTTTTTCTTTCTCTTTTTTAGATGCCAATTTTTTTTAGACTTAAAATAAATGTTTTTTGCTGTTCTTGGCTGGTATTAGCATAATTTCTATGGGCTTTTTGAGCTGATAAATTTAATTCATTTAAAATTTCATATATTCTTGTTGTTTTCAGTTTTACTCCCCATCTTAATTCAATAACATTACTAATAATTTTACCAGCTCCATTTGTTTCTATCTACCACATAATCTCTGGGTAATTCTTCCAGTATCATTATTTTTAATTCCTATTTCTGTTTTATATTTAATCTTGATGATACTTGGTGAGTGATTAGTTATATTAAATTCTTTAACCCTCCTTCTAAAAATTTATCTATCCAAGTAGATAAAGTTTGATAATGACAATCTAATAAATCTGATACTTCTGTTCTAGTTTTTCCTTCATACAAGTATTGAATTGCCAAGAATCTTTTCCTTAAATATTCTTGTTGACACTTGTAGTACAATTATGGCCACAATTCTAAATTTAATTAGCGATCGCCTAACCTAAAAGTTTTATTCCCTAAAGATTTAATCATGATTCATCCCTTATTACCTATTATGTAATAACATATGTTAAATAATAGGTAATTTTCTAGCAGGAAGGGAGTAGCAGTATTAGTCTGTGGAGTGACGATTAAATTACAAATAGGTTTAGTCTTGGTTTTTTGTGCGATAAAACATAAACCATTAGCCTCCTTCAGAGGAGTGTCCCTCACCGTGAGGTTCAGGGATTATGTTTTGTCACTTAAGGGCAATATCAGTAGGATGTCAAAGATTTACTATTCACCTCCAAAACTGGAACTAGAAATAGGAGTAATCGAATTTTTCTCGCGTTTAGTTGCGGCTTGAGTTAAAAGAGATTCTGCAAAAGCAATAGCTTCTTGAACTGATCTACCACTAGCTAATTGTGCGAGCTCTTCTCGTCGTTGATAATTATCCAGGCTTTTCACTCTAACTATTGTTCTCTCCTCAGAATTGTGATCATTTGAATCAACATTAGCTACTTGCTGAATTACTTGCTTGCTAACATTAAAATGATGGTCTGCCATTGCAGCAACTATAGGTTGGTGAGTTACACATAGAACTTGATGTTGGCGACTAAGTTGGTGTAACTTTTCTGAAATAGCTCCTGCTACTCTTCCTGAAACTCCTACATCTATTTCATCAAAAACTAGAGTATCTGATGCTTCAATTTGAGAAAAACAAGCTTTCAGTGCTAATAAAAACCGACTCATTTCTCCTCCAGAAGCAGTTAAATTTAGAGGTTGTAGTGGTTCACCAGGATTAGAACTAAAACAAAATGTAAGGTGGTCAGCACCTGTAATTGTCGGAGTAATAGAAGTAATTTGTACCTTAAATTTCACTTTCTCCATAGCAAGGGGCTTTAATTCTTCTACCAAATGTGTTTCCAATTTAGCAGCAGCACTATGGCGTTGCAAACTAAGTTCGTGACATTTATTTTGTAATTCAATCTGATCTTCTTGATATACTTTTTCTAGTGCTTCAAGGGACTCTCCTCCTTCAAGTAGTTCTTTAAGTTCTGCTTGTATTCTGTGATAATAATTAATGCCTTCTTCTAGAGTGGGTCCATACTTACGACAAATTTGTTTAAGTTCTTGAATTCTTTCTTCTACATCCTGTAATCTTTGAGGATCTGCTTCTAATTGCTCACCATAACTGCTAATTTGTCGGCTAGCTTCAACAACTTGAGCTAGAGCTTCACTAATCATTTCTGATATTGATTGTAATGTGCAGTCGTAGTTTACCATATCATTTAATATTGTTTCTGCTTTTCCTAAAAGATCTGCTGCTGCTGAATTATCACCTTCATTTTGATATAAAGCTTGATATATTTGATAACTTTGATGTTGCAGTTCAACTACATGACTAAGGCGTTGACTTTCTTGTATTAGTTGCTCTAATTCTTGAGGCTCAGTAAGATTAGCTTTATCTAATTCTTGTACCTGGTATTCTAATAAGTCTATTCTTTGTAAACGTTGCTGCTCTGACTGGCGACGGTTTTCTAACGCTACTTTGGTTTTTTGAGCTTTTTGATAGCTAATATTTACGGCTTCTCGACATTTGAGTAGGGAATAACCACCATATAAATCAAGCCATTCTCTTTGCAGATTAGTATTTCCCAATTGTAAAGTCTGGCCTTGAGCTGTAATCTCTACTAAGCGATCGCGAAGTTGGTCTATTATTTTCCGGTTAACTAGAACCCCATTTACACGAGACCTTGTGCGCAGGGAGTCTTGAGTTACAATAATTTCGCGACTACAAATTACTAATGTATCATCTACCGGATCTATTTCTTGACCTCTTAACCATTCAGCTAGATCTGGATTAATTTTAAAGGTTGCTTCTAAAATAGCTCGTCTAGTTCCTGTTCTGATAATACGACGGTCTATCTTAGCACCTAGGGCAGCATTAAGAGCATCTAAGATAATGGACTTTCCGGCACCTGTTTCACCTGTGAAGACATTTAGACCGGAACCTAATTTTAGTTCGAGATGGTCTATGAGGGCAAAGTTATTAATGCGAAGAGATATAAGCATTTATTCAAGGAAGGAATAGGGAATAAGATCAGATTCAATATTTGCTCTTGACTTTTATTCTTCTTCAATTGCTTGAAGTGAGTTAGGTCAAAAGTCAAAAATTATTTTTGAGTGTATAGTTTGAATCCCCAATTTTTCTGGATGCATTCAAAATAAAATTATAATTATTATATATACATAAAAATTACCAATTAAGGTTATGCTTGATTTTCTTATAATTAAAAAAAAATTATATTTTTGGCAAAATGTCATGTGATAAATATAGAAAAATATTGAAAATTAAATAGGTTTTATATATTATCAAATACTGAAATTATTTGTTTGCTAAGTATCACTCATATAAGTTTTATAATACTATGTAATGCTATGCAAATATGTGATATATGTGTACAAGATGAAAATATTTTGTGAGCAATTTTGACATTTTTTTTATAGTAGTATATTAGCCTATTTAGGGACTTAAGTTTATAGTCTCATTCAAGTAAGTAAGTAGATATAAACAAAGGTTTGTATAAAAAAAATAAAAATAACCCATAACCAACTTTTCGACTATAAATTAGCTGCGGGCGAATCTCCATTACTATTTTATAGAAAACTCAATCCACTTACAATTGATCATATTGTAGACAATATCCAGATGAATATTGGATACTTTGACATATTTACTTATAATTTAAAATAGGTCAATTAAGTTTGAGGTAATGTTATGACTCCAAATCCTGCAATAATGACAGCTGTGGAGAATCTGGACTACCGTGTTACTTTAGGGGATGTAGCAGCTCAAGCTGGATTAGATATTAAAGTCGCAGAACAAGCATTATTAGCTTTAGCTACAGATGCTGGTGGTCATTTACAAGTATCAGAATCAGGAGAAATTGCTTATTTATTTCCCAATAATTTTAGAAGTATTTTACGCAATAAATTCTGGCGCTTAAGATTGAGAGAATGGTGGGAAAAAGTTTGGCGAATATTGTTTTATTTAATTAGAGTTTCTTTCGGATTTTTATTGATACTTTCTATAATAATTATAATGGTTGCTATTGCCATCATTGTTATTTCAATTAACTCTAGTAGTGAACAAAATGACTCATGTGAAGGGGAAAATAATTCGGGCGCTAGTATGGGATTTTTTCCGCGGTTTGGATTTAATCCTTATTGGTTGTGGTTGTTTGATTGGGGATACTACGATCAACCCTATAGATATCAACGTAAAAATCAAAGAAAAACAAATAAATCTTTTATTCCAAAAAAAGAAAATGAAATGAATTTTTTGGAGGCTATATTTTCTTTTCTCTTTGGAGACGGGAACCCTAATTACAATTTAGATGAGCAACGTTGGCAGGCGATCGCTACTGTAATTAAAAATAATCAAGGTGCAGTAGTTGCCGAACAAATTGCTCCTTATTTAGATGATTTAGGGAAAGAATATGCTGTAGAATATGAAGAGTATATTTTACCAGTATTAATTCGTTTTAATGGTCGACCAGAAGTTAGTCCTGATGGTCAAATTGTTTATCATTTTCCTGATTTACAAACAACAGCAAAACAATGGCATTTTGAACCTGTTTCTACTTATTTAATAGAAAAAAAATTGCGTTTTAGTAAAGCCAATTCTAATCAAATTATGTTGGCAATTGGATTAGGTGCTGTTAATTTTATTGGTGCTTTAGTTTTAGGTTCATTGTTAGAAGATGATAGAATGATAGAGCAGATTGGGTGGATTATTAATTTTGTTGAAGTTATTTATCCTGTGCTACTAGCTTATGGTATTAGTTTTCTAGTATTACCATTCATTCGTTATTTTTGGGTACAATGGCGTAATGGTAAAGTTGAGAAAAGAAATCAACAAAGAAAAAACAGAACTATTGCTTTAAACCAAGCTAGTAATCTGTTAATTCGGAAAATTGATTATGCTAGAGAATTTGCAAAAGAAACAATTATTAGTAATCAAGATTTGGCCTATACAACGGAAAAGAATATCCTAGAACAGGAAGCTGAACAGACAGATAAAATTGATGCTGAATGGCAAAAAAGATTGAATCAATCAGATGTTTAAAATATTAGTAAAAGTTGTGAAGCATTCATAATTTACATTGTAATTTTCGGGCGTTTAAATATGAGGTAATTATTATCAGATTTTGAGTTATGACTAAAAGTGACTAATTCCCATCCTTGATCACCCAAATAATTAACGAATTCGTATAATGTTTGATTTTTCCATTCTCGCCATTCTTGACCATTTATATATATACTAATCAGCTTATCTCCAAAAGGATAAGGGCTTGCTTCTGCTAATAGATATTCCCACTTTTGCATTTGTTATATAAAAATATGGAACTATTTCTAAGATAATTTTTAAGAGATGTGAGGGCTGATATAATTTTCTAGCAATTAGCCGGCCTTTTATTATCTATCAGGTTTTTTATGCCTAATAGAACCTTGGGTTTGAGACTGCTTAATTTATTTATAATCTATTTAATTAATATGTGAAACTCTAAATCTTATATAGCAGTTATCAAGTCAATGAAATAGGCCTAATTATTTATCAATATAATATTGGTAATACCAAATAATTGATTAATATTTATGACAAAAACTATTACCAATGAAGAAGAAATAAGCAAAAAGAAATAAGTAGAAAGGTATCTTTCAAGTTCAAAAGATTAATAATATAATAAATTTTGAGAATATAGTCAAAATTAATGTTTTTTTTACTAAAATCATAATTTGCTTTTTCATAGTGGGTATTGACTTCAAAGTCGAAAGTGCTGGATAAAAAGGCGAAAGCTCATGAGTCCCCAAAGCACTAGCCAAGATTGTTCTAATTGTGGTAGTCATGTTGATCAAAACTTAGGAGGTTTGAAGTATTTCAAAGGTCTACACTATGGTCATTCAATGCCGAGAGATTGGAACAGCGCTTTGGGGAATTGGTGAAAAGCACGCTTTAAGTACGATCTGTCTCAATAGTTCTCCTGTTAAACTGCTACAAAAGCTTTTGCCGGAAATGGCCAGAGTTTATCTGCTGAAAAAGTAAAGAAACAACTTAAAAATAAAATTAATTCTTGCCTCTATTACAGCATATTAATAAACTGAGATGTAAATGGAGCAATAAATATCAAAAAACAGGGTACTAGAGCCTTCCGTTATTAGAGTTTTGTTAAGTCTGATAATATGCCGGGACGATGAAACAACCCTACACCAAATATCGTAAAGTTGGCGAGGAGTATCTTATCGAACGTCAATTTTTGCTAAAGTTACCCCTTGGTAATAGTACAATAAAATTTGGTAGTAGTTATATCCATTCCTGGCTAAACTGTAGGCTCCCCATTGACTCATTCCTACAGCGTGACCAAAGCCTTTTCCAGTAATTTGAAAACTGGTAGGAATTTGTTGAGCAACAGTTTTTTTGCCACTAACAGTAAATCTGGTACTTTTTAAACCTAGAGCTGCTGTAATATCTGTGCCTTTAAGAGTTTTAACCCCTGCATCACCTAAAACTTTAATAGAAATAACACTACCGTGAGGAGTAGTAGTCTGGGGTGTCATGGAAATAATATTTCCAACTCCTGAGATTCGTTGCCTTAGTTCTGCTTGAGAGAATGATTTAGTCCATTCATAAACTGGGGCATCTTGATCAAAGTCAGGAACAGCTCGGAGGTAGGGCAGTGGGTTTGACCAAATATCTTCTACATTTTCTGTGTGCCCTCCAGAGGATGAATGAAATAAAGCTAAAATAATTTCACCATTGTAAGTAAGCACTTGGCCTTGGGTGGCATCAACAGCAGCATAAGTTCCTGGAGATTCTGTTTTAATTCCTTGATAGACTTGCCAGAATTGGTTATCGCCTAGGTCATAAAAATTGTTACTATTTTCTTGACGTTTCTTCAGAGCGTAAGACCTGGCAGCAACAGCTTGAGCTTTGAGGGCTTCTTGTGGCCAGTTACTATTCATTTCCGCTCCAATGACACTATAGAGATATTCTTCAAAGTTGACATAATTAATAGCAGTGATACCTCCTTTGTGGGGAATAATATGGGTGCGACCTCGATACCAGCGATCGCCTATCCATACATAACCTTCTGCTTTGGGTTCGATCCACATTTGACCGGATATCCAGTTGGCTAAAGCTACTTTTCCTGATTGAAGTTCTGCTAGAAAACCTTTAGTTGGTTGTAGTTCCCCAATTTCCCTACCGGAACCATCTCTAACTATTGCGTTTGTGGAACTCCCTATTTTAACTTCTTTAACTCCTTCCATTATGGCAATTCGCAATATTAGGGAGCCTTGGGCAGGGGTAATCATTAGTACCCATGCTAAAATAGATGTCCACCAATAGGCTTTTAAAAGTTTAGTAGTACGAGTAACAAAAAAAGTAAATAGTAATCCAGAACTCATGTTTGTTTAATGTTTTGATTTGATCTCAATGTTGGTTGAAGACTCTTAATCTCCTGTAAGGGCACGTCATAAGGGAAAACCAATCAAAATGCTGGTTTTAATATAAATAGATAATCCTCAGAATATATATATTTAATCAGTAAGCAGTAAATAGTAAGCCATAAATGCTCGAAAAACATGTTACAAAATTTGTATTTTAATCGAACATCGTCCATCAGGAGAATTTTTAGTTGTTTTTTTTAAATACAACAATGTCATGATTATATTGATTAATTAATTACGGGCAGGCAGTCTGAAAAAAAAACTGGAAGTGGAAGCTAGCAGAAGACTGGGGTAAAATTTCCTACTTGCGACTTTCATTGCAGCAGTATAAGGAATGTTAACCTACATCGGGCTTCGGTTCGTTATAACTCCCCCTGCACCTAACTCCCAGGGAAAATGTCAATCTAGAACAGGACAAGTTATTGTAAAGAACTTTAGCTTATTTTTGCTCAGACAAAGCTTTGCTAATGAGTTATCTCCAATAAAGCTTGAGCTGCTAAAACTTAAGCTTAGTATGAGAAATAAAAACAAGTAGGATCTGCTCAAGTTTCAGCTATGTTTACCTTATGTAAAAAACAAGACGTTTTATCAGTTTTTAAGAGTAGTACTAAAGTAAATTGGTATGGTTTTAGGTTAATCAAAATTGACCGATATTTGCCCCGCTCTAAATGTTGTTCTAATTATGTATACATACTAGAAAAATCACCTATAAATTATAAGCCAATGGAACTACCCTAAAGTAGTTTCCACTGTCTTGGACTTGTGGTATTAACATAAGTATAGATATTGTTCTAAAATACGATTGGTATGAATATGTGGAGCGACTGTAATACCACAAGAGAGTAGATCAAAGGAGGGGGGTGTACGAGGACTAAAGTCAGTATTAGTCATTATAGGGAATATTTACTATGCCCTCTGGGGGGTGAAAAAAAAGTCAAAAAGCCTTCAGTATTAGGGATTAACCAAAACATGAACAAAAAAGATGAACTTAGA
Source organism: Trichodesmium erythraeum GBRTRLIN201 (assembly GCA_018457135.1). Lineage (GTDB taxonomy): Bacteria > Cyanobacteriota > Cyanobacteriia > Cyanobacteriales > Microcoleaceae > Trichodesmium > Trichodesmium erythraeum. The sequence continues at coordinate 43,965 of JAGGDU010000002.1, read as the reverse complement.
TATTGTCAATAAGGCTAATTTAATAAAAATGAATAAATTACCTTTCTTGTACCATAAACATTTAAAAAGTCAATTAAAATTCAATGTTTGGTTAATGTTGAAAGTTTTGATTACTATAATTCAAGAACACCGATGGATACGTTGAGAAACTCTGGCTAATCAAATGCCAAAATATATAAAACTTGAGAGCTGTTGTCGTTCTATACAAAGGAGTAGCAAATTATATAAACTGTCCAACTGAAAAAGGAAGAAAATATCGACGACATAGCCATTTTTATACAGGAAATAGAGGTCAATCTTGGTTAAATTTCTTGTTCATGTTTGCAGGAGAAGCAGAGGAATTGATGGCCAATTGGTCTTAAAAAGGGCTCAATTATCAGAGATGTATAAAAGCTGTAAACTATGTTATGTGAGTTTTTTAGTCTTACCTGTCACCCCTCCAGGTATGCCCCTAAAGTAGTGTCGGGAGGGTGTCAAATTTGAGAGAATTAATGTAGTTGTCACTCAAAATATTAGAGTTTTTAGGTGTGGGAAATTTTAAAATCATGAAAACCTTATATAGTAAGCTTTTCATGATTAAAATACTGCAAAGCACCCTTACGCCTGAACTTTTTTTGGATTTGAGCCATTTTTTTTGCTTAATTCCCAACAACTCTATTATTAAAGGCTTTGATCTCTCCACTAACCTGCAGAAAAAGTTCTCTTTTATAAGTATCTTTCTTAAGATTATACTTGACAAAATAGATAGTTTATGCATAAGTATTAAATATACTTTTTCCAGAAAAAAGTGCATTGATAAAATACATTGATAAAATATATTTTTTTGAAGACTTAAGTAGTTTTGTTGAGCTCCCATATTTTTGGTTCCCCCACTCTACGGTCTGGGCTTTCTCCCCACAAAGTTTTCAGAGATCAATGATTCCAGATAGCTGTCCCAAGGAGGGGAAAAAACGCAAAAAGTTATTGACAAAATCCTTTTGACAAATCAATAAGACAAAGCCGGAATAAGTACGATACAATAATTTGAAATACTCTTCGGCCTCAAGCTATGGAGATTATAATTTTAAGAATTTAGCGGATCCAACTTTAAATATGAAAAATATTTTAGAAAAGCTATTCTGGAAGTATGGGGCCATTCCCCCTATTTTTTATTAACATGAAGAAAATAATTACACTATTCTTAAAACCTCGTGGAGTTCGACGGCATACCGGGACTAGAAAACGAGAAGGTAACCCCATATTGTAAAGTTGGCGTAGGAGTACATTACTTTATTGAGGAAGTTTTAGATTTTGCAGATAACTTTTCTAGGAACTAGTTCTGGTGTTCCAACGCGATCACGTAATGTTTCAAGTATTGCTTTACGTTTACCTCAAAGGGCTGAGTTATGGTTGTTTGATTGTGGTGAAGGAACTCAACATCAGTTTCTCCGTAGTGATCTTAAAGTCAGTCAACTTAGTCGTATTTTTATTACCCACATGCATGGAGACCATGTTTTTGGTTTGATGGGGTTGTTAGCTAGTTGTGGTTTAGGGGGAAATGTTAAAAGTGTTACTTTATATGGTCCACCTGCTTTAGAGGATTATCTCCAAGCTGGTCTTCGATACTCTCAAACTCATTTAGCTTATCCAATTAAAGTTCATAAGAGTAAGCCTGGTGTGATTTATGAGGATGATGAGTATGTTGTTAGTTGTGCTTATTTGAAGCATCGGGTTACTGCTTTTGGTTATCGGGTAACAGAAAAGGATCGACCAGGACATTTTAATGTGGAAAAGGCAAAGGCTTTAGGGATTCCTCCTGGCCCTATCTATAGGAAGCTGAAACAGGGTGAGTTTGTTACTTTGCCTGATGGGCGGAAAATTAATGGGGCTGATTTGTGTGGCGCACCCCATGTCGGCCGGAAGTTTGTTTATTGTACTGATACTGTGTTTTGTGATGGGGCTGTGGAATTGTCACAGGGGGCAGATTTACTTGTTCACGAGGCTACTTTTTCTCATCAGGATGCTGAAATGGCCTTTCAAAGATTGCATTCTACTTCAACTATGGCGGCACAGGTGGCTTTAGCTGCAGGTGTTAAGCATTTGATGATGACTCATTTTAGTCCTAGGTATGCTCCTGGAAATTCGGTTTTGTTGGATGATTTGCTGCAGGAGGCGCGGGCTATTTTTCCTAATACTGATATGGCTTATGATTTTCTAAGTTATGAGATTCCTAGATGGAATGAAGTTTCACAGTTGCTAGCAAAAGCTAGATCTTAGTCTTTTCATTTTCTGAAGCTCCTAAAAAACTTGAAATTACCAAAAAATTGGGGTTAAAATCTCGTCCTTCTAGGGCGAGTTTTTGGTGTTTTTTTTTGAATATATTATGTTTTTATTATATAAATTTAGTTTAGGGGATGAGTAGTCCGCGACAAAAGACGGATGTGGAAATAGTTAGTAGGGGATGGGTAGTCCGCGACAAAAGACGGATGTGAAAATCTGTATAAGGCTAGGGTCAAGGTAAGAGCAGTCGATGAAACATCAGCCTGTATCAGACTACGGCTCAGTTGTTTTCCAGAGTCGCCGGGGAAAATGTCAATTTATGGTGCGTTAAATTTGATGAACGCACCCTACTATATTTGTGATAGTGATGCTTTTTTTGATATAGGTGGGGTGGAGAAAGCAAAACTAACATAATCTAATTATAAATATAGTAGTAGGGTTTGTTTTAGCTAAATATGAAAAGCTTCAGCATCACAAAGGAAAAATCAGGATGATCTGATGAACACACCCTAATCTATTTGTGATAGTGATATAACTTTATTGTAGAGTTGCGATCGCTACTGATGTAGTTAATATGGAGAAACCTAACCTAACATAATCTAATTATAGATATAGTAATTGTCTTTGTTGGGTTGCGCATTCGCTTAACCCAAACTACAGCTTCTGATACTACTTTATTGTAGGGTCGCGATCGCGCTCTGCTGCATAGTTGGGTAGAGAAACCAAACCGAACATAATCTAATTGTAGATATAGTAATGGTCTTTGTTTGGTTACCCTATCCCTTAATCAAACCTATAACTTCTAGAGCCTCTAGCCTAGTCCTTGCAAGAGAGCCAAAAGCAGGCAAACAATAAAGACGATCAGGACAAGTACAATAAAAGGAAGTACGTTTTTGGGAAGTCTCATAGTTCAAGTAGTCAAAAGAGTAAAAAACTAAAGAGAAGAAGTCTACTAATACAAGTAACAGCAGACTTCATGAGAAATAGTTTTCAATCATTTACTAGGCTTGTTTTCGTCTTGCGGGTTTTGAGGTGAAATAACACCATCTAATCTGCTAACAAGTGATATACCGCTCGTGGCCACTGTTGTACCTTTTGAAGCTGCTTTACCCCAATCAATTTTTTTATTCTTATTTTTAAATTTTTGACTTAGAGCATTTCCAAGGGTTCCTCCACCTACTCCAGCGCCACACACCCCTAGGGCTTTTCCCAAAAACATTATTGCCATTGTAGTTGTGACTGGCTCGATCGCTAAATGAATAAAATTAGTTGTTAACATTAGTTAACTCTAGATCTATGTTAGACATCTTTCTATAATTGCCTATAAATTAATGTTTTGCCTACTCAAAAACTTCCAGTTTTGTCGATATTTTGTGTGAGTTTCATCTACACCCTGAAAACCTGGATTTTAGAAAAATGCTTTCCCGTCATTGCACTCACGGGTATCAGTGGTATCGGTAAAACTACATTAGCGGTAAAACTCATTCAACAAATAAAAGATAATTTTGACTATGTAATTTGGCGCAGCCTCAAAAAAACCTCCAATTTTGCCGAATTTCAAGCTGACTTAATTGAGTTTTTCTCCCAGTCTCAACCACAAAATTTTCTCAAAAACAGACATAAACCTTTAGACTTAATCAAATATTTACAGAAGCATCACTGTTTAGTTGTCTTGGATAACATTCATAACCTATTCAGCAGTGGGGAGTTAGCTGGAAAGTACAAACCAGGATACGAAGAATATGACTACTTTTTCCAACAGATAGAAAAACTATCTCATCAAAGTTGCCTGTTATTAATAGGTTGGGAACCCATTAAACTGCTCCAACTCAAAAGCAAGAAAACTATCATTCCTATTTTGCAACTGACTGGTTTAGATATCAAAAGCGCCAAAGAAATACTCATAAATTATGGTTTGGCAAAAATTGAACATTCAGAAAAACTCATTCATCTCTATCAAGGCAACCCTCTATGGTTAAAAATTGTAGCGACTCAAATTCAAGAATTGGAAGAAAGTTTGATTGAGTTATTGCCCAGTGATATCATCTTATTGCCAGAATATTTGAAAGATAACTTACAACAGCAATGCGATCGCCTTTCCCAAGCAGAAAAATACACTCTGTCACTTTTAGCCACAAAAAATCAACCTATTAGTTTGGCGAAACTTTTAGAAACTACAGAAACGTCGCCATCAGCTTTACTCAACATATTACAATCTTTGTGTCGTCGTTCCCTGATCGAAAAACAAGAAAATCTCTACAGTCTGCCATCTATACTAAAAGAATATTATACAGAGAATAAATTCACGCTTAATATAGTATGATTTAAAAAAAATATCACAATTTAGAAATAAGACCTAATTATATAATGATCTATTTATAATTCTATAATTACTTAAATCTTCAATTTCCCCTACTCCCCACCCCCAACTACATAATAATTATTCAAGAGAATTTGATAATAGTCTGTAGTTTTTTTAAATATAGTTATTTTCAATTTTTTAGGGGATAAGAAATATCATATCTAGATAAATAGTTATAGATAATTAGAGAGGAGTCAAGACTCAGGAGTTAGAAAGAAGGTATTAGGAGCAAAAACTTTTTTTAATCACTAATTAAGCAGACATGATATTAATTAAACAGAGAAATTTAGTATATGGAAAAATTAAATATCTTTCTCTCATCATACTTAACAAAGCTATCCAAAGACTCTAAAGGCTATTGTATAAAACTTACTTCAAGGTAAATATTTCTGCACAACGCTCCAACCTGTCAAAGATACTGTCGTGAAACTAAATAATAGGATAATATTAGTTGTGATATGTAGCGATCGCACCCAAGGTTTTTTGGGATTAATTTGAGTTCCACTCCAGGCAGAAACTAACGCCAATGTCACAACAATTAAACCAGCAGGTAAATGAGCAGAATGACCTAAGTTACCATAATAGCCAAGAGTCCCTACTAAGCCAATTATCAGTAATAAAACTACTAAAAATACCATTACTCCTCCGATAATATAATGAAAGGGTCGTAACCATTTAGGGCGTTTTTGTTTGTTGTTGCGAGCAAAAAACATCCAGCCGCCACTTACAGCTAATAATGAATAGGTAAACAGGGAAAAACCCATAGACCAAGCTGCTATTTTCCAAAGCCACAGAAAAGAAGGTAAATTCATATATAATTACTTTTAATTAGAGAGTTTGATAGAACAGAACTTCATCAAAGATTTTTTTCCCCTTCACATAAAAGGATAATTTTTTTTGAACTGGGAAAAATATGTTTAATTACACATAAATATCAACAATTAAGTAGTCGTTGAAAGTTAATTACACATTTATATAAGCTTAATTATTTACCTTCTAAAAAGCACAGATAATTAAAAGAGCTAAATAATTTTTCTGAGGTACTTATTGACCCTTTATCAATTTTGAAATAAATAAACTTGACCATAATCTCCTTCTTATAACAGCAGAATAATTTTCTAGGGATTCAAAACAGAATAATTCTAATTATGTGAGAATTTTGTATACTTTTGCATAATTATTCTAGGTCATTTAGAACTTCTATGATGTAATTATGAAGTTATTCTTATGGACTAGACACCACCTTATCCAAAATATCTACGTTCCTTGTTTTCTAATGCTACTAATTACAAACACAAAACCTCGTTATTTTTTCAGTTTTGGTATAGCAAATTTATTGGAGTAACAACTGTAAAATCTTGAATATCTATCCCATTCAAAACTATAGATATTACTATTTTTTTTAGGTTTTTTCCCAAAATTTTTAACTGAAATATAACTTGATATACCTATCACATAACCTTGTACTTCCAAATAATGTAAGAGTGCTTATAAAGCCAAACAGGAAACCTAATTTATTGCTATGATATTGTTTTTTTACTATTAGGAAATTTTGTCTATCAATTCAGTTTTTGGGTAAGTTATCTCAAAGTAAATCAGTGTTTACTTATTTTATTTATGGTTCTGTTCAGAATAAAATGTTAATTACCAATAGCTAAATGCTTACTTATTCCTTTTGCGTTTCCCTAATATTTGAGCTGCAAATATCCCACCGAGAAAACCAAATAAGTGTGCCTCCCAGGATATATTAGGATCAGAAGGTAAAATACCCCAAATTAAACCACTGTAAAGAAAACCAGCAGTCAAGGCAAATATAACTGATAAAATGCTAAAGTCAAATATACTTCGGAGTAATAAAAAACCAAAATAACCAAAAATTAATCCACTAGCACCGATATGAATAGAATCTGGAGAACCAAAGCACCAAATACCTAGACCACTAATAATTATAGTAACAATACTCACGAAGAAAAAATCACTAAATCCCCGTAACATGATTAACCATCCCAGAGTAATTAGTGGTACAATATTAGCTATTAAGTGAGTATAACTACCATGCAAAAATGGAGCAGAAAAAATATTAGTAATCCCAATAGAACTTTGAGGATGAATTCCTCCATAATAATTCAGTTTTCCTCCTAAAAGTTCTGCATTAATAATTTGTACAATCCAAAGAATAGCAATAATGCTTCCCAAAATTGTAACCTGGGCATTCAATCTTTCAAATAATTTGTTCATTTGTTTTAGTTATAGTTTATATCTTGTTAATATGTAAAGTTTTTATATGGAGTATAAAAACCGAGTACTATTAAAAAGAGAATAGGTTTGAGGCACTCTGGCAATAGAAAACAAGGGAAAAAGCATTAAATAGTGGTTAACAATATAAATTTTGAGTATTTAATACAACATTCTTTGATCAAAAAAAACTTGAATATAAATTTATATATCATTTAAAAAAAACTCTATATTTTAAACTATCATATTGTTAATTTATCAAGAAATAAACTTCTGGTCTGAATAATACAAATCACCCAAATATTACTCAAGTTAGACAATTTATTATAGCTAATTAATGAGACCTGATATAATAACGATTTCCTCCAATATTCTCTCAAGATTTTAATCATTAAGTAATAAGTCAGTAAGAGTAATTTCTGTAGAGATTTATTAGTAAAGAGCGTGATTAATGTTTATTCTAAAACCCTACTCCCTAATCTCTAGAAAATGTTGCATTTTTTTCACTATTGTTATCATACTTACTACTAAGCATTTTTTTCAGAATATATACAAATTTTTTCAGATTTTGTATGAGCAATAGAGTGATAGCTGAGTATTAATTTTTATAAGGTTTATCAAATTAGTGAGGTATAGTGTTTTTATTTTTTGAATTCCCCTAAAACCCCCAGAAAATAGCAGGTACACAAGATTAATTACAAATTATTTTTAGCCTTCATCTATTATAATACAAGTCTCACATCAAATAGGTCAACAATTTTGTTTAGGTGCTTATTAATAATGTACATTGCATATAATCTCCCCAGCTACTCTTTGGCTTGTAAAATAAATGAATTTTGTAGCTCACTCAGAAATAAAAATTGCTATATCTAATTACACTTCATAGAAGTTATATATTCATATATTAAGATTTGAAAATTCCAAACTTTAACCCTCTCAGTCATTTGAGGAAGTTATTCGATATATATAGTTTGAAACTACTTATAACATTCTTTTTGACGCTTGGTATAAAACATCTTCAACTGCTAAATTTTCATTTCTGATTTAGTTGTTGTTTTCTTCTGCGCTTCCGAGCAGCATCAGCAGACTTTAATATTTTTAACTGATAAGGGTCAACATTAGTACGCCAATAAACACGATGACCTTTAATTTCTGCAAAATTTTCCTCTAAACATTTTAGCCATCCCAGTCTATTTTGAATTTGTTTTAAATTATTTAAAAGCCCTCTATCTTCTTCTTGTAATGTAAGTTTAGTAAACTTTTCATAGTGGGGATAATCTGAAGTTACTAAAGCATCTTTTCTGTGCAAAATTGGTGGATTATATTCATTTTTATAATCCTCATAGCTAACACTCAAGTCTCGCAAATCAATATTCATTCTTGTACGTAAAACTGGATGAGCTTCCGTATCAAAATCGGGGTAAAATAAATAAGATATTATTGGTAATTTATAATAAAATTTAACGATAGTTGCCTCATTTAACCTACCAATTGTTCGATTAGCACAACCTTCATAAAGTCGCAGCAAGGGATCAAGTTTTGGAACAGCAGAAATATGAACCAATAGAGAATTAGTATATTTATAACCAATAAAACTATTTTTACAACATTTACTTATCAAGTCAGAATTACCCAAACTAAATAACATTAAATCACCTAAAGTACAGGCTTTAGTGTAACTACCAAATAAAGCTTTAATATCATTTCTGACTACTACTGATAATTGGGAAAACTTAGGTCTATTACCAAACTTAGTCAAGGCTATATATACCAACAAATCTTGACGACGTTTATCTGTTATTTCATCCCATTCTTGATAGTTTGTTACTTGCATAATCACTTGAAATGCACGACGAAAAGTACCAAACTCTGCAATTAAATCTGTCTCTTCCACAAGTTCTCCCCTGAATGGTAGACGACCGCGATCGCTCATAAAATTCATTAAAGGAATAAGCTGTTCTTCATAATCTTCAAACCGCTTATTTTTGCAACTTATTCTTGGGGTTAATAAACGACTTTTTAAGCGAGAAGCCCGAAAATTTTGAGCTTCTGCTTCATCTTTAAAAACAAAGAAAATTCCTAAATCAATAGGAATCGAATCTACATTCAACACTTGGTCAATATAAGATTTTAATTCTTCCTGTTCATAATATTTTTGAAAAGTCTTACGAGCTGTAATTATGCCATCTCCATAAGCAAGTTTTCCCTCAGTTTTACTATCATCAATTAGCACCATAGCAGAAACAATTAAAATTTGTTTAGTTAACCCCCAAGATTTAATCAAAGCTTCCCTACGTTCTGTCAAAGATTCTATTACATTAATTACATAACCAAGATTAACAATATCAGCAGCAATACAAGGAGTTTCTGGCAAATAATAGGGGTCCCAACCCGCACTTAAATAACCTTTTTTAGCAATATATTTGATATCCTCACCATAGCCACAACCATAGTCAAAAAAAGTTCTACCTTCTGTAAATAGATTTGCTTCTATAGCTAAACGTACTGGTTTAGAAATTTGTTTACGAACTATAGCAGCTTTATGACGTTTTATTTGAGGAATTGGCATCTCAATAGTATGCTGAATAACATGATGATCTTGAATTTCTATTCCATGATTTTTGAGGTGCGTTAACCATCCTTGACGAGTACCAATTAAACAAGTATTATCTAATAGTCCTAGTTGAACCTCATCAGAAGTTAACTTAGCGAATTTTTCGTATTGGGGATATTTAGGAGTAACAAAAGTTTCTTTCCGATGCAAAACGGGAGGGTTTTTATGATTACTGTAGTTTCTATGCTCAACTTTTCCATTATTCATATTAATGGAAATGCTAGTTTTTAAGGCAGGATGAGGGTCAATATCAAAATCTGGATAATGTAAATAAGAAATTGTTGGTTTGTCAAAATTAAACTTTATTAATGTGGTAATTTTAGCATCAGTTTTTTCTCTAGAAACTGCTTTATAATATAAATGATGAGCTAAATTTTCGTAGAGTCGCAGTAAGGGATGAAGTTGTTCAACTGCAGAAATATGAATATAAAGAGCAGTTGGTAATTTTTTCCCTATTTTACTTTGTTGACAGTACTTTTTAATCGCTCCTGGTTGATAAACTTCTAAAAATATTTGATTAGCAAATTGACAAGCAGACTTATAAGTACAAAAATAAGTTTTGATATCGTCTCTAACTTTCTGGGGTAAGTCAGTTTCTAATTTTATTTTAGGCGATATTTGAAAGTTTTTTATATTTAAAGCCAAATAGAGTAGGAGTTCATAGCTACTTTTTTTTTGAAAATTAAGTTAATTTTCCATTGCTATTTTAGGGAGTAAGGAATAGGGAATAGTAATTTGAGAAGCAGGGAATAGAAAAGAAGAAAAAAACTGTATTCCAGTAACTTGAGCAACACTATAAAAACTACTAACTCAACATTGATAATCTATTGAAATTTAACTCCACATTCCTACATCTTCTACAACTTCTTCAGGATAACTAATAGAACTAACAACACTTCGAGACAACCATTTTTTTGAAACAGTATCAGAAGTTTCTGTCAGAAATTCTAAACGAAGTTTTACCTTTCCTTTTCTCCAGTAATAACCAGGTTTTAATAATTGACATTCTAACCCATCTTCAAATAGGTTTTCCGACTCTAGTTTTGCTAAAATCATAGTTATATATTCACTAACTTTAAATGTACATTGAAACATCAAAATACTCGCACCTGTAGACAAAACATCATCATTACTTAGTAGATTAACCTCAGTTTCCATAATAATTATCTAGAATTTATTTTGAGTGAAATAAGGTAAGAATTAAAAAAAAAGGGAATAAGGAGTACATCTCATAATCTACCATTTGGCGTCAGTATACATGGACTCCCCTAAGCATATTTGACCTGAGTTGAGAGGCTAAAATCAGCATTTACTGTAATTGTTTTTTTGGTATCACTTGAGCTCTGATAGCCCTCAACTACACTTATCTAATTTATCCCTAAGAAAAATAGGTCGAGTTATTGAATGAATGACTCGAAACCTGTCATAGTTTTTATAAGTATACTTTTCGGGAACTCAAGGATTAAATTGCTTCATGAAAGTGCCCAATAAGCAGGTGTCGTTTGGAGTGTGGGTATATTATGAGGGTTAATTATCTGTTCTATGGATATCACAAACAGCAAAATAACCTCCCCAAGGGCAACAAGCAGTTTCCACTACTAGGGTTGTTTCTCTCTGAGATGTTGCAGATAACTATTCGAAGATTGCACAATGCTTGGGACTTTTTTTCAAAAGTTAGATTATGGATTTCCTTAGATCAAAAAGTATGGACAAATAAAGTCCTTATGATTTCCTAAATTTTTACCTAAGCTTCGGGCTGTCGAGAGCATTTTTACCTAGATCAGTGGCGTAGGATAGGAATGTCTAAGAGTGATATTGGAAGCCCGCGCTTTATCCTTCAGAAGTCGGGGTCGGGAGAATGTCACAAAAACCAACCATAAGAATGTAAACCTTTACCTAAAAGATTTACTCCTAAATAACATACCCAGACTACAGCAAATCCAGTAGCGGCCAAAATAGCAGGTTTTCGCCCTTGCCATCCTTTAGTAATACGGGCATGAAGATAAGCTGCAAACACTAACCAAGTAATTAAAGCCCAAGTTTCTTTTGGGTCCCAACTCCAATAAGAACCCCAAGCTTCATTTGCCCAAACTGCTCCAGCAATAATTCCAATAGTTAGTAGTGGGAATCCTAAACCAATGATACGATAGCTAATGTTATCTAGGATTTGAGCAATATTTAAACGTTCTGGTGAAAGTATTATTTCTGGATCAACTTTTTGAGTAACCTCGGTTATTTCCAAGACTGAAGTTTGACTATGGTCATTTTTTGTAGATTGGGGAAAAGGTTTATAGTTGTTTTTGATTTCCTTCAGTAATGGTCTTTCTTTTTGTAGTTGCCAATTTTTTTGATACTTCACAAAATGATTATTTCTAGAAGAACGAGTGCCAAAAGAACTACCACTAAGTTCAACTTTTTGGCCACTGGTTATTATAAGAAAAGCGATAGCCAATAATGCCCCTACTATAAGGGTTGCATAACTCAACATCATGACACTAACGTGCATCATCAACCAATTAGATTTTAGAGCAGGCACCAAGGGCTCAGATATCTGCATATTGGAGGGTAAAGTTAGGGCAGCAAAAGCAGAAATACCCATAGCAATTGGAGAGGTAAATACTCCAACCAGGCGAGCGCCACTCATATTTTCAGCTATAAGATGAATAGTGGTAATTCCCCATGTCAAGAAAAATAAAGATTCGTACAAATTGCTAATAGGGAAATAACTAGCTTCTAACCAGCGAGCTCCGAGTAATGTGGCAATACAGAGATTAGCGATCGCCATTCCTGTAGAACCTAAAATTGAGAGATAGGGGATACGAGGAAAAGCAGCACCCAACCAATAAATAAGCATTGTGGCAAACAAGATACCAAACGAGATGTTGTCCAATGACTTTTGGAGTTTGACTAGATCCATTAATTTTTCTCCATAATTATGTATTTTATTTGACCGAAAAATTTTATCTAAAGCCTCAAAGCTTTAAGCTTTTAAGGCAACGTTTTAGTTGATTTTCTTGTAATAAAGAAGCTAATAAGACTTGAAAAATATGCCATATCAGTTCTATAATAAACGCTCTCTATCATACCAAATCCAATTACTATAGATCATATATTTTAGTTGAGAAAAGCTTAATATATATGGATTGCAGTTTACTTGTTTGTGGTAAATGCCAAACTGGATTTAACTAGATATAGTAATTCCCAGAGTCTAATGGTAGACTAAGAGGTATAGTATTTATGGCCATAAATTTAAAATAAAATTGATGAAACCTTATTCTATAGACTTAAGAAAAAAAATTATCGAAATTTGGGAAAAAGAAAAAATTTCCATAAGAAAACTAGCTCAAAGGTTTGGAGTTAGTAAAAGTTTTATTCAAAAATTAATCAAAAAATATCAAGAAACTGGAGATATTAGACCTTTAACTCGAGGAGGAAGTATTCCTTCTAAATTAAATAGTTAAGAATTATTAATCTTAATAGAAATAATGGATAAAAATAATCATTTAACTAATGAATAATTATGTAATTTAATGGAGGCTGCCACAGAAGTTAAAGAGAGAAAAAGTATAATGGTAATAAGAGGTAAAAAATTGAACTATACGTTAAAAGAAAGTATTAAATGCCATATAAAAGGGCAGATTTTTAGGGAATAGTCAGAGGATAAGAATTAGATAATTTAGTTTTTCTGTTCTAGATCAATTAGGAATGAATCTAGTAAGGCACTTTTTTCCATGATCTAGGGGATAAAAAAGAACAAGGGCTAGAGGAGAAAAACTCAACGGGCAAGGGCAAAATATTTCGGCATTGAGTGGCTTAAATCTAAGAAAAAAAGTTTTGGCATAAAGTTAATAATTATGTAGCAGTGTATGAAGTAATTTTGAAGTAGATTTCATTCTTTAGGAAAGCTTTTATAGTTTAAGAGGTATTCCTATTACTATGGATAAAACCTTGTGTGATAATGGATAATGCCAAAATTCATTATTAAGAGATAGCCAGAGCAGTTATTGAAGAGTTTATTATTCCTTATATTGACCTCTTGCCGATCCCGAAATTTTCCCTTTATTAATATTTACTATTAATGGTTCTAGCTATTCTTAAAAAAAAATATTATGAATAGAAAGGATAAATATTTAATCCATCTATTACCTAAGATCTGTTACAAATTACCAAAAAAACATTCATGACAAGTTTATACATTGTTATTATTGTAGCTCATAAAGTGTAGGAATTACTATCAATAAAATCACTTAAAAATACTGTTAATAAAAATCTAACTTTCCCAGATATAGTTTTAATGAAAAATATTTTATTTGTTCTGTACGAAGATTTCCATTCTAATAGTGCGCTGCATGTGCATCATTTTGCTAATAATTTGGTTAAATTGGGTTTTGATTGTGTGGTAGCTGTACCTAAAAATAAACAGACTGTTTCAATGGTCGGAAAACATTTAGCAAATTTGTATCAAGTGACAGAATATGGAGAATTTTATCGCTTAAATGAATGCTTTAAAAATCAACAAGGACCGGATATTATTCATGTTTGGACTCCTAGGGAAGTTACTAGAAATTACTGCTATAAACTCCGGAAAATTTATGACTTTAAGTTAGTTATTCACTTGGAAGATAATGAGGAACATGTCTTAGAAAAATACTTAAATAAACCTTTTGAAGAAATTATTACTGCTAATGGAAGTCTGGAAATTCCTGATAATCTTTCTCATCCTCAAAAATATCAGGAATTTCTCGCAAGTGCGGATGGAGTGACAGTTATTATTGAAAAATTAAAAAAATTTGTGCCCAATAATGTGCCGAGTTTAATTTTATGGCCTGGTGTAGAAACTGAGCATTTTTATCCGAGAAATTCTAATCCAGAAATAGCTAAAAAATTTGGTGTCCCTGACAATAGTCTGGTTTTTTCTTACACTGGAAATGTTCATGCTGCTAATACCTATGAGGTGAGAAGTTTATATTTAGCAGTGGCAATATTAAACCGAGAAGGTCAACCTGCAGTTTTAATTAGAACTGGTAGAGATTTCTGTAATTTTTTGGGAGATGATGATAGTTGGGCAAGACAACATGCTATTGAATTAGGATATGTAGACCGGAGTTTAATGCCAGAAATTTTAGCTTTAGCAAGTGTGTTAATTCAACCAGGTAGACCTGATAAATTTAATGATTATCGTTTCCCTTGTAAATTGCCGGAATTTTTAGCAATGGGTAAACCTGTAATTTTGCCTGCTACTAATATTGGTTTGGTCATGGAAAATCACAAAGATGCTTTAGTTTTACCTGTGGTTGATGCAGTTAATATTGTTGATTCTGTGAAAAAATTGTTGAATGTTGATTCTAATTATAAAAAGTTAAGTGAGGGAGCAGTTAATTTTGCCAAAACTCATCTTAACTGGCAGGAAAATACAAAGTTACTTCAGTCATTTTATACTGATATAGAATATGGCATTAAGGTAAGTTTATAAGTTAGAAGCAATCCCTGGCGATTGTCATAAGCATTTATAAATGTCCTAATCTTTGCTTTGCCTGATATATTCGTTAAAAATACTATACATTCTTTAAAATAGGTAAAAAAATAAATGTAGTAGGGATATAAATAACTAATTTTTTATACCTTGGCAAATATCCCTAATTTATTGACAATAACTATACCTAAATAATGAACTGAATATTACTGATAATTAAATCAAGGAAATAAAGTTATTAGCAAAAGCTAAAAAAAATAATTTATGATTCCATATCTGTTGGTTTGAGTAAAAGTTCTACTCCATTTAATATCTGTTCTATTCTCTCTGGTGAAAGAGTACCTATTTTATCTATTAGTTTAGCTTTTTCAACTGTAAATATTTGGGATATATTTACAACTCTTTGATCTGGTAAATTAGCCTCACCTAGTGACAACACAATGTTACCAGGAACTGCAGCAAGTTTCAAATTAGAACCTAAACTACAAACAACAACAGTATTAATTAGACTAAAATTAAAAACATTGTTTTGGATGACAACATGAGGATGTCTATAGCTAGTCTTAGAACCGGATGGTTCTCCTAACTCTATCCAGAATATATCGCCCTGATTAATTAACACTCGTCCTCTATTATACTTTTATGATTTTCAAGAATAGTACTTCTTGATGCTAATGTTTCAGTATCTGAAATATCTCCATAAGCAGCATTTATTTTTTCTAGCAATATTCGATTTTGATGCCTACGGATAAACTCTTCTAGAGCAATGGCAATTAAACGACTTCTAGAAATTTTCATTTCTGCTGCTATTGCTTCAGCTTGTTCAAACAGATACTCTTGTAGTGATATTGCAGTTTTTACAGTGGCCATATAACTATACTTTGACTTTCTTGTTAGTATAATCACTGGTCATATTACTGTCAATACACTTTTGGAAAAGTCTCAAGATCTTAATTTGTTAAAAATAATTTAATTCCCCCTTACTAATATTTAAAAGTTATTCTACATACTAGATTTAAATTTATTTCAGAGAATTCCAGAGTAAACCTTAAATCCTGTTAAAATCTAAAATCTAAAAAAGTTGGCTCCACATATATAAAACTTGAAAGGTATAAATCATTTAAGACAGACCTACACTCATAATCAAGATAATACAATTGGATTCGCCTCAAGCAAATTATCATAATACTAATTTGCTTTTAGTTGACTTAAAGTTCAGCTATGATGACCAAGCTAATAAATTAATACCCTGGAGATAGGGTAGCAAACTTTGTAGCTGTAGCATTGATTGTTGAAATTTGCTATAAAATACCATTATTTAATGAAGCTATCAAAAATTCTATAAGTATAAAAGCCATACAACTCTTATTAAGGTAACCAAACAATGGAAACTATCCTAACTTTCTTTTACGAAACCGCCCAATATGCAAATAGTTTAGTAAAAACTCAACTAACACACCTAAGTTGGGTAAGTTTAGTAACTATCTTTGTAGCTGGTTTACTGACCAGTCTTACTCCTTGCATGCTTTCCATGCTACCAATAACTATTGGTTATATTGGCGGATACGAAGCTAAAAGTCGTATTCAAGCTACTGTTCAATCTGCTTGGTTTTCTCTAGGATTAGCTACAACTTTAGCTGGGTTAGGTATTATAGCATCATTGCTGGGAAAAGTCTATGGTCAAGTAGGTGTAGGATTACCAATTGTTGTTAGTATAATAGCTATTTTTATGGGTCTTAACTTACTAGAAGCATTACCATTACCAATGCCATCTTTTGACAGTATGGGATGGATATCTCAAGATTTACCTAAAGGAGTACGTTCATATTTATTAGGTTTAACATTTGGTTTAATAGCATCTCCTTGTAGCACTCCTGTATTAGCGACATTATTAGCTTGGGTTTCGACTACTGGAGATTTAATTTTAGGTGGATTTTTCTTGCTATTTTATGCTATGGGTTATGTCACACCTTTGATATTAGCAGGAGCTTTTACAGCTAATATTAAAAAATTTTTGGAAATTAGAAAATGGTCTAGTTGGATTACACCTGCTAGTGGAATTTTATTAGTTGGTTTTGGTGTATTTTCACTTTTATCTAGGATTATACCAGTGTAAGTTTGCAGCTATTAGCATTTAGTTATCAGTTTTTTTATACCTAATTAATGGATTTAATATAAGTTATATTAGGAATATTAATACTTCTCTCATAAAGTAAGCAAGTAGAAATAAGCCTAAGGAGTATAGATATAGTTGTTAGGAATAAAGTGCTAATTTATAAAAAATTTTAGTTAAACCACCGGGCGATTTTTTTTAATGTTGAGTTATACCTAACTTATTGACTACAATAAAAATTATTGAAACTAATAGTAATTAAATCAATGGATGTTGAAGATTCAGATAAAAATTCTCTGATAAATCCTTTAAGAATATTTAAACGAGAAATATTGCCATTATTAGCTGATTTACGCTTGGCGATCGCTCTACTTTTAATAATAGCTATCTGTAGTATTTCAGGCACAGTTATAGAACAAGGTGAGTCAATAGCTTTTTATCAAGAAAACTATCCAGAAAAACCAGCATTATTTGGTTTTTTAACCTGGAAAGTAATTTTATTATTAGAATTAGATCATGTTTACCGGACTTGGTGGTTTTTATCAATATTAATATTATTCGGAGCTAGTTTAACTGCCTGCACATTTACTAGACAATTACCAGCCCTAAAATCTGCGAACCGCTGGAAATTTTATAATAAAAAACAACAATTTAAAAACTTAGCATTAAGTGCAGAAATAGAAACAGCTTCTCTAGATTCTTTAGAAGAAATATTACAGAAAAGGGGCTATAAAACTTCTAAAGAAGGAGATAAACTTTATGGAAGAAAAGGAATTATTGGCAAAGTTGGTCCCATAATAGTTCACGCTAGTATGCTAATAATTTTAGCAGGTTCAATAATCGGCTCAATGACTGGATTTCTTGGTCAAGAAATAGTGCCGAGTGGGGAAACATTTCAAGTAAAAAATATTATTGATGCGGGAATTTTTGCTAAGTCACAAATTCCTAAAAATTGGTCAGTTCGAGTCAATCGTTTCTGGATTGATTATACTCCTTCTGGAGGAATTGACCAGTTTTATTCTGACTTATCAATATTAGATAAAAGTGGAGAAGAAGTAGATAGGAAAACCATATTTGTTAATCAACCTATGCGTTATCATGGGGTGACAATGTATCAAGCAGATTGGGCGATCGCTGCAGTTAAAGTTAGGGTTAATAAAAGTCCTGTTTTTCGGTTACCAATGGCACAATTAAATACAGAAGGAGGGGGTAAAATTTGGGGTACTTGGGTTCCTATAAAACCAGATTTAAGTGAAGGTGTATCTTTACTTGCCAAAGATTTACAAGGAAATGTATTAGTTTATGATACTTCTGGTAAGTTAGTTGCTAGTGTGCGGGAAGGAATGTTTATAGAGGTGAGTGGTGTCACTCTATTTATTGACAAAATTATAGGTAGTACAGGCTTACAAATTAAAGCTGACCCTGGTATTCCAATTGTTTATTTAGGTTTTGGTTTATTAATGTTGAGTGTATTAATGAGTTATGTTTCTCACTCTCAAATTTGGGCTTTTCAAGAGAGTGAGCGACTTTATATAGGGGGTAAAACTAATCGTGCTAATGTGACATTTGAACGGGAAATATTAGATATTTTAGATAGATTAGGAAGTGATGAAAATATATCTCTTGAAAAGCAAAAGCAACTTTTCTCAGATTTTAGTGAGGGTATTAAAACAAGTGAGAATTGAACAAGAATTAAATAAGGTAGTTGGGGGATAAATTCTGGATATATTTTTACCTTGGTATAGATAATCAAGTTTAGTCTTAACTTTATGAACAATTTGCAGAGCTTTTTTTGATACAGTTTTTTTGTTTTTTAACTAATAAGTTTTAAAGTTGTTAATATACTCGCAATTTTTAAATGCAACTATTGATCAATTGGCGATACTTAGATATTCTCTCTTTGATTAAAGTCGCATTTAATAAACCTAAAAATAAATTAAATTTAACTACCTATTTATAATTAGCAAATGCTAACTATTTAGCTAAATTTACACCTGAAAAATCAGGAGTTAACTAGCCATAAGTTTGAGCACCTTAGGTTGATTTAAATATTTTTATGGTAACTTGGGAATTATAAAAAAACTGGATTACTCCTTATCGAAGTGAGAGAATTTTATCAACATATTGGCTTTTGATTCGTCAAAACTATATGTATATTTGGGAAACTTTTATCGGAAATTTTTCGAGAATTCTAAAGTTAAATTTATCAGGAAAAAATGAGGAGTTAACTAGCTATGAGTTTGAGCACTTTGGGTTAATTGAAATATTTTTCTGGGAACTATAAAAAAACTAGCTTACCCCTCATAGAACGGAGACAAATTTCTCAACATATTTGCTTTTGAGTCATATTAAATGTTTGATTTGCATAAGCAACTATCTTGATTAGTATTATCTTTTTAATGCTTGATATTCATCCCAAATTTTCTCTGGAGAATAATAATCTTTTAGTAACTCATAATCTCTGGAATAAAAGTCAATTAATTTTTTTATAGACTTCTCTGACAACTCTGCTAATGATATTTTTCTACCTCCAGTATTAAGTCTGGGTAAGTTAATTTCAAACCCAGTTATTTCTGATAATTTTTTCCCTAATTCTCCTAAACGCTCTACTTGAAATATACGATCGAATCCCTTTATTTGATTGCCCATAAAAGTGTGCTGCGGTTTGATATGAAGTTGCCAATTATCAGACATTTCTGAATATAATTCTAAGTTTTCAATCATCGAATTTATTTCGGGATTAACTCCTAACTGAGCCATTGATAGATATTGAATGGCGGTTAATTTAGTTCTTTCTAATGATTCTTTAGAGTATAATATTTTATTAGAAAAAGCAGATAAAAAACGCTTAATTGGCTCTCTCACTACTACAAATTTAAAATAATTAGTTGTTATATTTCCCATATTTATCAAGTAAATTTTTTGGAATCGATGTATCTCCATTGGATCTTGATACTTAAGAGTACTAATTTTTTTATTTATTCTATAGTTATCCTTCTTAAGCTCAGATGATAGGAACTTGATGACAGTTTTTATTGTAGTGCAAGCACATTTAGGAATATAAGCATAAGCAATTTTAAATCTATCGCACATTACTGCTTGTAGCAGAGTTTGATTTTCAAACTTTTCCAAAGAGGAACAACTTCTCAAAACACTCAAATTTTTATCAGCAGATTTAGGATTTTCTATTAATACTTGTTGATAGTATTTTAGTGCTTCCTGCTTATTTCCTTGAGCAACTAAAATAGGGATTAAATTTTTCTTGCCATAGTGTCCATCACCAAATTTATTCTGAACTTTATGAACAACTTCCAAAGCTTCTTTTGACAAACCTTTTTGAATCAACAAATTTGAAAGTTGTTGATAGACTTCAAACTTTTGACAACCACTATTGATTAATTGGTGAGACTTAGATATTCCCCATTCTATTAAAGTCGCACTTAATAAAGCCAAAGCAAAATTTAATTTAATCGCCTGTTTATAATTAGCAAATGCCGAATCTTTTTTTCCTATTTTTAATAAAGCGTAGCCCAATTTGATATAGGCATCCTGACTATAAATAGAAATTTCTACACCCTTGTTTAAATACGCTAAACCCTTCTCAGTTTCACCTAGATGTACTAATAAATAACCCAGTTGAGAGTAAATACTAATACTATCGCCATCAAAATCAGCATTTATTAAGTCTGCTTCTAGGGTTTCCTTTGCTAATGATAAACTGCCATATTTTTCTGGTAAATCTGCTGTTATATTATGCTCTATTATTCCATAAAATAGTCTATCAATATGTTCTGGATAGTCAGGAATAAATTCTTCTATTATCTCATCTCCTAGATTAAGGTAAATATCAATAGCAGCCCGAAAATTTCCTTCAGTACATAATATTTCTGCTTGCTGTAAGTCAAAATTTTCATTCCCTAATTTTTGAGTAATTAACTTTTTAAATGTACAAGCTAATATCTCTCCAGGTGATACCTCTAAAAAGTAATCATCTAATAATCTTTTCACGGCTATGCCAATAATGCCAAGGGTAATAAAATGGTGCATAGTTTGAGTAAGATTATTTATTGATTCTAAAAGTATTTGATCACAAGAATAAGCAATAGGAAAAACCTCTGATTCAGACAACAAATATCTGAAATAATCTTCGACTTTGCTTAGAGAAGCGATACTTTTTTCAAGCGCATAACGACGCAATATGATATTTTTTTGGAGACCATATTTTTGTTGATAATAGTTAGGATATTGGCGAAATATTCTATCTGCTAAATCCTGAGCTGAATCAAACTTATGTAGTTCTATATAAGCATTAGCTTTACCAACTAAAAACACAAGATTATTTGGAAATTTATCCATAGCAGTTTGCCAACAAGTTAAGGCTAATTCCCATTTTTGGGCGTGCATTAATACTCTGGCTAAACCATCATAACCATGATGTTGATGAGGATATTTTGAGATAAGTTCCTCAAACAAAGTTTCTGCTTCTTGATACCTAAATAAAGTAATTAAAACATTCCCTTTCTGTACATAAAAATGAAAATGGTGGGGCAAATGATTAATCGCATTTTCCCATCGCTTCAAAGCTAATTCCCAATTCCCCAAATGATTAGCTAATCTGGCATAACCCTCGTAACCTTGAGGTTGATGAGGAAACTTTTCTATTAACCTTTGAAAAACTGATT
>JAGGDU010000002.1:0-22127 GCA_018457135.1 Trichodesmium erythraeum GBRTRLIN201 | reverse complement strand
GAGTTTGAAAACCGATATTTTCTGGAAACTTTTCTATAGCATTTTCCCAACGCTTCAAAGCCAAGTTCCAATCAGCAAAACTATGAGTTAATCTGGCATAACCATCGTAACCTTGAGGTTGATGAGGAAACTTTTCTATTAACCTTTGAAAAACTGATTCTGCTTCATCAAACCGAGACAAATTTATCAACATATTGCCTTTCTGAGTTTGAAAACCGATATTTTCTGGAAACTTTTCTATAGCATTTTCCCAACGCTTTAATGCCAACTCCCAATTCCCTAAACTATGAGTTAACCTTGCATAACCCTCATAACCATCTGTTAGCTCTGGATACATTTCTTTTAATTGCTTAAATACCGTTTCTGCTTCCTCAAATTTACCTAAAGTAATTAAATTATTCCCAAAATTACGATAAATAGGCATAGGCTGTTGGGAATTTATAGTTAATGCTTGCTGGTAAAAATTAACAGCCTCCTTGATTTTTCCTTCCTTATTTAACTTATCCCCATTCTCGACAAAATCTCTAACAATATCTGTTCGTAACCAATGAATTTTTTTTGTTGCTACAGGATGATTATAATTAATAGCAATAATTTCTTGCCAAATTTTAAATGCGCCCACAAAATCAAACTTAACTTCATAAACTTCAGCTAGAGTTTGTTGATAAATAATCACATTATTTTTTAGAGAAATAGCTATTTTTAGATATTTAATTGCTTCATCTAATTGACCTTGATGTCTTAAAGTTTTAGCCAAGCTATAGTAAAAAGTTGCAGAGTTAGGATTGATTTTAACTGCCTCTTCATATTGGATAAGTGCTTCTTGCCATTTATTTTGTGCAGCTAATATTTTTCCTAAATAGTAATAATTCCAGGAAAAATTAGGGTTTACTTCTATAGATTTTTGGCACTCTTTAAAAGCATCATCAAATTTTCTTTCCCGAAGTAGTTGGTTAACCTTTTTAATAGGATTAGCTATAGTCATTATTATTGAATTTATTGACAACAGACTAAATTTTAACACTTCACTCTTGAGGTGGCAACAAAAGACTAAATCTGTAACAATTTTATAGCAATAACCAAAAGTAATACTATATTGAGGTGATACTTAAATTTTTAAGCAATTAACACAGTCTTTTTTTAAGTTTTTGATAATTATTAGATAATTAGTTTGAATTCTTCTTATGTTTGCTATAACCTATGAACGTCATATAAAACCTTCCTATTTAATCTCCTACTTATCTGTTTTAAGGATTCAAAAAATCTAAATGATTACCATGTTTTGCCCGTAAAGATGCCGGAGAACCTTGCAATTCTAGCTGGCCACGATTTAATAAAATAATCCAATCAGCCCTACTAATTACCCTAGGTCTATGACTAATAAAAATAGTAGTTTTACCCCGACGATAAGACAATAATCTCTCCAAAACTTCAGACTCAGCTATCGGATCTAAACCAGAAGTTGACTCATCCAAAATTAATACAGGTGGCTCATTAACAATACCTCTAGCTATTGCCAAACGCTGCCTTTGACCCCCAGAAATATTGGCTCCAAATTCTCCTAAAACTGTTTGATATTTATTAGGCAAACAACTAATAAATTCATCAGCACCAGAAATTTGACAAGCTTTAACAATTTTTTCAAATGTTACTCCCGGAGCTGCTAAATAAAAATTTTCAATAATTGAACGACTCCAAAAATGAGCATCTTGAGGTACTAATACAACTTGCTTTCTCAGAGAATTTATATCTAAATCCTGCAAATTATAAATGCCAATTTGAACATTACCAGATTTGACTGGATATAAACCAGCAATTAATTTAGCAATTGTACTTTTACCGCAGCCAGATTCACCAATTAAAGCAATAGACTTGCTACCAGGAAACCTCACAGAAAAGTTTTCTAATAGATCTATTCTACCAGCATAGTGAAAGCTAATATTAGAGCAAATAATATCATCATTATCCTTAATTTTAGCCTCCGGTTTTTGATGCTTTCCATCCGTTTCTGGAAGATAATTAATGACTTCTGAAAGTCGCCTAGTAGCAGTCTGAACTTTTGTTAATTCATCCATCAATCCTACCAATGTACTCACCAAGCTTGATACATATTGATTCATAGCAATAAAAGCTAATAACTGACCAATACTTAATTGTTCAGCGATAACTAAATTACTGCCAAACCACAACATAAAAATATTACCAATATTACTAATTAAACCTGAAAATACATCATTTACAATCCCAATCTGAGTAGTTCTAAGACTCAAATTAGCTAACTTGCCAAACCTACCTTGATATTCTTCCCAAAACTGAGGAGAACTAGAGGTAGTTTTAAGAGTCATTGCCCCCTTAAAAGTTTCTACTAAGACACCCTGAGTTTCTGCTTCTAAAGCCAATAAATTTTTAGTTTTTTGCTGTAATATCGGTAACAAAGCAATAGTTGATAATGTCATAACTACTGCCATAAAAATAGCAACTATAGTCAGAGAAAAACTATAGATACACATAAAAATTAAAGAGACTAAAGCAATAAAAAATTGGCTAGGTAAACTCACAATTACTTGAGAAAATAATTGATTAATCTCTTTAATATCTGTCAGTCTACTAATAATTTCACCACTACGTCGTGTCTCATAATAATTTAATGGCAAACGTAAAATTTGTCTGCAAAATTCCATTACTATTCCTAACTCTAAACGTTGGGCAAAATGGGAAATCATATTGGATTGAACTAACTCCAGACAACTACTAAAAATATTCATGATAATTACAGCAATTACTACACTAGTAAGTAACTGAAAATCACCCCGAACTAGAACATCATCAGTTAAAATTTGCACCAAGAAAGGAGAAGCAATAGAAAGTAAACCTAAGACAATATTCAACAAAAATACCTGAACAATAATTTGGCGATAATACCAAACTCGTCTGAGTAATCTGCTAATATTGCTAACTTTTTCATCAGCCTCAGAAAAAAAACGTTTTGGGTCAGGTTCTGTTAATAAACAAATCCAATCTTCCCAAGCTTCAGCTAATTCTTTTTCTGACAAAAAACGAATCCCAATAGCAGGATCAGCAATTACATATTTATCACTTTGTTTGCCATATAAAACTACCCAATGATTACCTTGCCAATGAATAATTGCTGGTAAAGGAGCACGGTCAATTTGATTTAAAATTTCTGGATTAGCTTTCACAGACCTAGCATTAAAACCGATAGTATCTGCACCTTGTTTTAAACCTAATAATGTAGTTCCTTGTTGATTAGTACCTATTATTTCTCTAATCCGATTAATTGTTAAAATACGACCATGATATTTAGCAATAGAAGCTAAACAAGCAGCTCCACAATCTTCCTCACTTTGTTGAAGAATTATTGGATATTTATTAAAGTTATTTATTTTACGTTCAGTAGATGCTTTTGGTAATATTGGTATTGGTACAATGTCTAACATAATAACTTAATTTTTAATTTAAAAATAACTATACTGATTAATTTTGATATACCAAATAATTCTTTCTATTAACAAACAATAAAATCAGAAAAAGACACCTATAAATCTACAGGTGCCGAGTTTAATGAAATACTAATTAAAGTTATAATCTCACCATAATATCGCTTTTAGTAACATCCTCTATCAGAATAGTTAACATAACTGTAGCGATAACCACTAGGACGATAGCCATAACGTATAGGACGATTATAATGAACATAATAATAGTCGCCACGACCATAGCCATAATTTACAATGCGACTGGATCTATAGTTATGACAAACACAACCATGACCACCATTAATAGTGGCAGAGTTTTCAGTCGAAATATCAGAAAATAGCTCTTTATTTTGAGTGTTTTGCATCATTTTTTTCCTTAAATATAATTTAATCAATAAGGTCGTTTAAGTTATATTTGTTTACGAAACTATCTGATGATTTGTAATAGATTATTCTTTTTATCAGGTGAAGCTTCAGGAGATTTTTTTGATTTTTACATTAACTTTTAGTCGCAATAATAATAGCCTCCGTAGCTATAACTGACAGGGCGACTATAATAGTAGCTATAGCTACGATAGTGGTAGCTAATAGGACGATGATAGTAACGTACAGAGCGACTATAATCGTAATTATTATTATAATAATGACCACCATTAATAGTGCCAGATTCTTCAGAAGAAAGGTTAGAAAATAGTTCGCTTTTTTGAGTTTTTTGCATAAGACTATCCTCTGTTTTATTTGGGTTTATAAGATAGTTAAAAAATTATAAATATATTATAAATTCCTATCTATTATTCTTTATTTATTTCTAGCATCCGGATATTTTTTTCCTGATTATATTCTCATAAATGGCAGATAAAAAAATACTAAAAAAATTACTTTTTTTCAATTAATCAGGAGAAAACTACTATGAAAAATTTTTAATTAGTAACAGCCGTGATGGTAGGGATTATAGGAGTAGGAAGAATGGGAATAGTAACGTACAGATCGACGATAATAACGAGGATAATAATTACGATAGCCATAACTGTAATAACCGCGATGACTGTTACTACCATAATATCTATGGCCGCCATTAATAGTAGCAGATTCTTCAGTAGAAAAATCAGTAAAAAGTTGATTATTTTTTGTTTCTTGTCTTTCTTGCATAAAAATTATCCTTAACCTTAATTAACTACATTAGTAACCTTTAATAATTTATGTTGACTACTGGGAATTACAATTCATTATTCCTAAGTGTTTAGTAATATCCGGATAAATACTTAGCCAAATATTTTTTAATTAAGTAATTATTATTGTAATAAAACATATAAATAAAAAAAATCAATATTTATTTATAGTATTTTCAGTCATAATGATTTCCAAAAATTAGACCATATCATGACTAGATTTAAATATTTATTGATATTAAAATAAAGAGTTTTATTTACAAAATTTATCTGCTTTTCTTTTCTATTTTTATGTTTCTTTTAAATATTTATAAATTAAGATAATAGTATTCATTTAATCTATGAGATACAGTTTTATAATAACTGTGAATAAAGAATGCTATACTTGGGTGTAATTTTAATTATTAAGTAACCTTCTCTATTTTTTTAGTACAAAAACTTCTGTTTATGTTTTTTGAACAATAACTTGTCTTTTTATTGTCATTTTTATCCCATTAATTTTTACTAAAAATATATTTTTATTTTAATTTAAACTAGAGAGTGTTCTATATTTAGATTCATCTTAACTACTCATAACATTTCGTGTATTGGTTGTGGTACAATTTAATACTTAAAAAGTTGGGGAAAGTCGAATATTTGACCAGAGTGCAAAAAACTTCAAATAAATTAACTATTTTCAAATAACTGCAAAGATGATTAAATTGTCCGATGAAATTTTTACCTTGTGACTAAATATTTTTAACGGGGTTTTACTCCGGGGTATTCGGAGAAAATTTTATACAATTTATTCACCATTATCCTTCGGTTTTTTTAGCTATTTTTTGTCATTAAATATTATCAAAATTATCTCAAATTATTATCAGTGCTTCTATCCCCAAATATTGCTCATTTTTTCCCTGCCTTGGCTGCTGTAAATAGTTAAATATTTTTCATAGTATTTTCAGTATTTCCACTTCTTTTTAACATCAATAAATTATGGGGCTTGGTAGTTTAAGACGCCAGAATAAGTAGATTTTTTTTCATTTGTGAGTGGATTTTTTATTCTTTTATCTATTGGTACCCAACCATAAACTCAAAAGTCTTTTCATAAGATATAACATTCCTTAATCATAAACATAGCCAGCTTTATAGTTTCTATTTCTCGTTGCTATTTTGCCAATTTATCCTCTCTAACTTTTTTTGCTTTCACAAATTAATCATTTTTAGTATAATTCTTGGTTGGGGAATTATTTCAATGAATAAACATCTTTTTCATAGTCATTATAATAACTTTTATGCGAATTAAAAACTACATTAAATTGTTTGTTGTAAATAGTTTTTTAAGCCTGATATTCTAAAATATTTTTTTGCTCAATACCCAGAAATTGGTTCCTCTTTTTTTACTTAAATTAATGTGGTTTTTTAAAAAAATATAGCTAAATTATTAAAATTTATAGGGCTATAAAAAGTGCTAATTTTTTTTATTTCAGATCTATAAACTGTGAGAAACCTTTAATAATTATTGGTGTTTTTATAAGAGTATTTACTCACCAAATCATTTTTAATACTAAAGCTATTGTTGTTTCTTTAGGATTTTTTTTCTAAAGTATAAAATTATCTATTTTATCTATAATCTTCATTTTTTTGTCTAGTGAAGTAGAGATATTATTTTTGCAATTATATTTTTACAACCTATTTAGGATTGCTATATCTACGAAGATATTCCTGATTTTATATAGCTAAAACTTTCATAATTATTATGTAAAAATACTAGAAATAAACTATAAAAGTCATAGAGGTAAAAATTGTCTATACAAAATTAATTTCCATTATTTATTCCCAAATTACAGGAAATATATGCTTTTTAGCTTGAAAGTATGTGTAATTAATTTTGTATAACTACTTAGAATTTTTCGTAATATTCTTTTTTTTATTCTTTTTTTTAATGGTATAATATAACCCTATGATAAAGTCAAAAGCCAAAAGGCAATAGTAATCTATCAGGAAGGTTTGGGGATTGAGCAACTTTAAGCAATATTATGTTTAGTATATACCAAGAGTGAAAAAAGAATGTTAAAAATTAACTTAGGCTATCACAGGATTTTTGTTAATGTCCCTGGGAGTCAAAAGTAATCATTGAGTAGTCAGCAATTAACCTTAACTAATAGGTTTTCAGTAGTAAAATAAGAATAATTTTAATTAGTAATAGCCTCTTGTATTCCCCTTATAGTAGTTATAATTATAACGTTTATTGTTAGGAGAATAACGGTTATAATTGTAATTACTGCGAGGGCAAAGTTGAAAGCCTAAAAAACTACGATGATATTTATAATTTTCATTATAACCACCATTGATTATAATAGATTCTTCTAAGTTTAATTCTGTAAAAAGTTGCTGTTTTTGAGATTGTTGCATGATCAGCTTCCTCATGGTTAATAGTTCTCATAAAATAATAGTAATCTTTGCTGATTTCTTTAACTTCTGAAGGAAGTTGAGTTTATACTTCCCAAATAACCTACAGTATCCGGATTTTTCTAACTTCTATAATTAATCACCTTCTTTTGAATATTAACTTTAATCCTAATTTCTGCAATTTTTAAATTTATCCGGATCACTTACAAAATAACTCCTAAGCTCAATAATTCCCTATGCTAGAAAGTAAAAAATAGGTAAGTAAGATAACTTATAGCAGTACTTTGACATTTTTTATAGTGAAAATTCCTGTCATTGCTAATAGAGGCAAGGGAAATAAGTAGCTGTTGCTAAAAATGGCTGAAACGTAGATAAATAATATCAATTAGCAAACAAATTAATTAAGTATAAAACAATTACTATATAAGGCTTTGATAGCATTTTTTACTTATTTTTTGCCAAATTGCCGATAGTAAATATCAAAATTTAATAGTGAATTAAGAGTATTATGGGTAAAAATGTTGTATGCAATTTTCGTACAAAATTTATCAAATTAACATAATCAGAGAATGTTTATCATGCAAAAAGATTATTCCCTTGGTGTTAATCATGTAGTAACTGAAGTGCTATCTAAGTATAGTATTAATACATGGAAATTGGTCTTAATATGTGCTACCAAAAATTTATAGGGTTCCGGATGACATTCGGAGCTTAGCACAATTTTTTGTATTTTATATAAGCTCATTGACCATGACACATTCTGGTGGAGTAATACAGCTAATTTAGTGCCAAGCTTGTAGAGTGTATATTTAAACCTAAAATTTAGATTACCAAAGGTATTTAAAAATTTGTCGTAACGCAATATTAAATATGTGTCAGTCTAGTAAGTAACTATCTAAACTTAATATTCATCTCTCAATTTAGCCTCAAAAAAATTATTTTAGTAAGTAAAAATAAATTATGTTTAATAATTTTGATTCTACAGAAGTACAACCCTTAGAAAGTGATGAATTTCTCCCTCCTATGAGTCGTTGGAATAAGATAGGTGGAATGTTCTTATTGGGTACATTTGGTGCAGCTATTGCCCTAATTAGCCTAGTAAAGTATAACCCTACTGTGAGAACAGAAGCTATTGCTCGACCAATAGGAGACGTAAGAATTGTTCAAGCACCTACAGAGGGTAAAATTGACAGTATAGAAGTAAATGAAAACCAAGTAGTTCATGAAGGAGATGCGATCGCACGCATAGATGAATCTGCTCTGAGTCGTCAAAAAACTCAACTACAAGAAAAAATCCAACAGTGCGACATAGAATTAGAGCAAATTAATCAACAAATATCTGCTTTAGAGGTTCAAATCTTAGCTACTGCTAGACCTCAAACTTTTCAGTATCAGTCACAATTTACCATAGCAGAAAATAATAAGATAGATAAATCATCTATTGAGTCAGCTATTTTAGAGCTATCCTTATCTTTGCCTAAAGTTGCTCAACAGTTTGCTAAAGATAGACGGGACCTGATAGTTAAGCGAACCGAATTAATTAAAGAATTGACTGCTGGTAACAGAGAACTAGAACAGGTAAATGCTAAACTTAATAATAGTGTAATCATTGCTCCTGCAAATGGTACTATATTTAAGTTATCTTTGCGTAATCCTGGGCAAACTGTCGAATCAGGAGCAGCGATCGCTCAGATAGTCCCTAACAACGCGCATATAGTATTTAAGGCTAGGGTGACAGCAGCAGATATTGCCAAAGTAAAAATAGGTCAACCCGTACAAATTCGAGTTTCAGCTTATCCTTTTCCTGATTATGGTATTCTCAAAGGAACTGTACGTTCAATTTCTCCAGATGCTATCGCTCATCAAGTACTTAAAGAAGCTTATTATGAGGTCACTATAGAACCTGAAAAACCTTACTTAGTCAAAGGCGGTAGTCAATATCTGATTCAACCAGGAATGGAAGGTCGAGCTGATATTATTTCTTCCCAAGAGACCGTGCTAACTTTTGTTCTCAGAAAACTTAGATTGTTAACTGATTTTTAGTGATTATACCAAATATATATAGCAATTAAGAAAAATTGGGAAAACACCATATAAACGTTTAATCAAACAATGGTTAAGATCCTGGGTTTTTGATAACAAATAATTTTCAGACACTTTGGAAGGAACAGCACAGGCAGGGGTATATAAGCCCAGTACTTACCAACATATTCTTAAGTAGTATGGAATAAAGACTTATGGAGTGTCCCCAGATCTTGGATCTGAAAAATTCCAGGGGATGTAACAAAAGCTGGCAAATCATCAACAGAAACCAGAAACTAGATTCTAAACAAAGGTAAATATATACTAAACCTTCATTCGGATATACCCATTATACAGTTCAATAAAATTGAAGGTAATAAATCAAATCTATCATGGTGACTAGATTTCTTGGAGTAATAAAGTCGGTAAATATCCCGGCATAAAAACCATAGTAGCGAATCTATTAAAAAGTCAGAAAAACTAATGCACATCTTCCGGATGAAATTTTAGACCAAAGGTACAAATCGAAGTTGACTATATTGTTGCTAGGTTTATAGATAGAGAAGATGCATACAAAAACATACAACTTCTACACCGCTACTGCTACAACATTAAAACTGCCGAGGATTTGAAAGTAGTAAGCTTTCTCAAGACTCATTAGGTCCAAAGTGGAATTTTAAGGATATACATAAGAAAAGAGAAGTTTAGGAGACGAGACGAGATGAAGATAAAGCCTCACGTCCCTTTCTCAAGACAAGCAGGTTTTACATAGCAATTATTTTAGAAAGAAGCTTCCCTAGTTTAACATAAATTTTTACTTTTTTTTAGATTTATTCACCTATTCGATTTGGCAACTTCCGCTTGACCAAGATTTTTGGTCTACTATATCAAAATTGCTGTGAATCTTGATAAATATTTACTTTGTGTTATCATATCTATATAATAATAAACAGAGATAGTTTAATAACTCAGGATAGCCTTATAGATTATCATATTAATTCATTTTTTTCAAGTAGGAAAACTTATAAAATTTCAATTATATAAACTAAACTTATAATATACTTTTTATAATTGATTTTTCCATATACTTGCTTGCCAAAAGCAAGTGTGTTAAATTATAAAACTATAAAACGTACTAATTTAAAGTACCTTCTCCAAGGCCACAAAAAATCTACGGATCGGTAAAAGTGAGAATGGAGATGCTGTATTTAGCAGAATTTTAAAAATTAAGAGGTATTATGAGCCAACAGGTCATACACCCGATGGATAAACTCCAACGTCAGGTAAATTCTCTTCGGGAATCTAACATAATTAAGCCAACAGATAGTATCTGGAAGATAGCTCTACTTTTTGGAGATAAATGGGTTTATTGGAAAAAAGAACTAGAAGAGTTTGGTTTTTCTATGAAAGATCCAATTAGTGAACTATTAGCTGTAGAAGCTTGGGAAGAGGATTAATTTACTCACCTTCCCAATTAGGCTTAAGGTAAGCAGCTAAAGAGATTATAGCTTTCAGGTAAAATATTCCTTATGGTTGTCGTCCCTTGTGGCAACCGTGGTCATGTAAAAAAAACTTGGTTGCTCAAGATTGTTTAAGTGCCCCAAGTGTAACATTGTAATTACAAGAACTCTAAACGGCGCACGAATTATAATAATTGCTCCTTTCAAATGGATGATGAGATAGTTTCAAGCACTACTAAAGATTCCTTGTGAAGAACTCAAAGATGCCTTGAAGTTCCTGATGCCAAGTTCGATTGACCAAAAAGATTGATCATTTTTCCCACTTTGTATCAAATCCGGTAGTATCTGTACAAGAAAGTAGAGAAAACCCCGGGAAAATATTAAATGCTCTACCATACTAAGCCTACTTCCCATGAACCCGGTTTATTCTCAAGCTCCAAAACAAGCGGATTTGATATTATTTTTTTTGAGAAATTACACATCCAGACTAGATTTAGTACTAGCTAATTAAAACTTGATATAATTATAAGTTTTATTAATTTTTCTTGATTTATGAGAACATACATATTTTTTCCTCTTAAGGCACTTACAGATCCTGTAGCGTTTTCTGCAAAAAGGTATGTAAAATACTAAATTATGACATTGATATACCCTTATTTTACCTTTTTGAGTTAACTTTGGGAGTATCATAGACAACTATTTAATGCTTCTGCTAACGCAGGAGCAGTTTTATAGCGATCTCTAGGTAATGGTTGTGTGACTTTTTCAATAACCTCTCTTAGTTGTGGTGTAATATTGGGAACGTTTTCAATATAAAAACGATAACCATTCCCATGATTATCATAGAAATGCATTGGGCTTTTAGCTGTCAGCAAAAAAATTAGAGTTGCACCCACTGCATACAAATCAGATTGAGTCAAAGGTTGTCCGCGGTCTTGTTCGGGGGCGCTATAGCCTTCTGCTCCAATTCTGGTACCTAAAGGTGTTCCAATTTCTTTCACTGCTCCAAAATCCAAAACCACTATCTGATTATCACGACGGCGCACTAAAAGATTAGCAGGTTTAATATCCCGGTGAATCAGGGGTGGCTCTTGTGAGTGAATATATTCTAGAACTTCACAAGTCTGAACCATCCACCCTATAGCCTGTTGCGGCAAAATCGGTCCTTGAGTAATAATGCGTTTCTCCAAATCCTGCCCATGAATTATTTCCATTACTAAATATTTCTTGTCTTCTTCGACAAAAAAATCGAAAAACTTGGGAATACCTGGATGGCTTAATAATTTCAAAGCCTTAGCTTCTCTTTCAAATAATTCTTGAGCCTTACGAATTTGAGCCATATCAGCATTCATCTCCTTAAGTACCACCAAAGCAGCAGCAGGGGAAACGGCCATACCTTGAAAATTATGTGGCTCCTGATCCCAAGCTAAATAAGTAGTACCCATGCCTCCTTGACCCAATATCCGTAAAACTTGATACTGACGAATAATTTTTTCAACCTGAATTGGTTTACCACAATAGATGCAGAATAGATTCCCTGGTGAGTTCTCACTAGCGCGAGGACAACATTCCTGGGAAATCTTTGCAGCAGGTAAAGCCTGAACATGAAACTTGAAGGTCGGGCCACCTCTTGCTAACTGTATCAGGGAACCATCAGAAACAATTCCTTGAGACATCAAAACTCCGTTGACAAAAGTTCCATTTGTCCCAAGGCTTACTAAGCGCCAAATATTTCCAGATGGGGACTTTGATATTTTATGTAGCTCTAGATGGTATCGGGAAACTAAACTATCAGATAAAACAATATGATTATCTGTAGAGCGACCAACCTTAATTATTGATTCGTTCTGAAAGTCCCAATCTTTTAAAGGAGTATTTTTTTTAGGGTCTAGGAGGGTTAACCTAATCACGATCTAATTAGTAGGGAGTAGGGAGTAGGGTTCGACCGCATAAGATATCTTTACACTTTATGCCTACAAATCCTAAAAAACATTGTTCTTGGTTACTTATTACTTAATAAATAAAACCTTAGGAAAGTATAGCATTATTTTTATGAATTGATATAACAATTAATACTTAATAATTAGCATGGCTGTTTCAAAGTATTATAAGTTAATGATGTATCCGAGTGGGGAAGATGAGGGAAATTGACCAAAATTTGCCGATTTTTTTAGTGTGTGAGTCTCATTCACACCTGATTAATATCAAGTTTCATTAATTAGCTCTAGTAAAAATACTTTTCTCACATCAATTCCTCCCAATTTCCAATTCCTAATTCCCAATTCCCTAAAGTTTTTCTACAGTGGGTATTCGTAGACAGCTTGCAAATTTTTAATTTCAAAAGTCTAAAGATACAATATGTCAATGCTTTGAGAGTTAAACGAAGGATAGTTTTCACTTTTGTACTACAAAACTTCTGCTATCTGCCTTCTGGCTTTAAGCTAATATCTCTGCATTTTTGAGTAATGAAAACTGCCATAGTCAGCAAGAATTAATGAGGGTTTGCTCTTATTAAAAAGTAGGGGAGTAGGTAAAGACTTTGCATACAAAATCTGTACAGAGGAAGGTCGAATCATATAGGAGGTGGAGATAGTCGGAGATATTTGTCCCTTACGGCCCTCCACAATCATTCTGCCCAAAATTCTAACTTATGTAAAAGTTTTGAAGATGATACCAAGTACTTTTTAAATGCAAAAAAAAAGCGTTTCGTAAATATTAGTTAATGCTTTGGGATTTAATTAGGAAGCCCTAATTACCTTTCCTTAAAAAGAAAAGGGTATTGGATCGTGGAAAAAATGATATTCTATAATTTTATTGAGAAATAGATAGTCCTTATTGTTAAAGCCATAAAGTAGGCACAATGGCCTTTATCAGGAAAAACAGAGTTATTTGTGTCGTGAGTGTGGCCGTCAATGGGTGAGAAAACTTTTGTCCTATCGGTTATAGTTATGATTTTAAAGAGCTTTGTTTATAAATCTCCTTTAACGCCATGGAATTTCGAGCCATTGAGAGAGTGACTGATATTTCCTTCTTGGACGGTGCTTAACTGGGTAGAGCTTGTACTAAGTACATATTAAAACTAAAGAAGTTTGAGATCCTGAAACTGCTTACTCTTAATGAACTTTAAAATGCGCGTGAGCTAAAAAAAAATATCAATTTGGGTCTGGACAGTTGTAAATAGCCAAATGCCAGGAATTTTGAAGTTGGTGATAGGCGATCGCTCCGCTGTTAACTTCACACTTATAAGGCATAGGCAGATGATTCCACCAACTCTGACGCGTATTCTTTTATCCTTGCTTATAAGATGATTGTAACCACCAGGCCAGCAAAACAGCGATGACAAGAGTACAGGACTTACGCAGGTAAGCTATATCTGGTATACTGCCAAAATGAAATTGTCAATACTATAATTAGTTTTTTTCGCATAGATATTACTTTTAATATATATTAAAATCAGGTTACATTTGTTAAATGGATTTGCTAAAAATCCTTAATTATTAAACAATAATGACATGATTATATTAGTTGCAAGAAAACATGGATTTTAATGTTTGTTGTAACTCGTCAATATTTACTTAAATATCACAAGAATTATACAATAATGCTCCTTAGCAAACCCAGAGGGAAAATATTAGCCATAGATACAATAAACCGTTATTTAAGATATTAGTCTTTAAATTCACAAGAAAAACTGGGGAAATGTTCAATAAGAATTTGTACAGATACAGCAGCTTATTTAATATTTTATGACACAGTAATTAATAAAAAATATGGGTATAATATTCAGCGTATACCATGACAATATAGTGGTAATGAACATCAAGTTATTTGCTTTATATTAGCTGTGAAGTTAGTGGGTCTTGGAATAGTTAATTGTATATATTTTAATCAAGGAATGAACAATTATGGATTATATATTATGCAGTTTATACCAGATACTGACAAAAAAATAAAAATAAAAAAGTGTTTAATAAATGATATAAAATGGCTATAAACTATAAGAAAATACCATTTAAAACAGTGTATATCGTCAAAATTGTCATGCACTATATATAGTGCCTTTGGGTAAGTCCTTGAGTAGAAGAATACTACCGTTTAAGACAGATGGTGTGGGTTTTTTATATCAAACCCGGTAGCATTGGTATAATTCCATATTGAGGAGTAATAAGTTGAAATTCTAGGAATGAGCAACCGTTTGTCCTTAATGACAATAGGAATTATATTACCCCGAAACCAACGGATTTGATATTATATCGCAAAACTTTATGCTACTCCAAGTCAATTGATATGTTGAGAATTGGCAGTTTCTTTCCTGATCTACTATAGAAGTGAGCTTAGGCATATTTACAGTCCAAACCCTTTAAAATAGGCCCTCATTAACAAAAATTGTAAATACACCAGCGCACTTTGCTCTATTTGAAAGATACGCAAATTCCTCAATTATCCTAATCATTCGTAATTGCGCAACGCCCTTAATCAAGTTTTGGGGAGTTACCGAATACTTCCGATCTACTCGATCTACTTAAGTCATAATTTCTTTAATCTTTTTCTGGCTTTATTAAAGCACGAATAACAATTGCTGTAATATTATCGTGACCATTATATTGATTTGCCAAATCAATTAATTTACTTACACCCAATTCCAAATTAGCTTGTTTGTCTAAAAGTGGTTTCAGGTGAGTTTGCCAATTGTTTTCCAGAAGCTGATTATCTGTTAAACCATCAGACGCCAAGATTAATAAAGTATCATTTTTGAGATTCAAAAACTGTATATCTGGCCTCACAAAATTTTCATTTCGTGGTCCTAAAGCTTGAGTCAATTGATAAGCATCAGGGCGACCATAAGCTATCTGTAGTTCAACTCCGCGATTAACTTCTCTTTGACCTACTTCATGGTCTAGAGTAATCTGCTCTAATCCTCCCTCACGAGAAAAACGATACAAACGACTATCCCCTACATGAGCTACAGCTACTTCTGTATCATAAATCATTGCCATAACTAAAGTAGTACCCATTCGACCACTACCAGAACGGGCTTCTTGTTGGTTAAGATCGTAAATTACCTCATTCGCCTGTAAAACTGCTTCACGAATTGTTTCCTCTGAAGGCAAACCTACTGACCAACTACTTTCTGTTTGAAAATATTGTTTAATACTGTCTACTGCTAAATGACTAGCTATTTCTCCACCAGCGTGTCCTCCCATACCATCACAAAGTATATAAATTCCTTTAGCTTGAATAATTTTTTCAATTGATGTTTCCTGACTTTCTATCTGAGTTTGAATCCCAAAAGCATCTTCATTATGATCACGTTGACTGCCTACATCACTTTTACTCGAACTTTCCAAACTAATCAATTGTGTTGGCAATAGCTCAGTTTCTTGAGTTTCAACATCATCTGGTATTTTTGAGGCAGAATTATCTGCTTGCAAAAATGTCGGTGCAGATTTAGCAGGTGCCTGAGACTGTAAATTATCTTGAGTATTCATTATATATGATCGCAATTGTTCAATAGTTTGTATTTCACCATTTCGCCAATCTTGAAATAAAGCTGTTATCCAACCAAATTTTGTACGTTGGGATTGCTCAAATAACCGCTGCCAGAATAACATTAAATCTTCTAGAGTTTTAGGTTCTCCAGGTTTTGAGTACAAGCTTTGCAACTTGATATAATTATTATCTACTTGATTTACTCGGAGATTTTCATCTTCGAGTATACTTTGACAACAATCCCAGGGCATTAAGGCTATCCACAGTTCGGTCATTTGTTCCAACCACGATAAAATTTGTAGTTGGGGCAACTGCTGGTTTCCCCAGAGATCAACTAATCGTGGCCAACTGCTATAGTCTGCCAAAAGTAGTATTTCTTTGGAGTGACATCGCAAACGTTCTATGGAGTGCGATCGCCAGCTATCGTGAATAGTTGGCAAATTTTGAGGTATTTGGGTCTGTAAAGCTATATAAGGTTGGGCAATTATGGGGATAATTAAAGCTTCCATAGCTTTAGGAGTTATTTGTTTAAAGCTATCAGAGTTATTTTTCAACCAAGCTCGAATTGGGGTTTCTTCTAGTGGGTAACGGTCTAATACTTCCACAACTACTCTTTGACCTTGGTTATTCACTGGTATAGTTTCCAATACTTGGTAGCGTTGTTTAGGGTCTAAGTATTTTTCAATTGAAGGAGTAGAGAGAATTTTTGTATCGTTTAAGGATAATTGATTCTCTGTGTTTACTGTTTCACACACTAGATTAAGTATATCTGTAGTTGTTAATTCTGAATTATCTGAGTTTCCTATTGCTTTCGGTTGAGTTTCTTCTACTTCTATATCTGAAGCTGATGTACCAAAAGTATTATTAGATTGATAATCATCTTCTATTTTAATTTTTTCGTCCAAATTATGAGAGGATTCTAAAATTTTTTCAGATTCTTCTCCAATAATTTTAGTTGCTGATTCTAAAGAATCATTATCTAGGGGCTTTTCTCCTGTCATGAATTCTTGTTGGCTGAGATTATTAACACTAATCTCTGGTATACTAGGAGTGGCTACTTCTTTTTGATAGTAAATAATGGCCTTCCATACTTGACCTGTATAGACTCCACAGTTGTGACATTGTAGAGCTTTCAAGGAGACTTGCGATCCACATTGATGACAATTTTTGTGGGTTAAGGATACACCACATTTTTGACAATATCTATGATTATCAGGATTTTCCAACTCACATTGGGGACAAATGAGCATAATTAGTAGCGATTTTGTGTCACAACTTTAATTATTGTAGAGCAACTAGAAGGGAATAGAACTATTAGCATCTTCTAAAATTGTTTGAATTGCGATCGCTTCTATTATTTTTAGGGGCACTTCACAAAAGTATTTTTCCCTAAATTGTTCTTCTGATACTGCTGCGAGGAACTTTTGGACTGTTTGGGATAAAGTTTCTAATTTTTGATTTTGGCTTTGACTCTGAATAATGTAAAAATATTTATCTTTATACTTGACATTAAATCCAAAATATTGTAATGCTATTAAACCTAATTTAAGAGTAGTATCACTAATACTTAACTTTTTTACCAATTGATCAGGAGTTACAGGTTGACCTGTACGGCTAAGATATTTGGCAATTCCCAGAAGTTGTTGCCAGATTTGTAGAGGGTGGGTAATAAAAGGTTGGGAGTAAGCGATCGCTAGTTTTTTTTGTTGATTTATTGCTCGTCGGAACCAGATGCGTAAATCATTCCAGTTTGTGGGACATTGGGTAAGAACAATTAAGTCTTTTTCATTTTCGCGAAGGGATAACTTAGATTCATTCGTGTCACTATAATTTTTATTTAGGAACTTTGAGTTTTTATTTTCAAAAAGAGGTTGACTATTATTGCGCCAGTCTAATATCCAATTTACGGTGTTCGATGCTACGACTTGACTATCTTGGGAATTGGGTTGTACAGCAATAAGTCGAGCTTCATAACATTTTTTTTTAGCATTGAAATCTAATTCTAGAACAGCATCACATATTTCTTCAGGAATTTCTTCCTTATAATGACCCCACCAAATACCAGGAAACCCTTTATCTATAGACTTATCGCAAATTTCAAAATTTGTTTTAATATATCTGACTTTATTTCCCTCCATGTCTGTTTGGTTCTGATGCCAAATATCAGTAAACCAACAATTTTGAATTAAAAGTTTAGGCACCGGGTTTCCCATACCACAGGGTTCCAAAAGCTTTAGTTCTTGAAATAAATCTCTACCTAACTCAGATACAGTGATAATTAAATCTACTTCTATTACTGAGGTTTGGTTAAAAGTGACCCCTAATATTTCTCCCAATAACTGATTAATAGCATCTGTAAATATTGAAATATTTTCTACTGGTAAACTCAGACCAGCAGCAAAAGGATGACCGCCAAAATTATGTAACAAATGTGCTTGATTTTTCACCAACTCATAAAGATTTATATTACCAACAGAACGGGCAGAACCGCGAGCTAATAATTTTTTTTCAGAAGTTTTAGTAACTTCAGTTTCCTCACTAAATAAAATAGTAGGACGACCATACTTTTGAGCTATTTGGCCTGCCACTAATCCTAGCACACCAACAGGCCATTGAGGATCACTCAGAACTATGACATGAGTCGTAGAAAGGTCTAGTTTTGTCAATTTTTGGGCAATATCTTTAGCTACTTCTTTTTCTAGAGACTTGCGCCTAGAGTTAGCCAACTCTGTTTGTAACGCTAGTTTTTGACAATGTTGAGGGTTACGACTTGTCAATAGTTCCACACAAAAACTGGCCTCTCCCATAATTCTACTTACAGCATTAATTCGAGGGCCAATACCAAAAGAAATATCTGTAGGGCGATCGCCTGTTTTTTGGCACAATTCTAAAAGTTTAGCAACTCCTGGCCTGGTAGTTTTGTGTAATTGTGTCCTTAATTTTTCAATACCTATTTGTGCTAAATAACGACAGTCATCTCTTAGTTCAACTAGATCTGCAATTAAACCAATAGCTACTAAATCTAATAATTCTGTTAGGGGAAGTTGAGGTATTTCCGGATGAGTTAAATAAAGTGCCTCTATAAGCTTATAAGCTACTCCAACTCCAGATAAATTATATAGGGGATGATCTTGAGAAAAATAGCGAGGATTAATAATAGCAAATAACGGTGGGCGTTTTGTGGGAATAGTATGATGATCAGTAACAATTATATCTATACCTAAACTATTTGCATATTCTATTTCGGCAATATTTGTACTACCTGTATCGCAGGTAATTATCAAACTATAATTTTTTTTAGCTAACCTTTCTATTCCAGAAAAATTCAAACCATGAGATTCTGTAAACCTATTAGGAATATAATAAGTTAGTTGGTCTATTTTATCTAAAAATTCTCCTAATCCATCCCATAGTACAGATGTTGACGTAATCCCATCTGCATCAAAATCTCCCCAGATAGCAACTTTTTCTTGATTATTTCTAGCAGAAATAATTCTTGCTACGGCATTATTAATTTCTGAGCCAAATGCTGAAAAACTAGCTGGTTTATATTGTTTCGGATCTAAAAATGATGCTATATCTTCAGGATTTTTAATTCCACGTTGCCATAATAATTGTGCTAGATATTTTCCCGATAATTCTGGTACATAGCTTTTGAAAGATTCAATAAATGAATAAGGTGGATGATTGGAACTCAGGATTTGCCAATATTTTTTTTCTTGAGACATCTTTATTTAGCAATTTATTGTACTAATGAATAGAATATAAACATTATAGTTAACCATATAAATATAGAATTAGTCCGAAAGTAAGTTGAAAGTAAAATTATTGCTGTGAATAACACAATTACAGAAGGAATAACATTTAGTTATTTACGCAATTAAGTAACGAAACCTACCATCAAATAATTTAAGTAGATCACAACAGTCATTATCACGACTATAACAATCTTATTTTTATACTTTCCACCTATATTGCTAATTTTTGGTTTGGCTTTTTAGAGAATTGCGGAACAAAATAATACCAGTTTCGGAGTTAATTTAAATTTATAGTTTTTTTAATTGTGACAGCCTACGAGCTAATTACTATCTCTTTCTTCTTATTTATTTGACAAGTAGTAATTTTTTTCCCAATTAAAAATTAATATTCATATCAAATATCCTGTTAACTATTTATGAATTTATGAAAACAACTATGTTTTACTAATTGTAAGAATAATATTACAAATATTTTTCAAATAAACTATATATGTAATATGTAAAATGATTTTATAAAATCCTATCAAATCCGCTTAATTTGGTGTGAAAAAATATTTCATATTCAGCCCAGCCTTCAAATATTACTAAGTTTTTTTTCCTCCTGACTTGTGAGTTTTTAGTTTTGAGTGATGAGTTTAACTAACTATCTAATTATACCAATGCTACCAAATTGTATATTACTGTCTAGTTAAAGTAATTAGGGTTTGCTGAATAAATCTCAAAAAATTACACAATAATAATTTTAGATATTTTTAATCAGAAATAGTATCCAATTTTCAGCTAAAATAGACTAATAACCAGGTATATATAATGTACAAAAAATGTACAGAAAAGTAGGCTAACATGACACTCCAGCAGAATATTTTTAACTGCCGTTCAATGCCTAATTATCCCCAGAAAATCCTTGGGTAGTAATGGCTAGTTTAATTCCTTGGGAAAAATATGAAAATGTATATGCAATCTTTTTCTATACCATGCCTAGGAGCACCTAGATTAAATTTTAGAATAGAGTTAGGGGCGTTAATTATTAAATAAAAACTAGATATAAGGGATAGTAAAAAAGTATAATAAATTAAGGAAAACCCCTGTTTACA
This sequence comes from Trichodesmium erythraeum GBRTRLIN201, assembly GCA_018457135.1. Taxonomy (GTDB): domain Bacteria; phylum Cyanobacteriota; class Cyanobacteriia; order Cyanobacteriales; family Microcoleaceae; genus Trichodesmium; species Trichodesmium erythraeum. The sequence continues at coordinate 1,246 of JAGGDU010000002.1, read as the reverse complement.
ATAGTTTATTTATCTTAAATTATATAGAAAATAAGAGACTTTTTATGCTTTAATTTTGGTTTATTTTAGAAAAATAATAGGCGCAGATTTAATCAATAAAATTAATTCATATATGGTGAAAAATAAGTAATATGAAGAAAAAAAAAGAACCTTATTAGAAGAGATAAAGGAGTGTAAAAATTAAGGTAAATTAATTTAATATGCCACCTGCACTCCCAGCTATCCGACGGACTTAAATCTATTAAATCATGGCATAATTGAAACCGAAATCATCTAAGATATTCTCTTAAAAGGCTATTAAAAGCCAGTTTTACCAAAAACCCATTACTCACCGTTAAACAGCAAGAAAAAAATATCTAAAGGTAGGCAAAAAAAGACCACGAACTTCTAGGACTATCGGGAAAACCATCAAAAAAAACTGAAATATTTAAGTAAAAACTTAAGTACCCAAAAGGCTATTAATTGAGAATGGTGTCTGTCATAAAAGTTTGAGTATTAGACAATATAAAACATTGTTGGATTTCTGTGAAATTTAGCGTCAACAAAAATTGATGTAAGAGAACAAAGAACAACAAATAGATGAGATAATAGTAAGTTTAAATCAAACTAATGTACATTAAATAGTAACAGTAAAAAGTGGAAAAGATACATAATTTGGAGCCAAAGTATCTGCAAGTTCTATGGATGGATATATATTTTTACATAGAATAAGTTGGAATAACTATAACGAATCTTGAGATTTAAAGGCTGATGTTGAAGAGTGGAAAAACTACATAGGTTATGACCCAGAGTTAGTTAATGCAGACCAAATTTAGCTAACATGAGAAAACCGAAAATTATATAAAGACAAAGGTATTAGAATCAGTGGTTCATTAGGGAATAGCACCCAAAAATATTGATAAAGAACAGAAAAACAAGCTCAGGAGCGATGAAAGATTACGTCACCATATTGAAGGTAAATTTGACCGGCGGCAAAAAAGGATTTAGTCATAAAAAAAGTAATGGCTAACCTTTCTAAAACTTCCACAACTGAAATCGCAATTACTTTTTTTTACTTTTTTAGTAATCAACCTTTCTACCCTCTTAAAAAAGGCTTTTTCTCTTTTTTTATAGTTTTTTGTCTAGTTGTTTTTAATAATTTCAACTTCTAGTTGAATAAATGATAATAATTTTTGATAATATCAATTTTTATTAATACCAATTTCCTAAAGTCCGACTACACATAATGCTTCAAGAATAAAATCAT
>JAGGDU010000001.1 GCA_018457135.1 Trichodesmium erythraeum GBRTRLIN201 | reverse complement strand
TCTGTTATTCTTACTATTATATCTGTTGCGACCAATATGGGATTGCTATAGTTATGTCAAGATTGAATACGAGAGTTAAGTCAATTATTAACCCTCAAAACTAGTAACGGAAAAACTTGAGTAATAACTGAGGAAATAGAATAACAATTAAGAGATTAGGAATTGGGAGCAATTGATGTGATTAAAATATTTTTATTATCTCTTATAGCTAATTAATGAGACTTGATATAATACCCCCAATCTTTCTCGTTCCAATGAATACTTATATCTCATCTTTTTTTTATCTATTATCTTTTCCCTGACTAGCACTCCGGAATCAGCTAATATAGATTTATGATGGGAAGCTTGCTGCTAGAGAGTGATTGTTAGTGAAAAGTTATTAATTACTATTAATAAGATCAGGAATTAATTTTGCATAAGCACTACATAGATGAACTATTAGTTGATATTTTTTGTCCAAAACATAACAATAAAATTAGGCATTATAATTATACAATTAGGGAAAAGATTTTAAGGGTAACCTCAGAAGGTTAAACCATAGTAATAATATTTAATATTTTGGATGTCATTAGCATTTAAACGCTCATTGCAGGCATTACCTAATTTTATGTATGTAAAACATGCAGTATAATAAATTCAGCTTGACAAAATATGTAATTAAATTTGTGTACCTACTCTTAATGTGAATTGTAAATTGGTACTATGCAGCTTGAATCATTGATAGTTGGATGGGGATTTGAATAACAAATTCTGTCCCTTTCCCCACTTCTGAATTACAGAATATATTGCCACCATGTTTTTCTACAATAATTCCATAACTAATTGATAAACCTAATCCTGTTCCTTTGCCAATATCTTTAGTGGTAAAAAAAGGATCAAACAGTTTTAACTTGACTTCTTCATTTATTCCTGTGCCATTATCCGCAATTCGGATAGTAACCCAATCATGATTTAACACTGCTGTTTGAATTCTAATTTGAGGTGGATTTTCATTAATCTCTTGAATACTTTTTTGCTCATAACATTCTTGTAATGCATCAATAGAGTTGCTGAAAATATTCATAAAAACTTGGTTAAGTTGTCCCGAATAGCATTCTATTTGAGGTATTTCCTCATAGTTTTTCAAAACTTGAATTTGTGGTAAATTAGACATCTCTTTCAAACGATGTTGAAGAATCATTAATGTACTATCTATACCATCGTGAATATTCACTTGTTTAATTTCAGCTTCATCTAAACGGGTAAAGGTTCGCATGGACTTGACAATTTCACAGATTCTTGTTGTTCCAAAACTCATTGATTTCAGCAATTTTGTCAAGTCTTCTACGAGGAAATCTAAATCAATTTCATCAATTTCTTCTTGAATTTCTGGTACTGGGTTAGGATAGTGTTTCTGATATAATCGAATTAATCTTAACAAATCTTCAGCATATTCTTTAGCGGGTAAAATATTTCCATGAATAAAGCTTACTGGGTTATTGATTTCATGGGCAATACCAGCCGCCATTTGACCTAAAGCAGAAAGTTTTTCTTGGTGTATCAATTGAATTTGAGTTTTTTGTAGCTTATTCAAAGTGTCCTTCAACTGATGTTCGGCTTTGCGACGATGCCCAATTTCTGACTTTAATTGTTCAATTTTTTGATTGAGTATAATAAAGTTATTATTGGCATTATTATTTTTTTCTAAACGTAAAAAAATTTTAGCTGGTAACCCAGAAGAAGCTGGTTCAACAACTGCCCCTCGAGAACGACAAACAACGTTTGCTCCATCAGCGGTGCAAATTGTTAAAGAACCTATAACCATTTTCCGATTCCTGGAACAAGCTTGTAAATATTCAGTAACAATATTTTCAGATTCTTTGACAAAATCATATATTTGTTGCCCTTGTAAGTCTTTACTCCGATAGCCAAAGATTGAAGACGCTAACTTATTCATGGCCAATATTTCCCCTTTTTGAGTAAGGAATAAAGAGGGTTCAGGCAAGACCCTCGCTAATTCGATAAACTGTTCCGGAGTCATTTTTAACACCTTAAAATTACATTAGGATTTGAAATACTCTCTCCCCTCAGCTTCTTCTGCATCTTCTGTTAGTTCTAAATAAACCACTACCCGACAGCCAGAAGCACCCTCTGCAATTGTTTGTTGCAGTTCAACTTTTCCATACCCCAAGTTATCAGCCACAATTGAGCCAAAAACATTGGAGGTCATCATACATACAGAGGGACGACCAATTACCTGTTCAGAAAATGGACAATTGTGGTTCCCAAAAACAATCTTTTCATCATTTTCCTCAATTATGTAAAACTCTCCCTTAATTCTTCTTTTTAAATCAACTAACACTTGAGCCACTTCTTGTCTAGACAACTGAGATACTTTCAGTGCTTCTTTGTAATCGGAGTTAAGTTCATCTCCTATAGTTTGACCAACAATACTAATAAAACCTGATGCTTCTTCCAAACCGACAATTTTCTCTAATGTTCCTGATAGTTTTCGAATTAAAGTTCGTAAAAACACATCTCGGTCTAAGGGAATATCAAGCTCAGAAATAGACTTTGTCACATCTTTGGATAGGCTCATAATTTTTTTTTAATTAATATTTTAGATTTTTGGTTGTCATGCTCCCGTAATAGTAGATAGGTATAGAAAACGCCAAAGTAAGCGTAGCATAATACATTGCTGTGTCGCTTCCCTTAATAAAATAACTACAATAGGTCATTATTAAAGTTGTTTATAATTAAGACAAAACAATAGCTAAAACCCAAAACAAATCCGGGTTGAAAGGTGCTTTTTATCCTTAAAGTTATCAAAAACTTATATATTATATATAGTAAGCTTTTAATAACTTTGATTTTTCCAAAACCAAACAACTCTATGACAATAGAGCACCAAAAGGTTTAGATTTTGTGAGTATTTTTTGAATAAACATATTTAGTAAAGTTATCCTTGATAGTTGAAAAATCACTTAGGGTTAAGTCAAAAAAACACCGACTTCAAAAAGTATTTCAAACCTTAAAAGAGAAAAAGTTCAAGAGCTAAGTAGCACAAATTATTTATATAAATTTGGTTAAAGTTGTTTTTAGCTTATCAAACTTTCCCATAACTCACAATGTATTTTAATTTACTCTATGCATGTTCCTAAAAGTGTTTGGCCTCTATTTATCTGTTTTCTAGCAATTGAGATAGGAGTATTTTCTTTGAGTTTCCAAACACCTGTTATCTCATTTTTTTCGTAGTCAGACAGATAGTGCTTAAATCCATTGGCAGTAATTTGAGAAATAGCTTCAACAAAGCTATTGCAGTCTGCCAGAGTATTATAGACTGCAAAGCTAGCGCGGATGATAGTAGGAATATTGCATGTAATTCCCCTTTCAACTTCTTGAGCTATTTCTTGATCTTTTTGGTCGGAAATATTTTTTAATTTTCGGATATATTCGTATGTGCAGAAAGCCCCTGAACGTAGACCAATGCCATATTCTTGAGCTAGAATTTCTGCAACTAAGTATCCATCAAAACCTTCCAAGTCGAAAGGAATTACATGAGCTAGGGAACTTCCCGATATATAAAGTATAACACCTGGAATATTTTGTAGTTTTTGAAATGTATAATCCACCAGAAAATGTTCATACTCAGCAATTTTTTCTCTTCCTATCTTCTCAAGAACTTCAATAGCTTGTGCAATAGCAATTGCTCCCATAGCATTTGGAGTTCCAGGGTCATGCGCCCGCTCAGTATAAAATCTCTTAATTTCTAGTTTTTTAGTAATATAGGGTAAATTTCCACCACCTATTTGATAAGGAAAATCACGATCAAAAAACTCTTTTGGCCCAATTAAAACCCCTGTACCATAAGGTGCATACATTTTGTGTCCAGAGAAGGCTACAAAGTCCAAATGACATGGGTCAGCATCGGGAAGCATTTCAACACACTCATGCTGAATAAGCTGACACAGATCAGCGAAAATTTTCGCTCCGTAATTGTGGGCTAACTTGGCAATTTCATAAATCGGTGGTTTATATCCTGTAATAGTAGAAGCTCCTGTAATTGTAACTAATTTAATTCTTTTTTCCGCAGGTTTTTCTTTGTTTTCCTTGAGAATTTTCTCAATTTCTGCCAGGTTAATAGTTCCATCTGGAGCAGTGCGGTATTGAGTTACATTATTGCATGTCAGCCAAGGCAATAGATTTGAAGAATGTTCAATATCAGAGACTAGAATTTTTCCTGGTCGTTTTGCCCAAAGTGATGCTGCTTGATTAATTGCTCCTGTAGTATTTTGAGCAAAAATTACGTAATTCTCTGGAGAAGCCCCTACAAATTTACGAATAATATCCCGACTCTGATCGTACTTCTGAGTTGAAATCTGGGATTTTTGGCCAGCTCCCCGGTGTACACTGCCATAAGCATTTAACATATGGTCAACATATTGTTTCACTCCTGCTAAAGGTGTTGTTGTGGCAGCATTATCTAAGTTAATGTATTTAATCTGCTCTCCGAAACGATTTGTAATCTGAAAATTTAGTGCATCACAGTCAAAGAAAGATTTGACTTTATTTTCCCAAGATAGATAATTTTCATCCATAATGTTGGCTCCCTGCAGTTAATAAAATCCTATATGATAGCATAGGTTTAAGTAAATAAGTAAGAATCAAAAAACCCTAATACAATCAGGATTGTTTGGCCATAGAAAACTTGAAATTCTCAAAAGCCTACTCTAGGTTTTCAGAATTTTAATACTTGACAGCAAGCTTAAAGCTTAACTGATAACGGTTTTAGTCATTTCATTTTTTTTGCTTAATTCTTACTAATCTATTATATTACTATATTTACAGTGATTCAAGTTCTTCTAATAAAAACAATAAAGAAAGTTGAGTAATTTAGAGGTTTCACTAACTTACTGAACACCTTGGAATTATATTATAATCTTAAATCATACAGGACTTATGATGAGTAATTTTTGCTCATGCCCCGAAATTCAATCCATCTCCACATATAGCTTTCAACCAGTTTGTTACTCGGCGAGACCTTAAAAACATCATTAAAGGGATCATAATATCTATGGAAACAAGTTGGTATAGTATAGCCACTGGAGTTGTCTCTTTAATTGTACTTTCGTCGCTGTAGTAATTAACATAAAATACTTACTATGTATATACTTTACTCCTTTTTTGACTATTTTTTCACTAAAATTCCGTTACTCCTATCTTTTCCATAATTCCAGTGCCTCCTGACTCAGTATTTCTGATTCTTACCCAAACATATTTATACTCTTCATAAACTCGACGGGTAATATTCCGCCTCTGATCTCTCCTTCACTCACTGTACATGAGGGTTGTGATCCTTATAGGGCGACCTAATACTAGATATAAGTTTAAGGTTTCGCCATTCGTACTACTAGATTCCACCTTTCCTGCTAGCTGGTTTTTGCTTAGTTTTTGGTCGTTGTCAGCAATTTCAATTTAGAGGGCGAAATTCAAAGATGAATTAGATAGCAACAGGTAAATTTCTAAATTTGAGATAATGAATTAAAAGTCTGATGGAATGCTTTGGTATCTCCGTATATGTGAGTAGCGCGACGATTTTTCGCGACAGTAAAACTCAGTAGTTTCCTCAATGAGTGTTTTCTCATTTTGCCCTCATATTTTCGCGACAGTAAAACTCAGTAGTTTCCTCAATGAGTGTTTTCTCATTTTGCCCTCATCATGTAGTTTTTATACTATTTCTAGAAAATAATACTATTTTTAAAAGGTAGTCAACTAGGACTAGAGAAATAACAGAAGTTAGTTAAAAATAAAATTACATCAATAAATATAGCAATCCTAAGTAGGTTGCGGCAAAATTTCATACTGAAAAAGTTTTGG